>NZ_JABSUT010000013.1:0-179114 GCF_013284285.1 Brevibacillus sp. HB1.4B
CAAATCATTTAATGATAGACTCATTAACGCTTTCGCTGTTCAGTTTTCAAAGAGCATATCGTTCTTTTCTTTCGTCGTTAGCGCTTGTGGCGCCGACCTTTTAAACTATATCAGGTCTTCTTTTGAAAATCAAGAGTTATTTTTAGAAGTTCGAAGTTTTTTTCATTCTCTCTAAAATTCCCTTCAAAAGCGACAAGAGTTATCATACCAAGCCGGCAGCAAAAACGCAAGCATTATTACCTAGAATTTTATCCCACCCCCTGTTCATCCAGAACAGACAGCAATTCTCCCATAGAACCAATCACAATTCGCGGCATGAAAAGCTCCGGAAGCTCTGACAATAATGGATTCTTGCACTCCCTCCTCCACTTCTCCAAACAGAACAAACGCATTCTGTGATCATTTGCACGCATCTGCGGTTGGAACATCAACAATTCCTCAGGCAATTTTCGCTCTATTAAAATAGAGGTTACATGACTGCGGTTAGCAAGTTGAATGTCATGATCCAAACGATCTCCTACATGAGCAATTACTTTTCCCTGCAGTTTTTGCAAAATAACTGGGTCTGGCTTGCCAGTACCAGCTCGTTCTGGCGTAATGATCTCATCAAAGTACTCCAGCAAGCCTAATGCCTCCATTACTGGTGCCTGAAACTTGCGGAATCCATTTGTGACCACTGCCAGCGAAAAGCCCCGCTTCTTTGTCTCCTCGAGCATCTGGAGAATTCCATCCTCGAGCAAATTAACCTTGGGCATTACAGAGTGTTTCCGAACCAGCGATTCAATATCAATCTTTTTTTCTATACTCAATTCATCACATCTACTAACAAGGATATCATCCCAATCATACGCTTCTACGTAGCGTTCTTGGGACATACGCCGCTCATGCTCGGTTACCATTTCTGAAACAATGTCGTGCTCTCTCCCCAATTGACCGGAGATTACACGCGCAATCTCCGGAAATACCCACGCTCCAAACGGGTTTTGCATCAAGGTTCCATCCAGATCAAAGCTAATCCAGCGTTTGCTCATTTTATCGCCCCCGACGTAAGTCCTTCGATAAATTGCTTGGAAGCAAATCATCGGCAATGAATAGTGTAAGCACACCTAACGGAATGGTGCTAAAAGAAGTCAACCCACACTCCGATCAGATGAACTATCCTCACCATCGCCAGTTTCACATAAAAAAGAGACAGACGATTTGTCTGCCTCTCTTTGAAGAAAACGGCGCGCCGCTTTCTTACATCATGCCCATACCGCCCATGCCACCCATATCTGGCATGCCCATAGGAGCTTTGTTTTCTTCTGGTTTGTCAGCAATTACTGCTTCTGTAGTCAGGAACATAGCCGCTACAGATGCAGCGTTGGACAATGCGGAGCGAGTAACTTTCGCCGCGTCAACGATACCAGCTTCGAGCATGTTTACATACTCTTCAGTAGCTGCGTTGAAACCAATGCCCACTGCTTCTTTTTTCAGACGCTCTACGATTACAGAACCTTCGAGTCCTGCGTTCGCAGCGATTTGACGAACTGGCTCTTCCAGGGAACGGAGTACGATTTGTACACCTACAGCCTCTTCGCCACCTACATTGATCGCTTCAACCGCTTTGATTGCGTTGATCAAAGTAGTACCACCACCAGGTACGATACCTTCTTCTACTGCTGCGCGAGTAGAGTTCAGAGCGTCCTCGATGCGGAGTTTTTTCTCTTTCAATTCGGTTTCAGTAGCTGCACCGACTTTGATTACTGCTACGCCGCCAGCCAATTTAGCCAGACGCTCTTGCAGTTTTTCACGATCGAAATCGGAAGTCGTATCTTCGATTTGTTGACGGATTTGGGTTACGCGGCCCTCGATGGAAGCCTTGTCGCCAGCACCTTCAACAACAGTTGTGTTTTCTTTTGTAACCACGATTTTACCAGCGCGACCCAATTGCTCCAGCTTAGTGGATTTCAGGTCCAGACCCAGCTCTTCCGTGATCACTTCGCCGCCAGTGAGAGCAGCAATGTCTTGTAGCATAGCTTTGCGGCGGTCGCCGAAGCCAGGAGCTTTAACCGCTACAGCTGTGAAGGTACCACGCAGTTTGTTCACTACGAGAGTAGCGAGCGCTTCGCCTTCAACATCTTCAGCGATGATCAAGAGAGGTTTGCCGCTTTGTACTACTTGCTCGAGTACAGGCAGAACTTCCTGGATGTTGGAGATTTTTTTGTCAGTGATCAGGATGTAAGGGTTGTTCAGAACCGCTTCCATCTTGTCAGTGTCAGTGATCATGTAAGGCGAAGCGTAGCCACGGTCAAATTGCATACCTTCTACTACTTCCAGTTCTGTTACGAATCCTTTGGATTCTTCAACAGTGATTACGCCATCTTTGCCCACTTTTTCCATTGCTTCAGCGATCAGGTTTCCTACTTCAGGATCATCAGCGGAAATAGCAGCTACTTGCGCGATAGAGGATTTGTTCTCAACCGGCTTCGCGATGGATTTGATTTCTTCTACAGCTGCACGAACTGCTTTTTCCATACCACGACGGATAACCATTGGGTTAGCGCCAGCAGTTACGTTTTTCAGACCTTCACGGATCATAGCTGCAGCAAGTACAGTTGCAGTTGTTGTACCGTCACCAGCGATGTCGTTGGTTTTGGTAGCAACTTCTTTAACCAGTTGCGCACCCATGTTTTCGTAAGCGTCTTCCAGCTCGATTTCTTTCGCAATGGTAACACCGTCGTTCGTGATCAACGGAGAACCGAATTTTTTCTCAAGAACCACGTTACGGCCTTTTGGACCGAGGGTTACTTTAACCGCATTTGCCAAAGTTTCAACACCGCGGAGCATGGAGCGGCGAGCGTCTTCAGAGAATTTGACTTGTTTAGCCATCTAAACTCAACCTCCTGTTATGTGTTTATTCGTTCGACTTCCTATGTTAAGAGCCTTAACCGATGATCGCGAGGATATCGGATTCGCGCAGCACGAGGTATTCCTTGTTGTCTACCTTTACTTCAGTACCAGCGTATTTGGAGAAGATTACTTTATCGCCTTCTTTTACTTCCAAAGCGATGCGCTCGCCGTTGTCAGCAACACGGCCAGAACCTACTGCGATTACGCGGCCTTCTTGCGGTTTTTCCTTTGCAGAATCAGGCAAAACGATACCGCTTGCAGTCGTTTCGTCTTTGGAGATAGCTTCGATTACCACACGGTCACCCAATGGCTTAAGCACTAAAAACACCCTCCTCAAAAAATGTAGGTAAACAATATTTCTGTTGTTAGCACTCGACTGTTATGAGTGCTAACACCCAATTCCTATAATAATGAATCACTATGTACTTTGCAAGTAGTTTCCCTCACTTTTTTCCATCTGCAACTGCTTGACCACTCTTCCTCCTATCAAATTGCATTCTCTAGCAAAAAGGTTCTAGTATTCGGACACGCTCATATAAATGAAACATAGAATCTGGCAAGCTCGAAAAGGAGGGAATTGTTCCATGCACAAATGGCTCTGGATTGGCTTAATTGCCCTGGGAGTCTTGGGAATCAGCCGTCTCTTCACTTCGGATACTACTTCCTTTATACGGGTCAAGCTTAACCCCGCCTCCATCTATTGGGATGGTCGGGAAATTGTCGCAAGCGAAAAGCCCAGGTACTACACGGAGGAAGGCAAGGAAATACCAGCTTCCTTCGAATACGAAGGAACACTATATGTACCTCTGTCCATGATCAGTCGCCACTTGAATAAACCTATCGGTTGGGATGAAACTTCCCAAACTGCTTGGGTCGGTCATGCTCCTGTATTCACTATCGGACAGCCTGAAAAACAGACTACACCCGATGCGGTTCCTGCCTCTCTGCCGCTTCCCCAAAAGGCTGCAACAACCAAACCACCTGCAGCACCCAGTCGAGAGGAGAAGCCTAACACGATTTTTGACATAGCTCTCGGCATGTCTTCTGAGGAAGTACACAAGCGATTAGGTGAGCCCGCCCGCAAAGAGCCAAGCAGTCTCGGCTATCAATGGTGGGTGTACAATCGCGAGCCTGCCCGATACATGCAAGTCGGCATCGCAAATGACAAAGTCGTCGATCTGTACTCGCTCGCTCCGACAGCAAAGCTCGGAAACATCGGAGTCGGCACCAGCCAGCACTCACTCGAGCGTCAGTTGGCTGTACAAAACATTGTTTCTTTCTCTTTTCAGGGGGCACAAATCCAAATTACCAATCAAAAGCAGCAACGCCCTCTCGTCATGAAAGACGGTACCCCCTACATTTATTACTTGGACAAGCAGAATGGCAACAAGGTCACCGCTGTACGTATGATGGATACGCAAATGCTATTGCGCGGTAGTTTTTACGAAACGAAATGGTCCTATCAAGGTCAGGCGCCCAATTTTGATCCCCCGCCGCTTCGTGTTGGTGAACGAGAACAGGTCAATGCTGCATCAGAGCGGCAAATCCTCGATCTGGTCAATATCTCCCGCTACCGATACAAGCTTCCGCCCCTTCAATGGAACGAAAAAGCTGCTGATGTGGCACGAAAACACAGCATGGACATGGAGAGCAACAATTTCTTCGATCACATCTCTGCGACTACTGGGAGTAATCCATTTGACCGCATGAAAAGTGCCTCTCTCGCTTACAGCATGGCTGGTGAGAATATTGCAGCAGGCTATACGGATGCCATCGAAGCTCATGAAGGCTGGATGAACAGTCCAGGCCATCGCAAAAACGTACTCGAAAAAGGCTTTACCCAGTTAGGAGTGGGCGTATATACAGACTACTTCACTCAAACCTTCCTCACTCCCACGAAATAATCGAAAAGCCCGGTTCGTCGCTTTTTATGGACGACCGGGCTTATTTTTGCAAGAAGAAGCGCCACTTTACGGCAATTTCACTTGCTCCCTCAGATGGTCAACTTTTTCGGTAAACTCCACAACGACCGTTTCATATTCTTTCGTGTGCAAAATCAGCCACGGACGACGCTCCCCTTTTTTGGGCATGATGACAAACATCTCTGCAATCATCGCATCGAGATTAGCGGATTTTAGTTTCATCGACTTTGGGGGGACTAACGGAATTTTCACGATCATGGCGGAATCTAACGATGGATTAAACTCTAAGACCCGCCCACTCACACTCTGCAAAATCTGCTGGGCTTCCTCCTGAAATCCAGCTGTATTTTCAAAGCTAGCCACAACACGCTGCTTGTCCGTATCAAACAGTTCGATAGGCTCTCCCAGCCCGGCGGCATGAGCAGTACTCCCTGAAAAGAGTAACGCCAAACACACGATCAGCCACACATTCAGCACCTCCCGAATCATAACGTCCGTAGTATTTCCAAATTTCTGCTGAAATACAAAAAAGTCCTCTGCCACTCAGGACAGAAGACTTTTCTCATACTCGTTATTGAATGGGTTCGTTTGTTTCCAGACTACCGTATTCTTGTTCCCACGCTTCTTGTTCTTTCAATTGCTTGCGATAAACAACACGGGATAGCCAAATGCTCAGCTCGTACAAAAGCAGCAAAGGAATGATCACAAGAATATCGCTGACAATCTCAGGAGGCGTCAAGGTAATCCCGACGACAGCCAGTGCAAAGTAAGCGTAGCGTCGTGCCTTTGCCAGCCTCATTGGATTGAGGATGCGCAGTCTCGTCAGGAACATGACGATAATCGGCAACTGGAACAGTATCCCGAACGGAATGACCATATTAAACATGAAGCCAAAGTATTGCGCGATTCCGTAGTTCGGGTCTGCACCCATCGATGCTGTAATACTGGTCATAAACTGCATGACCATCGGGAAAACGACGTAGTAGCCAAACAGGATACCAACGATAAACAGAAAACAAGCCGCCGGGATGAAATAAAGCGTCCCGCGCTTTTCCTGTACTTCCATCCCTGGCGAAACAAAACGCCAAACGTGATAAAGTGCTACAGGCAGTGTAATGACAGCGCCCACTATGAAGGCAACCTGCATGTAAACACGAAGTGCGTCTGACGGATGCAACGAGACAATGGGCACGCCATCCGCAATCGGTTCTTGCTTTAAATAATCCACGAGTGGACCGGCGAGGAAAAAACCGACGATCAATGCGACAATAAACACGGCCAGCACCCATATGATGCGCTTGCGCAGTTCCGTCAGGTGTTCTACCACTGTCATTTCCTGATCCTTCATGGTAACCACCAACCTTACCTGTTACGCGTTCTTCTGCTCTTTTTCCATTTGCAGGCGCTCTAGCTCCAGCTTTTCGCGGATTTCTTTTTCCAAGCGCTCGCGTTCCATTTTTTCACGAACTTCGCGTTCAATTCGCTCCCGCTCCGCTGCTTCCTTCTCAACGACAACAGGCGTTGTTTTGGCAGACGCTTCTTTGGAGGCTAGCTCCTTGCGCTTTTTTTCCTCATCGTCGTCTTCATCGTCGCTTGTCAGACTACGTGTAGCATTTTTGAATTCTTTCAAAGTATGACCTACCGCACGCCCCAATTCTGGAAGCTTTTTCGGACCGAAAAGCACCAAGGCTAAAACTAAAATTAAGATTAATCCAGGAATCCCAATTGAGCTCATACGTGTTCACTCCTTTTTCTTGTGAAGTCGTTTGCTTTTCGTTATTTGCCAGTCTAACCAGCTAGCACTTTCGTAAACCACCATATCCGAGTCTTGTCATATCGGATGCCACAATTCGCTCCCCAACCAGAATACGCGGCAAAAATACATCAAAGGAAGTAAACGTTTCATGCATGACCGCTCCCGGCAATCCGAGAATCGGCACTTCACCTTTGTAAGCAACCATCAACATGGAACCCGGCAGCATCGGCGTACCGTAGCGCACTACTTCCGCTCCTACTCCTGCAATCGCTCCCGGCGTGCGGTCATCTGGATCGACAGACATGCCCCCCGTGACCAAGATCAGATCGACCCCTTCCTCGAGGAACGAATGAATCTGCTGTTCGATCGCTTCCTTGTCATCTGGCGCAAAACGCTGGTCTACTAAAGTAGAGCCGAGAGCTTCTACCTTGTTTCGAATGACAGGACCGAACTTGTCTGCAATTCTGCCAGAGAAAACTTCTCCCCCTGTTGTAACAAGTCCCACTCTTTTATCTTGAAACGTTTTTACTTGTACAATCGGTTCGTCATACTGTTTGGCCAGTTGCTCCAGCTCGATGATTCGAGACTCTTCCATAATTAACGGGATGATTCTCGTAGCCGCCAATGTATGTCCCGGATGCACGACCTGATCGCCGTAAATCGTGGAGAACGCTATTCCTTCGAGCTTGTTCAACGCATGGACAGCTTCCTCATTGATTTTAGCTAAACCTGTTCTCGCGGCCTTCATCGACACCTTGCCCTCATAAGGAGGCGTCAAGGTCAAGCCTTGTCCGGAAACAGCCTTCGCAATACGAATGCCCGCTTCTTCCTCATGGATGTAGCCTTCTGGCATCTCCAGCACGTAAATATGCTCTTTGCCAATGGACAACAACGGCTCAATATCCGCCTCGGTGACAACATGTCCTTTTTTGAACAAGCGTCCTTTGAATTCTCCAGGTAAAATTTGTGTCATATCGTGAGGAAGCATCATGCCGATCGCTTCACGCACTGGCACTTCCCGCATCTGAGGTTTTTCTACCAATGCAATCCTCCCCAATCTTCGTTTGCTTCTCCCGTTCCTTGCAAAATGTGCAAAGCGTCGGACAGCATATCGCCAATCGCATTAAAACATATTTCTACGCCTTTCGGATTACCAGGGAGGTTGATAATCAACGAATTACCCCTGGTTCCCGCAACTGCACGGGTCAACATCGCCCGTCGGGATTGCTTCAAACCAGCACGACGCATTTCTTCGGCCAAGCCTGGGACTGGTCTGTCAATAACCCACGCGGTCACTTCTGGCGTTACGTCTCGCGGGCTAAGTCCTGTGCCCCCCGTAACAATCAACAGATCGCATTTTTCGCGGTCTACGAGCTCAATCATATGTTCTTGCAAATCTTCCATATCATCACTAACGGCACGGTATACAGCGACATCTACTTGAAGCCATTCCCTTGTCAGATGACGAACGATTGGCATACGATCGTCCACACGATCTCCTCTGGCAATCGAATCACTTGCAGAAATAACGCCTACCTTCCATTTGCTCACGATACATTCCTCCGGTTTCTCATTCGATAGTATTGTACACTTTTCTGTCAAAAACGTCTCGTCGTTTTTCCTTGGCGGATAGCACCATTCGCTACAGTAGAAGGCATGACAAAGCTACTGACACAAAACATTCAAAAATGCAGAAGACCTTTTTCGGTGACAACTGCATCTAGCAAAACATCATGAGACTCTAGGGGTACATGCTCCACAACCTGTATAGAGAAGCCGACTCCAACCAAGAGCGGGAGCTTTTTCAGCGTTGCCAGAAAGCGGTCATAATAACCACCGCCATACCCCATTCGCCCGCCCTTGCTATCAAAAGCAACACCGGGAACAATGATCGCATCCAAGTGTGATACGTCCGCTTCCTCTGCCAGAGCAGGGTCTGGCTCCCAAATCCCGTATACTCCTTGCTTTAGCATGTGCGGTCCCGTATACCGATAGGGAATGAGACGTCTCTCGGCAACGTTTGTGAGAGGTAGCCATATGTCTTGGCCCCGCTTTTTTGCCTCATCCAGAAAGGGCAAAATATCCAGTTCATCGCCAAAAGGATGGAAAGCCATGATTGCTTTGGCATCAGCCAGCCTTTCATGAGACAGCAAATGATCGCATACTTCTCTGGAAAGCTGCTCCCGTTCCTTTGCAGACATGGACTTGCGTCTCTCCAAAATATGGCTTCGCAGCTGTTTTTTATTCGTTTTTTGGTCCATGACAACCTCTTCCCTCTTTCGTCACGTGCATGGACATTCCCACGAGGCTTGTCCCATGCGCTCTCTCTAGGCTACACTGGCATTAGTATATAAAGAGGTGAATCCGATGATTTTGCTACAAGCTGAACATATAGAAAAAACGTATGGTATCGAAACCATTCTACAAGACATCTCCCTGCAAATTCAAACCGGGGAACGGGTTGGTCTGGTTGGCGTAAACGGTGCAGGAAAATCGACTCTGATGAAGATCCTCGCCGGCGAGCTAAGCTACGACAAAGGAATTATCCGCATTCCAAAGGATGTTACACTTGGCTATTTGGCACAAAACAGTGGCCTTGAATCGGAACGATCGATTTGGGATGAGTTGCTCTCCGTATTTTCCCATTTACAAAAAGAAGAGCTGGAGCTTCGTGAGCTCGAGGCCAAAATGGGCGATCCGACTATTCTCGGTGATGAGAAGCGTTACCAGCAACTGTTGGAAAATTACTCTCACCGCTCGGAAGCCTTTAAGGAAAAGGGCGGCTACAGCTACGAAGGTGCGATTCGTGGGGTTTTGCACGGCCTGCGCTTTGCGGACTTCGATTACACGACTCCGATCCGCACATTGAGCGGCGGACAAAAGACTCGTCTGGCACTAGCCAAGCTGCTGCTCCAATCTCCCACCATTCTCCTGCTCGATGAGCCGACGAACTACCTGGACATCGAGACGCTGACCTGGCTGGAGACGTATTTGCAAAACTATCAGGGCGCCATTCTCGTCGTTTCCCATGACCGTTACTTCCTGGACAAGCTCGTGACCGTTGTCTATGAAATCGAACGGACACGCGCTACCCGCTATGTCGGTAACTACAGCCGCTTCCTCGATGAAAAGGCGGCTCGGCTCGAACAGGATTTGAAGCGATTCGAAAAGCAGCAAGAAGAGATCGCCAAGCTAGAAGATTTCATCGCGCGAAACATTGCAAGGGCTACGACAACTAAACGAGCGCAGAGCCGACGCAAGACCTTGGAAAAGATAGACCGCTTGGACAAGCCGATTATGAACAACAAATCCGTCCACTTCTCCTTTGATGTGGCAAAAATGAGCGGCACCATTGTGATGAAATCAAACAACGTCGCAATTGGCTACCCGGATGCTGTCCTTTCTCAGGGCCTTACGTTTGAAATCGAGCGTGAAGAACGTGTGGCCTTGGTCGGTCCCAATGGTATCGGAAAATCGACACTGTTAAAAACGATTGTAGAACAGTTGCCTAAACTGCGGGGCGATATTCATTTCGGAAGCAATGTAACAATCGGGTACTACGACCAGGAGCATCGTAACCTGAACGAACGGAATACCGTGCTCGGCGAAATTTGGGATGAGTACCCGAACATGCTGGAAAAGGACGTCCGCACCTTGCTCGGCAACTTCTTGTTTAGCGGTGATGATGTACAAAAGAAGATCAGCGACCTGTCTGGAGGGGAGCGTGCACGCGTCTCTCTGGCAAAGCTCATGCTGAAGCAAGCAAACTTCCTGATCTTCGACGAGCCGACGAACCACTTGGATATTTTCAGCAAGGAAGTGCTTGAGAACGCCCTCTACGATTATCCGGGTACGATCCTGTTCGTCTCCCATGACCGTTACTTCTTAAACAAGATTGCCACCCGCGTCCTAGAGCTGACAGGTGATGGCGTGACCAGCTATTTGGGTAACTATGATTACTTCGTGGAGAAAAAGCAGGAACTGGAAGAGCTCGCAGCCGAACAAGCAGCCCAGCCCGCAAAAAAACAAGGCGGTACCGTGGCGGCACAGCCTGAGAAATCCTCTTATGAGCTAGATAAGGAAGCGAAACGTCGCGAGCGTCAACGTCAGCGTCGTTTGGAAGAGATTGAGGTCACGATCCAAAAACGAGAGGCTGACATTCTCAAATGGGAAGAAGAGCTCTGTCTCCCGGAAATTTATAGTGATCATGTGCAGGCAAAAGAACGCAACGATCAAATCCATGCTGCCAAAGAAGAACTAGAGCAGTTGTATAACGAGTGGAGCACGCTATCAGAAGAGTAGTCCCGTCTTCACGTAGAACAGCGCTCCTGCGCAGACTCCTCCAAGGCGGCATAGAGAGCAGGAACCACCAGAAAGGTAATGCAGGTAGCTGCTGTGACGATGCCTGAATCATTGAGGATCAGCCCAGCCAGTGCACCCACAATGACACCAGCAAAGCCTTTAGCCAAGTATGGCGTGTCCTTCGCCAGATGGTGCAAAAAGCGGTCGTTTCTCAAGGTGAGAACGCCTAGAGCAATCAGGGAGACGACAAATGCTTTGCTCCAAATGGAAACGCGAATCAAGCGGAGATTCATCGCCAGCTTGCGTTCAATCATCTGCCCTACCTCGGACCATTCACCATGTACAATCTGCTGAGAAAGCCGTCCAACATGGGTCAAGGGCTGATCTGACATGAGACTGATCGCCATCAAACTGCATACACCCATAACCAGGCCGCCTGCCAACAGCAGGAGGCCTTTTTTGCCGATTCGCCAGCCCTCAAGACGTGACAATGCCACGGTAAATCCGATCAGCCCCGCAAGAAAACCACCTGCGTCTGTTCCCAGGTTCGGTGCCACCATGTAATAAAGCACGACACTAAATATGGCTGTGGACACAGCAGGCAACCATTTATTTTCCTGACTTAGCTCCTTTTGTCCCCCACGAATTCTCTCGTACAGCGAAGTCACAAGCATGATCGTGCTGCCGATCAAGACCCCTTCGTATTCATTTCCTAGCCCGTAAAACCTCGCTCCGATTACCGGATCATACCCGAGGTACGATTGCCGCATCAAATGAGCGCCAGTCCATCCGTCCACGAGCAGAATGGCTGTCGTCACTCCGCTAACCGTCATCACGATTCGCGGGAGAACATGGGCTTCCTGCCAAAAGGCCGCAATCAGGGCAGTCATGATGAGCCCCCCCAAGACTACCGCGCCAGAAACCTGCCAGTCGAGCAGGCTCTCTGCCAAAAGCAATGCGGGAAACCATAATAAAGCCAGCAGCGCCAGACGTATTCCTCTACGAAGTCGCAAAAGTCCTGCCCCTTCTCTCTTCCTCCCAAACCACCAAAGCACGACCGCACACCCAACAATGACAATCTGCAGCATGACGTAGGTATAGAGCACTGCTGGCCGTGTCGCATACGTATGATGAATCTCACCTACCTGATTCTGAAAGGCAGTGAGACCATTCCCTTTTTCAATACGTATGACATGACCAACCAACCCTTTTGGTACGGGTACGTCCAGCCAAGACAGTATGGTTGGTACCATATCGAGTCCACTGACCAATCCCGACTGCCTCGTGGTAGCTGATGTCAAAACTCCACTCGCTTTCTCTCCCCAAATGAACACTGGAGTTAAGAGAGCCTTTTCTTTTGTCGCCAAATGATTGACAGCTGGTGATGCCAATACAATGCGTTGGTGTGGTTTACGTTCCACAAGGAGCTGGTCAAGGAAAAGGGACAAGTCGCGCAAAACGCGCTGATACTGCCGGGTAAACTGACCTGGGTCCATATCCGCACTCAACTGGTATAACCGGGATAAATCTGAGAGTTGAGCAATGATCAAGCCCGCTTGACGCTCGCTGTGGATTTTCTCAAGCAGGTAAGTGTAGTTTGTCTTGATCCCGTACGGATAGCCACGAAGGAGCTCCATGCTTTTTGTAGAAATGTCCCCTGTCGGAACCCTTCCTTGCTGATCTATCGCAAACAAAACGGCATGTCTCTGTCGTGCATCCTCATAGTCACCGTTTCCATATAAAGCGACCTGAATGTTGTTTGCAGCAAGCACGGTCCCAAGGAGCCCGATTTGCGCAGAATACGGTTTCTCCCGATTATCTGCCAAGAGCCGGAAAATACCCGGAAAAATAATCGAGGAGCGCGCCACCTCCTGCGCCTGATCACTCCCCAGCTCTTGCGCCCGTTCACCGGCTGTTTCCCTGGTAGAGAGCGATTCATACGGATGATAGCCTGTCCCGCTCTTTTCAGAGTAAAGCGCTTGTCCGCCGCTCCCCATGAGCAGGTAGCCGTTTGCGGCTGTGCGTGATCCGGGTGTTCTTATGGACAGAGCCCCAGCTCCTGCATCACCCAACCATTTATCCACAGTAGATAACTTTTTGAGCTGCTCCAGATCATGAAACGACATCCCCTCCACAAACAGCAAGATGACCTGTTGTTTTTCCTTTGCTATCAATGGTTTTCCTATATTTGTAGCTAGAAACAATATCAGGAATGACAAGCAAATCAGCGCGAGTTTCTTTCTCACGAGTCTCCCTCCTGTTGATAACTCGACTTTTTTATCCACATTTTCCACAGAACAATCCACAGAGTACATGCGGTTTTCCCGGTCATTTTCTCGTGTTATCACCAGTATTCACAGGAGTATATGTGAACAATCCAGAAAGTTATCCTATGATGTGGATAAATCATATACAGATGGACGAAAAACAACTGAACCTTTTTGCCTCTGTTAGCGAATATAGGGGTGTAATACGTTCTGGAGGGCCCCCCATGAATGATAAAGAGTTACTCCCTTGGCTGGAAAAGATGCTGACGGGAGACGAAGCAGCTTTTCGCGTCGTTTATCAAGCTACGCACACCGATGTTCATCGTACGATCGCTTTTCTTGTCTACAACAAGCAAGACATCGAAGACATTGTGAACGAGACCTATATTCGTATGTGGCGTTCTTTTCACACCTATGACCAGAATCGGCCATTTCGATTTTGGCTTCACGGGATCACTGTTCGTCAGGTGCAGGACTGGAAAAGAAAGGCTTGGTGAAAAATACAGCTCTTTGAACGAAACCGCCTCATGCACAATGAGCAATTTGATTGGACAGATTCCGAAGTAATCAAATCAGAGACACAGCTCGAATTGCTCGGAGTGGTTCGTACACTTTCGTACAAGTTACGCGTAGTGATCATTCTGCGCTATTTTCACGATTATGCGCTGGATGAAATCGCCGAGTTGCTGCAAATCCCGCTGGGTACCGTGAAATCCAGGCATCATCTGGCACTGAAGGCACTACGCAAGCATTGCGAATTAACGGGAGGAGACTCTTATGTCCATAGACAAACAACTACGCGATGAGCTTCTTCAACATGCTGAATCGTTGAAAATCCCACCCGAGATCGAGAGTCGTGTGTACCTCTCCTATCAAAATGACTTCTTGCAAAAGAAAGGAAGATTTTTGATGAAAAAACGATTGTTAAGTGGAATCGTAGCAGTGGCTATCCTAATTCCAACGGCAGCCTTAGCTACACCTTATTTGGCTGATCAAATCTTCGGGTCATCGCAAACTATCATCGAACGTGGTGGCACACAGGAGGATTATCAGGAAATCGAGAAATTGTTTCAGGAAGCGAAAAGCAAGCTGACGGAAGAAGAGTACGCGGAGTTTTCGGCAGTTATGAAACAACTCATGGATTTAAAAATAAAGATTACGGATCAGAACGGGGTTATGCATGAAGATCAATTGACTGCTGAGGAACGGAAGCAGTTTGTAGAGATACTCCCCCAAAAAGCCGCACCCTATTTCGAAAAGATACGTGGTGGCAAATAAAAAAGAGGGCTATCCGTCTTGGGTGGTCCCTCTTTTTCTTGTATTGATATGTTGAAAAAGCCTCGTAGGAAGAAGTGCATTTCCAGTCCAAGCGCCTCTGGAGCCCACCTCAGCGTAGGATTGAATGTCGGGGAATTTCAGCTTCACTTATGAACGACTTCATCGAAACTTCTACGTTTGAAGCGCTCCCGACATTCAATCCGGAGCGGACAGTCTAACCCCTTGCAGGGCGTAGGCCGAAGCGTAAACTGGAAATGCGCTTCTTCCCCCACTACAGCCGCTCGTTTAAACAAACAAAAAAAAGCATCTCTGATCCAACTTCAGAGATGCTTTTCATTCACTCTATTGTTCAGAAAGAGACAAGCTTGGGACCCCGTTCAAATCAAGCCCCTCAAACTGTCCTTTTTCATACTTGATAAAGCCTGCCGCCGCAATCATCGCCGCGTTATCCGTGCATAGCGTGAACGGTGGAATCACCAACGGAATTCCATCTGCCTCACACCTTGCTTGCAATCGCTCACGTAATCCGCGATTCGCCGCAACGCCGCCCGCCAGCAATACCTGCTTCGCTCCATGAGAACGAGCTGCCCGAATCGTCTTTTCTACGAGCACTTCTGTTACAGAATCTTGGAAGCTCGCAGCCAGATTCGCCGGTTCGATCGTCTCTCCTCGCTGAGCTGCATTGTGCAAGGTATTGAGCACAGCTGACTTCAAGCCACTGAAGCTGAAATCGTAGGAGTCTGGCTCCAGCCATGAACGAGGGAGCGGTACATTTGCCTCCCCTTCATGTGCGAGGCGATCAATATGAGGTCCTCCTGGATACGGCATATTCAGTGCTCGTGCTACCTTGTCATACGCTTCCCCTGCAGCGTCATCTCGCGTTTCCCCTAAAATCTCGAACTGACCGTGCTCCTTCATCCAGACAAGCTCTGTATGCCCGCCCGATACGACGAGTGCGATCAGCGGAAACTCCATTTCTTGCACCAGACGATTCGCGTAAATATGACCCGCGATATGATGCACGCCAATCAGCGGGATGCCTCTGGCCATGGAAATAGCTTTTGCTGCTGCCACGCCAACTAACAGGGCTCCGACAAGCCCAGGCCCGTACGTCACCGCAATTGCCTGGATGTCATCCAACGTTTTCCCAGCCTCAGTCAGTGCCTCTTCGATGGTAAGCGTAATATTCTCTACATGTCTGCGAGAAGCCACCTCTGGCACGACTCCGCCAAACCTTTTATGGATATCGGCTTGGGAAGCAATGACGTTCGACAGCACCTCTCGGCCATCACGGATGACAGCAGCCGATGTCTCGTCGCAGCTTGTTTCAATTCCTAAAATATAAGTAGGAGCACCTGATTCCCTATGTGCTTCGTATTTTTGCTGTATGCGCTTCTCGTAGCGCGACATATACGTCTTGTTCATTACAATGTCACCCACATAATGATTGCGTCCTCATTGTTATCCGAATAATATCCCTTGCGCCGCCCATGCTCTTTAAAGCCGAGCTTGATATACATGTTCCGCGCGACTGTGTTCGAAGGTCGAACTTCCAGCGTCATGCTATGGGCACCCTGCATCTTGGCAACACCCATCATTTTGATCATCAGCGCCAATCCAACCTTCTTTCCACGATACAGTGGATGAACGGCGATATTTGTAATATGTGCCTCATCGATCACGATCCACATGCCGCAGTAAGCGATAACCCTATTTTGGTGAGCGACGACTACATAGCGTGCATTTGGATTTCTCGTCAGCTCGTTAACAAATGCATCATGCGGCCATGGAGTTGTAAAAGCCAAGCGCTCCAGCTCTGCTACAGCCCCAACGTCCTGCATCGTCATATAACGATATTCCAAATCGATTGGTTGACTCATGCTTTTACTCCTTTACGGCCCCCGCCTGCTTTTGGGCAAGCCACTTCGCTTCTGCTTCTGCCAGTTGCAAATACTCTGGAACCAGTTCATGCGCATTTCCGCCGTCTTGAAGCTTGCGCAGTGCCACATAGCCGATATGGGCAGCCCGCGGATGATTGAACGCTGGGGAAGCGAATTGCGCCTGATTCCCGAGCTCTTGCACAATCGTCTCCCGATGCAGCCTTACATCTTCACCCAAGAACAAGATCGGTTCTCCTTGCGCCAGGTCTCGCAACAGTGGCAGCCATTCTCGCAACAGGATGATTTGTTCTGTGGACTGCGCTCGCACCGCCTCCATGCCATGGGAACGATAACAGCCGGTATACACTTGACCTCTACGCGCATCGAACAGCGGCACAATCAATCCAGAGAAGCCTGTGGCATTCATGGCGATTACCTCCAGACTGGATACACCGATGACTGGTACATCCAGTGACCAAGCCATGCTTTTCGCAGAGGCAACGCCGATTCTCACGCCCGTGTAGGAGCCCGGTCCGTTTGCCACCCCGAAGCCGCTGAGTTCCTCTGGTGCTGTTCCTGTTGCATCGAGCAGTTCACTGACGCAGTCCATCAGACGCACGGAATGATTTTTTTGCTGGTTCGTCGTCATTTCTGCCAAGACCCGCTCTTCCTCTACCACAGCTACACTTAGCACCAGATTCGATGTATCAATCGCTAGTACGCGCATCAAAATCAAACTCCTCACACAATTTCACATAACGATTCCCTTGAGGAACCAGCTCGATCATCCGCTGTTCCTCCCCATCTCTACGCAGGAAGACGGTCATCCGATCTGTCGGCAGGACATCCTCGATCAAAGACGCCCACTCTACGACACAGACACCTTCTCCAAAAAAGTAATCGTCCAGACCAAGAGAGTCTGGATCATCGCCTACCCGGTAGATATCCATATGATAAAGCGGCAAGCGCCCCTGATATTCTTTTATGATAGTAAAGGTCGGACTGTTCACTACTTGTCGGACTCCTAGTCCTTTAGCCAACCCCTGGGTAAAAGTTGTCTTGCCCGCCCCCAGATCTCCCTCCATCGCGAGGAAGTCACCTGGTTCAAGCAGACCTGCCAGTTGCTCGGCAAAGCGCTGCGTCTCCTGCGCTCCCGTGAGCCTCCATGTATAGCTCATCTCTTTCATCCACTCCTAAAATGGTTGAATCCCGCTTTGGGTAACGGGAGCTGTTGATCATCGCGCCGAAGCATCAATTCTGGCTCATGCGTTTTTCCTACCACCTCACCGATGACAGTAAACGGTACACCACTAGCGGCAA
The DNA here is from genome assembly GCF_013284285.1 of Brevibacillus sp. HB1.4B. Taxonomy (NCBI): domain Bacteria; kingdom Bacillati; phylum Bacillota; class Bacilli; order Caryophanales; family Paenibacillaceae; genus Brevibacillus; species Brevibacillus sp. HB1.4B. Next base: position 17,618 of record NZ_JABSUT010000013.1, read on the forward strand.
ATTGCTTGCTTACGGCTTCGTAGTGACTTTTCGCAAGCGTTCCGACCAATTGATAATCTTCACCGCCATAAAAAGCCCATTCCAGCGGATCTTTTTCTACGTGCTGTGCATACTCCCGAACTTCGTCATGGATCGGTACTGTTGCAGCATCGACCAAAATCGATACGCCGCTCGCCTCGGCAATCTCCCACAGCTCTGATGCAAGTCCATCACTGACATCATTCAGCGCACTGCATGCCCCAGATTCCAGGAGCAGTCTGCCCGCCTTTATTTGGGCAACGGGACGCTGATGGGCATCCATTAATGTCTCCCAAGGTAAAGAGACGCCTCTTTCAGCAGTCTCGCCTTGCAGGAGAAGATGTAGTCCTGCTGCAGAAGTTCCGACATGCCCTGTAACAAAAACAAGCTGCCCAGGCTTTGCCTGTGAACGACGAATGGCACGCCCTTTTTCTACCTCTCCCAGTACGGTGACACTCAGGTGTAGGGCATCAGGTGCAGAAACGGTATCGCCACCAATGACACGAACTCCATATGCCTGACAAGCCTCGTAAATACCTTCATAGATTTGCTGGCATTCGTCAGGCGTCCATTGCGGACTTACCGCGATACTGACAAGCGCATACCGGGCAACCCCGCCCATCGCTGCAACATCACTCACATTGCTGATAACAGCCTTATATCCGATATCACTAGGATTCATCGTTTTCTTCAAAAAATGAACCGTCTCCACCATCGCATCGCAACAAGCCACGACTTCCATTTCTGGCGCTGGGGAGAAGACAGCGGCATCATCCCCTATCCCGACGGTCAAACCGTTCCCTTCCTGCCCCGCAGAACGACTCGTCCATTGCCGGATCAGGGAAAATTCGTCGTGTGCCACTTCAAACGCTCCTTTTCCTTCGCGGAAAACATTTTTCGTCTGTTCATTATACCCCTGCTGTCCAAAGACGCGCAAGAAAGCCCAACCCCTCTGACTCTTTACGTCACAAGCTCGCGCAACAGCAGCTTTCCTTTGCAGCGTCCGCAACGATAGCGGCTTGGGTTCATCTTTCGTTTGCGTTTGTAGCTCATGCCACATGCCTTGCAAACCAGCTCGTAGCGATAAGGCAGGGTCGTCCGACCGTTTCCTACCTGTTGGCAGTATCGGCTTCCCCCCACTTGACGCAGAAGCAGTTGAAAATCCCGATCAACGTGACGATACCCACGCTTTTCTATGTGCAAATGATAATGGCAAAGTTCATGCTTGATGATCGCAATCAATTCCTCCACACCATGCTCCTGCAAATGCTTCGGATTCAGTTCAATATCATGCGAGCGCAGCAAGTACCTTCCGCCAGTCGTGCGCAATCTGCTGTTAAAGCGGGCCTGATGGCGAAAGGGCTTGGCAAAAAATTCGCTGGATATCTGCTCTACCAGCATTTGCAGTTCCGAATCGGTCATCTCATCTCCTCCGCTTCCTTCCTTTCACCATAGCAGTTCCAGTTGAAAAGTGCCAGACAGATAGGCTACACTGAGTGCAAATAAACGGTAGACAGAATGGTGGAGGAGCTCATGCGCTATTTGTTGTTGCAGTCCAGTGACGGACTACAGTTTGTCTCGTTGCCCGAATCGCATATGTACCAATTAATCGCTCTATTGAAAAGACTTTACAAGGAAATTGACAAATTGACGATCACAGAGCGCCCGGAATTGCCTACTGTTCTGGCAGACTGTGCGGATGTGGAACGGTTAGAGAGCGGGCTTTCGATCGTGGATGGTTTGGAGTACGTCAGTGGTCTGGAGCGCCGCTTTGCTGCCCTACAAGAGACCGAGTATCCACTCATCTCTTTATTGACAGAGATCCGTGCCCTGCAAGCCCAATTGGAGTATTTGCACGAAGAAGAAGAGTAAATGAAAATTCTAGGCACCTCCTGCTCGTCTCGGCGCATACATTGCCTATAGACGAATATCTCCAGGGGGTACTTTCATGCCACAATGGATGCGCAGGCAGTTGCAACGTGCCTTTAATGGGAAGGACGTTCGCCAAATTCGTGTGCTCAACAGTTGCTGGTTCTTATATTTAGAAAAAAATGGCGGCCGCCCTGACTGACAGGAGGCCGCCTTTTAGTTCATGTTCAAAAAGTCGTCTTTTCAGCACCGAGAAAGTGGCGAGAACTTTATCCTTCCGTTGGTGCGATCATGGTCATCCCTACACGCTGACGTTTCTCGTCAATTTCTACTACCCATACATCTACGATATCGCCAACCGTCACCACTTCAAGCGGATGTTTCACAAAGCCCTTCTTCAAACGGGAAATGTGCACGAGTCCGTCGTTTTTCAGACCGATATCCACAAACGCTCCGAAGTCGACCACGTTGCGCACAGTACCTTGCAGCTTCATGCCCACACTTAGATCAGACAGCTGGAGGACATCACTTCGCAAGAGTGGTTTTGGCAGCTCGTCACGCGGGTCGCGACCAGGACGCAAGAGGCTGTCCACAATGTCTTGCAGCGTTGGCTCGCCAATCCCAAGCTTCGCAGCGGTCTCTTTTACATCCAAAGACTGTACGCGTTCCTTGCAGTTCTCACTGCCGATCTCTTGAGCGCTAATGCCCAGCATCGACAATAGCTGGTGGGTCGCATCGTACGATTCCGGGTGGATCGGTGTTTTGTCCAACGGATTCGCTCCCTCCATCACACGGAGAAACCCGATGCACTGCTCGTACGTTTTAGCACCCAAGCGCGGAACAGCCTTCAACTGGGAGCGCTCCGTGAACTTCCCGATCTCGTCCCGTTTTTTCACGATATTCCCCGCTACTTGACGGCTGATCCCTGATACATACTGCAATAGAGAAGGAGAAGCGGTATTCACATCTACTCCGACATGGTTTACCGCAGACTCAACCACAAACTGTAGGCTGTCTGCCAGCCGCGATTGGGAAACATCGTGCTGGTACTGACCAACCCCGACGGACTTCGGATCGATTTTGACCAACTCAGCAAGCGGGTCCTGCAAACGACGCGCGATCGAAGCCGCACTTCGCTCTGCTACATCCAAGTCCGGGAATTCTTCCTTGGCCAGGGGGGAAGCAGAATACACGGATGCACCTGCCTCGTTCACGATGATGTACATTACCTCTCGCTTCAGCTCTTTCAGCAGCGTGGCAATGAACTGTTCTGTCTCGCGCGAAGCAGTACCGTTCCCAATCGCCACAACCGTAACCCCATAGGTTTCGATCAACTGTTTCACTTTCAGTGTAGCTTCTGCCACTTTATTCGCCGGAGGGGTCGGATAAACGACGGCAACCTCCAGCAGTTTGCCAGTTTCGTCTACAACGGCGAGCTTACAGCCTGTCCGAAACGCCGGATCGACCCCAAGGACGACTTTGCCTTTTACAGGCGGTTGAAGCAGCAAATTGCGCAGGTTTTCTGCAAAGATGTGAATAGCACGTTCCTCGGCTGCCTCTGTCAGCTCCGCGCGCACCTCTCGTTCAATAGAAGGAGCAATCAGACGTTTATACGCGTCCTCGACTGTCAATGTCAGCAGATCGCGGGCAACTGTATCACGAGGAAGGGTGCGTTTTTGCATCCAAGCCAAAATCTCTGCGACAGGCGCTTCAATGGAAACCTTCAAAATGCCTTCGTTTTCTCCCCGATTGATGGCCAGCACCCGATGTGGAACGACCTTTTTCAGAGGCTCACTATATGCGTAATACATTTGGTATACATTTTTCTCGTCTGCTTCTTCGGCTTTCTGCTCAGTCAAAAGCAATCCTTTTTGCACGGAGCGTTGACGAACCCACTGGCGAATTTCTGGGTCATCAGACAGAAGTTCCGCCACGATGTCCATTGCTCCTTGCAGAGCTTGCTCAGTCGTCTCTACGCCTTTTTCCGGGTTGATATATGCTTTTGCTTCTTCTTCCGGATTCCCAGTTTTCGGTAAACTCATGAGGTAGTTGGCAAGTGGCTCTAGTCCCTTCTCCTTGGCCATGGTTGCACGCGTGCGGCGTTTTTGGCGGTAAGGGCGGTACAGGTCTTCTACCTCTTGCAGCTTTGTCGCACGCTCAATAGCTGCGCGGAGCTCGTCCGTCAGCTTGCCTTGCTCATCGATGAGCCGAACGACTTCTTCCTTCCGCACTGACAGGTTGCGTAAATAGCGAACGCGTTCCTCAATCGCTCGAATTTGCGTTTCATCTAGCTGCCCCGTCATTTCTTTGCGGTAGCGGGCAATAAAAGGAACCGTGTTTCCTTCATCCAGAAGAGCAACTGTGCGCTCCACCTGGTGAGGTTTGACACCCGTATCTTGGGCGATTGTCTGGATCATCAACGTAAGCTCCATACCTGTCCTCCTGCGCTCATTCTTCGTCGTTTATTGTATCACATTTGCTAACAAGGACTGGAAAAAGGGAAGAAAAAAGAGGAGCCACTTGGCCCCTCTACGTCACGATTTCCAGCTGTTCCACTTTCAATGCTTCTCTCAGCTTGCCCAACGCCCTGCGCTGAAGGCGGGAAATATGCATCTGCGACATCCCCATGATGTCCCCAGCTTGCTTCTGACTCAAATTTTGATAAAAAGTTAATTGAATGATTTCTTTTTCACGGTGATCCAAAATTTGCAGGGCCCGCTCCAGCATCAGATTCTGCTCGACTGCTCCGTACCCTTCTTCCGTCGTCCCCACTAGGTCGAGTAAAGAAATCGTGTTGCCGTCCAGATCCGCTTCGAGCTCGCTGTCCATAGAGAGAGAATGGTAGCTGCGGCCCATCTCCAAGGTTTCCAGAATCGCTTCCTCTGTAACGCCGAGGCTGTTGGCAATGTCCGCAATTTGGGGAGAACGCTGCAGCTTGATCGTGAGCTCGTCGACCACCCGTTTGATCTTCGGGCTCAGTTCCTTTACTCTGCGCGGAACATAGACACTCCATGTCTTGTCCCGAATATAGCGCTTTATCTCTCCCACAATGGTCGGGATCGCAAAGCTCTCAAATGTCCGCTCAAAACTAGGGTCGAACCGACGAAAGGAAGCAAGCAGGCCGATTAATCCGACTTGCACGAGGTCTTCATACATGACTTGTCCGCGAACAAACTTCTTCGCTAACGATTCCACAAGAGGAGTATAGGCCCTCACCAGTTGTTCCTGTATCGCAGGATCTTTTGTTTCACCATACAGGTGGATGAGCTCCTTTAACTCCTCTGGACTATATTTCTGCTTCCGAGATTGTCCAGTCATTGCCAGCCACCCCATCCTGCCGAACATACTTGGTCATGGAGACTACCACCCCTGATTCAGAGCGAGTCTCCACCTCATCCATAAGCGTGTGAATGAGATAGAGCCCGAGGCCGCCCTCATCCAAATCCTCTAGGCTTTTCCCTGCATAAATCGGCGTCAGTTGCTCAGCAATGAGCTCATTTGAAAATCCTACCCCCTGATCGCTTACCTCGATCACAAACCGATCTTCATAAACGTGGCATTGGATATGAATAGAGCCTGGATTCTCTGTTTCCTTGTATGCATGTCTTACTACATTCGTGCATGCTTCTCCGACGGCAAGCTTGATATCCTCAATCTCTTCATAAGAAAAGCCCATACGGTTGGCTATACCGGATACAGTCAGACGCGCTACTCCCAAATACTCCGCCTTGCTTGGCAAAGTCAATTGAATCACGTCTGCCTGAGGTCTATTTGGACCCATTACTCGCTCTCTCCTTTGCGGATGGCAATATGATCGTATAAGCCAGTGATGCGAAATAGCCTTTCCACACGCGGAGACAATTTGTGCACCTCAAATGTACAATTTCGTTGGATGCACTCTTTCATAATCCCGATGAAAATTCCGATTCCGGTACTGTCCATGTATTCTACGGCTTCCAAATCAACCGTAATGTGATTGATATCCGGCTTGGAGACGAGTGACATGAGTGTTTCCTTTACTTTCGGCGCTGTAAAAGCATCAATATCTCCACCAAGGACCACTCGGTGCTCAGTTTCAAGGCTCGTTGTCTTAATTAGCAGGTCCATCTGCGTCTACCCCCCGTACGTTGCTTAGGTTCTTCGAAGTACAATCATGGTGTAATCATCCAGCAGGTCAAATCGGGAGAGCAGAAGCAGTCTATTGTACAGGCCGTTTGCCATCTTTTGGGCAGATTCGCCCACCTCTTTTTGCAAATGGTGTACAAGCTCTTCCCTTTGCAAATAGTATCGGTTATTTTTGCATTCTGTTACACCATCCGTCAGAAGAATCAGAACATCATTTATCTCTAAATGAATCTCCTGAACCTCGTATGCACTGTTTGGGTGTAACCCGAGTACATTCCCTCGACCTTCGAGATCGTAGAACTTCCCTTCGGCCGACCTGTACAAAAATCCTGGCTCGTGTCCTGCCGTCGCGTAGCGGAAACAGTGTTTCTTCGAGTCGTAGCTGCCAAACAGCATCGTCACAAACATGCTCGGATCAATATTTCTTTCCACGATCCGGTTTAAATGGTGCAGCATTTCATCGGGACCCAGCTCCATTTGTCCAAGGCTGTCTATCGCATATTTCACCATCGACATACACATTGCAGCAGGCATTCCTTTTCCGGTAATGTCTGCTATGGCGAGGCCAAAACGCCCTTCACTTTGCTCAATGAAGTCGTAATAGTCGCCCGAGATTTGTTTCGCAGCAATACTCACTACGCCAATCTCCAGTTCTGGATAGACTGGAACCTCACTTGGCAAAAGTGATTGCTGCATCGCTTTCGCCACCGCTATTTCTGATTCCATCTGCTGATGCCTATTGCGCCAGCTGTTTACGGAGCGATGCTCGTTCCCATATTCAATCATGATCTCTGTCAAAATGGAGAAGGAGGAGCGCACAAACTCTGGCACTTCCCCGAGCTGCTCAAGTGCTCGCGCATGCAAATCAATTATTTCTTCTGGCGAAATATCTTGAGAAAGCATCCATTTGCCCAACTGCTGGGCTCCGTAAAGCTGGTCCTCCCCTTGAGCACTCAGGTAATCCCGAAGAATTTTTACATACTCTTCCTGGAAGCTCCGGGTTACCATTTATCTCATTCCTCCTTTGCTTGATCGCTCCACTTCACAACAACGACACGAGTCCCTTCTCCCAGGGTACTGTGGATCTCAAATTCATCCATCATGCGCCTGACACCCGGTAATCCAGCCCCGAGGGCACCCGAAGTCGAATAGCCATCATCTAACGCCTGGCGAATATCAGGAATCCCTGGCCCGCTGTCATTCGCTGTTATTTGCAAGCCGATCACTCCTTCTCGCTCAATCGGCGAAATAGTGATCGTCCCCGTACCCGCATACAAATAAATATTGCGAGCCAACTCAGAGATTGACGTGGCGATGCGGGACTGCGTGATCGTGCCAAAGCCAAACAACTTCGACATATTTCGCCCCACTTGCCGCGCCGTCACGATGTCTGATTCTTGTTCTATATTGATTGTCTCAGGAGAATAGTCTGCCACAACCAAAAAAACCCCTTCCGCCTCGCTTGGTAGGTAGAAATGAGTTTTTTCTCTACCTCGAAAAATAAATCATATTGTGTCACATTTTGTCTTATATTCTCTTTTCGAACAGTTCGCTGTTCACCTATAAAATCCCTGCAAATCTGACAGCAAAAAACCACTTGCTTCACTCAAGTGGCTTTTCCTATCCAATAGTCTGATCTTTTTTCACACGTTAAAAATCGATGAGTCCTAAACTGATTTGCAAGGATTCATTAACCCGATCCATCATCTCGTCATCGAGATGCGTTATTTTATCAGTTAGACGTTGTTTGTCAATGGTTCGTATTTGTTCCAACAGAATGACGGAGTCACGATCAAATCCATAAGTTTTTGCGTCAATTTCCACATGCGTAGGCAGCTTCGCCTTTTGAATCTGCGCTGTAATGGCTGCGACGATGACCGTCGGACTAAATCGATTTCCAATGTCGTTTTGAATGACTAAAACAGGCCGTACGCCTCCTTGCTCAGAGCCAACGACCGGGGACAGGTCCGCGAAAAATACATCGCCACGTTTGACAATCACCAGTCACACCCCGCTAACTAAGCGGACAAGAGTATGGTCAGCCTCTTGTTCAGCGCCAAAAGCCTCCGATGCCATATTCAGATTGATCTTCGCCATCTCCATGTACCCTTTTTGCATGGTCTCACGGATTGTGCGCTTTTTTCGCTCTTTCAAATACAAATGCATCGCTTGACGAATAAACTCGCTGCGATTGGATTTTTCCTTTTGAATAACGCCATCCACTTCCTGAAGCAAGTGTTGTGGCAAGCTGATCATGATGCGTTTCGTGTTTGACTTCGACAAGACAAATCCACCTCCAACCATGACCGTAACTTCCATCCGCTATGCTAGTTCTAGAAAGAACAGCCAATATGAACAATACCATTATGTCGAATCCATTGCAAAAATATACCTACTGTGCGCTTTTTCGGTGAGAAAACGTGAGTGTAAACAATCCAAAGGTGCAGGTGAAGACTTCGTTTACCCAAAAAAGCCAGCTTTTTCGCTTAACTAGTATTCGTGTTCCACGGGAAAATTCCTGCTGATTTCCCTTGCTAGTTATTTACATTTTCACGGGACGAGTGCTTCATTGTCAATGGGTGAAATACGTCCGTTACTTTCTGGTCGCGCAAATAGAGGCGCGGAATTCGGTAATTCAGCATACAAGGAACCTCGTAATTAATTGTTCCCAGCAAATCGGCAATTTCATCCAAGGAGATTTCCTCGTCCCCCTGCTTGCCATACAAGACGACCTCATCATTGACCGCTGCTTCTGTCGAATTCAGGCTGACCATGATTTGGTCCATACAAACTCTGCCTGCAATCGGGTAGCGCGATCCATTGTACAACACCTCACCACGATTGGACAAAAGGCGAGAATAGCCATCTGCGTATCCGATCGGCAGCGTTGCAATCCATTCGTCAGGCTTTGCTGCATACGTAGCACCATAGCTGACCGTGAATGGCTCATCTGCCTTCTTTACGTGGGCAATTCTGGTCTTGAGCGCCAGGGCAGGGGCAAGAATGACATCCGCACGTTCTTTCATGTACAAAGAAGGATACAATCCGTATAAACCTATGCCTAAACGAATCGTATCATACCCCCAATCGGGAAATGCGATTGCCGCCGCCGTATTGCAGCAATGGACGGACGGCAATGTTTTATTTGCTTCACGCAGCGCTTGCAAAAAGGATTGAAACAAGTCGTGTTGTCGTCGCACATGGGTTGTATCTGGTTCATCCGCGCAGGCAAAATGCGTAAAAATACCTGTCCACTTCAGCTTAGAGCATTCTTCAAGGGCATCTACAACCGCAAGTAAATCTTCCTTTGTCCGAACGCCCAAACGTCCCATGCCCGTATCGGTCTTTACATGAATCCCGATAGGCTTGTGATCATTTTTCTGAAGAATGTCGTTCGCTTCCGTGATCCATTCGACGCTGTAAGCGGTTAACTCCACTTCCAGCTCGCTTGCAGTGACAATGGATTCGACAGGTGTGTATCCCAACACTAAAATCGGCGCTGTGATCCCTGCCCTCCGCAAAATAAGCGCTTCATCGAGCAATGCGACTGCAAGTGAATCTGCACCGCTCGCCAACGCTTCTTTGCCAACATGGACAGCGCCATGACCATACCCGTCTGCTTTCACAACAGCCATAATACCCGTTTTTTCTGGCAAATGGCGTTTGAATGTCTCGAGGTTCGCCCGGATGGCATCCAAATCAACCTCTACCCAAGTGTCACGACAAAACGATTTCATTCCTATCTCCTCTTGTTCCCTTTTTTATAGTAAAACAAGCGTTCATTTAAATGACTGAGAAATTGCCTGGAAACCATCAGTGATTCCTTTTTGCCGCCTACACGATAAAAATGACGGCCTTCATAAATTTGCTCGACTTCAGACAGCGGGTAGCTCTTTTCCTGTCCTGACATGGATATAATCAGGTGGGTCTTGGTCAGCTTGTACACCGGACGAAATACCGATTTGTACAGAAACGGAGACAATCCAACAACAGCAATGGCAATGGCGAAAACAAGCACCTTGAATCTCGTGTCATTGGTCGGGAAAAATTGAGCGAGAATCATCATCCCCAGCACAAACATGACAGTCTCGTTAATGCGCATTTTCCAGCTTTTTCGCAGGAGCATGTCTTTGTAGGTCGATGCTTCCTCGTACAAAACTTCGTTAGACGGTTTCTTCATGTAAAGCATGCCACCTCATTCAATAAGTTACTCTGAATGTATCGTGTTTTCCCGCTGTGTGTCAATTCGCGGATTGTCCTTTCACCTCATTCGCACGTTGGTTTTTATGTACAAATCGACCCTCATCGACCAATCCCGAGAAAATAGAAAAGCAGATGGGATTAGCTCCCACCTGCTGACTTTTCTACATTGTTTTCTCCTGGTCTTTTCCCTCTTTTTCATGTCTTGGGAAAACGACTTTTTCAAAGCTGCCATCCACCATCTTTTGCACCATCGCTGTCAATTCCTCGCTGCGTTTGTCTGCCTGCTCCTGTGTGAGCTTGCCTGCCTTTACTTCTTCATTTAGCTTGGCTTCGCGCTGACCTACCAAGAGCTCGATGACGTCATCCACTTCTACGCCCTGCTCCTTAGCGATGGTTGCCAACGATTTCCCTGCTTTTTGCTCTTCCTTCAGTTTATCTGCATCCAGCTTGAGGAGGGACAGCAGTTCTTCATTATTTTTCTCGAAGCCCATTCCTTTACCCGGTCCACGTCCTTGATGCGTGTTTTGCACCATTTCTTTTACTCGCTCGCTCGCATTTTCATTCATCTTGTCAGCTTGTTCCTGTGTCAGCTTCCCGGCGGTTACCGCCTCTTTCAGATTGGCCTTTTGTTGTTTGACCAAAAGCGCTACCAGATCATCCACGGATACACCTTGCGCTTCTGCGATGGTAGCCAGCGATTTCCCTGCTTTTTGCTCTTCCTTCAGTTTGTCTGCATCCAACTTGAGGAGGGACAGCAGTTCTTCATTATTTTTCTCGAAGCCCATTCCTTTACCTGGTCCACGTCCTGGATGCGTATTTTGCACCATTTCTTTTACTCGCTCGCTCGCATTTTCATTCATCTTGTCAGCTTGCTCCTGCGTGAGCTTGCCTGCCGCTACCGCCTCTTTCAGCTTGGTTTCCTGTTGTTTTACCAACAAATCCACCAGATCATCCACAGATACGCCTTGAGCCTCTGCGATAGCAGCCAGCGATTTGTCCGCTTTCAGTTGTTCTTGGAATTTAGCTGCATCCAGTTTCAAAAGGGACAGCAGTTCTTCGTTTTTCTCGAAGCCACCGATGAAGCCACCTTTGCCGAAGCCTTTATCCGGTTTCGTGTTTTCTACCTGTTCTTTTACGCGATCGCTCAGTTTTTCAGTCTGCTTATCTGCCTGCTCCTGCTTCAGCTTGCCTGCTGCTACCGCTTCCTTCAGTTTGGCCTCTTGCTGTTCAACCAGAAGTGCTACGACATCGGCAGTGTCGACTCCTTGGGCTTGTGCAATCGCTGCGAGTGTTTTCCCTGCCGCAAGCTCTTCTTTCAGCTTGTCAGCATCCAGCTTCAACAGCGAGAGCAGCTCTGTATTTTCTTTGAAGTTTTCTTTGAAGTTTTCTTTGTAGCCCACTCCACTGTGGTGGCCCATCTTGCCTGTTTTGAATTTTACTTCTGCCGGTTTATTTAATGAGGTTGGTTTTGCTGAATCGGCTGCCATTGCTCCGCCTATGCTACCCAGACTCAGAACCACTGCCATCGTTCCCATCAACATTCCCATTTTCGCTTTGCTAAACATATACACTCAACCCTTTCGTCTTTTCTCGTGAAGTGTGCTGCCTCTTTGGTACAAGACCAAGTGTACATGGGTATTTTTAGATTCCCGTTTGAGAAAAAAGGAAAACTTGAGGGAAAATCGTAAAAAACTATGATTCAACATAGTGGAGGAAAAGAAAAAGCACAGTTCTCTTCGACTCTGACACGCCAGCGTGGGGGATTGACTGTCCGTCTCCACTGCAAAAAGAGGACCGTCGAGCCAAAGCCACCCTACGGGCGGACGTTTCTCAAGGAAGAAGTGTTCGACAAGCGTGGTCCCCTTTTTGGAGTTCCGACTGGGGGAGGCTTTGTCAAGGTCTGCGAGCCCTGTGCTTTTTCTTTTCGCCAGCTTTTTGGATTCATCGCTCTCTTTAAAACTTAGGAAGATCATCCTTTGAGTATCAACAGGGGAGATTTTCTCAAATAGTAGAACAAAGTCACTTGGGAAGAAGTGCATTTCCAGTCCAAGCGCCTCTGGAGCGGACAGTCTAACCCCTTGCAGGGCGTAGGCCGAAGCGTAGACTGGAAATGCGCTTCTTCCCCTCCGCTACAGCCACTTTCCAAAGAAAAAACAAAAGAGGACGGCATTCACCGTCCCCTCTCCCACACTTTTATTTTGCGCTGAGACCATATGTCGACTGTGCGACATTCACCATTTCTTCCTCAGGAAGATCCCCCGCGATTGTATACTCGATGCCGTCGAGCTCCCACGTCAGCAGTCGCTGATTTTCACCTGTCTGCGCAAGCACACCCACCGTAAAGCCGAGGTTCACAGGCATACCTTGCTCATACGACACAGATGCTGCTGTCGGGCGTCCTTCGATTACCTTGTAATTGTAGGCCCCTTTGTAGGTCAAGATGACTTTCCTCTCCCCATCACGGGTAACTGGCTCAATATCTCCTTGCTTAACCCCTTCTGGCATATACGTAGGGACGATGACACCGAATTGGCTGTTCGGCTGTTTCATGACCTGTCCATTTGTTTTCGCCATTGTTGGGATCGTTGTCAACGAGCTCGTTGTCATGTTGCGCTCTTTGTCAAAGGCGTCTTTGTCAAACATAGGGTTGAACGAAAAATCAGTGAAATCAATCCGTACGAGCGGATTCATGCTAGCATCCATAATTTCGGCGTGCGTCGGTTTGAAATCTTCTGTCAGCCAAATTTTTTGCTTGGTCAAAGAACGATTGCCGCTGTAGTTCGCTTTCACTTCGAATACATACTGTTTTTCTTCCATCTTCATTTGGCGCTCAGTGTCATCGATAATGCTCTTGGCCAGTGTTTCGTATAGATACAACGGTCCGTTGTTCTCAGGCCAGCCACTTTGGAAGCGGAAGCTCTTGTTCAGATGCGGGGTCAGTACAAAGACTCCTTCATTGTTTCGCAAGATGATTTGTGTAATGCCACGCTGCTTCGAGGTGAGAGCTACCCGATAGTTGGTTGGCTTTTCATACCAGACCTGAACATCGTACTCCATGGGGGTAGAGCCTGTCTGCATGGTCAAAACAGCCTGAGACTTGTACCCAGACATTTTTCCCAGCGTACCGTTCAGGTCGCTCACCACATCTTCTGGTGTTTTCTGACCGAAACAACCGCCAAGGAACAGGGTGAAAACCAACAATAACACCAGTGGTAAAGCTACCCGTTTCATTCAATGAACTCCTCCTTGTCAATATTTTCGACAAAGAAGGGCATCCCTGTCTATTTCCTGGGAAATCTGTCAGTCTCTCGCCCATGCAGCGCACATCGTGTCAATGGTTGCAAATGGATACGAAGTTGGCGATATATCGCTTGGATCGGCTACAGACTTAGCCTTCCTGTGTAAGAGCAGGTAGTCCCTCCTGATCTACGCGATATAAATGTATGTCCATCCTCGTCCCAATATGCAGACAAGTTTATCGAGGTTGTTCAAAACATCTATCGTTGTTCTACAATGACTTGCGCAATCGCATGCGTTTGGCTATGCGAAATGCTCACATGAATATGGACGAGAGCGGGGTCCAGATCGAGTTTGCTGTACACCTCGTGCTTTATGGTCATGATCGGCTTGCCCGAATCATTCGGGAGGATTTCCATATCCAAAAAGCTGAGTACGGCTCCAATGCCTGTGCCAAGAGCTTTTGCTCCCGCTTCCTTGGCAGCAAATCTGCCTGCAACCATTTCCGCCTGTCTCGTCTCTGTCTTTCCATGCAGGAGCTGTTGTTCATCTGTGGTCAAAAAGCGTTTGATTGCACTCTCTTGTCTTTTTATCAAAGTAGCGATGCGCTCTATTTCCACTATGTCTACGCCTGTTCCAATGATCATGAGCAATTGCCTCCTAGTGGGCGGATTTACGAATCACAGTATCATCCACTTCCACGCTTTTGCAAGTGCAAGGATAGAAACCACATTCCACGCATAAACTTTCCGTAAAAATAAGAAAACCCCCGCAAATTGCGAGGGCCTTTTTCCGCTGGCTCCTACTCAGTAGCTTGGCCAGAAGATTGTTGTGCAGCCGATTGTTGGTTTTGACGGCGAACCTCCGCAACATTTGTCTCACTTGCGAACTCAGTCGCAGCGCCTTGGGAAGCAGCGCGTTGTGCGGATTGTTGGTTCTGACCACGAACCTCTGCTGCGTTTGTTTCACTTGCGAATTCAGTCGCAGTGTTTGCTGCTTGGCTAGCTTGGTTCGCTTTGCCCATACCCGCTTGTTTGTTTTGTTTAGGCATCGTTACTTTCACCTCCTCGACGTCACTGAATATAATTTGTACAGCCCCCTATGTGCGTATCCATCCTTATTTTCCCAAATTGTGCTGTTGTTGACTTGCTTTGTCGCGAACGATCATTCATATTGGAAAGAGCAAGGCTTCTACTCTGCTTTTGAAAGGAGCAATTCTGTATGGCTCACAAGGTTATTATCTATACCCAAGTCACTTGTGGTCCTTGTCAGGAAGAAAAAATGTGGCTGACTTCAAACAACATTGCTTTCGAAGACAGAGACATCCGAAAAAACGAGGCTTATTTCCAGGAAGCTATTCAATTAGGCGCCAGCATGACACCTGTAACCTACATTGAAAAGGAAAACGGCGAGCAAATGGTCATCCATGGATTTGACAAGGAAGAACTAAAAAAAGCGTTGGATCTCAATTGATCCAACGCTTTTTACGACTGATCAGCCAAATGAAGGTTCATTTGCAACTGATTTTTGTTTGACGATTGGCGACATATCCGGCAAGTTAGACAAAATTTGCTTAACTTCAGGACCGCATTCTGTATTAACGGAGTAATATACCCACGGTCCCTTCCGACGCTCTTTGACCAAACCATGAGTTTTGAGCTTAGCCAAGTGCTGAGAAACAGAAGGCTGGGAAGTTTGCAAAATTTCCACGAGATCACGGACACATAAGGACTGTACTTGCAGGAGAGCCATGATCGTCAAGCGCGTCTTGTCACCAAGTAGCTTATAAGTCTCTGACAAAAACAGAACCTGCATCAAATCCATTTCCATAAGGATACCCACCTTTGCCTTACATATCTGTTTATCAGTATACTATATGGCTTATATGATGGGGAAGATAGGAACGCAAAAGTTATGTGAACCCTGCTTATACCTCTTGCTTTTTCATCGCCTCAATGATCTTGTCTGCAGTGCGCGCAGCCAGCGCCATGACTGTATTTGTCGGGTTGCTGCCACTCGAGGTAACGAACGTAGAAGCACCCGTTATGAAAAGATTGGGTATGTCATGTGACTGCCCATATTCATTCACAACAGAGGTTTCCCTGTCATTCCCCATTCGGCATCCCCCCATGAGATGAGCGGTATCCGATACCACATGCTCTGGCTGCCCACCCATCGCCTCTATAATCCTGTTCATTTGCCCAATAGCATGCTTGTACAGTTGTTTGTCGTTCTCCTGATAACTAAACGTTACCGTAGGGATCGGCATTCCGTATTCATCTTTTTCCCCAGAGAGCGTCACTCTGTTATCGGGATGAGGCAACACTTCCCCGACCAAGGTGATCCGCGCATACATATTGTAATCCAGCATGGTTTCTCGAAGCTGTTTTCCCCATAAATACGAGCCGTCTTCCCTCTCGGCAGCAATAGCAGCCGCCATCCCGACTGGACGTGCCCCGTGTGCACTCAATGTATATCCGCGGGCAAATCCTCGTTCCCGTTCCGTCTCATAAAAATGCTGGGTCAAAGCAAGGACAGGTGTCCCTTTATACAATCGCACTTCCTCCGGGAGTCGTCCGTATACATCATGACTGGAGTGAGGCATAATAGCTTTTCCTACCCATCCACTCGAATTCGCCAACCCTTGCGGAAACTGAGCATTCGCCGAACTGAGTAGCAATCTGGGAGTCTCCACCACAAACCCGGCCAAAATGACCACACGAGCCATTTGCCTGTGCGTCAAACCATTATGGTTGAACAACACGCCACTGACCCGGTCTCCAGCCATCAAAATTTCCGTCACCATGCAGTCGGACAGCACCTCTGCCCCCTCCGCTATCGCTTTGGGGATATGATGAATCAGCCCGCTGTATTTGGCATTCGGCATGCACCCTTGATTGCAAAAGCCACGATTAATACAGGGAGGACGTCCATCAAAGGGGGCCGATAAAATCGCCAGAGGGGCGACCACACTCTCGATCCCCAGCTTCTCGCACCCTTCCCGGAACAGTTGGGCATTGGCACTGATTGGCTCCCGAACGGGGTACGGATACGGGCCTTGAAAGGAACCCCACGGAAAATGATTGGGACCTGAGACCGCAATCTCCCGTTCAATCTTGTCGTAATATGGAGCAAGGTCCTGATACGTAATCGGCCAGTCTTCCCCTACGCCGTCTACGGTCTTCGTCTTAAAATCACTCTCGTGGAAACGCAGGAACACCCCCGTAAAATGCACGGTGCCTCCCCCAATTCCCCGTCCGGAGTTGTTATGTCCCAAACGCAGTGGATCATTGCCTGCTACCAGCCTTGTTTCCTGCCAGGCCAATCTCCGCATCGACAGCTCATCACTGGCAAAATCATGTTGAGGGTCCCAAAACGGCCCTGCTTCCAGTACGACTACACGCAACCCGGCCTTTGCCAGCTCATAAGCCAGTACGCCTCCTGCCGCTCCAGCACCTACGATGCATACATCTGCGTCATCGGCGTATTTTCTTTGATCCACAGGAGTGGGGCGATGAGTAATCGTACGATGGTCATGACTCGTCATTTGCTTTTGCCTCCCATGGGTCCGTCAATCCTTTTTCCACCCGTACATAGCCGCGCGGATAAGCGGGTCCGCCGTAGCCGATGTCCGACCAAACCAACGGATGTGAATAGTACGCACTAACTGTGTCATGCAGCAACCGCTTGAAAAAATCTGCGGGAGCCATGTCTGTCCACGCCTCCTGGTTTTGGATACCCCCATTCGCGACGTGCTGAAGAACGGCTTCCTGCTGGTCTAGCTTCAACGCAACAAAATCTGTTCCATAAGCAGCATGACTCTCCGCATCAATCCCTTTCAAGCCCGAGCGATAGAGCTCTTTTTGGGGTGGAACTCCGACCTTTCGTTGCGACTCGCCAATATTACTAGCCGTCGTATTATCCAGATGCTCGACCACAAAGGTCAGCACCTCCAAACGGTGATCATGGACCAATACGCCTACAACTGTTTGTAAGAGCAAGGATTCAGGCTTCGTAAAAAATTGATTGGCAATCGCGGGCATTCGTCTGGCCCCTACTACTTTCCTTGTGTGAGCATCCCACTCTGTATGCTGGTCCCAAACATCATAGGATGGGTAACGTCCAGGCTTCTCCATGTCCTCTCACCCCTTCGAAAACGATTTTTACCAAAACAGCGCAAGAAGCCCTAATGCTGACATTGCGGTGATCAGTAATGGAAGAATCACAGGAGGACCAACGAGAAAATTTTGACCTTGCGAATAACCTCCCACACGCTGCCCAACCCCTACCGTATGCAAATAGGCCCCGTACAAACCACCAGCCATGCCGACCACCATCATCAAAGCAAACACCCAACGCAGCCAACCCGCATTCACAAACGATAAAACAATAGCAGTAACCGCAAATACAGGGAGCTCAAGCACGGGAATCCACATTGCCCAATGTCGGAAGTTTTGTCTGGAGTGAAAAAGCGTGACCTGAACCGCAATCAGGGCAAACGCCAATCCAGCAAAAAGTATCAGTACGCGTTCGATCGGCCAGCCATGCCACATGGAAACATCCTCCTTTTTACGTACGTTGCGCCTATTTTTTCCGTCTGTGCCAGGTCCTATTCTGCCTCTTGATTTTTGAAAAAACATTTTGAGATCCGATTATCTAACCATTATGAAAATAACTTTATAACTTCGCGCTATTTCATCCTGAACGTAAAACGTAAGTCTAACGCCTCGAAGTACAATTCATTAATCCATTGTCTCAACAAACTGATTACTGAGAATACGCTCTTTTGTTTTTCATTCTTTCAAACATTTATTACTTCCAACAAAACACGTTTCTGTCTCAAGACTGTTAACAAAACGGGTTGAGGACGATAATCCCCAACCCGTTTGCCATCGCTTATAATCATTCAGTCTGTATTTAAAGTCCTCCACCGAAAAAGAGGTGTTCTGTAGAATTTAGATCCTACTTTTATATTCTTGCTTAATCATGGTATTGTTTCTTTTTCACTGCAAATGTTCTTTTTATTAACTCTAGTTTACTAGCGTTGCATAAAAACACACGCACAAAAATAAACTGACTTTTCTGGATGATGTTTTGTTTTCAAAAAGCTAAGAACGGAATAACAACCTAAAGATAGTTCTGTCCATTTGGTAATTTTATACCTTTACTATTCGAATAGATTTTCTCCAACACAAGAAAACAACAATAGGCGATCAGAGCGACAAACACCTGATTCAAAACGGCTTTTTCCCTTTCCCGTAAAACGAGGTAGTCCTCACTTGTTGTTTCAGCCATTAAAAAAGATTTCAATGGCCCACCGGCTGCGGTACATGTCGCCAATCTCTTCTGCCGATAGATCCCACCGATTTGCGATTAACACGAGGGGATTTCCTTCTGAATCTGTGGTTTCGACGAGGCGAAGAAGATAGCGCATTCGCTTTTGCATTGTCCTCACTTCCACGAAACTATCTCTAGTAATCGCACTTTTTCAGGTATAGATCGGTCAAACAAATATTGAATCGATGCGTTCTTCTTCGTTCTATCGACAAAAAAACACATTGTTTGTAATACTCATCAAATTTCGCATAATCCAAAAATCACCTGTCAAATACATACGTAATGTCAGACTGACCAGCTCATCGAGTTGTGTTCGATCATGGGAACGAGCGGTTGTCAACTGTAACGTTTCTGGATAGACATCTTCCGGAGTTACAAAATCCAGCCGGAAGTATAGCTCCACCCCTGCTTTTGTCTCGCGAAAGGTTGCCCATTTATATGTTTCTACACACAACGGAATCCTCGTAGAGTTAATGATCCGAAAATCTCGCTTCCATTTTGAAGGCATTGAGCATAAGCGAATACGCTGAACCAACTCCATAAAGACATACTGGAGCAGTTGCGTGTTCATTTGTTGATGCTTTCGTGAAAGTTGCGAAGTACTGATGGATGTAAATCCTAATTCTAGTTGAAATTTCGTCTTTAACGCATCGTCTGCGATTGCACGCAACCCTTCTCGTTGTTGCAGTTGAGCATGGAGAAATAACAGGAGATAGGATGGAGTGGTTAGCTTTTTCACATACTTGCTATTTTGACTGCATTAATACAACTCTAGTGAAAAACATCAGAAAACCAATACATTATAAAAATTGTGCTAAGTAACCTATAAATAAAGCGCCAGGGTATAGCATAGCCAGAGCTAAAATCGTTCCAAACAGTCTACTTATAGACAGATAAACCATTATTGACTTTACAGTGTCAAAAGGCATTTTCTTATTTATCCCTCTATCAATTACAATTGCTGAATATGGATCAACTAAAAATAAGAGCAAAAATGCACTAACAGCATTTACAGCTGGTGAAAGACTTGTAGCACGTGCCATATATTCTGGGTTTAGCCAAGCAGAATAATACGCAGATATTGAACCTACAGTGAAAAGAGAGTACAGTATCGCATTCATTACCAGAATATGTTTAGAAATTCCCTTGACACTAATCCTTCTCCACATTTCCAATGTCGGACGTCTCCAGCATTTAAATAACTCATATATTCCTTTTTTAGATAGGAAAATAGATTTAAATACCTTTATTGCCGTTTGGCTAGCATCCATTTTGTTAATACCAAGTCTGTAGAAATTAACAACAGTAGGCATCATAAAAATGGCAGCTCCTGTACCGAGTGCTGCTCCCATAACAACGAATATTAAAACAAAGAATGGATCAAAACTATTCGTTATGGCACGATCGATAATCCCCCCAATTGGGGCAATATATAACAGTGTTGTAGTCCTTGACCCAAATGTCAACATGGAATATAAAGAGTTTGCAATAGCAAGTTTTCCTGTAGCGATACCACTTAATCTTGCAGCGTAAGCAGTAGTATCAAAAAAATTAGTTATTGCAATCATTATTAATATAAATATGACTTTCCCAAACTCAATTTGTCCGTTGAGTATACTTTGCATCCAAGTCATCTCAGATAAAAACCCCTATCTATACCCCTAGTAACGATAGAATTTATTTTAGCATTCTTTCATTAGAAACTACATTAGTGAGTTTAACTTGCTTTATGAGAGATTGCCTTTATGACAGCCATTAATTGCTCAAAGTTATCGACGCCATTTGCGTATAAAATATATCCCTTCTCATCAACCATAATCATTGTTGGAACAGTTCTAATATAATACTGTTTTACAATGTTTTCTGAACGAATTAATGATATTTGATCAGGAATGTTGTATTCCTTTTGTTTACTATAGTTACTTACTATAACAAAAATTTTCAGATATGGATTTATTAAAGTGATATCCGAAAGATAGGGAATTAAATCCTTGCAGGTTTCGCATGTTTCACTTATGAACAATAGCACAGATTTTTTACCGAAATTATCTGCTAGTTTTACTAAATTCCCAGTCTGATCTTTCTCACGAAATAACGGGGCTCTATCACCGACAATTAAGGATGTATCCTCAATAGTCTTCCCACTAAGCCGAAACCGATTTAAGAAATCAACAAGTAGTTTCGAAAAGAATAGAATTATTACTAATTGAATTAGCACAATAATCCATACTACCTTTCCCTCTTTGTTCCTCTAAAAGCCCCGTCTCTCCATGAGTTGTATATGTATTACGCCAACGTTTTAAGCAATATTTGGGTTTCTCATGCCCAATGACATCTACGTCAAAACCTGCGCGAAGAAAGATCTCCATAGGTGTTTGTCCGCTTAGGTATGCTTGAACAGCAGCTAGTTTTAATGCTGGAGCATACGTAATACTTTTATCCGTTACATGTTGGACATTTGGATTCGACTCGAATTGCTTCATCTCATGTTCCGAAAAAATCTTTGAACAACCTCTTTTTTTGCCCATTAATTTTTTCCCCACTCTTTTCTAATTAGGTTGATTAAAACACAAATGACCCACAAGATGGTCACTTTTTTCAAAGTGTCCATCCTATGGGTCACAGTTCACTATTAACCAGCAGGCTTTTCATTCCCTATGAAAAATAAACCAATGTCAGATATAATCCAAGCAAGGTTACCGTCAATGTCGGTACGGTCAAAATAACCCCCGTCCGAAAGTACTGTCCCCACGTAATTGTCACGTCTTTACGTCCCAAAACATGCAACCAGAGTAAGGTCGCCAGTGATCCAATCGGGGTCATTTTCGGCCCCAAATCGCTCCCGATCACATTCGCGTAGATCATGGCTTCCCGCAACAATCCGTCTGCCTGTGTCCCGGCAATCGCGAGTGCGTTGAACATCACTGTCGGAAGGTTGTTCATGACAGAGGAAAGAACAGCAGCGAGAAAGCCCGTCCCCAAGGTCGTTGCCAATAAACCATGCGCCATGAACCAATCCAAGGTGTCCTTGACTAAGTCAGTCAATCTCGCGTTGTGCAGCCCCCACACCACGACATACATGCCAATCGAAAAAATAACGACTACCCACGGCGCTTCTTTCATAATCCGCCGCATGGCGATCGCTTCACTTTTTCTTGCAGCTAGGCAAAAAATGATGGCTGCCCCCGCAATAATGATAGAAACGGGCGTATGGATGGACTCGCTTATAAAAAAACCAATCAACAAGACTGCAAGAATCGGCCACGCCAAGCGAAACATTCTGTGGTCGCGAATCGCTTCCTCCGGATTTTTCAGATGGGAAAGATCAATCTGCGCCGGGATGCTTTTGCGAAAATAAAGGTACAAAACCAGCAGACTTCCACCAATCGAAAACAAAGTCGGAATGATCATTTTGGCCGCATACGCAGCAAAGCCAATATCAAAATAGTCAGCTGAAACAATATTCACCAGATTGCTAATCACAAAGGGCAAAGAACTCGTATCAGCAATGAATCCGCTCGCCATGACAAATGCCAAAACCGTTTTCCCATCCAGCTTTAGTGCCCGCACCTGTGCCAACACAATCGGTGTCAGGATCAAGGCTGCCCCATCATTCGTAAACAAGGCAGATACGAGTGAACCAAGCAGGATGACATAAACGAACATAAGCCGCCCATTTCCTTTGGCAAAACGAGCCATATGGAGCGCAGCCCATTCAAAAAAACCGATTTCGTCCAATACAAGTGAAATGATGATAATTCCGATTAAGGCGAGCGTTGCATTCCAGACAATCGAGGTGACCTCAGCGACATCCGCTATTGTGACTACCCCGATCACCAAAGCCAACAGTGCTCCTCCGACAGCCGGATAGCCAATCGACAGCCCCCGCGGTTGCCAGATGACCAATGTCAACGTGATCAGAAAAAGAAAAAATGAAATCCAAACCACTGCATGTATCTCCTTTCCAAAAACCAAAAAGAACGGACCTCGAAAAGTCCGCTCTCCTACCATACTACAAATTAAAATGATCCGAAACGTCCGGTAATGGAATCCTTTAAAGTAAAATGTGGCCACCTTCTACATGAAGAACAGTGCCGGTTACAAAACTATTTTGGAGCAGGTATAGTACGCTTTGTGCGACGTCTTGCGCTTGTCCAACTCGTTTCACAGGGAGCTTGTCTGCCAATGTTGCATAGAAATTATTGCGCACGTCTTCCGGCATTTTACTGCGTGATGGCGTATCAATAATGCCAGGTGAAACGATATTTACTCGGATTGGTGCCAGTTCCAAGGCGAGGGTTTGCCCCAGATTCGAAACCGCCGCATTGACTGCACCAAGCGCAGACGAACCAATCATCGCTTTGTAGGCGACGACTCCGGAGAATAAGGTGATGGAACCGTTTGTTGAAATCTTTGGCGCTCCGTACTTCGCCGCGTAGTATTGGCCCCAGAATTTGTTATCGAACAACTTCCGCGCTTGGGCTGAATCCGTTTGAAGGAATGAACCGCCAGATGTTTCAGCCGCACTGACGACCAGATGATCAAACGTGCCTACTTTTTCAAAAAAGGCCTGAACTTGCTGCTCATCGGTGGTATCCAGCGTATACGCCGAGGCTTTGGAACCCAGACTCTCTTTTGCCTTCTGCAATTTATCCTCGGAGCGGCTGGCAATGATCACTTCAGCTCCTAGTGCTATTGCCTGTTTGGCTGTCTCCAAACCAATTCCAGAGCTTCCACCGATGATGACTATCTTTTGATTGTGCAACATGATAGGATCTCTCCCCTTTCCTTTGAGATTTTCATTTAGAAACTCAATACTTGTTTGAGATGCGCCTCGAGTTCGGATACAAATCGATCGATCTGCGGGTTTTTGATGACGTCATAGCAAGCAAAGCTCTTTACAGGTTGCATGCCCAAAAATTCCTGTACGCGGTGCAAATGGCTGATTGCATCTTCCAAGCTTTCCCCTTTAAAAAATTGGGTTGGATCGTTAAATGCTTTTTCTGGAGCATTCCAAGTCGTCGAGAGCATATATTTTTTGTCGGTTAATAAACCGCCTCTTCCGTATTGATTCGCACCCTTGAAAAACAATCCGTACGCAAATACTTCATCCATATATGTTTTCAGTAACCCAGGGACACTGAACCAGTAGATGGGGGTTTGATAAATGACCATGTCTGCCCAAAGAAATTTCTCGTGCTCTTCTTCGATTTTGTATCCATTTTCAATAATAGTAGTTCGCACATGGTTCTCTTTCTCGAGCAGACTCACCATATGATCCATCAACGTTTGGTTCAGTTTCCCCTCTGATGAGCCATATTTTTGGTGACCATTGATGATTAGGATTTTTTTCATTTTTTACATCTCCTTTACGACGCCAATTTGTTGCATAAAGGTTAAATTGTCTTCCAGGTGCCAGTCTTCCACAAGCTTCCCATCCTTGATACGCAAAACATCGATCGCCATAAATTGAATGGGTTTCCCGGTCAAAGGTTTTCCCATAAACTCGCCTTTGCTCGTACCCGTAAAGGAAAGACGAGCTGTCACCTTGTCCCCTACTACCAATAAATCCTCAATTTTGCATTGCAAGTCGGGAACTGCTTTACGGAAGTTGCGAGAAGCGAATAACAGGCCATCGGGACCTTGAGGTCTTCCTTTCGGCAACGTGTTATCCATGAAACTTGGAGAAACGGTTTGTGCAATGAGATCCTCGTTCCCCGTGTTCCAGAATCCGTAGAAACGTTGAGCGGCCTGTACCATTTCGGTAGCTTCTGTTGCGTTCAATGAGGAATCAATCGTCATTGAAACGGGTTGAGGAAGATCCTTCAATAGTTGAACGTCTGTCTTGACGGACAACTCAGCAGTTTGATTCTCATAAGCTGACGTTTTCGAATCATTCGCGCATGCTGTTGCGAACAGCATCGTCCCGAAGATGACAGCAATACCAGCTATCGAACTCATTTTTTTGGTGCGTGGAATCATGTTGTTCGGATCAACTCCTTATTTAGAGTGGAAGTATCGGTTCACATTGATATTGTAAATAGACTAACTTCACTTATGGAAGTAGTGATATTTAATTCATATAGTTTCCGAAAAGATAGTATTGCGCTATACTAGGCCAAAGAATCCTAAAAAATATTTTGGAGGATATTCCGATGAATGTTCTTGAGCCAATCGAACTGAACAAAGGAACCCCGGGCCAACCTTGCCCCATTGCCAAAACACTTGACGTTATAGGGACCAAATGGACCTTTTTAATTATTCGGGACCTGCTTATCGAAGGAACGCTGCGTTTCAGCGACCTGCTGAAATCCATGGATGGGATTAGTCCGAAAACACTTTCACTCAGACTGAAGGAATTGGAGGAGCACGGCATATTGGAAAGGAAGGTGTTTCCGGAAGTCCCTCCGCGTGTGGAATATACGTTAACGGAGAAAGGGAAACGATTAGAAGGTATTTTCATTGAGTTAAAGAGATTTGGGTTACAGTTATAAACATTTTAAAATCAAAAAGAGCGGACCTCGAAAAGTCCGCTCTCCTACCATCAAGCCTATTGAATTATCCGAAACGTCCGGTAATGTAATCCTCTGTTCTTTTGTCACGAGGATTTTGGAAGATCGTCGGGGTACTGTCAAACTCGACTAGCTCTCCATTCAAGAAAAACGCAGTCTTATCGGAAATACGTGCTGCCTGCTGCATGTTGTGCGTCACGATTACAATCGTATAACGGCTCTTCAGCTCTTCCAACAGCTCTTCGATTTTCGCAGTAGAAATCGGGTCAAGGGCAGAGGTTGGCTCATCCATCAAAATGATCTGTGGCTGAACAGCGAGTGCCCGTGCGATACAGAGGCGTTGCTGCTGCCCACCCGAAAGCCCTGTTGCTGGCTTTTTCAGTACATCCTTCACTTCATCCCAAAGGGCTGCTGCCTTGAGGCTTGTCTCTACCAACTCGTCCAGCTTGTTACGATCGTTCATGCCATGGAGTCTCGGCCCGTACGTGATGTTGTCATAGATGCTCTTCGGAAAAGGATTCGGATGCTGAAACACCATGCCGATATTTTTGCGAAGTCGCTCAACCTCTACGCGAGAGCTATAAATATCCTCATCGAACACTTTTACCGTTCCCGTAATTTTGGTGTTCGGTACTGAATCGTTCATTCGATTCAACGTCCGTAAAAATGTAGACTTACCGCAGCCGGACGGACCAATTAATGCTGTAATGGAATCAGGCTCTACATCCAGATTTATATGATAGAGGGCTTGCTTATTACCGTAGAAGAGATTCAACTCTCTCACCGAAATAACGCTCATACGGTCTTCGCTCCTTCGTGATTGTTACGTCCTTTTACTTCCCCACTATAGCGCACCAATGTTAGGGTTCCGTGTGATGTTTATTAAGTTTCGATAAAGTTTTTGTTTTGGGACTTTTTACATAGGTCATTTTACATTAAGTTATGGTAAATCTTGCTGGTAAAGCATATACGCCCCCCCTAAGTACCCCCTACAATGAAGCTGAACGTTTTGACGAATAAGGGGAGAACAATGAATGCCAGACATAAGAAAACTATGGGGTCACTCGTCGTTTCATTACCGTTCAATTTTCACCAGGCTGTTCGCAGGCATTATGGGGATGGTAGTCTGCATGATGGCAATCGCCGCTTTCTTCATCAGCTATCAATCCGAAGCCACGCTTAATGAAAAAACAAAGCAGCAATTACACGAGGCATCAGGTGCAGCTCTACAGAAAGTACATAGCAGGGTCTATGACATCGTAACCGCCTTGCAATCATTTGCTTCCACTTATAAAAACAGCACGGTTACCAACAGTCAGATCTTTGGCATTTTTACAGATATGTCTGCCAGCAATCCTACGATTTCTGAGTTACAGATCGTCACCACAGACGGACGGTATTTAACCTTTCCAGGATCACCCCTCGACAGTTCCTACGATCCGCGAAAAATGGACTGGTATGAGGGCGCATTGAATCTACCACAGCAGGGGATTTTTGTCTCAGATGTCTTCCAGTTTTCCGAGACGGAGTTTCCCAAGATCGCCGTCTCACTCCCTTTGCGCAATGAAGACGAGGAGCCCGTAGGCGTCGTCGTGGCATTTGTCTCTGTCCCGAAGCTGAGCGAATCCATCGGGCAGATTAAACTAGGGGAAACTGGATATGCCATGATTGTTGATCAACAAGGCAAGCTGGTCGCTCATCCCGATCAGTCCTACGCGTTGCAGCGCCCTCTTCTCTCAGAGCTTGCGATCGTGCAAAACGTCATCGCTGGTCAATCTGGCTACGAACCGAGCAGGATTAATGGAGTGGACTCTTTTGCCGCCTATCAATTTGACCCCTCCCTAAAATGGGGAGTGATCGTCGCACAGTCGGTATCCGAGGTAAAACAAGAGGTCCGTCGCCTTCAGCTAACCATTTTGGCCGTCTCACTCGTCGGACTCGCTGCACTCGCACTCATGCTGTATGTGTACGTACGTCGAATCATCAAGCCGATTAAGGAAGCACAACAAAAAATGTCCGCCTTTAGCGAGGGCGATCTCCTGCAAACCATGCACGTACAAAGCAATGATGAAATTCGCCAGTTGGCCGACAGCTTCAATCGAATGAGTGAACAAATCCGGACGATCATCGGTAAAATCCAGTATGTCATCTCAGACGTCAAACAAGTAGCCGATCATGTGGGAAAAGGCTCTCGCCATTCTCACGCCATGCAGTCAGAAGTCGTATCCGTAACAGAGCGACTTGCCCAAGAAATGGACAACCAGCAGGAGCAGATCGATGATATCCACGCCACGATGGCCGGCATCACACAAGAAATGTCTCGAATCACAGACTCCATGGAAAAAGCAATCGTACAGAGCCAGGAATCACGTCAGCAAAATGCGAAAGCAGCAACCTCCATTGATTTGCTAAAAGAAAATATGCACAGTATCTCAGAGGATATGAAAGCTTCTATGCATGCCATGTCCTCCATGAGAGAAAGCATGAGCGACATCAACGAAATGCTCGGTCTGATTTCCGCCATCTCCAAGCGAACCAAACTTTTGTCCTTCAATGCTCGAATCGAAGCTTCCAGGGCTGGACAAGCCGGAATCGGCTTCAGCGTCGTAGCAGACGAGATTCGCTTGCTGTCCGACCAGACCGAAGAAGCATCGGCCCGCATTCAAAAGGTAATTGAATCAGGGGAAGAACGAATGGAGCATGTAGCCGCCTGCTTGCAAACGACCGATCACGCTACTGTAAATGGCATTCAAACCTTGCACCAGGCCGCTTCTATCTTTCACAACACGATCCAGCTCAGTGAAGCGTTGACTGCGCAATTTGAATCGATCAGAACGCTCACAGGTACAATCTCGACACAGAGCCAAGCCATTTCACAGCGGGTAGACAATCTGTCTGCGTCTGCACAGCAAGTCGTATCAGGCACACAGCAAGCCGTAGCCGCCAATCAAGAAAGTCTATCCTTATCGGAGCAATTTCTCGATGACTCCCTGCGTTTGGCAGATATCGTTGAGGATCTGGAGCAAGCGATCAAATTTTTCAGAGCGGAAGACAGTCCCTCTCTCCAACGACATTCATCATGATAAGAAAAAGCCCTCCTGCAAGCACATGTGCTCGGGAGGGCTATTATTTTTCTATCAACCAAAACGTCCGCTAATATACGCTTCGGTTTTTTCGTTCTCAGGTGATGTGAAGATTTTCCCCGTCTCATCCATCTCGATCAGCTCACCCATCAGGAAGAAGGCGGTTTTCTCCGAAATTCGCGCTGCCTGATGGAGGTTATGGGTAACGATCACGATCGTATACTCATCTTTTAGCTGCATGACCAGCTCTTCGATTTTCATGGTAGAGATCGGATCGAGAGCGGAAGCCGGTTCGTCCAACAGCAAAATGGTTGGTTGCATCGCGATGGCACGCGCGATACAAAGCCTTTGCTGCTGTCCACCAGAAAGGGAGAGCGCTGAATCGCGAAGACGATCCTTTACCTCATCCCAAAGCGCTGCTTTTCGCAAGCTCGACTCAACCAATTCATCCAAATCACGTCTATTGGTCATCCCGTGGAAACGCGGGGCAAATGCGATGTTTTCATAGATCGATTTGAAAAATGGATTCGCTCGTTGGAACACCATTCCTACCACTTGGCGCAGACTCTCGATGTTTACTTGCGAGCTGTTAATGTCGATACCATCTACAATAATGGAGCCCTCTACACGACAAGAAGGAACCAGATCATTCATCCGGTTCAAGCTCCGTAGAAGCGTCGATTTCCCACATCCGGACGGACCGATAAAGGCCGTCACGGAGTTGCGTTCAATATCCATTGATATATTTTTTACGGCCTGCTTCTCTCCGTAGTATACATTCACATTATTCGTCTGAATGATCGTTTCTTGCATGGTCAGTACGGACATGGCTGCCACCTACCTCTTCTTAGTTTGATCCTGACGTCATCTTTTTGTAAACCCAATTCCCGAACCAACGAGCGGAAAGGTTAAAGAGCAAGACGGCAATAATCAGAACAGCAGCCGCGCCATCTGCGACATCACGCGCATCCGGTGTCAGCCCCTCGCTGTTTACCTTCCAAATATGCACGGCCAATGTCTCGGCAGGACGGAACGGGTTCAACGGTGAGGTCGTACTATTCAATGAGAAGTCGGTGAAATCCAGATTCGGTGAAGACATCCCTGCCGTAAACAGCAAGGCAGCCGCTTCCCCAAATACACGGCCAGATGCCAGAATGGCACCCGTAATGATACCTGGGAGCGCTGCTGGAAGGATGACAGACACGATGGTACGCCATTTGGTAATACCAAGCGCGAGACTCGCTTCCTTTTGACTGCGAGGTACGTTGCGCAGTGCATCCTCTGTTACACGAACCAAGAGTGGCAGGTTAAATACTGTCAGCGCAAGTGCTCCACCAAACAGGGTATAGCCCCAGCCTGTCATATTTACGAACACGAGTAATCCAAACAAACCAACTACGATAGACGGAAGGGAAGACAATACTTCTATACTCATGCGGATAAACTGTGTAATTTTGTTATCCGGCGCATATTCGGCCATATAAATGCCTGCTCCGATTCCGAGCGGCAACGCGATCAGCATGGTCAGGACCAGCAAGTACAACGAGTTGAAAAGCTGCGGTCCAATCCCGCCACCCGCATTGACGATATCCGGCGGAGAGGTCAAAAAGTCGAGATTCAGCTTATGCCAACCTTGAGAGAGAATGAAGCCCAATAGTCCCACCAAGGTACCAATAATCAGTACGGCAATTAGTGTCAAAACAACAGTAGCAGCGCGGTCCATCAGTCTCGCTTTCATCTATTTTGCCAACCTCTTTCTGCCCAACAGGCGCAAAATCACGATAAAGATGAAAGACATCGCCAAGAGTAGCAAAGCCATTGACCAGAGAGCATTGTTATACGGAGTTCCTTGAATCGTATTCCCCATGTTCAATGTAATACCGCTAGTGAGCGTACTGATCGGTTCGAACAAACCGCCTGGCAGCTTCGTTGTGTTACCGATAACCATTTGCACAGCCAAAGCTTCTCCAAAAGCGCGAGACATCCCCAAAACAATGGCCGTTAAACAGCCAGGAAGCGCGGAATGCAGCACGACATTCCAAATGGTTTGCCAGCGAGTAGCACCCAGCGCGAGTGAAGCGTTGCGCAAATCTTGCGGAACAGCCTCAATTGCATCTGCTGCCACACTCGTAATGGTAGGCAAAATCATCAGGGCAAGAACAAGTCCCCCTGCCAATAAGCTGAAGCCAAGAACATCAAATTGTTCGCGAATAAATGGAACAAGCAAAGTTAGTCCAACATAACCGTAAACGACTGATGGAATACCAACCAACAGCTCGATAACCGGCTTCAATACTTTTTTCCCGAAGCCAGGAAAGATCTCTGTCATAAAAATAGCGGCGCCGATTCCAAGTGGCGCGGCAATCAAAGCAGCCAGTGCCGTTACGAAAAACGAACCGAGGATAAAGGGCAACACACCATACGCGGATGGTTCACCTTCTGGGTCCCATTTGTCATGCGTTAAAAATTCTTTGAAGCTTACCCCATCGACGAAGAACGTCGACAGCCCTTTTGAAGCAATAAAATAGGTGATCGATAAAACAACAATAACGAGCAAACCCGCACAAATCATCGCGATGGTTTTGCCGGTAATATTCTCTGTCTTTTGACGCTTGTTCGTTGTCAGCATTTTTTGCGCAATCATCGATTTACGCTCTGTATTTACCCCTTCAGTACGATGGCTCATGTTCTCCCTCCTGGAAAGAAAACGACTGTACGCAAGCAAAATGAGGGGAAGGCCCCCCTACCCCTCTATTTTGCTGTTGACGATAACGCTTATTTTTGTGTTACTTTGCCTTCTGCATCACGTTCCACTTTCATATCTGTGATTGGCAGGAAGCCCAATTCTGTTACAGTTTTCTTTTGTACTTCGTCAGTCAGGATGAAGTCCAGGAACGCTTTTGCATCGCCAGCTGCTTCACCTTTGGTGTACATATGCTCGTACGCCCATACTGGATATTTGTTCGATGTAATGTTTTCTGCGTTTGCTTCCACACCATCCAATTTCAGAGCTTTTACAGAGTCGTTGAAGTAGGACAGTGCCAAGTAACCAATTGCACCTGGTGTTTCAGCAATGATTTTACGAACAGTACCGGAGGAATCCTCTGTGATACCTTCTGCTTCTTCTTTACCATCCAACGCGAATTTGCTGAATGTCGCGCGCGTTCCGGAAGATTTCGGACGGTTAACCAGCGTGATCTTCATGTCTTCACCGCCAACGTCTTTCCAGTTGGTGATTTTACCAGTGAAGATGTCGATCAATTGTTGCTTAGTCAAGTTGTCTACTTTTACTTGCGGGCTTACTGCTGCTGCCATACCGACAACCGCTACTTTATGGTCTACCAGTTCGTTTGCTGGAATGCCTTTTTTCTCTTCTGCGAAAATATCGGAGTTACCGATCGTTGCTGCACCGCTTGCTACTTGGCTCAAGCCCGTGCCGCTTCCTCCGCCTTGTACTTGGATTTGTGCGCCTGCATTTTTTGCCATAAAGTCTTTGGCCGCTTGCTCGACCAGAGGCTGTAAAGCGGTAGAACCCACTGCTGTTACAGGTTCACCGGAAGTTTTTGGTGTCGAACCAGAGTTGCTTTGCTCTTTAGCTGGTTGTTGCGCTGGTGCTGGAGTCTGTGCAGTGTTGCCGCTTCCACACCCCGCGAGTAATGCCCCTACACATGTCAGCGCAATAAACATTTTGCTGAGTTTTTTCATTGGATGAAAATCCTCCTTAAAAGGTTCGGTTTGTTTTTTTCTCTCTTACAAGTACAAACTATACAGCGGGAATGTTGTCGTATTATGTTGTGAATGTAAAGCTTTCTTAAAGATGCAGGGGTTCCTGTTGTAAAACGGCGCAAGCATGGGAATACTGTCCCTATTCTTTTGGTGGGGGTGTCCATGTGGAACGGCTGGCCTTGCTTTTTGTGATCATTGGTGCCCTGAACTGGGGATTAATCGGGTTATTTCAATTTGATTTAGTCGCAAGCTTGTTTGGTGGAGCGGAGTCTATCGTCAGTCGAATCGTGTATACGATGGTAGGCTTGTTTGGGGTGTATGCCATCAAGTTTCTTTTCACGGATCGGGAAGAAACACCAACATAAAAAATGATGTCCGGCTGTCCGGCTGTTGGGGAGAGGAGGAAACAGGAGAAAACGCTCAGCTTCTTGTCCCACCCGCTGAGGGATTCACTGCCCGTCTCCATGAAATAAAGCGAAACCCGCGTCCAAAGTGGTCCATTCAAGAGGTGTCTCAGAGGTGGACGCTAAAAGCTTGTTTCGCTTTTTTTCATTACGCCTCGGTCGCGGTGTACCAAAGATCTTCGCTTATTTCTCCTGTTTCCTCTACGAGCTTTCCGTGCTATTCGGTTTATAAAAGCCTTAAAAGAATGTAAGGATGTCATCAGTCACAACAGAGAAGAATATTTCCAGGCGTAGCGACTTGTGGAGTCCAACCGAGCGGAGAAGCGATTAGCGGGCAAAAGAAACGCAACGTGCTCGCGCTACGTAGCGGCTACCACTTTTGCGTTTCCCCGCTAATCGCTTCGGAGCGGACAGCTCAGCCCCCAGCAGGACGGAGCCTGGAGCCTAGACTGGAAATATTCTTCTCCCCACGCCAGCCACGATACGAGAAAAAAACGGCACTTCCCGATTAACAGGATGTGCCGCCTTTATGGTGATGAATTAATTGTCTCGTTTCAGTGGCTCAGAGAGATCTACGTGCCCCATCAGCGTTTCTACTTTCTTGCCATCCTCTAAGAAGACAATTTCCTTTACTTCCGAGAACTGAAAGAATGTATTCTTCAACGCATCCAAAGCCATCGTCTCGCCACTTGAACCCATATTGAACTGATTCTTGCTATCCGCATCAATCGTCAGGGTTCCTTTATTAATTGTGATCGAATGGTACTTGAAGTCTTTCCACAGTGGAGTGTGCACGTCTGGCTTTACAGGTGTCTCCAACAGGGCAAGTGTCTTTTTGTACTTCTCGATATCTTCTGCAAACGTGATCTCTTGCTCTTCTTTTTGCAGCTCCATCACATTATTATCCGAATAGTAAACGGTGACCATTTGCTTTTTCAGAGTCGGCTCTGTTGTCGATGGATCAGTGTTTGAACCAGATGGCTGTTCTACTGGTGTGGTTGGCTGTGGTGTTTCTGTCGCGTTTTGCCCACATCCGGCCAAAAGCAGCATCACTAACGCTGCCATCCAGATCACTCGACTTTTTTTCATCGTGAAAAGCCCCCTTACTGATAAGACTCGTAGTATTCACGAATAGCCGCAACAATGGCTTTCGCGATTTTATCTTGGAATGCCGGATTCGTCAGCTGCGCGTTCTCCTGTGGATTGGAGAGGAAGCCTGTCTCGGTCAACACAGCAGGCATTTTCGTGTTTTTGATCACATAAAAGCCACTCTGTTTGACGCCTCGATCCGGGAACTGCGTTGCCCCACGCAAATGTTTATGTACCACTTGGGCAAAGTCTTTACTGTTTTCATTATAATAGAAAGTTTCTGTTCCTGCAGCCGTCGGTTTCGGGAATGCGTTGGCATGAATAGACAAGAACATGTCGGCTTCTAACTCATTGGCAAAAGCGACACGCTCTGACAGTTCATAAAACACATCTGTCGTGCGTACGGGAACGACTTGAAACTCTGGATATTGCTTCAGCAAAGCCACAATCTTATTGGAGACAGCCAGGTTGTAATCTTTTTCATTGTTGCCAGCGGAGCCCTTCGTGCCTGGGTCTTTTCCTCCATGACCGGCATCAACAACGATCAGGTAGCCTGTTTTCTTCGGTTTTGGCGTCAATTTTACTTCGATACCGTCTTTCGTGTAAGCCAGCTCATACGTGCTCTTTTGGTTCAGCTCAATAACAACGCGGACCGTGTCAGGAGATGCACTGTATTGGCTGTAACGCAGGTCAGCGATGAGAGGTTCTTCTTTCGCTTGTTCTGCCTGATTCTGTTCATCAGAATCTGAATCTCTGTCTTGGTCTTCATCATCAGCGGAGGCTATTTCCTCGGATTCGCCTACACTATCATTTTTCTCGTCTTGACGTTTTAGATCTTCGACTAAATCATCATCCAATGCTGTTTGTGGGAGATCCAAGACGATCCGGTGAGGACCTGTCATCACAAAGGACTGAGGAATTACAGGTATGGTCGTTTCAATACGAACACGGTCGCCATCCTTAGATACATCTTTCAAAACATTGAGGCGATCGATCTCAACCTGATTATTTTTCTTGTCCCACGCCAATGACCCGCCAAGCTCGTCCTCCAATTGACGTAATGGGAGGACCAACTGATCATCAATCGTCATCCCGCGCTCAGGTCGTTTCCACGCAAAGCCTTTTTGTCCCACTTGCTCAGCTACAGCCTGTGCGGACGCGTACATCGTGTCTTCCACTTGATACAGCTTGATCGGCTGGGTTGGTGCCTTGCCATTCAGCTTTACCTGTGGTGTTTCGTTTGCAATGACAGTTCGTGTGCTGTTGTCCCACCCGACTGTAACACCAAGTGACTCCCCGACAAAACGCAGTGGCAGCAGCATACGCTTTTGTGAAATAACAGGCGGCGTATCGAGCTTCACTTGTTTACCGTTCAACATTGCCGTACTGGAGTCAAGTGTAAGGGAGAGCTGCTGCGTGCCTTTGGAAATGACAGCTGTTCGAGTAGCTTCATTCCAATCCACTTTTGCACCTAGCCCTTCGGCGATGACACGGACGGGAACCAACGTGCGTCCATTCTTGATGACTGGCGGCACTTCAGCATTCACTGCTTGTCCACCAATCATGAGATTGACAGCTTCCTCTGAAGCACTGCTTGCTGCAACCGCCCAACCGGGGATTAGCAATAGGACCAGCAATGCAAAAAGCAGAGGGTAAAATCGTCTCTTCATCCTGACCTCCTCCGTGATGTCTGTTTTCTTCGTTATGTGGCGTCAGCCAATGTGCAACGTTCACCATTCTATTAGACGCTCGATGATCTGTAAAGTTTATAGTCTTTTGGTACCAAAATGAAAAGACCGCCTCCGCAAGCCCCGCGAGACAGTCTTTGCAACTAATCATTTGTTATCGAAAAAATCCCCTTCTCTCTTGCCTACTTACTTCTTGAACTGGTTTTTTTATCATGTTCAAGCCCCCGTTAGCAAGAAATTGCTGGATCAGCGAAATCACAGCTGGATTCGACAGCACCTTAATGGAGTCGGCTACCTTGGGGTTTTTCAATTGGGGAATAGCGTCGCCTAGATACGGTAAAAGCGGTAGTAAGTCTTCGATAGAAATAGCAGGCTTTTGTGGTTGGGGTACTGCTTCCACTTGAGCGGCATTCCGTCGTCCTCCAAACAGCAGACCTCGCCGTTCTCCTGTACTTCTTGGAGGTGCTTGTTTGAGACGCCCCAGTGTATTCTTCATATCCTGTAGCTCCTGTCTCACCTGACTCATTTCTCTCATCATTTGAGCATTGTTTGCATGCTGTGAATCCGCAAGTTTGTTGATCGATTCTAGCAAAGGGTTCTTGGGGACAGCCTGCTTCTTTTTCGCTTTCATTTTCTCAACGATAATCCCACCTCCCTCCTCACTCTCCCCCCTTATCTAAAACGTTTTTTTATATTTTCCAAATCCTTTGCAGTGACACCTTTTTTCGAAAGCTTATTCAACAGACTTCCGACATTTTCTGTTTTCTGCATCTGACGAAACTGCGCAGCATAACTGTTTACCTCTTGCTCGGTCAATTTTTTCCCTGACTTTTTGGCCATTTCACGAATGACTTCCTTGATTCCCGCATCTGTCCTCAGCTTTTCCTTAGGAATTGATTTGACAATGTTGAGCAAAGAACCAATATCCATCAATATCCCCCCTGGTTGCAGTTAGTTCCTTTTTACTCTATGTAGCCAAGGGCGTAATGGATTGGTCATTTGTCCATGAGACTAAAAAAAAGAAGAGGGACACGAAATAGCCCTCTTCTCCTGCATTCTTATTTTTTGGTGATATCCGCATATTTGAAGTCAACATTCCCAAGTCCATCCATCACGACATCTTTCAAGTTTTCGTTCTGCACCCAAGAGTTCGCATAGAAGTAGATTGGCATGATTGGCATTTCGTCCATCAGGATTTGCTCCGCCTGCAGTAGAATTGCTTTGCGCTTCTCCAGGTCTTGCTCCAGAGCAGATTGGTTCAGGAGCTCCTTGTACTTTGGATTTTCCCAACGTGTATCGTTGTTTCCGCCGTCTTTTTCCTGGAACATATCCAAGAAGTTGATGGGATCATTGAAGTCACCCAACCAGCCTCCCCGAGCGATTTGATACTTACCTTGGTGAACGTCTTCTAAGTATACCTTCCATTCTTTATTTTCGATCTTTATATCTACACCGAGGTTTTTCTTCCATTGAGCCTGTATTTCTTTTGCGATCTTTTTATGACCTTCGGATGTGTTGTAGATGAGTGTGATTGGCGGGAGTTTGGAGATACCCTCTTCCTTCATACCTTCTACCAGTAATTTCTTTGCAACTTTAAGGTCATTATCTTTGAAGTAACCGTCTTTGTTCAACACCATGCTCGGAGGTACATAGCCTGTTGCCGGTACTTGACCAGCTTTCAGGATATCGGTGGTGATGCTTTCACGTTTAATTGCATACGCGAACGCCTTACGAATTTTTGCGTTGGTAAACGGTGCTTGCTCTGTATTGAAACGATAAAAATAGGCACCGGCGATTGGCTGTGTCTTCAAGATGCCAGCTTCCCTCAAACTCGGAAGTGCATCGGTTGGCAGCGAGGAGTTTGGAGCACCCGCCCAATCCAGTTCGTCGTTATCAAACATGGCCAACTCCGTATTCTCATCCTCTATCATGGTGAATTCGATCTTGTCCAATTTTACGTTAGCTTTATCCCAGTACTTCTCGTTCTTTACAACAGTCAGCTTGCTCTTGTGTTCCCATGTTTCCATTTTGAATGGTCCGTTGCCAACAACCGTCTTTGCCTCGTCAGCCCATTTTTTGTTGCCTTCGACTACCTTCTTGTTCACTGGGAAGTATGTTTTAAAAGCAACCAGCTCCGGGAAAAATGGTGTCGGGTTTGTCAGTTCTACTTTTAGCGTCTTATCGTCAATCGCCTTTACGCCAACGTCTCCCGCCTTGCCAATCCTCTTGTTGAAGTCTTCTGCACCTTTCAAATAGTACAGTTGATATGCATAGCTGGAATCTGTCTTTGGATCGAGAGCACGTTTCCAAGCATATTCGAAGTCATATGCCGTTACTGGATCGCCGTTGCTCCATTTTGCTTCACGAATCTTGAATGTATAAGTCTTCCCATCCTCAGAAACGGTAAAGCTCTCAGCAGCGGCTGGGTGCAGCTTTCCATCTGTTCCGAGACGTGTCAGACCTTCGAATGTAGCTGTGATGATCGTACTAGAGGTAGTATCCTCCGCAATTCCTGGGTCTGCTGTAGGCGGCTCCCCTTGCAAATTCATTCTTAAAACTTTAGGTTCAGCTGCTTGGATAGCGCCTTCGTACCCTGTCATCATTCCACCGAAAACGAGGACTGAACTCAAAGCCAGAAAAACACTCTTTTTCATCATACACACCCCTATTTCCTTAATGAAAATCTTCCAAAAATTAGTATACATGAAAAGTGTAAAAATTTGGATATCATATAGACAAAAAAAGAAGAGAGGTGAGTATAACACCGCTCTTCTTTTACATGCATAGCTATTATTTCTTTTCTGCGATATCTGCGTATTTGTAGTCTACAGCACCCAGACCATCGATGATTACGTCTTGAACCTTGTCGTCTTTCACCCAAGATTGTGTGTAGTAGTAGATTGGCATAATTGGCATTTCATCCATCAGGATTTGCTCCGCTTGTGCCAGGATTGCTTTACGTTTTTCTGGGTCTAGCTCCAGAGCGGATTGGTTCAGGAGTTCTTTGTACTTCGGATTTTCCCAACGAGTATCGTTGTTTCCGCCGTCTTTTTCCTTGAACATTTCCAGGAAGTTGATTGGATCGTTGAAGTCACCCAGCCAGCCTGCACGAGCCACTTGGTATTTACCTTGGTGTACGTCATCCAGGTATACCTTCCACTCTTTGTTCTCGAGCTTCACGTCTACGCCGAGGTTTTTCTTCCATTGGTCTTGGATTGCTTCAGCAATCTTTTTGTGACCTTCGGAAGTGTTGAAGGAAAGAGTAAGTGCCGGGAATTTGCTGAGACCCTCTTCTTTCAATCCTTCTTCGAGCAATTTCTTCGCTGTCTCGATGTCATTATCCTTGTAGAAACCGTCTTTGTTCAGTGCCATGCTTGGTGGTACATAGCCTGTTGCAGGCAATTGACCAGCTTGCAGGATGTTGTCGATCAGGCTTTGACGATCGATCGCATAAGCAAACGCTTTACGGATTTTTACGTTGTTGAACGGTGGTTTTTCTGTGTTGAAACGGTAGAAGTAAGTACCCGCGATTGGTTGAGTTGTCATTTTGCCGGATTCTTTCAAAGCCGGGATCGCGTCTGTTGGCAACGCAGATGTTGGAGCACCTGCCCAGTGCAGTTCACCGTTTTCGTACATGGACAACTCAGTATTCTCATCCTCTACCATGGAGAATTCGATTTTGTCCAATTTTACATTGTCTTTATCCCAGTAGTTGTCGTTTTTGGAAACTACGAGCTTGCTCTTGTGCTCCCAAGAATCCATTTTGAATGGACCGTTACCAATAACTGTTTTCGCATCGGTAGCCCATTTCTCGTTGCCATCTACTACTTTTGGATTAACTGGGAAGTATGTTTTGAATGCAACCAGCTCCAGGAAGAATGGAGTTGGGTTCGCCAATTCTACTTCGAGTGTTTTATCGTCAACTGCTTTTACGCCAACGTCTTCTACTTTACCCTTGCCTTTGTTGTAGGCTTCTGCGCCCTTCACATAGTACAATTGGTATGCATAGTTGGAAGCTGTTTTTGGATTAAGAGCGCGTTTCCACGCATATTCGAAATCTTTAGCCGATACAGGATCGCCGTTGCTCCATTTGTTATCACGGATTTTGAATGTATATTTTTTACCGTCCTCAGAAACAGTATAGCTCTCTGCTGCTGCTGGAGCATATTTACCGTCTTTACCAACGCGAGTCAGACCTTCGAAGGTAGC
Organism: Brevibacillus sp. HB1.4B; assembly: GCF_013284285.1. NCBI lineage: Bacteria > Bacillati > Bacillota > Bacilli > Caryophanales > Paenibacillaceae > Brevibacillus > Brevibacillus sp. HB1.4B. The sequence continues at coordinate 57,118 of NZ_JABSUT010000013.1, forward strand.
TGTGATGATTGTGCTGGAAGTTGTATCTTCCGCGATACCTGGGTCAGCTGTTGGTGGCTCGGAGTGCAGGTTCAGTTTCAGTAATTTAGGGCCAGTTGCTGGTGCAGAATTTTCTGTCTTTCCTGCCGATGCATTGCTATCTGCTGGTGCCGCCTGGTTTCCGCCACCGCATCCTGCGAGTGCCGCACCAAGAACGAGGATAGAACTCATTGCCACGAAAACATTCTTTTTCATACAAGTAATCCCCCTTTTCTAAATCTTTTATCAATATACATGGTTTTATATATTTTTTAAATATGTTTTAGAATGATTTAATAAATTTTTATTTATTTATAAAGAGAATTAATGAATTATAAAATATATTGATCGATAAATAAATTTTCCAGAACATCCCTATCTCGATATCCCTACGAAAAACCGCATAATATCAAGCTTTTTTAGAGTTGAGGATTCAACCATCATTTATCGATCTATTTTTTCACTCACCCAATTTTATCCACAGTCAGTAAAATCGCAATAGTAATTTAATTTATAATTTTATAATTCCTAACATCATCATCAATTCTCTGCTCAATTGTTCTCTCTTATAAATGGTTTATAAAAAAAGAAGAGTGCCGTAGCACTCTTCTCTTGTTACAACTTGTTATGCGCTTTTTCTTATTGAATGTCTGCCCATTTCCAGTCTACGAAACCGAGACCGTCGAGTACTACACCTTTTACTTTGTCTTTTTTCACATAAGAATGAGTGTAGTAGTAGATTGGCATTGCTGGCATTTCGTCCATGAAAATGGCTTCTGCTTGTGCCAGGATTTGTTTGCGTTTTTCTGGGTCTTTTTCCAAAGCAGACTGGTTCAGCAGCTCTTTGTACTTCGGATTTTCCCATTTCGTGTCGTTGTTTCCGCCATCTTTGTCCTTGAACAGGTCCAAGAACGTGTATGGATCGTTGTAGTCACCAGTCCAGCTGGAACGTGCGATTTGGAATTTACCTTGGTTTACATCTTCCAAGAATACTTTCCATTCTTTGTTCTCCAGCTTAATGTCTACGCCGAGTGCTTTCTTCCATTGGTCTTGGATCGCTTCGGCAATTTTCTTGTGACCTTCAGACGTGTTGAAGGAAAGAGTAAGGGTCGGCATTTTGGTAATGCCTTCTTCCTTCATACCTTCTTCCAGCAATTTTTTCGCTACTTCTGCATCGCCGTCTTTGAAGTACGGGCTTGTTGCCACTGCCATTGTTGGCGGGATCAGACCCATTGCTGGTTCTTGGTTTGCTTGCGTGATGTTGTCGATGATAGATTTACGATCGATTGCATAAGCAAACGCCTTACGGATTTTCGCGTTGTTGAACGGCGGAACTTCTGTATTGAATTTGTACAGGTACGTACCCGCGATCGGGCGTGTTTGCATTTGGCCAGATTCTTTCAATGCAGGAATCGCATCGGTAGGAAGTGAGCTCAAAGGTGCTCCGGACCAATCCAAATCGTCATTGTCAAACATGGACAGCTCTGTATTTGCATCTTCAACCATGGAGAAGTTGAGCTTGTCGAGTTTTACAACGTCTTTATCCCAATAGGTATCGCTCTTCACGAGAACCAATTTGCTCTTATGTTCCCATTTTTCCATTTTGAATGGACCGTTACCTACGTGTGTAGCTGCTTCGCCCGCCCATTTATCGCTGCTTTCCACTACTTTTTGGTTAACTGGGTAGTACGTATAGAACGCAGTCAGCTCCAAGAAGAATGGTGTTGGGTTTTTCAAAGTCACGACGAGTGTTTTATCGTCTTTCGCTTTTACGCCAACATCTTCAGCTTTTGCTTTACCCTTGTTGTATTCTTCTGCATTTTTCAGGTAATACAATTGGTAGGAGTAGTTAGATGCTGTTTTCGGATTGAGCGCTCGCTTCCAAGCGAATTCGAAATCCTTTGCAGTAACTGGCTCCCCATTGCTCCATTTGCTGTCACGCAGGGTGAATGTATAAGTAAGACCATCTTCAGATACGTCAATTTTTTCTGCTACAGATGGATGTGGTTTGCCATCTTCGCCAATACGAGTGAGACCATCAAATGTTGCACGCAGAACCGCACTGGAAGTAGAATCCTCAGCCAATGCAGGGTCAGCAGTTGGTGGCTCGGACATCATGTTCATTCTCAATTCTTTAGGACCGCTTGTTTGCTCCTTAGAAGCATTCCCTTGCTCGCCTGCTTTCTCACCGCCGCCGCCACAACCTGCCAGCGCCGCACTCAGAACCAGGATAGAACTCATTGCTGCAAAAACGCTTTTTTTCACGGTGTTGACCCCCTATTTTTCTATCGGTAAAACTTCATTGCAAGCTACTCCACAAATATACTGCATTTTTAGTAATATTGAAGACATTTTAAGTAAAATTAATTATGTTTTATTCAAACATCAAATTCTATTAAAGGAAATAAATTTGGTATTTTCATCATGATGAAGTATGCCTCGTATATAAAAATTTATGCAGGAATGAAACAACCCCTCCGGCCAGAAGGCGAAGGGGTTCACTATGATTAAATTTGGGCTCGTCGATACTCGTTCGGCGCTACACCAACGATTGCTCGAAAATCTCGAATGAAGTGAGAGTGATCGTAGTAGCCAAGAGAGGTAGACAGGTCCAGCCAATCTTGGACTGTTCCCTGGTCAATCTGCTCTGCTGCCTCATGCAGTCTGTATCGTTGGATGACCGACTTCGGACTGACACCTACATAACGATCAAACAAACGCTGCATCGTCCGCATGTTCATTCCGGTCAACTGTACCGCATCCTCGACCTTGAGTACGGATCGATCTGCCTGGATCATCCTGACAATTTCACTGATGCGCGCTACATTCGGGTCAGGCTCCGGCAAATATTCGAATAGAAAGGCTTCTACCCTTTTTATCATTTGCTCATCATCTGGCAGGCTTAGCACTTCTTTCTCAAGCTGCTCGGTTGAAACACCAACACCAAATAAGGCTTCCAGACTCGAAGAAGTACCACTCAACTTTGATACCGGGGCATTCAGAAACGGATAAAAACCTCCTGGCCTGAATTTCACTCCAAACACTTGGCCTTGTCCCGCTAAAAGATGCGAGGAAGTCGTGCGGGCTACACCAAAAATGCCAGTTGCTCCTTTTTCAAACACGAGATTCACATTAGGATGAGCCAGTACGGTTTGCGAGTAAGGAAGTTGTGTACGCAAATCCCACCTGACGACCCAGTAGTGCTGCACGAAGTAGCTAATTTCGGCAGATGGCTCGTATCTGTCCAGCGAAAATTTCTTCTGCCCAATCATGGCATGCAGTACACCCTTTGGGAGCTTGGCAGTCTGATTTTCCAAGGTGCGCCTCCTGTCGTGTTTTTACAATACACACTACCGAATTCTTCTTATAGTAAGAGTAGTAGTTGGGAGACTTGATTACAATTCCCAAATGAAAAAATCAGGGGGTAAAACGATGGATCTTCGCTTCGATTTCTACATTGGTGCTACGCCAGAGCAAGTCTGGCATGTCCTTACTTCCGATGAAGGCGTAAAGAGCACCTTCTTTGGCTGTACGATTCAGTCGACTTTTCAAGTAGGCGATGAGATGGCTTACGTTGGTCCGGGGAAAGACGGTGACGACACGGTTCATGTATACGGGAAGATCTTGCAGCTCGAACCTCATCATATTTTCAGTTTCACTGAACATCCTGGTCCTGCCTATTACAAGAATCATGCGGAATTACAGTCTCGTGTCACCATTACCTTAGAACCGGTTGGCGGCTGCACCAAGCTGACTTTGATTCAGGATCAATGGACAGAAAACCACCCCTCCCACGAAAGTGCCAGCAACAATTGGCCAATGATGCTCTCATCGATCAAGACGTATGCGGAGACAGGCAAGACACTTGATTTTGGCTACTAATAGAAAAGAATCCCGAAACCAGCAATTTCGTTGGCCTCGGGATTTTTGTTTTTTTGTTACTCCGTCATTTCTGCCCACTTCAGGTCAATAAATCCGAGTCCGTCCACTTGAACGCCTTTCACCTTGTCGCTTTGTACCCAGACATCGACATCCGTGAACATGGGGATCAAAGGCATGGCATCCATGAAGATTTGCTCAGCCTCTCCAAACAGCTGCTTGCGCTTCTCTGGATCAATTTCTACTGATGCCCGTTTCAGCAGCTCTTGGTAGCGTGGGTCTTCCCAGCCCGTGTCGTTGTTGCCTGTATTACCATCCCGGAACATTTCCAGGTAATTCATTGGATCATTAAAGTCTGCATTCCAGCCGATACGGCCTATTTCGTAATTAAGTTGATGCATATCCTGTATGTGAACAGTGGCCTCCTTCACCATGAGCTTTACTTCAATGCCAAGTTTTTGTTTCCATTGGTCCTGAAGCGCCTCGGCAATTTTCTTATGTCTGTCGCTTGGGTTGTACGTCAAGGTGATCGGAGGCAGCGTTGTCACGTTAAGCTCCTTCATACCTTCTTCCAACAGCTTTTTGGCCGTTTCTACATCATTATCTTTGAAGTAGCCTTCTTTTTTGATAATCATGGATTGCGGCAACATCCCCATCGTTGGCACTTGGCCCACTTGTGTGATGTTATCCACGATGGTTTTACGGTCAACCGAGTATGCCAAGGCTTTACGAATTTTCACATTGCTGAGCGGCCCTTTTGTCGTATTCAACTTGTACCAGTACATCGTCGCTTTTGGATGAACAACGAGTTTGCCCGCGTCTCTCAGTGTCGGGATCGCATCGGTGGGAAGTCCACCGAGTGGCTGACCTGCCCAATCCAGCTCACCGTTTTCGAACATGGACAGGGCTGTATTATCGTCCTCGATCATCGCGATCTCGATGCGATCGAGCTTCACGACGTCTTTATCCCAGTATTGCTCGTTCTTTTCAAGCACGATCTTGCTCTTGTGCTCCCACGCTTTCATCTTAAATGGACCGTTGCTTACGTGCGTCGCCGCTTCGTTTGCCCATTTTGGATTGGCCTCCACTACTTTTTGGTTAACCGGGTAGTACGTGTAGAAAGCCGTCAGCTCCAGGAAGTAAGGCGTTGGATTCTCAAGTGTGACTTCCAGTGTTTTGTCATCGATTGCCTTCGCACCGAGTTCGTCGGGCTTCGCCTGGCCTTTGTGAATCAGCTGCGCATTTTTAATGTAGTACAGCTGATAAGCATACTCAGCCCCAAAAGTCTTGCCGAGTGCACGCTTCCATGCATACACGAAGTCATGGGCAGTGACTGGATCACCATTGCTCCATTTGGAGTCGCGGAGCGTGAACGTATACACCAGTTTGTCATCCGAGATTTTCACATCGGATGCTACTGAATTCACTGGCTTTGCGTTTGCATCAAAGCGAGTCAAGCCATCAAACGTAGCACGAACGATCGCTCCCGCAGTGGCATCCTTCGCAAGACCAGGGTCCGCTGTCGCAGGCTCACTCATAATGTTCGCCCGAAATAATTGCGGCTTTGCATTTGCAGACTTTTCAGCTGGCGCCGCGGTTCCCTCAGTTGGAGGGGTTGTCGTTGATGGCTGCGTACTCGTGGAGCATCCAGCTAACACGCTTCCGGCGACCAGCATCGCGCCAAGAAACAACTTGAGATTTCTTTTCATCAGAAAATTCCCCCTTATCTATATTTTCTCATTTCAAACACAATATACTCGACGGGAATTGGGTTGAAAACGGGGTTCGTATAGATTTAATTTAATTTTATGAAAATTCACTACATTATAAATAAAAGTAAAACCCAACCAGCTTTTCGGCCAGTTGGGTTTCGTTGATCGATCAATTATTTGTTGATTTAGAACGCTGGAATAATCGCGCCTTTGTATTCATCTTCAATGAACTTTTTCACTTCAGGTGAGTTCAGTTCTTTTGCCAGCTTTTGCATTGCTTCGGAATCCTTGTTGTCAGGACGAGCTACCAAGAAGTTTGCGTATGGAGTATCTTTATCTTCAATAAACAGAGCGTCTTTGGTTGGAACAAGTTTTGCTTCCAGCGCATAGTTGGTGTTGATCAACGCCAGATCTACTTCTTCCAGAACGCGTGGCAACATCGCTGCTTCTACTTCTTTGAACTTCAGGTTTTTCTTGTTCTCAACAACGTCTTTCACTGTACCGCTGATGCCAGCGCCTTCTTTCAGCTTGATCACGCCGTTTTTCTCCAAGAGTGCGAGTGCGCGACCACTGTTTGTTGGATCGTTTGGCAGCGCGATAGTTGCGCCATCAGCTAATTCATCCACTGATTTCACTTTTTTGCTGTAAGCGCCGAATGGCTCGATGTGTACAGCCACTACTGGCACCAGGTTCATGTTTTGTCCTTTATTGAAGTCTTCCAGGTAAGGCTTGTGCTGGAAGAAGTTTGCGTCGAGTTGTTTCTCGTTCACTTGAACGTTAGGTTGTACGTAATCGGTGAACTCTTTGATTTCCAGGTTCACGCCTTGTTCTTTCAGTTTTGGTTGAACGAATTTCAAGATTGCTGCATGTGGAACGGGAGAAGCGCCTACCTTCAATGTTACTTCCTGTTGTCCGCCTTGTGCGCCACCTTCAGCTGGAGCAGGTGCAGTTTCGGTTTTGCCTCCGCAAGCTGCCAAAGAAAATGCCAACACAGTAGAAAGTACAGATACGACTAGCTTTTTCATGAATGATTTCCCCCTTGCATGTATTTGTCTTATTCTTTGATAACTTTTATGGAAAAATCCTACTTACGGCTGAACTTGAGAACCAGACGGTCCCCCAGCGATTGTAAGATCTGTACCATCACCAGCAAAATAACAACAGTCACAATCATGACATCGGTTTGGAAACGTTGATAACCGTATCGGATCGCCAAGTCACCCAGACCACCACCGCCAATTACCCCAGACATTGCAGTGTAGGATACCAACGTAACCGTCGTGATCGTAATACCCGCGATCAGGCCTGATCTAGATTCTGGCAAAAGGACATTCCAGACGATCTGCCAATTGGAAGCTCCCATGGATTGTGCGGCCTCAATCACGCCTTTATCAATCTCACGCAGAGAGGTTTCCACCAACCGTGCGAAAAACGGAGCGGCACCAAATACGAGTGGCGGAATAGCACCCAGTACGCCGAGTGAGGTTCCTACGATCATTTTCGTCACAGGAATCAGCAAAATCATCAAAATGATAAACGGTACCGAACGCAATACGTTGACAACGAATGATGCGATCGAATAAAAAGTGCGGTTTTGCAGAAGCTGTCCGCGTGAGGTCAAAAATAGAATGATTCCCAGCGGCAAACCAATCAGGACGGTAAACAGGGTGGAAAAGCCGAGCATCGTGAGCGTATCCATCGTGCCTACGCCGATTTCAGCCCAATCCACATTTTCGAATGTCCAGTCCATTTATATCACCTCTACTTCCAAGCCACGTTGGCGCAGCGTCTCAATGGTCTTTTGATTCTGTGCGACATCGCCTTCCAGCTCGATCACCAACTGACCATACGGTGTATCCTTCATGCGGGAGATTGTTCCCTGCAAAATGCTGAATACCGTACCGGTCTCTTGCATCGTTTGGAACAGGATCGGCTGGTACGTTTTTTCTCCGAGGAAGGTGACACGAGCAATCGTGCGGTTCCCCGAGGCCTTTTCGTGCGCGACTGCTTCACGCAGCTCTGTAGAATCCGCTACTTGTTCCACGAATTCTTGTGTCGTTAGATGCTGCGGACGAAGGAATACATCCAGTACGTTACCCGACTCGACGATCTTTCCTCCATCAATGACGCCAACACGATCACAAATGGAGCGAATGACGTGCATCTCGTGGGTAATCAACACAATGGTCAAGCCCAGCTTACGGTTGATGTCCAAGAGGAGTGCCAGAATGGAGTTCGTCGTCTGCGGATCGAGAGCCGATGTAGCTTCGTCACAGAGCAGCACTTTTGGATCATTCGCGAGCGCCCGAGCAATCCCTACACGCTGCTTCTGTCCGCCAGACAGTTGGGACGGATATTTGTCCTTATGTGCCTCCAAGCCAACCAGCTTTAGCAGCTCGTTCACTTTCTTATCAATCTCTGCCTTCGGACGCTTTGCCAGCTTGAGCGGAAAAGCAACATTTTCGCCGACTGTTGAAGAAGACAGCAAGTTGAAGTGCTGAAAAATCATGCCGATTGCGCGGCGCTTTGCTTGCAGCTTCCCTTCATCCAGCTTTGTCAAATCGACGCCGTCCACAATAACTTCCCCTGAAGTTGGACGCTCCAGCAAATTGATGCATCGGATCAACGTACTCTTCCCTGCACCAGAGTGTCCGATAATCCCGTATATTTCTCCTTGCTCTATGGAAAGGTCGATCCCCGTTAACGCTGGGATGGTTTTCCCTTGTACTTGATAGCTTTTATGCAAATGACGCAGTTGGATCAACGCATCCACCTCCCGACCACAATCTAAATAAAATCAGAAAACCCCTTTTTTCATAAACGAAAAAGGGGCTGCAACGCAATGTTATACGTTCGCATCCACCCTTCTCATCTATACAAGATCCAAACGATCTTGTAGGAATTGGCACCGCGACGTTCATCCGAAAATGAACCGGCTGCCGGGCTTCATAGGGCCTGTCCCTCCGCCTCTCTTGATAAGAAAGATATCTACGTATATTATGTTCGTCTTTTCTATTTCATGATGATACAAAACGGATTATATCCTTTTCGGAAATATCACGTCAATAGTAATAGAAGGAAAAGTTTTTTAATCCATGACGCCGTTGCGGATGATTTTTGACTTTACGTGGAAGCGAAACGTTGCATCCTGAAACATCTTTCGCCATTCAGCCTGCGTCATGTTGGCCATTCCTCTTTTCTCTGAACGATAGATCGAGCCGAAGCCAATTGGGTCAACATCGAGGCTCTTCAGTTTGCTTATGAGTTTATGCAATTCTTTTTCAAGCTCTTTCTCCAGTGCATGTTCCATGATTTTCAGCAACTTGGCATTTTCTAGCTTTAGCGGGATGGTTAACTCCAAAATTCGGGCATGCAACTTGACATGAATATCGAAGATTGGTGGGGATATTTGGCTTAATTTGATTTTCGCATGGCTGGAAATTGTATCGAAAACGAGCTGCACCTGGTCTTTTTTGCTGTTGTGGTTTTTGGGTGACTCCCCAAAAATAGCAGTAGGAACAGAAGTATCATAGCTGCCGATGCGGAACTTTCCGTGGATAAGTTTGAGTAGAAAGGCTTCCTTGGGTGTAACCCATGACACATAACGATCACCTTTGAATAAGGCGATGCCTTTGATTTTCAGTTCATCTCCCTTTCTTTCTATGTACGGCATGACCGGGTCGATCCCTTTTTCATAGTAAGCCCGGAAAAACTCATGCATGGTTGAAGAAGGAATTTTTTCCCCACGGATATTTTGCTCAATCAAACGATACAGGTAGATTCCAATATTCCCTTGTTCTGAATAAGGATACGTCAGCATATCATATGTTTCGCCTGCAAACACACAAAGATAAATCCTGCTAGAAAGGGACGAGTCCCGATACAACGTGTCAATGATGCTGCCAAGTCCCTGCTTTGAAAAGTTTTCACTGTAGAGGGCAACACGAATTTGCCCACCCAATACTCTTTTGTCTGATTGCAAATTCATCTTATCCCGGATTCCTTTGCTGGTTTCCCCTGTGGCTGATAAGATCTGTATCTTATGCCTTGCCTCTGGATTAATGGAAGGCATGACAGACGTCCCGCGAATTTTGCCATCTTTTAACAGATCATAGCCGACAGCCGTTGCAAGTCCTGTTTCATCGAAAATTTGCCGATCCGAGCAGCCTGTTACAATCAAGATGCCCGAACACCACAGCGCCAAAAACCGCTTCAACAAGGGCATCGCGTATTTTCGATCATGTCGCATCAGGCACTTTCCCCTTTGCTCGTCGATTTCGCCGGTTGCGTTCGCTGCTTTAGCAGAACCATGATGTACAAAAAATAGGGGTACAGGAATGCAACATACATACTCGTTTTCCCATACCAATCATTGATCATATTCATCTCCAACCTTGTAAACACCGTCAATGAAGTAATATAGATCAGGGGCATAATCCAATTCAACGATGTTCGCAAGTTGAATCCGAAGAGGCGTTTGAGTCCACGTGCAGAGCACCACAAATACAACATAATATTGGGCAAGATGACGATGAGCCACAAAGAAATGACAACCAGCTCGAACCTTTCCAGAACGGGGAGGTACACCATCTTGTGCAGATTGAGTGTCGCCCAGATCGTCCGCATAAGCTGACCCTGACTAAAGAAGACCAGGGACACGAGCATGATAAGCAAATACGCCAGATACGTCACCAGCACCGCCCACTGGGTACTTTTGTTGACCCTATCTTTATTTTCTACAAAGGGGTAAACCACGTAGATCACCTCAAAGCCAACACTGGTCAAAGACATGGCCAGCATTCCTTTGAAAAGGTTCTCCAAACTGCTGTCCATAATCGGAAACAAATACTCCCAATGCGCGTATTGCAAAGGAAAATATAGATCGCATAAGAGCCATATCGTTACCATAATCGAAAAAAATGTATAACCGGCTATAACTCTAATTCCTCCTACAATGGTGTAATACACGAGAAAAAGGATAATTCCAGACAAAATCCACGTAGGCAAATTCGGAAACACCCACGTTTGGACCACTTCGATGTAGCTGCGTAGAATAACTCCCGCCGATATAAAAAAATAAGTCAAATAAAGGAGGCTAATGCCTGTTCCAAGCCACCTTCCAAACACATCTTCTTGAATCCCGTACAGATCGGCTGAAGGGTATTTTTGTAAGGTCTTGATAATGATCCAGACCGTTACATGAGTAACCAAGCCAGCAAGTATGACCGAAATCCAGGCATCATGCCCTGCTTCTTTGGCAATGACTCGTTGAAAGCCCAGAACACCCATCCCAACTTGAGTGCCATGCACCAGAATCCCGGCAAGAAATGCTGATATCGTATTGCTCTTCGTTACATTCAAATTGATCTTCATAGCCGCCTCGCTTACTCGTCAATGTCTTTCTTCTCTTTGGCTTTGTCTCTGTCAAAACGCGATATTCGTTTTGGATTAAAAAACTTGAGGCGTTCCGAAAGGGAGGATAAGGGAGCACGAATAAAGCCATCCTTCCAATCAGTAAATCGCACGGGGTAAATGGGGTACATATACGGACGCCCCAAGCTAGTCTGACGTAGCAAATGGCTAGCTAGAAAGCTAAATCCAACTACAATCCCTAATGCACCCAGCACCCCCGCCAGTAAAATCATCGGAAAACGAACCACCCGGATTGTAGAACCGATCATATAGCTAGGCGCGATAAAAGATGACAAAGCTCCGAGGGCAACGATAATAATCAAAATATTGCTGGTGAATCCGGCCTGTACGATAGCTTGTCCGATAACAATACCGCCCACAATACCAATCGTCTGACCAACCTTGGTCGGCAGCCTCGCTCCCGCTTCCCGCAAAAGCTCAATGATCAACTCCATCAAAATGGCCTCCCACAGTGGTGGAAAAGGTACCCGAGAGCGCGATTGCGCGAGCGAAAGTAACAGATCAGCCGGAATCATCTCGTAATGATAGGTCAGAGCTGCCACATAAATCGGTGTCAGCATCAGGGACAAAATCATGGCAAAGATGCGCATGAGCCTGTTGAAGGTAGCGAGACTCCAACGCAAGTAATAGTCATCTGGCGACTGAAAAAATTGCAAGAGGGTGGTTGGCCCGAGCAAAGCGAACGGGCTCCCCTCCACGAGTATGGCAATCTGTCCTTGGCGCAAACCGTGTATGACACGGTCTGGACGCTCTGTTTGCTGAAGAGTAGGAAATAATGATTTCTCATTGTCTGCGATATGCTGAGCCAGTATGGTAGAATCCAGACTGGTGTCCAATTCCAGATCATCAATCCGTTGACGCACCGTATTCACATTTTCCTCATCGGCCGTCCCGCTCAAATACAGTATCGATACATTCATCGGTATGCTTTTTCCCACGCTCAATCGTTCATGGAACAACCTTGGGGTAGACATATATTTGCGAATGATGCAGATGTTCACGTTCAGTTCTTCTACAAAGGCGATCTGTGGGCCTAGTACAACGGTTTCGATTTCGGGCGCTTGAATGCTTCTGCCAACCGTGCCATCACTAGGGAACGACAAGCCATAGGACGAGTCCTCCACTTGAATGACAATATGACCGCTTAGTAAACGTTCAATGGCTTCCCCTTCATCAAAAACCCGGTTACTGCTAGACGCTCCTAGGTGCCGAGCAATTTCCTCCACTCCGCTTTCTTCCAAACAAATCTCACGTAGCTTCGGGATGAGCTCACTGTAAACAACCTTGGCATCCGCCATGGTCGATAAATAGAAAAGTCGCACGCGGTCTTCAGGCTCATCGATATGTTCAGTGACCAAGTCGCTTGTATGTGTAAACCAATTGCGTGCACTCTCCCGATCCATCGACACTGTCACCTCAGCACGTAGAAAATCATGGTTAGTCTTTCCTAAAAAACACAAAAAAAACAGCACGCTTAGTTTTGCGTGCTGCTTTTCTTTTCTCCCACAGGTTGATCTGTTGCTTCTGTAGGAGGTGCGATTTTTTCTTGGACAAACGTCTGAACCTGATCGACATCCGGAACCAGAACGGAGCCTGCTTTATGCGATTCACGGAACATCCCCATTGGTGGTAATTGATAATTGCCTGGCTCTAACGTATTCAATTTTAATCCGAGTGAAGACAGCTTCAGCATGTCCATTGAGCTAATATTGGTTTGCACATATGGTGTTACTTCCTTCAAAATCGTAGGAAGCTGCATCAGCGTCGTACCATTCTTCATCTGATCGACGACTGCCGTCATTAATTTCCGCTGACGTTCTGTCCGTGTATAATCGGAGGTCGCATCATGACGGAAACGAACATATTGCAAGGCTTTGTCTCCATCCAGCTTTTGCAGACCCTTTTTCAGATTAATATCGTACGCACCTTTGTCTGTCGGGTCATGATAATACATATTTTTTTCTACATCGATCTCGACTCCGCCCACTGCATCAATCAGAGCCTTGAAGCCTTCAAAGTCAGTAATCACGTAACGATCTACTGGAATTCCAGTGAACTGACTAACCGTTTCCATTGCCAGCTCAGGTCCACCCTCTACAATCGCAGAGTTGATCCGCGAGCTACCTCTTCCGGGAATATCTACATACGTATCACGCAGGATTGAAAACATGTCATAACGTTTCCCCGTAGGATCAATGCTGACCAGCATCATGGAGTCAGAACGAGGAAGCCCGTTATTTTTCATTCCTCTGCGGTCTACTCCCATCAGCAGGATATTGACACGTTCCTTGCCATCCCACTCTGGTATTTCTGCTGCTTTGGTGGGATTCCCACCACTAGGCGGTGCGATGTTAGGCTCTTGAATATTTTGAGCAAATTGATAAAAAGAGTATCCGTAGTATCCAGCTGTCGTAGCCATCACGACAAGCAGAAGAAGCAACACTCGTTTCCATATTTTCATAAAGTCCACCTTTATTCTCTATATCCTCAGTTAATGTCATCTCTCCACTTTGTCTAGTATACTCGAATTCGACAAAAGTGGAGCAGCCTTTATTTGGGTACCTGTGACATTACATACATTTTAATTTACAAAGTTTAGAATGTTCGCTATACTATTCTTATCCTTAATGGTAAGGGGTGTATTCGCGTGATATCACCATCAGCTTTCCTCAATCGCTATCCACGTGAGGCCATTTTCTTCCTCATCGCCAGCTTCATTAACTCCTCCGGGAGCGCCTTCATGTGGCCACTTACTACCTTATACGTACATACCATTTTGCAACGCTCGATGACAGAAGCTGGATTCGTCTTGATGATCCAATCTCTGGCCGGAATCTTTGGCCAATTTATCGGCGGATCGTTGTTTCATCGACTAGGTGCCAAGCGTCTTATCGTCAGCGCATTGATTATTCAAGGACTTATTCAATTTTCCATTCCTTTCGTTCAGAGCTGGCCTGTCTACCTGATACTCATGATGGGGCTTGGATTTACGTTCAACCTGTCGTTTCCTGCCATTCAGGCATTTATCGGTTTTCGCTGGAAAGAACAGCGTCGAGAATTGTTTAACATCGTCTATGTCGGAAACAATCTAGGGATGGCAATCGGTACCGCGTTGGCTGGAGTCATTGCCACTTTATCCTTCCAGCTTACTTTTTGGTTCAACAGTACGAGCACCTTATTGTTTGCCCTGTTCTTCTTCCTTTTTATGAAGAATATTTCTCATCAAGAGCTGGTCGGAGAGCAACAGGAAGAAAAGCAAAAACACCGCGAGAAAAACAACTTTACCCTGTTATTGCGCTACCAATTGTACTTGTTTATGGCATTAGGCGCAGCACTCATTTTCTTTTCCAATACGGTATGGAACACAGGCGTCGCCCCTTATATTACCGAGCAGGGGATGCCTCTGTCTTCATATAGCTGGCTGTGGACCATCAACGGTATCATCATTTTTGCTGGGCAACCCATCACGTCCTGGATCAAGCGGCTCGTGAATCAGAGCTTGTCTGCTCAACTCGTCGTTAGTGCTATCGCGTATGCTGTCGGTTTTGGGTGTATGCTCGCCTACCACGGTAGTTATTACGCATTTGTTGTCGGAATGGTTATCACTACATTTGGAGAAATGCTCATCTCGCCCACTATTCCTACTTTTATATCGGAAAAAACTGGGGAGAATGCACCGTTTTATTTGGGAGTCGTAGGGGCGATTACAACTGGCGGGAGACTGCTGGGGCCTTTGGCTATGGGGTTCATGTACGATCAAGGTGGAATTAATCCAACCCTGTTCTTGGCAACGCTTGTCTCTGCGGGTTCGGTCCTGCTCTGTCTGTTACATGCTTATTTTCATCGAGAAAACCGAACTGAGGTTGAAGCTAAATACTGATTTCATCTGCAAAGAAGCCGCTCGATCCTTTTACAGGACCGAGCGGCTTTTTAATGGGACTATTTCTTTTCCTTAATAATGGGTACTTCCCAATTAACCTTATGCTCTTTGGACATCGAGTCGAAACTAACGGTCATTTCCTTCACATTTGGACTTTCACTCCAAACCTTTAGCTCGCCTGTGAATTTGAGTGTGCTGCCCTCTTTAACCTTCTGATCGAAAGTGAATACGCCCCTTTCCACATCATCACCCTTATCCTTATCAGTGGACACATCCCAATAGTCTGGAATTCCGAGCATATCATTGGCAAGCTTGCCCTCTACTTCAATCAGGTAAGACAGGTTACCCTCGTCGTCGGTTTCCTTCTTCACGGATTTGAAAGCAAACTCATTTCCGTCGCTTTTGACGGTAATCGGTTTCTTTTCCATCTCAGCCAGTGGCAGCTTTGCCTGGAACGTAGACTTTTCTACTGTGTAGACTCCATCGAGCTTCAGTGTCAGGTTCTTTGCAGGATCTAACGGTCTGAGAATACGCCTCCTTGTTCCCTTGGAGGACCTCCTCAATGATCAGCCTGTCGTCCTGCATCTGTCGTCCTGCATCTGTCTTCCTCCCCATATCCAAAACCTGTATCGAGGGCTACAGGTTCAAAAAGGTACGCTGCGCAGCTATCGCCTTTTTGCTTGTACACTTTAGTACGACGGAAAATGATGGAAAAAGATCGCAACTTTTTTGAAAAACTTTATGTAAGTGTAAAAAGTCGAAGGAGGCAGTGGAGGTTTGTATTACCTAAGAGTTATTTGCGGCATTCGGGTAGCCTAAATAGCAATCCAGAAGAAATCACTGCAGACGTCCTATGCTACTATAGGAATGTCTTTCGAGAACGAGAGAAAGAGAGGGCAAACATACGTGATGGAAGCGAATGATCATGTAGCGCCAAATCCACATTGGAAAAAGAACATTATTCTCTTTCTAAGCAGTCAGGCGATTTCACTTTTTGGATCATCTTTCGTTCAATATGCGATGATGTGGTATATAACGCTGAATACGCAATCCGGTATCATGATGACGTTATATATCATTTGCGGTTTCATCCCTACTTTTCTTTTATCCCCCGTTGCCGGAGTTTGGGCAGACCGCTACAATCGCAAACTGTTGATCATCTATGCAGATGCTATGATCGCCTTTGCAACGCTTATACTCGCAGTCGTCTTTTTAATGGGATACAATGCGACCTGGCTACTCTTTCTCATGGCTGCTATCCGTGCAGTCGGAGCCGGTATTCAAACCCCTGCTGTTGGAGCTATTTTGCCGCAAATCGTACCAAGCGACCAACTGACCAGAATAAATGGCATAAACGGAAGCTTACAGGCTGTTATTATGTTCGTATCCCCGATGGTGAGTGCTGCCTTACTTACTATGTCCACCATTGAAATGATCTTCTTTATTGATGTCATAACTGCAATGCTTGCTATTGGTACACTGCTCGTCTTTCTCAAGATTCCTTTACACGCAAAAGCTTCCGAAATACAAAAAACGAGCTACTTCAGCGATTTTAAAGAAGGATTAGTCTACATTAAAAACAATGATTTTCTGAAGAAGTTCTTTTTATTCTTCGCCTTCTTCTTTATCTTGATGGCCCCGGCTGCATTTTTGACCCCACTGCAGGTTACACGGAGTTTCGGCGACGAGGTTTGGCGGTTAACGGCAATCGAAATTGCTTTTTCAGTTGGGATGATGGCTGGCGGCGGAATTATTGCCTCTTGGGGAGGCTTTACAAACAGAGTGCACACCATGACATTCGCGAGCTTTATCATGGGCGCCTGCACATTAGCCCTTGGTATCATTCCGAACTTTTGGATTTATCTAGTCTTCATGGCTCTATTTGGCGTAGCCATGCCCATTTTCAATACCCCGACAATGGTCTTGGTTCAAGAAAAAGTGGATGAAAACTATTTGGGAAGAATATTTGGTGTGTTCGGCATGATTTCTACTTCGATGATGCCAATGGGTATGCTTATTTTTGGACCGATCGCAGATGTTGTTAAGATTGAGTGGCTTCTGGTTGTAACGGGGTTATTCATCTTGATACTGGCTATGTTATTAGGGAAAAATAAGGTTTTAATTCAAGCTGGAAAGCCTACATTGAATGAGTCTCCATGAATAAAGTCTCCCATCGACGGGAGATTTTTTCATACCAAAAAAGCTGCCGAGGAATTCTCAGCAGCGTGGTAAAACAATGGCAACGATGTTCAGTTGTTTCTCACTGGTGGGCAGGTGAGTGACTTTCCGTTATCTTGCGGACCAAGTCCAATAATGTACGGTACCGCTACACGGCTCCACTCTGCCGGATTCGGTGCAGTGTCCACCTCTTCTGGCGAGCATGATTGGAGCATGGAGGTATCGATACTGCCTCCTGGATCAAGCGCCACTGCTGCCATTCCCTCAGGTAATTCAGCTGCCAATGATTGCGTCAATCCTTCGATGGCGAACTTCGATGCGCAGTAAGGCGATAAAAACGCTTCCCCGTGTCTTCCCCAGTACGAGCTGATATTTACGACGACTCCGCCATTTGCGCGCTGAACCATAAACGGTAAAAAGGCACGAATGACATAGAAAACACCATTTACATTGATGTCCATCACTCTCGAAAACTCACTTGCCGCAAGCCCAATGACAGGGCTATTCCGGTTTATAATGGAGGCATTGTTAATCAACAAATCGGGAACGCCCACCTCGGCTTTGATTTCCTCTGCCCACTTTTCCACCTGCTCCATTATCGAAACGTCGACGACAGAAAAATGATGCTGTTCTCCGAATTGCTGACGCAGTCCTTGCACCTCTTTTTCCGAACGACCGCAGCCTGCAACCGTCCAGCCTGCTTCGTGAAAACGCTCGACCATTTCCCTGCCTAAACCACGTGTCACGCCTGTAATCACTACCAGCTTGCTCATTCTCTCTTCCCCTCCGTTATTATACTTATTAAACATTTTAGTATAATAACAAAAGGAAATCAATCCCAGCGCACAAAAAAGACGCCCGTTGCCGAGCGCCTGGTGATGCTTCGTGCTTTTTTATTTGTAAGTGTCGTAAGCGTTGGTCAACAGTCCAGCGATTGTTGCCAGCTCGTTGTTCTCGATCTGATGACGCTCAACCATGGTCATGATTTTGCCGTCTTTCATGATCGCGAAGGATGGGGAAGACGGTGCATAGCCTTCGAAATACTCACGTGCTTTTGCAGTCGCTTCCTTGTCTTGACCTGCGAATACAGTGAAGATGTTATCCGGCTTTGTAGCGTGATTCAAGGAATGTACAACTGCTGGACGAGCGAGTCCTGCCGCGCAGCCACAAACAGAGTTCACGACTACCAGTGTCAGGCCTTTTGCATTTGGCAATGCTTGTTCTACTTCTTCAGCAGAGCGAAGCTCTTGGAAACCGTTGCGAGTCAACTCATCGCGCATCGGTTGAATTACTTGGCTCATATATGCTTCATAAGACATCATTGGGCAACCTCTCCTTTATATCACGAAGTTCAACTTACTTATTATTATAACCCGATCACACCTACCCGAGAAAGCAGGAGCTACACTTCCATCAAAATGGTAAGAATCATTGGATTACGGCCTGTCTTTTCGTAAATGAACGGCTTGATCACTTCATTAATCTGTGACTTCAGCTCAGACCATTCTTTGATTTTCTTATCCAATGCTTCCTGCAGACGACCACGAACGAGCTGTGTCGCTTCCTGAATCAAGGATTCCGAACCGCGTACGTATACGAAGCCACGGCTCACGATATCTGGGCCCGTCAAAATTTTGAAGTTCTTCATATCGAGGCTGACAACCACGACCATCAAGCCATCCTCAGCCAAATGCTTGCGATCGCGCAGAACGATATTGCCGACGTCGCCGATACCACTGCCATCAATGAGGACAATCCCTGCTTGCACTTTACTGAGCCACGCTTTTTCGCGGTTGCAATTCAGTACTTCGCCGTTGTCCATAATAAAGATGTTGCTCTCCTCGATCCCAACCTGTTGGGCCAGCTTGGAGTGAGTCTTGAGCATCCGGTATTCCCCGTGGATCGGGATGAAATATTTCGGACGAATGAAGTTGAGCATGAGCTTCAACTCTTCGCTGCTGCCATGACCCGATGCGTGAATATCAAATTCGTGACTCAATACTACGTTGGCACCTGCACGGAACAGCTTGTCTATCGTGCGGCTTACGTTGATCGTATTTCCTGGGATCGGAGATGCAGAAATGATCACCGTATCTTCCGGATAAATGGAAACGGTACGATGCGAACCGGCTGCAATCCGGGTCAACGCTGCCATCGGCTCACCTTGGCTGCCTGTGCAAATAATCAGCACTTGATTGTCTGCGTAGTTGTCGATGTGCTTAATATCAATCAGCATGCCCTCTGGCATCTGGATATAGCCCAGTTCTTGTCCAATCAAGAAAACCTTTTCCATACTGCGGCCAATAACCGCCACTTTGCGATTGCATTGCTCCGCAGCATCTACCACCTGTTGGAGGCGATGTACGTTGGAAGCGAAGGTAGCCAGAATGATGCGACCACGCGCTTTGCGTACCACATCGAGAATCCCTTCCCCTACCGCTCTCTCTGACATCGTAAATCCAGGACGCTCACTGTTCGTACTATCAGACAAAAGCGCCAAAACGTCACCGCTCGCACCAATGCGTGCAATTTTTCCGTACTCTGTTGTTTGTCCGACTGGTGTCATGTCAAACTTGAAGTCACCTGTGTGAATGACCATTCCCTCTGGTGTATGGAGCACAATTCCCAAAGAATCAGGAATACTGTGGTTCGTCCGGAAGAATGTCGCCTTCAGCTTCGCAAAAGGAATTTCCGTATCTTCCGAAATCGGAATCAGCTTCACTTCATTTTGCAAACGGTGCTCTTCCAGCTTCGCCTTGACCAAGCCCAGGGTCAGACGACCACCGTAAATCGGCACCTTGATTTGCCGTAAAATATAAGGAATCGCACCAATGTGATCCTCATGTCCGTGCGTTAATAAAAGTGCTTTAATCTTGTGCTGGTTATCCACTAAATAGGAAACATCCGGGATAACCAGGTCAATACCAAACATTTCATTCTCAGGGAATTTCACCCCGCAGTCAATGATGATGATTTCGTCCTCATACTCGACGCAGTACATATTTTTTCCGATCTCGCCGAGGCCGCCCATCGCGAAAATCTTAACGTCGCTCAAACTCTTTCCTCCTAACATCGTCGTGCATGATTATGGGAATCCGAACCAAGCATGCCATTCTTATTATATCACAACGTATGACGTTCGTTTCACACAGTCTTGTCTATTCCACACATTCATCTTCGGTCAATAATTGAATACTGATACTCCAAATCAGCAACTCTTTCATCGGTAACGACACTGGCTCTCGCCCAGAAGTCGTCCTTTGCATAGGAATCGCCCGTCCATACCTCCGTAATTTCTCCTGAAGAGAGCTTTAGTGGTACGGCTTCGATTTCTTTTACTACGACGCCACTTTTGTTTTGCAATCGCAGTTTCAAATCAATCTCCACCGGCTGATCCGACTGATTCCGTACCAGGATGAGACTTGTATACGGATACCCTGCACAATTTTTGGTACAATCTTGTCTGCTGTATACGATGGCGAGATCAATGGGCTTCTCATTGTCCATCTTCGCCGCTCTCCACTTGTCTTTTGCTTTTTGTACGACGGTGACGTACTCCGCTTTTTTCAAAAAGGGTCCCATACCTAAAAAGGCAGCAGCAAAAAAGCTAAACAAGCCAAAGGCTGTGCATAGAAAAACGAGGTTCATTTTCCAAAACTGTTTTCTCATCGTGATCAAGAAGCCAATATACATGAGGATACAAACAAACACCAACAGGATACAAAAGTATAAAAATAGCTCCAAGTCGGCCGCCGTAGGTAACACCGGAATACCATACTTCATTTGCCAATGTACATTCGCAGCGAAGCAACCTCCGTAAATCAATATGGCTGAAGCAATCGTGGGCCCCCATTTTTTCCAGAAAGGAGGCTTTTGGAATATTGCCGCAAGAACCCCCACCAAAACAGGAACGCCAAATAAGGGAATCAGCAAGTAATGCATCGAAAACCTCCCTCACTTCATTGTCATTATTTTCTACGAATGATATTCCGAAAAGTCTTCAAAATACATGGCAAACCATTTCGAAAAGGAGAGGGATTAGCAAATGCAAACCGCTCGTCGCCTATTTCGCTATCGGAACATGATGCCCCTTCTCTGTCCCGTACTTTTCCTTCTTCTATTTCAGACGTTTCCTACCTATGCCCAGCCTCCCTATGCAAAATGGGGCAGGCTCGCGATGCAGGAAACGATGAAGCGATATCCAAACGCTCAAATTGTGGACTACCTGCACGTGGGACGAAAACAAAAAACGCCCACCACGTCAGAAGAGACGTTTAAGCTCTTGCTTCAAGAAAGCAATCGCAGGTGGGCGTTACTCGTTCATATTGAATTTGTGAATCAGACAGAAGAAGTCGTAAACATCTCCTATGAGGAGACCCGCTAGTCAGCGAGCTGTTCCATCTCTTTCATCATGACTTCCATGTCCATGTCAGCTGCCATCCCGTACGCGCGGCGCATGTTTCCATCTCCATCCACAAGGAACATGCGAGCCGTATGCGCATAAGAACCATCTGGCTGCTTCATTACCATCAGACCAAAATCCTTCGTCACTTTCTCTACAGCCTGAGCGTCACCGCGCAGGAACTTCCAGCCACTCTGATCTGCCTTGAACTTGGCTGCGTACTCCTGCAAGACTTCTGGCGTATCGTTATCAGGGTCAAAGGAAATGGAGATAAACTCAACTTTGTCTCCAAACAGTCCCTTTTCCTTCAACTGATCTTGCAGCTTGGCCATGTTGTACGTGGTAGCCGGACAAATATCCGGACATTTGGTAAACATAAACTCAACCAGTCGTACCTTACCAGCACTTTCATTAAAGGTATAGGTTGTTCCGTTACTGTTGTCTAAGGTGAAGTCCGCGATGGGCTTCAATACTTCGATCTTCTCTTGTGTCATGTACTTATAACCAAATACTCCGACGATAGCCAAAAGGATAATACCAGCTAACACAGGAAACCAATGTTTTTTTATCCCAGATTCCTGCTGCAATTGTGTTCCTTCACTCACGGGTTGCTTCCTCCCTGCTTGTCCCATGCGTGATGCCTCCTGATTACACGCGGGAGGCATTCACACTGTTTCTATCACTTCTTACTGTTCTACTTCACCTGGCCATGCGAGCATGCCGCCAACCATATTCGCCACGTCATATCCTTGTTCACTCAAATACGCTGTAGCATTATGGCTTCTGGCACCACTACGGCAAACCATCACAATCGGAATGTTCTTATCCAGCTCATCGATACGATGTGGCAAAAAGCCGAGTGGGATCAGCTTCGCCTCTTTAATGTGACCTGCATTCCACTCATCAACTTCACGTACATCAATGATTTGCAGCTCCTCTTTGGCTTCCAGCTTTTCCAACAGCTCTTGTGGTGTCATTTCCTTTACTCCATGGCTCATCGCTATTTATCCTCCTATATGTACGATCAGATCAGTTGTAACCACCTCCATGATATCACACGCTTTTTTACTTTTCTAACGCTAAGAGCACTTGGCTTTACCCTGCATCTATGCTCCCTATTTTCTACCATTATCTCCTATTTCGCTGTGGCAGTAGCCACACGGGATGTGAACAGCTTGAGGCAAAAGCGTTACAAATTAATGGCATGAGTGAAACACCTTTCATCCATATATACACAAAAACCTCCCTGATAACTACAAATTCCACATTGACAGCAAGGTTTTATTTTCATACAATTACGACAACAACTTTTCTCATCAAGAGCGGTGGAGGGACAGGCCCTACGAAGCCCGGCAACCAGCAGACTAGCTGCATGGTGCCAATTCCTGCAGAATCCAGTGATTCTGAGAGATGAACACAAGCCCGTGCATGATCGGAGCCTTCTTCTTCTCAGGAGAATGCTCCGTTTTTTTATTAGTCGATTTCATAGTAGAAGGAGAGATGAACATGTCCGATCAACAACAATGGAAGCCAGAAACGCTTGCGGTACACGGTGGGCAAGAGGTTGACCCTGTAACAGGCTCACGTGCTGTTCCGATCTATCAGACGACCTCCTACGTTTTCCGCGATACGGAGCATGCAGCCAATCTGTTTGGCTTAAAAGAGTTTGGGAACATCTATACACGCATCATGAATCCGACCCAGGATGTGTTTGAGAAGCGTGTTGCCCTGCTCGAAGGTGGTGTTGGTGCATTAGCGACCGCATCCGGGCAAGCTGCCATTACATTCGCCATCTTAAATATTGCGCATGCAGGAGACGAGATCGTCGCTTCCAGCAGTCTCTATGGCGGTACCTACAACCTGTTCGCCCACACGCTTCCCCGCCTCGGTATCAACGTTCATTTTGCTGATCAATCCAATCCGGAAAATTTCCGTGCTTATATCAATGAAAAGACAAAAGCCGTGTTTTGCGAGACGATCGGCAATCCACGCATTGATGTCGCTGATATTGAGGCGATCGCCCATATTGCCCACGAAAATGGCGTACCTTTGATCGTGGACAACACCTTCGCGACTCCGATTTTGTGCCGTCCTTTTGAGCACGGGGCCGATATTGTCGTGCACTCCACCACCAAATTCATCGGCGGCCACGGAACAGCAATTGGCGGTATTATCGTAGACTCTGGAAAATTTGACTGGAACAACGGAAAATTCCCAGGTCTGACTACACCAGACCCAAGCTACCATGGCGTTGTCTATACAGAGGCAGTCGGTCCGCTCGCCTATATTATCAAGGCGCGCGTCCAGCTCCAGCGCGATATTGGTGCTGCCGTCGCCCCGATCAATTCCTTCTTGTTCCTGCAAGGATTAGAAACACTGCATCTGCGCATCGAACGGCATAGCCAGAACGCCTTGGCAGTAGCCCAATTCCTCGCCAATCACTCTGCCGTAGAGTGGGTGAGTTATCCAGGACTCGAGTCAGACTCCCAGCGTGAGTTGGCACAAAAATATTTGCCAAAAGGTGCTGGCGCGATCCTGACCTTTGGAATTCGCGGTGGCGTTGAGGCAGGAAAAACGTTGATCGAGTCCGTGAAGCTGTTCTCCCATCTCGCAAATGTCGGGGATTCCAAATCACTCATCATTCATCCAGCTAGCACAACACATCAGCAAATGACAGAAGAAGAGCAGGCAGCAGCCGGAGTGACCCCCGGACTTATTCGCCTCTCCGTCGGTACAGAATCGATCGACGATATCATTTCTGATCTGGAGCAGGCATTGCAGCGTGCGTTGCAATTATCCACGGTAGGTTAACCGTACCTTCAAAAGAAAGAAGAATCATGATCTCTCTGGATAGAGATTTATGATTCTTCTTTTTTATTTTTTTATTCACGTTCGAAAAATATTGAATTTTACATTCGTTATTTATAAAATACATAATGATGTACAAATTTTGGAAGGATGAATAGACGTGAAAGTTTTGAACATCGGAAGTGAACGGACAACGTATCGCGTGGAGATCTCGTATTCTCCTTTATTCGAAGCTGCCTTGGGAATCGCTGCTGCTACCTACGATCAATTGCATCACACGATGGAACACCCCCCTGCCTACTGGCGTCAACTGTTGGACGAGCTATCGCCTTCTGTACGGCAAGAGGTCGACTATGCGAAGGAGCACAACACGTGGAAGACGCTTTTGCAACTGCTCGATCTTTGCCCTTTCGCTGATCTGGATTCATTTCTCTCGTATGTCAGAGAGCTCTCAACAGAACAGCTCCGATACGAGGCCCTCCCTTATCTAGGTGAGAATATGCAAGAAGCACGTTGGAAGGCTGCACAAGGAAGCAAAGAGGATTGCGCCGCTTTACAGGAAGCGTGCCGCGCGCACCTCTTTTTTGAATCGTATATCGGACATATTACTTCCGTTGATGCAGAAGAGCTGCGGAGTCATATTCTCCGATTGATGGAAGGCTGGTATGGCACCCACATCAAGCCGCATGAGGAAGAAATCGTTCGTATGCTAGAACGGGATTGGTCGCAAAAGCAAAACAAGCTAGGGAAGCTCACCCCGGAAGCCTTGGTGGAGTATGCGACAGGATCGAGCTACCTCCCTGAGCCTGCCGTGACACGCGTGCTGCTGATCCCACAAGCGATCTATCGCCCGTGGACCGTACAGGCCGATGCTGTCGGGACGAAAATTTTTTATTACTCTGTTGCCGACGAAAATTTGCACGATGCTGTAGATCCAAATCAGCCACCCCCTTCACTGGTGCAAGCCTTAAAAGCACTCGGAGATGAGCACAGGCTGCGCATGGTCAAAATGCTCGCGGAAAAGGACCTGAGTCTGCAAGAAATAACAGAGCAACTCTCTATGGCAAAATCGACAGTGCACCATCACCTGTCCATGCTGCGGTCTGCCCATCTCGTTGAAACAGTCGGCTCCCGTTACAGACTCCGCCGTCATACTCTGGACAAACTACCCCTGATATGGGATGAATTCCTGGACAGGAGCGCCCCATGAACCAAACTGCGGTACAAGCCTCTGTCTGGCAGCAGCGTTCTTATCGTTGGATTCTTTTTGGTCAGCTCATTTCCGAACTCGGGGCCTCACTCGGTACCCTCGCCAATAGCTGGTTAATCTATCAGGCAACAGGCTCACAAGGTGCGGTCGGACAGATGTGGCTGCTGTATTTCATACCGTCGCTCGCTATTCAGTTGGTAGCCGGACCGTACATCGACCGATTCGACAAGAAGCGTGTCATGCTTTTTTCTCAATGGATGCGAGCTGCTGCGTTTTGTTTGTCCTTTGTGGTCATTACTTCTGGGACAGAATCGCTCTGGCCGTTGTATTTCACTGCCTTGATCAACGGTCTCGTTCAACCGCTATATGTGCCAGCCAGCCAATCGCTCCTCCCTGTTCTGGTCAAAAGAGAGCAGCTCCTCCAAGCCAATGCCTATTTGGATAGTGTCCTGCGCATTGCCTTGATTACAGGTCCTCCTTTGGCTGGGATTCTCGTAGCCAGTATCGGCGGCGAGTCAGTACTCGCATTGGTCGCGATCAGCTATGCGCTCAGCGGTTTCTTTCTGGTTCTTTGTCCAATCGCCCCAGCAGATACCGCCAGCAAGAAGCAATCGTGGTTTGTCATGTTTAAGGCTGGTCTTGCGATCTTTTGGCAGAAGCCCCTTCTACTCTGGCTTGGCCTGTACTCAGCTCTCGTCCAATTTGCTGTCGGAGTCACACTCGTACTAAACCTGCCTTTTGTAGTCGGCGAGCTACAAGGCACCTCGTTTCATGTAGGCTTGTTTTTGGCTGGTTATCCGTTGGGATATTTCTTCGGCTCCTTGCTCGTGCCACGCTTCCGTAACTGCCTTGGTCAGCCCCTGATCATGTTGGGATCACTGGTATTAGGTGGCTTAAGCTTTGTTGCGATAGGCTTTACCCATGACATCTGGCTTGCCATCACCATCGAACTACTGGCTGGTCTGTTTGCTCCTTTTTTCCAAGTACATAGCACGAGCTTGTATCAGCTTCACGTTCCTTCCGAGTTGATGGGGCGTGTACTGTCTGTCCGCCTGCTCATCGTGCGTGCGACGATGCCCGTCGGTATTTGGCTTGGCGGACAGCTAAGCGATCAGGTAGGGATTCGCCCTCTTTACATCTCTGTAGGTGCCGTCATCGTGCTCGCCGCGCTGGGGGGAATATTATTTCGAAAATTTGTAAATAACAGGATATTCCCTATATAATAAAAAGCGTATGGCTCCTAAATTTTGAATGGGAAAAGGAGAATTTTCATGACTCATCCGACATCGGATAACCTTCAGCATGTTATCAGCAGCGTTATCGTGGGCAAGGAAAGTCAGATCCGCCTATTGGTAACGGCCTTGCTCGCCCGTGGTCACGTATTGCTGGAGGACTTGCCCGGAATGGGAAAAACCGTGCTTGCCAAAACATTGGCGCAAGCGATTGGCGGTTCTTACAACCGCCTGCAATTTACTGCGGATCTACTGCCATCTGATGTCGTCGGTCTACACGTATTCAATCAGCGAACAAGTGAATTCGAACTGCGCAAGGGACCTGTTTTTGCAGATGTCTTGCTCGCAGATGAAATAAACCGAGCCACTCCCAGGACTCAATCCGGCTTGCTGGAATGCATGGAGGAACGCCAGGTCACGATCGAAGGCGTCACCTTGCCACTTCCATCGACCATGCTGGTCATTGCGACCCAAAATCCGATTGAATCGGAAGGAACCTATCCATTGCCAGAAGCACAGTTGGACCGCTTCCTTTTCAAGCTGTCTCTTGGCTATGGTACGCGAGAGGATGCCAAAGAAATTTTGCGGAGATTCCGCAGTGGCTCCCCATTAGAGGCCGTCGAGCCGGTCATCACTGTCGAGCAAATTGCGGCTCTGCAACGCGAGGTCACGACCGTTCATGTCAGTCAACCGGTGGAAGACTATATCATCGATCTGACGGAAGCGACTCGCCAGCATCGTTCGGTCGAGGTGGGCATCAGTCCGCGTGCCATGCTCGCCCTGTTGCGATCCGCCCAGGCTTACGCGTTCGTTTCTGGTCGTACTTATGTCTTGCCGGATGATGTGAAAGTGGTGTTCCCCAGTCTGGCAGCTCACCGCATTCGCCTCTCCATGGAAGCAGAGCTGCATGTGACGGAGCAGGAAGTCGTAGAGCAAATTTTGACTAGCGTCCCCGCTCCCGTCGAAGAAAGCGTGTAGCGCTATGATCACCAAGCAAACCTTTCACGTAATCGGTTTTGTCTTGCTACTCTTCGCCGTTTTTTCCGGCCACTGGTTTTTCTTTCTGTTTGGGGGCTTTTTCTTTTTTCTCCCCGCTGCACAAGACTGGTGGGTCAAATCCATGTCCAAATGGGTGTCATTCGAATGGTCCAGTGATCAAACGCGCGTCCTGTCAGGGACCCCCGTGCACATTACAGTTCGCTTGCACAATCGTTCGTGGCTGCCTTTGCCTGCTACCTGGCTTCGCTTCACATTGCCAGAGCATGTCTCGGTGGAAGGTGCAGACGAGGTGCGACTCCTCAATCATCGGACGAGCGTTCGCCTGCGCTTTGATTTGCCGATGCGACAAAGTGCTACACGCACCTTGATTCTCATCCCGAACAAGCGAGGCACGGTCTGGCTGACGGATGTGCAATCCGAGACATTGCCGTTATTGGGCGAGGAGCCTACCGCTATGACATTGTCGATTTCCTTTTCCTTGCTGGTCTATCCGTTGCCTCTTGCTCTTTCTCCTGTCGTGCTTGCTGAAACGGAACCAGATGGGAATCGGATTTCTCGTCAGCGCCAACTAGACGATGTCACTTTTCAGCGTGGCGTTCGGTCGTATATGCCAGGCGACCGTTTCAAGCACATCCATTGGAAGGCAACCGCCAAAACAGGCTCACTGGAAACGCGCCTTTTCGAGTATACAGCCCATCCGAACTGGCGAATCGTCGGGCATATCCTACCCTCCTATGAACCGATGATGCAAAAGTATAACGATACGACCAATGAACGGACGATCTCCTGTCTTGCGGCTTTAGCTGGCCAGTGCAGGAGAAAATCAGTCGGATACGAGCTGTACCTAACCGTGAAGCAACGAGGACGTGAGCATTTTCATTTGCCTGCGGGAAGTGGCAAGGCGCACCACCTGCACGTCATGAGTCAACTGGCGCAAATGCATCATTTTGTGACAACGCCACTGACGACTGTTCTTCGCCGGTTAGAGGAAGCCCATGGGAAGGAAGCCATTCTCATTGTGACACCACGAATGGACCAATCCGTACAAGCCTCCGCGGAGCGCCTTGTTCAACGCGGTCATCAGGTTGCGGTACTGGATGTTTCTTCTGACCCTGTCATCATCCAGCGTTTTGAGCATGCTCGTTTGAAAAAAAGGAGCGTGATGATGGGATGACACTCTCCTTGATGGGGCGCTGGACGCTCGCGTTTTGGCTGGAGGCCATGCTGACGGGCGTTTTCCTGATCTTGTTTGGGTATATGACAGCAGGTTTTGGTCAACTTCTCTCGTTTTGCCTAGTCGCAGCGCCACTGCTCATGGCTGGGAGCTGGTTGTACCATGGTGGTGGCGGTCGCTTGATGCTCCATCTGTTGCTATATCCCATTGTGTTTGTCATAGGAATGAGCAGCTTCTACCTCTACGATTCCTGGCTCATCGCGCTTATACTGGCTGCTGTTTATTTTTGGAGAGTACAAAGTGCTGCATCGGAAGGTTATCGACATGACAGTCTGCAACGCAGATTTGTTCTGGCACTGATGGCGGGCCTGATACAGCTTGTGTTAGCGGTACTTTACACCTCCATCGTTGACCCGGGTTCCTATTCGCTCGCAGCCTCTTTTTCCATGCTTGTCCTCATTACTCTCAGCTATATTTTGGTGGCGATTGGGGCGTTTGTACTGCGGGAAGGATCACTTTCTACGAGGCTGCCTGTTCGCATTAGCATGCTACTCGGCAGTCAAGTGCTTGGCACTCGTTTTCTTTTGATCGCAGGTTATTTGGCTGTCGGTTCTATCGTACTTGGTCTCATCTATTGGATCTGGAGTTGGATTAAAGGACCTGTCAGCGATGGTCTGTATACGCTCTTTGAGCCTGTGCTTATTTTCATTGTGGAATTGTTTGAACGCTTGTACGAGAGGGCGAGCCAAAAACAAGCAGCGATTCAGTTATTAACGGAAAATACAGGACAAAAACCAGATAACCCCAGTGTGCAAATACAGCTCGGAGAACCACTCTTTTCTGTTCTACAGCCATACTTAATCATTGCCTTCATCCTCGCCTGTGTGATCCTGCTCGGCAGGTACATATGGAAAAAGCGCTTCAAGGGGACGATTACGCTGGAAAAAGAAGTGGCGGCTGTACAAAATACCGTATTGACCACTGTTCCTCCCTCTTCCAGTGAAGAAAGCACAGAAGATGGCTCTGCCAAATGGTTCAAACAGCCTGTTGGTCCAGAGGATGACCCCACCAGGTACGCCTACTATCAATTTCTCGTCCTCATGGAGAAGCAAGGCATGCCAATCGAGCTGCACGAGACACCCCAAGAGTTTTTCAATCGGCTGCACGAAAAGTCCTTGCTAGATGCAGGTCAACTGGATGCAGTCGCTCGCATCACACGTTACTATCAGCAATATCGCTATCAGGAAAAGTCGCTTCCCGAAGCCAATTTGACAGCGATGCAGCAAGCCGTGCAGACGCTCGGCTCTCGTTTCTCTGAGACGTAATACTGTCCCACAACCACGTGCTACCCGTTAGCCGTGGTTGTTTTCTTTTTCTCTTGACATCGGGATGTCCCTCCGGCATAATTTCTTCAATTTTGCCCACTCCCAAATTAAATTCACCAAATGGTTAATTGAATAAGAAAGGAGGATGCTCGGTGCAAGATTTACCTGACTGGCTGCGTAAGCATCTTCATGTCGCATACATACCTGGCTATGAGTTTTTCTTAAGTCTCCATGTGCTTGCTAAGCCGGAGCATCACACCTCCCGCTTGCATTGGGCGGAGAAATTGCTCACTGCTTTACCTGCCCCGCTCTTGAAAAAGCTCCACTATTTTAGTTCCATGTCCAATCAGTTTCTCGATGCTATGGACTTCCTAGCACCTTGGGAGGAGTGCTTTGAGCATTCTGTTGAGGCCGCATTGGAGCGTGTACAGGCGATGGATGCTGGCGAGTTTGCCCAACTCATGATCGGTCCCGTCTATCATCCCAGACAACTTCACACTTGGATGCAAGGACGTACAGACGAGATTTTTGATGAGCTGAAACCGGAGCATCGGGAGCTTTTGCGCCATCCACTCTCGACCAAGCGCAGTTTTCTAGAGTTTTGCTACGACTACCTGCCTGTTTTCCAGGCAGAAGAACGGCGGATTGAACCGTGGCTCATCCGCGCCGTACATGAAGCACAAGAGCAGATCAAGCTTGATCCGATTCCGTTTTTGTCGCAGGTACACCCGCGCTTGAAGGTGCACGAAGACTTCTTGCAATTTCACAAGGCAAAAACGTACACATTTGGCTATTCGGAGCTGGCTCGTATCCATTTGCGTGTCTCAACGTTTGTCTCGCCGCATTTGTTGCTAGGCATTTACGACGACCATATCTCCGTGTGCTTAACCGTTGACGTTCCCGGCACCAGAGCTACCTCAGTGATTCCCGCTGACTTTATCAGCAAAATGAAGGTGTTCAGTGACCCGACGCGGACAGCGATTCTCAAATCGTTATTGGCTCATCCTTACTGCACGCAGCAGTTGGCTGACCTGCACAACATCAGTGAGCCTGCCGTCAACAAGCACTTGAATCTGTTGGTAGACACAGGGTTTATCTGGAGTGAACGGCGGGGACGGTATGTGTTTTACCGCGCGATTGCATCACGGCTGGAACAACTCGCCGTCGATCTGCATGAGTTCATCGATATGCCTGTTCCCGGAATTCTCGCTCCACCTACTTCATCACATCCCCCAGAACGGAGGAAATAACGTGTTTCATGTCGCCAAAGCTACCTTTATCCGCAATACCCGCGTGATGATTCGTGCCTATCCGTGGTCGTTTGTCATCGGCCACATTTTTTCCGGGGTGTATACGGTGCTGTTCGCCTTCTTCGCCTATCACTATGTTTTTGCCGGACAGTTGGACGAGAATTTCGCACATCTCACCGGCTCGTCCGATTACTTGTCGTACGCCATCCTCGGCGGAGCTTTTTATGCGTTTGCCGTCTCGACCTTGATGAATGTCAGCCGCTCACTCATTACGGAGCTTCGGGAAGGGACCTTGGAGGCTGTTTTGCTCACCCCTTCCTTGCGCAGGGGGTACTTTTTGGGGAATGTCGCCCAACAACTCATGCGTACTTTGTTCGAATTTTCGGTGATTGTGCTTGTAGGGGCGTTGTTTGGACTCACGCTCTCTCATACGAACGTATGGAGCGCCGTTCTTGTCTGGATATTGTCTACAGGGGCTTTCTTTTGCCAAGCGCTCGTATTGGGCAGTCTCATGCTTTGGTTCCGCGATACGTACATCACACAAAACACGCTGTTTGCCGTGATGGCCTTTGTCAGTGGAGTCACGTTTCCGATTCCATATTTACCTGAATGGCTGCAACCGCTCTGTCTCATCATGCCGCTCGCGCCTGCGCTGGATGCTTTTCGGCAATGTGTGATTCAAGGAGCGCCGCTGCATGCTGTTTCACCACAGCTGTTTCATATGGCAGCCCTGTCCCTCGTCTATCTCGTCATCGGGGTGTGGGGCATTCGTAAGATGGAAAAACGCGTCATGGAATCGATTTTTGGATAACAAGGAGGACAACGATCATGCTGATTGCAGAGAATGTACGGAAGGTATACCGGGTGAAGGAGAAAAAAGGCTGGTTTCGCCAGCAATGGACAGAGGTCGAGGCAGTCGCTGATCTGTCCTTTCGCATGGTACCCGGCAAAATCATTGGATTGTTAGGTATTAATGGGGCAGGAAAAACAACAACGATCAAGATGTGCTCCACGCTGCTCACCCCAACCAGCGGCACAATCACGGTAGACGGGTACGACGCGGTAAAGGACGATCGTTTCGTCAAAGCCAAGGTCAACATGATCGCAGGAGGCGAGCGCATGCTGTACTGGCGGCTGACAGGGCGGGAAAACCTGCAATACTTCGGTAGTCTGTACGGTTTGCAAGGGCAGGCCTTGCGCGATCGGATCGATTCATTACTCTTGCAGGTTGGCCTGTATGAGGCGGCCAACACCCCAGTCGAGCGTTATTCCAAAGGCATGAAGCAGCGACTACAAATCGCTCGGGGCCTGATCAATGATCCGCACTACCTGTTCCTTGACGAACCGACTCTCGGCTTGGACGCCCCCATTGCCCGGCAGCTTCGCAAGCATGTGAGTGAGCTCGCTTCTCAACATGGAAAAGCCATTCTGCTGACCAGCCACTACATTCATGAGGTAGAAGAGCTTTGCGACGAGGTATACATCATCGATAAAGGAAGGCTCGTGGCGCATGATACACCGGAGCACCTGACCAAATCGCTCCATCTAGATACAGCCTTACAGGTAGTGATCCCCTCTCTCTCCGACTCGCTCGATTACGATCTGCGCCAGCTGGCTCTGGATTATGGCGGCTCACGGGAAATCGCAGAAACAGACGAGCAGACCTGGGAAGTGACGTTACGAGGCAAAACGGATATGACGACGCCATTACTTTCCCTCTTGGCTGCCCACCAATCCCCTGTCTTGCGTCTCTCCACGCAACAGCCATCTCTGGAGGACGTCATCCTGCACATGGCAGATCGGAGGGGGGCATGAAACAGCTAGGCAGTCTGCTTTTGGCCGAAATCATCAAGGAGCATCGCCATTCGTTTCACAGCAAAATGATCTACTTCTCGCTCTTGGTCTGGCCCGTTATCAATTTTGTAACCGCATATTATTCGTTTGCCCCGTTTCGGATGGGAGCTGATTCCCCTCTAGCCCGGTTCATCAGCTACGAGCAGTTGCCGTTGTTCCTGTTGACTGGCTATTTAGGCTATATCTTTTATTGGTGCCTGGTACAGTCGTCATGGCAAATGAGCTTTGAACGACAAGCAGGAACCATGGAAATGATCTTCATCAGCCCGGTCAACCGGCTCGCTTTTCTGTACGGGCGTTCGCTTTCCTCACTGATCGAGGGGGTCTGGCTGTTCTTTTGCTTTGTCCTGTTAGCCTTGTTTTTTGTCGATGGCATTCAGCTGAGCGGCTGGTGGGCACCTCCACTCGCCTTCCTCATTTTGCTGGTATCGGCCATTGTCTGGGGCGGCTTTCTCTGTGTACTCTTTCTGTTTTCACGCGATTCGAGCTTTTTGTACACCGTGCTGGATGAGCCGATGCTGATCTTTTCCGGTGTCCGCCTACCCCCGATGGCCTTTCCGGTTTGGGCCAAGGTCATTTCCTTTTGCTTTCCCCTGACCTACGCACTTCAGTTGATTCGTGAGCTGCTGATGGAGGGAGCATCGTTGCAAACACTGCTGCCGAGTATGGGACTGCTAGCCACCGTCTTGCTGGTGCTCGTGACAGCGACCGTCGTGTTGTTGAAGCAAGCGGAGAAGCATATGAAAAAGACCGGGAACATGGTGATGTATTAGTAAGGCAAAGAATAGGTAAATAAAGAACGCCCTTTCCTAATTGGAAAAGGCGTTTTCTTATTTCCCTCTTACTCCACCGTCAACAGCTTCTCTACAAATCCCCCAATTTCTCGTTCCCGATCAATAAAATGAACCTCCAGGATCCAATCGCGCGGGCGTCCGTTATGATCCGGCTCTCTCATTGGCTTGTGATTGTCAGGGTGAACATAGTTGACGATATCCTCCCCTTGAATTATTTCATGCGGGAATTCGCCGATGAGATGCCCTGCGTGCGGACCACCGTACTCCCAGCCGTATGCTTTAGCGCGCTCGCACATGTAGGCAAACAGCTCGCTGCTCGTAATATCCGGCTTGGACAAAAAGTAAGCCTTGCCCTCGTCCCACGCTTTTTCAATATCGTCGCGCAGCTTTTGTTTTACCGGATCATTTCCAAGCACATACGTCCGCCCGAGATCAGCCTCCCAGTCCTCAAAAATAGGCCCGAAATCGAGAAAGACAATATCTTCGGGAGTGACAGTCAAGTTCGGTGGATTTTCTCGGTACGGAAACAACGTGTTTCTTCCCGCTCGCACAATTCGCTTATGCCAGTATTTCTTGATCCCGAACAATTGAAAGGCCAGCTCGTAAATCTCCTTGTTGATATCCTTTTCCGTCACGCCGCTGCGAATAATGCCCTTCTCTTCGATTGTGGCAAATAAAAACTCCGCTTTGGTCTCTGCTTCGCGCAGTGCCTGATGTCTCTTTTCCAATGATGGATTCATCATGTCATAGCCTCCTAGAAAATGTAGCAACCCGCAGATGGATTTAGAAGAACAAGTGATTGATCCCATTTTTTGTAATTGGGGATGCATGTCTATTCCATAGAAATTTTTGAGCATACCCTAACGTATCCCATCAAAAGGAGTGATCATCATTGAGAAGGAATAAATCCCGCAACAAAGGATTCAAGAAAGTAAATGGTCGTTTGGTGCAGTATTCTACTCCTCGTCATCCTGATCGTGATCCTTATTCTAGACAAAATCCTCCCAGAGAAAGAAGCATGAGATGCAGAGCCTGTTGCTGGGAAGATCCTGATCGGCTGCAAAGTGTATGCGGTTGGTGTTGTGCTGAGATGATCCAATAATCGTTGATGGAAACAAGCGTCCGGATCTCCACCATTCGGACGTTTTTCATCATTCAGTTGTTCGCGCCCAGCTCTCGCAATTTTGCGATAATAGATTGCTCCACATGATCATCCATGGTGATTTTTTCTTTTGCCAGTGAAAGCAGCGGTTCATACTCGCCAATCAATACGGAATAATGCGCTTTTTCAAATAGCGGCAAATCATTCATGTCATTGCCAAAGCAGATGAACGGCTCCCCTGCCACATCGAACCGATTCAGGGCCGCCCATTTATTCACTCCCCGATAAGTGAGGTCGAGAATGCCTTCTGCCGAATGAAAATGCAGCGTAACATCAAGTTCCTTGATTCTCGCCATCAATTCTTCATAACGGTCACACGATAAAATCAGGATTTTCAGCACGGCATTCAGTTGATCTACGTCCACGCGGCTGGCTGTCCGATTGGGATCGATATAGCTCAAAAAAGGATGGGTCGACACACAATTATGTGCGTAATTCCACGAGTCATCGATGAAATACTGCGCGCGATAATCATCGAGAATGCTGATGATTTCATGTGCCAAACGATCCGGGATCGGCACGCAGCCCTGCAAGCTTCCTTGGTGATGCGTCATCGCTCCATTCGCGCCAATGAGGAGATGGTTGGCAAACCGCTCATCGAGGACAGGCAGCATGTCACGACACGGTCTTGCGGAGGCGAAACCCACCGTATGTCCCGCTTGTTCGAGTGCAAGCAGGCTATCCAAAATGTTTGTTGAGATCGGTTGACCCTTGAAGCAGATCGTCCCGTCCAGATCAAAAATGAACTTCATTTTTCCCACCCTTTCTAATCGCTGTCCTGTCCATCGTAATGGATAGCCGTCTGGGGCCAAAGGGACAGATCGTTCAAGATGAGTGGGACAGAAAGCTGATCTGTTACTCAAACCAGGCGCTAGCCAACAAGCGAATGCCCTCCTGAATATCGTCGGGGGTCAATGCTCCGTATCCTAACAATACCGTCGGATGCTCCCTTGTATCATGCAGCCAGTATCGGGCAGTTCCGTAGACTTTTACGCCTTTTTGATAGGCACGCTCCATGAGTTCCGCTTCCGTACGCTGACTTTTTACGGTCAAAAATACATGCAGCCCCGTATCCTTCCCTTCTATTTCCACACGTCCGTCCATGTAACGAACGACTGCCTGAAGAAATACCTCTCGCTTTTCCATGTAGTTTTTTCGCATGTGCTGCAAGTGTCTATGCCAATAGCCATCGGACAAATACGTCGCTAGCGTCAACTGGTCCAAGCGGGAAACAGGCTGATCGTATTCAGGCACGCGCTGGTGAAAACGCGATAACAGCTCGTAAGGAAGGACGACGTAGCTGACGTTTACGAGCGGCAGCAATGCTTTGGAGAGCCGCCCAATGTAAACAACCTTTTGGGGAGACAGGCTCTGGATCGAAGGGATGTAGCTCTCTTGATATTTGAACTCCCATTCGTAGTCATCCTCTACCAGATAAGAATGCGATAAGGATTGCGCCCACAGGGTCAATTGGTTTCTTTTCTCCAAAGGCATCGTCATTTTGTTGATGAATTGCTGAGAAGGACTCACGTACATGATGCTTGCCCCGCTTCTCTTCAGCTCATCTATGGAAACACCGTCTGCCTCCAAGGAAATGCCGTGTACACGGTATCCACCGTTGAGAAACGTATTTCTCGCACCATCATAGCCCGGATTTTCTACGCCAATCACATGCTTCTCTCTGTCCAGAAGCTGGACGACAATCGATACCAACTGTTGTGGGGTGGCTCCAATAATGATCTGCTCCGGCGTGGCGAGGACTCCTCTCGTTTCATGCAGCAATTTCGAGAGTTCCTTTCGCAATACGTATTCGCCTTGAGCCAGCCCCTCCACCATATACGTGCGCTGATGGTAGGAGATGAGCTTGTTGCGCAGCTTATTCCATGGATGAAAAGGGAAGGCTCCGAGCTCGATGTTGCCATAGCGAAAGTCATAGTGAATCGACGGTATACGAGAGTCTTCTCGTTCCGCTGCGTACTGCCCAGAAGGAGGTCCTGCTTTGTACGTCACCTGATACCCTTTTTTCGGAATGCTGCTGATGTACCCTTCCGATACTAGTAGCTGATAGGCAACTTCCACCGTGTTTTTGCTGACAGCAAGTGATTGGGCACAGCTTCTGATTGAGGGGAGAAACTCCTCATGCGTGATTTGGTTATGCAATATTTCGTCTTTGATAAAGTGATAGATTTGGATGAACAGTGGTTCTCCCTCTGTAAAACGAATGGAAGAAAGCTCTCGCAACGAACAGGAACCCCCTTCCTTTTTTATTTTAGTCTACCACATATTGTATGAAGCCTGAATGAACAAAGGGTCAGCTATCCGCCAGAAGGCTCTGTCTCTTGGCCCTACCGAACTGAAAGTAGTAGAAGACCATAAGACACACGTGCATCAGGGCCATCATCAAATATATATTGCTGTAAATGAAGCCGCTCGTATACGGATTTACCGGGTTCCAATTGGTAGTCGCGCCAAGATCGATAACCTTGCTGTATACCGCAGACGCGATCCCCATGGAAATGAAGCTCAGCATCGAAAAGATTCCCATGCCTACTCCCGCCTGCTCCTTCGTCAACGTCCTCGAGATCGAGTTCGCCATCGAGATTTGCATAAAAGACTGCCCCACATTGCCTAGGATCAAGAAGAGCGCAATGCCGATAACCGAGGTGCTTGTGAAAGTAGACAGCAAGCCAAAGCAGCCAATCAGTAAGCTAGATGCAACGAAATACAGAAAAACATTCCCCCGCCTGTCCGCGAGCCTTCCTCCCACGCGACCAAGCAATGCCGAAGCGATAGCCGCGGGAACCATCACAAAGCCGATCCAGCTCGTCGATAGCTGCTGCACCTGAGCCAAGAGCAGCGGACTGAGATAATAAAGCGATATCCCCATTCCATTGATGAGAAATGCCATCAGAATCCCGATTGTATACTGCTTGTTGGCAAAAACCTTCGGCTGGACAAATGGATCAGCTACCGAACGAATTCGTACAACGAACAGGAGCAAAGTAACCAAACTGCCCAATGCAGACCACCAAGATCCATTCGTTACTCCCAAAAGCAATGACGTCCCGCTGATCGCAAGTAGCGAGCCGCCCACCCAATCAAACTTCCCACCAGCCGCTGTCTCCTCATCCTCCAAATATTTGCGGTAGAACGGCAGTGTAAGCAAGATCAGGAGCGGTATGGAAAACAGCCAGCGCCAATGGGCAAAGCTGACGATTAACGCCGCGACCACAGGACCGAGTGCACCGCCAAGAGCCAATCCTACTGCCGTTCTACCTAAAACAGAACCCCTGCGCTCAGGCGGGAAGTATCGCAAAGGAATGAGCATCGCAGTAGCCGGAATGACAGCCGCCCCTACTGCCTGCAAGCATCTACCGAAAAGAGCCATCGCAAAGGAATCGGAGACCAAACCGAAAAACGAACCCGCCGTAAACACCAAGAGTCCAAACGTCAACAAATTCTTGAGCTTGTATCGATCTGCCAGCTTGCCATACGTCACGGTTCCGATCGCGTATAACAATCCATATGCGGTCGATAGCCAGCTCACCTGCGCTATGCTCAAACCAAACTCCTTGCTAATTTCGGGGAGTGCAATGTTAAACACCAAAACACTCATGGAGGAAATGACTAAGGTAAACATCAAAATCCGGATTAATATGTCCCTGTTTTGCTGCGTTTTTGTCGCTTCCATGCCGCATCTTTCCCTTCGCTTTTTATTCGTAGTTTGACTGTCAGTACTGACTGACATTTGAGTGATAAAAAAACTAGGGAGTCAAACCCCTAGCGAAAACCTCTACACTCTCTTCGATAAATGCCTCCAGAGATACCCCTGAAAAATTGCTAGTGCCATCCAGATCGTTCAAAAACGCCCCGAAATTCATGACCATGAAGGCAGTCGCCTGTGCCTCCGGATTCGTTTGGATCATCTTGCCCTTTTTGCCCATCTCTTTGAAGTAATCTGTAAACAGTACCATCAACTGTCGCGGGTGCTTTTGGGTCCGCTCGCGGAATCCAGGCAAATGGGCCTCATCCTTAATACTAATCAAAATCATTTTCCGATTGCGGTTCATCATTTCGTGATATGTTCGGCTGATTAAAAGCAAATCCTCGCGCAAATCCCACACAAGCTTCTCCGCGAAAAGCTGTGTCAGCCCTTCCGTGTAATGAAAACGGTCAAAGGCGCACTCAAGCAAATTCCGCTTGCTGCCGAAGTGGCGAAACAACGTCTTCTCGCTCAATCCTGCCACAGTGGCAATTTCTTGCGTGGTTACGCCGTTGTAGCCTCTTTCCGCGATGAGATCGATTGCGGCTATCATCAGTTTTTCGCTGCTTGTAAGACTTTTGCTGCTGCTCATTGCGATCCTCATTCCCAGAAGTGATTGTCAGTACTGACTGACATTTATAGTAAACGGACTGTAAAAAAGTGTCAAGGACTCACGGTAAAAAAGGGCTCTCCTCCGACTCATTCAGTCGAAAGGAAAGCCCCTTGCTCTTTTACTCGATTAAAACGCTCTTGAATATTGCTTCGGTGGCTGCAACTCATCCGCCGACAGCTCATGAATCGCATGCAGTGCCCAATAAGGATCACGCAGCATGCCGCGTCCGACTGCTACCAAATCCGTATCGCCATTGCCAATTGATGCTTCCGCCACTTTTGGATCATCGAGATTGCCGACTGCAATAACTGGTACATCCAGTGCCTGCTTAATTGCGCGTGCCAATGGTACTTGATAGCCAGGATGAACACCTGGACGGCCTGCTGAACCAATCGGTCCTTCCCCGCCGCTGGATAGATGGAAAATATCCACGCCTGCTTCCTTGTAACGGCGGCACAGCTCTGTGCTGTAATCCAGCCCATATCCACCATCCACGTACTCTACGGCAGAAACGCGCATGATCAGCGGCATGTCAGCTGGCATGACCTCTTTGATCGCCTGAATAATTTCCACGCCAAACAGCGCTTTATCCCGCCCGTACTCATCGTCTAGCTGATTTGTCAAAGGGGAGTGGAACTGATGTATCAAGTATCCGTGCGCACCGTGGATTTCAATGGTGTCAAACCCGGCTTCCACCGCACGTTTCGCTGAGTCCTGGAACTTGACGACCATTTGCTTGACTTCTTCTGTCGTCAACGCCCGTGGCGTTTTGTAGCGCGCCCCTGGGAAAGCAATCGCAGACGCCGATACAGGCACTTCTGCGTCTTCCGCTTTGCGGCCCGCATGAGCAATCTGAATGCCAATTTTGGCCCCATACTTATGAACCTCGGAGACGATTCGTCCATACGCCGGAATCTGTTCGTCAGACCATAAGCCCAAATCGCCGTTGGAAATTCTGCCATCAGGCTCGACATCGGTCATTTCCACGATAATCAGACCTGTTCCGCCTACTGCACGAGAAACGTAATGAACAAAATGCCAGTCCGTTGGTGTTCCATCGTGTGCATCCACAGAGTATTGGCACATCGGCGGCATGACAATCCGATTTTTCAAGCTAAGTCCTTTAAACTGAAACGGGGTAGACAACAACGCCATTTGCTCCACTCCTTACTTTTTTTTATTATCATGCCAAAAGTAAGCATCTTCTGCAATCCCAAGTTGCACTTTGTGAAGACGATATCATGCTTTGTCCGGCTGTTGTGGTGGGGAGGAAACAGGAGAAAACGCTCAGATTCTTGTCCCACCCGCTGAGGGATTCACTGCCCGCCTCCATGCAAAAAGCGAAACCGCGTCCAAAGTAGTTCTTTCAGGATGT
Organism: Brevibacillus sp. HB1.4B; assembly: GCF_013284285.1. Taxonomy (NCBI): domain Bacteria; kingdom Bacillati; phylum Bacillota; class Bacilli; order Caryophanales; family Paenibacillaceae; genus Brevibacillus; species Brevibacillus sp. HB1.4B. Next base: position 98,179 of record NZ_JABSUT010000013.1, read on the forward strand.
TTTTCAGAGGTGGACGCTTAAGAGCGTGTTTCGCTTTTTGCATTCCGTCTCGGTCGGTGTACCAAAGATCTTCGCTTATTTCTCCTGTTTCCTCTACGAGCTTTCCGTGTGATCCGATTTTTTAATGACTTAAAAGAGATGGAAGAACCTCATCAGTAACGCCAGAGAAGAATATTTCCAGGCGTAGCGACTTGTGGAGTCCTACCGAGCGGAGAAGGGATTTGCGGGCAACAGAAACGCAACCACGCGACGAAGCGGCTACCACTTTTGCGTTTCCCCGCAAATCCCTTCGGAGCGGGCAGTCTAATCCCCCAGTGGGACGGAGCCTGGAGCCTAGACTGGAAATATTCTTCTCCCCACCGCAGCCACATCCATAACACGAAAAAAAGCTACCCGCATAACGGATAGCTTTCATGATTCACGTCTCGATTATTCTGGCATCGTGCCAATGTAATTGGATTGCGGGCGAATAATGCGGTTTTTGCCTGCCTGCTCCAGAATGTGCGCACTCCAACCAACTACACGGCTCACGGCAAATGTTGGTGTAAACAAATTGTCGTCCAAGCCCACCGCACGCATCACAGCTGCGGCAAAAAACTCTACGTTTGTATTCAGCTTGCGGCCTGGTTTGTACTCTTCCAGCAGTTGCAAGCCTACTTTTTCTACGTGTGTCGCCAGATCGAACCACGGATCGTTGGACGACAGCTCGGATGCAACAACGCGCAGAGCCGTTGCTCGCGGATCAACCGTTTTATAGACGCGGTGTCCGAAGCCCATCAAGCGTCCGCCGCTCTCCAGCTTGTTGCGCAGCCACGGCTCTGCATTTTCCTTCGTGCCGATAGCCTCGATCATCTCCGTCACTTCAGATGGCGCTCCGCCGTGCAAAGGACCTTTCAAGGTGCCGATTGCTGCCGTAATGGAAGAAATCAGATCGGATTCGGTCGAGCTGACAACACGACCGGAGAATGTGGATGCATTCATGCCATGCTCCTGCGTCAAAATCAGGTACGCATCCAGTGCACGTACGTGTGCCGCTTTTGGCTTTTCCCCCTTGAGCATATACAGGTAGTTCGCTGTATGATCCAGCTCCGGATTCGGTGCCAACGGCTCGCGGCCCTCCAGACAAGCGAAGCGATACGCAACGATTGTCGGCATCTTGGCAGCCAGCGCAATCACCTCATCGATGGTCGGCGGGAAGCCATGCGAGGAACTGCCCAGCGCCGAAACACCTGTACGCAGTACACTCATCATATCTACATCTGCCGGGATCAGCTTCAGGATTCCCTTTACGTGCTCCGGCAGCTCACGGTTTGCTTTGAGCTTATCTTTTAAATCAGTCAACTCCTGCTCGCTAGGCAAATGTCCGAACCAGAGCAGGTGTGCCACTTCCTCAAATGTGTGGTGGATAGCCAAATCACGCGCCCAATGACCGCGGTACACCAGCAGTCCATTAATCCCATCCACCAAACTAAGGTCTGTTTCTGCTACGGCGATACCATCCAAGCCGATAGCCAAAGGATGTTGTTTTGTCATCATCACCACTCCATTTTCGTCTCTTTTCTCTTCAGTATAATCGATTCATAATCGTGAAGGGAAATAGAAGAAAACCGTAGTTTTGATCACGTTTTACAATCAGTTAGCAGGAGCTGGAATCGACTTCTTTTTACGTCCGTACGTCAGGAAGCGCCATAGCTTTTCCATCGGCCCCCGGTTAAAACGCTTCAGCCACAGCCAGCTTACGAGTAATTGAAACGCATAGATCGGCAGCGCAAGCAAAAACCAAGAAGAAAGCGGCATTGCCGTAATACCGAACAAAGGAATCAGAATGGTCATGATGACGGTCTGACCCAAATAAGTCGTTAACCCCATTTGTCCCGTGTAGGCAAATGGCTGGAGAACCTTCCGTACCGGCTCACGATCCAACAACAGAAACAAGCTGGCTATCAAACACATCGCCATAGGCAGCGTACTCAGATCAACCAATATTTTATTCACCTGTTCAAGCTTTGGACCAAAGCCGACACCGCTAGCCCAAACAATCCCTGCTGCGATCGGAAGACTGATTACAAGAGTAGTAGCAGCGATTCGTTTCAACAACGGCTTATGCTCGCGAATTTGAGCAATCAAACCTCGTTTTCCCGCATACAAACCAAACAGGAACATCACGAAAATCGGTATCATTGTCGACTGTAATGATGCGATAAACGGATAGACTTCTTGACCATTGAGCGTCTGTACGAGCGCCACACCTTGAGTGAGCATGTACACTCCGCCCAAACTGGCTGCCCAAGCCAGAATCGTAGAAGACTTTCTTCGATAAAAAGGCATCAGGAAAAAGCCAAGCAATGCGTACACCGTCAAAATATCGCCAAACCACAAAATGACGTGAATCACACCAATGAAAAACATCGCGAACAACCGTCTGCTGAAGAGACGAAATACTTTTTGTCCACGCTGTTCAGCCCGTGACATAAAAATGTAAAAACCTAAGCCAAATAGAAACGAAAAGATCCCGAAAAATTTCGTCTGAATGAATAAATCATAGCTTAAGCGAATCCATACATCGATCCCTGCCTCTATTGGCATACGAACGTCTTCCGAATACATGATAAAGCCCGGCAAGTTCACCAGCAAAATCCCGAACAAAGCCAATCCTCTTACAATATCAATAGAATAAATCCGATCCTTCTGTGCGATTGGTTCAGCCTGCATATTCGTCATTCCCCCCTGCTGTCATCTAGCAGGGTTCAGTATAGGTTACATATACTGGTCAAAACTATCGATTCACCTTACATCTACCTTACAGGCTTGTTATCTTTTATGTCCGTCCCCCCGACTGAACAAGTGGCATCGGTGGATACAAAGACTGCAAGATATCTATAAAATGCTGCGCTGGCTCGCTAATCCCTGCTTTGGGCACCAGCAAATAGGAAGCAACCTTCGGCAAAACAAGGCCAGGTGTAGGCAGTTCAATAAAACGGTTTTCAAACAAATCCCGATCGACAGCCGTCCGAGGCAAAAAGGAAACGCCCAATCCATCCTCGATGAATCGCTTTGTAATGTCTACCTGCGAAACAGCCATCGTACGCAAGGAAAGCCCCCTCTGACGCAAAAGCAACAGCACCTCATCCCAATAACCCGGGTGATTGTGGGTCAGCAGACGGTTCGCTTGCACCTCTTGCTCCCAATCAGGCAAGGGCGCCTCCATATCTCCGCCACTGTGAGGGACTGCAAAAACGACAGGATCTTCGTACAAAAGATAAGTAGACAACTGGAATTCTCCCGGCACCATCCGGGTTAAGCCCAGATCAGCTTGTCCATTTTGAACCAGCGGGCCAATTTCCACGGAGTCGACAATTTTAATCGAGATATCTACATCGGGATACAGCTTGGTGTAACGGTGCAGCAAATGAGAAAAACGAGCACGGGCAATAATCGGTGAAACAGCCAGTTGCAGCTTTTCCCGATAGCCCTGTCTCCAAGCCTGCAAATCCTCCATACTGTTATGCCACTGTTGAAGGAGTCCTTTTGCATGTGGCAGGTAGCGTTTGCCCGCAGCCGTTAACCGAACGCGTTTGCCAACCCGTTCAAACAGCTTGATCCCCAATTCCTTTTCCAATTGTCGTATATGCTGGCTGACAGTAGGCTGCGCAATGAACAACGCTTCTGCTGTCTGGTGAAAATTTTCTGTCGTGGCCGCCACCATAAACGTTTGCAGCACGCGAAAATCCACGTGATCTCCCCCCTGCTGTCGCTTTTTCTTTGTTCTATATGCATACAAAAGAAGGCAGAATGCAACCATTTGGGTCTTTCTTCCTCTTTTTTGAAGAAATTTACTGGAAATCCTTCCCCTTCATCCTCCTTATGGTACAATACAAAATCGAGTGCGCAAAATCATTACGCACATCGTACTCACCAAAGAGAGAGCAAAAAGGGGAGAGAAAAGATGGAAACTGCAACAAACGTGAACCCACCGCGCAAAAGTAAGAAAAAAGTATGGTTGATCGCGGGGGCAGCGGCTGTCGTTGTGTTGGGTGGATTAGGTACCGCCTATGCCAAGTACGATTTGTTCAAGAGCGCTAAAACGATTTACCTGCAAGCGGAAGCGGAGAGCATGATGAAGTTTTCCAGCGACGTATCCAAAGCTTACGGGGAATACCAAGACTACATGAAGCCATACCTGGAAAAACCAGTTCACTCCACTGCTGAGGTGAGTGAAATTGCCCTAGATGCAACGATCCCAGACCCGGAAGCACAAAAAATTCTCGACATGCTGGGCAAAGCGAAGCTCGTGATGCAAAGCAATATCGATGAACAGAAAAATCAGCAATCAGGTAACCTGGAAGTTCACCTTCAAGATAAAAAGCTGGCTACTCTTGAGTACTTCATGAATGATTCCGTGATGGGCTTCAAGCTCCCAGAGTTTTACTCGAAATACGCTTATATGGACCTGAAAGATCGCGATGCTCTTAAGGAAAAGATGGGCGAAGAACTGCCAAAACGCATTGTAAGCTATAGCGATTTGTATGAAGCGATCAATTTTAATCAAGATGAACTCAAAACAGTAATGACTCCGTATGCCGTGCTGTATGCTGACAGCATCAAAGACAGCCAGGTAAGCATCAAAAAAGGTGTTCCTTTCTCCGAAGAAGGACTCAAGGAAGATGCACGTGAGATCACGATTACTTTTAATGATGCAGAAGGCGCAGCTCTGGCGAAGCAAATCGCAGAGAAGGCAAAAGCTGACCAAAAGTTGTTTGACCTGATCTACAGTCGCTACCACAATGTGGCTACACTGATGCTCGACAGCGGCTACAAAGTAGAAGAAATTAGCAAAGAAGAATTCAAGAAAAATTACGAGCAAGCCTTTGATGACATCATCAAGGACACACAAGACACCGACACGAAATCAACCGATCAATTGAGAATGGTCGTGCTGGTGGACGGCGACCATCAAATCTTGTCCCGCAAGCTCTTGTTCGATGACAAAGAGAAAAAAGATCAGCTGGTCTACAGCAGTGTTTCCTACGATAAAGGTGCAGAAACGTACTACCGTTACTCCCTGCACAACCTGTCTGATCTGCAAAGTGGCGAAATGTCCTTCACCTACAGAGCGACAGAAGAAAAAGACAAGACAAAGGGCAAGTTCAGCATCCTGGCGAAAGAAACCGACCAGCCAATTCTGGACTTCTCGACTACTTTCGAGACAACCAAGCAAGACAAGAAAAAAACCGGAAAGTATGACTTTGCACTCGTAGCAGCAGACGAATATTCCTCCAACCCTGTTGCTCTGACCGGTAATGTTACCGTGAACGAGACGAAGACGGACAATGGTGTAGATTCTGATGGCACGGTAAAAGTGAACTTCTCGAACCCTACTCCAGATATGCCAAAAGGCTTTAGCTTCAAGCTGAAGTCCAAAGCAGAATTCGGCAAAGCACTGGAAATTCCAGCTATGACTGCTGACAACTCCATCAACTTCGCTACTGTGACTGACCAACAAATGATGGAAGCACAACAAGAGGTCATGCAAAACGCAGAAAAATTCATGACTGAAAACGCTGAACTCGTGCAACAGTTCATGATGCCTTAGTTGTTTCGTGATAAGAAGAATCTGCTCATAATCATTACTGGCAAGCTGGCATCGGTCCTAAACCGGTGTCAGCTTTTTTGTTCTAATGAAAAAGGACCTCCTGAAGGGAAGTCCTTTTTCAATGTCCATTCTTCTTACTGATAACCTCTGATCACGATATACACAATCGCTACATAAAACACGATTCGATCCACAGTCCGATACATCGATTTGGACACCCGAATACCGAGCCATCCCACTCGTAACGGCCACAATAACTGAATGCGGCCCACCAGCATATCGCTGATCAGATGGGACAATATCCCCCACAGAGCTGCCATTGAGGCCGGAGAATCACCGAATAGTAGAAATGGAAGGAACAATATTACCCATGAGTGTGTCACTGTTCGATGACCGAATCCTTTTTGCAGCATTTTGGATACAGGTCCCATCAAGTTTCCGAGCTTGCTATTTGCCTGATCGATATCAGGTACGAGTGCCATTGTCGCGCCAATGACGCTGCCCTTCCATGAAGGATAGGCGCAGTAGCCTGCGATGGCACCAAGTGCCATATGTGTTTTCCAATTCATTCGCCTTTCACACCGTCTTTCTAAGATAGTCTAATGAGCTTATGTACGGTTGGTGGAATGGCAAACCAATACCTTCATACATACGGATGCTACGTCTCCAACAAGGACATAAAGCTCTCCGGATCGAGTCCATCTCCTTCGATCACGATTGCCGTCATTCCGGTTTCACTGCCTGATTCGTGCCCTTCTCCTATGATCCAGAATGCTGCTTGTCCACTTTGGATCGGGATGCGCGCTGTACCCTCACCGCGTACCCAGCCTTCTCCACTCACGACAAGGAAGAGTTGAGGACAAGGTGCCGGATGATAGCCAACAATCCCGCCTGCCTCCAAATGGATACACCCAATCGAAACTGAATCAGGTGTGCGCAAGACACGAGAAATCGTCGCATGGACGGAATTATAGCGATCAATCGTTTTGCCTACTTGCTGATCAAATCGGAATCGTTTCATACTTTCGCCTCCGCTTTTTGACATGTAAGCCTTATCATAGCGCAACTAGAGGCGCTGTGACAGACTCATCTCCCACGATTACTGCCGAAACCATATATTTTGGTAGTCGACAAGACCAAAATGGTAAGCAGAAATATCCCCAGTCGGATTCCTTCGTAATGTTTGCATTCGCATGCTTCGTCGTACAAGTCTGGATTTTATTCTTCTTACTTTTGAAACGCGGTGCTTCATTTTGTTTTTTGAAAAATCGGGTGAATGCATCTGCGAGGTTTTGGAGGGAGGATTGAAGGACGGTGCTATCTATCTCTTGGACAGGGCAGTTCCTTTTTTAACAGTGGCAGTTGAACCCCACAGAAGGAGTTTATCACAACAGGAACGTATGTTCTACAAAAATATTGAGAAATTTAACTAAAAAAGCAACAAAGCACTTACCTCTCGGGGCAGATTTATCCCCCACTTTCGCCAAGCTAGGCAAGGCTTAGCAGTGGGCGTATTCTCGGCTGTTATGATTCACCATATGCGATTCTATACGCCTGTTGACAAAGCAGGGTCGAGAGCAGGAATCGTGTGGAAATTAGCGTAAACGAAAAACACCCCTCAGAATCTTTCTCTCGATTCTAAGGGGTGTATCTTGTGGTGAAGCTTTATACCTTGAAATGGCCTATCAGTTTTTCCAAATCATCGGCGAGGCTCGCCAGCGATGCAGCCGAGGCGTGAATTTCCTCCATGGAAGCCAGCTGTTCTTCTGTAGCAGACGAGACTCCCACCGAGAGAGAGACTGCCGATTGTGCTACAGTGGCGATCATCTGCATCGATTGTCCGACCTTGCCTGTACTTTCTGTCAGGGTATGTGCAGCAGTCGATACTTCTTGAATTTCATTCGTCACGCCTACAACTGCATCGCGAATTTGAGAGAACGCTTCTCCTGCTCTTGCGACGCCACCCATCCCATCTGATACTTCTTGAGAACCTTTTTCCATCGTGAGGACTGCTTCGTTCGTCTCCATCTGGATCGACGCTACCAGCTGGGAAATTTCTTGTGCTGATGCAGATGCTTGCTCCGCTAGCTTTCGCACTTCATCAGCCACGACAGCAAAGCCCCTACCATGCTCACCCGCCCTCGCCGCTTCGATGGCGGCATTCAATGCCAAGAGATTCGTTTGACCTGAAATTTGCGTAATGACTTCGACGATTTGGCCGATTTGTTGGGAGCGTTTTCCTAAACCACCTACCAGTGTAGTCAAATGCTCCATAGTTTCTCCGATCCCGTCCATCTGGGAAACCGACAACTGGATGGTTCGATCCCCTTCTGTCGCCAGCTCTGAGGTACTTGCAGCCGCAGCAGACACACTTTGCGCACGTGCTGCAATTTTTTCAATTCCTGCTGAAATTTCTTCGACTTCCTGCTGACTCTCCTCTACGTTTTGGGATTGCCTGTCCGTTCCTTCCGTCATTTCCTGGATCGTGATGGCGATCTGTTCCGTAGCTTGGCTCGTTTGCTTCGAGCTCGCTGTCAGTTGTTCAGCTGCGGCTGCAACCTGCTGGGCATGCTCGCGAACCTGAGAAATCAGCTCTCGTAAATTGGCTAGCATCCGGTTGAATGAGCCTGCCAACTGTCCAATCTCATCTTTTGAAAAGACGGTCAACTCTTGCGTCAAATCTCCTTTTCCGTCAGCGATATCATGGAGCTGTTTGTTCACCCGATGCAGCGGTGCCACAATCGAGCGAATCAGAAGACCCCCAACCACAATCGCAACGAGAATTCCCACTATATTAAAAAACAACTGAATCATGGCCGAAATTCCTTCGTTCTCCGCCAGCTCCTGTTGATCTACCTTGATTTCATTACGCACCTCTTCAACCAATCCACTCACAACCGAATCCATTTCTTTTCTCGCTTGCCGTTCCTGACCGAAATGATGAGAGATGGCTTCTTCACGTAATCCTTTATCCAGTGCCTCTACCACTTTATCACTCGACTCCAGATAGGAGTTGTATAGTCTCTTTGCCTCCCCCATTTCTTCAAGATGGTGAGAAGACTCAAGAGAACTGTTCATTTTAGCAAACAGGCTGTCCACCTTTGCTGCCTTTTCCTTCAATTCCGTCCGAAATTCTTCATCGCCCGTTAACAAATAGGCTCGTTCGTCATTATTTCGACCCGTCATGATAAACTGCATTTCTCGCAGGTCTGTCAATAATTCTTCCTCTTCGATAATTTTTGTATAGGATGCCTTCATTGCTAGCATTTGCACGTACATATACGTACCTGAACCGAACATGACTGCCAATATGATACCAAAAGCCAGGATGATTTTTGTTCTGATTTTCACAAGGTGAGCCTCCCGTCATTTGCTACTCTTGTTCATACCCAGCTCCTCCTTCCTTCAAACACTTTGATGTGCAAACAAAAAACCGCCAGATACCATCCTGACGGTTCAAACAGACTATGCACGAAACTCCCTGCTACATACTAGACACCGAGCTTCGCGAGCAGTTTATCCTCTATTATATAGTTGTTTTCTTGCAACATGTTTTCAGGTGGATGGTCAAGCTCCCATGCAATCGTACGTCGCATAGACTCCTCTGCGGTGGCTTGTTCCGTATACCCTAGCTCTCGCCTGATTTTTGCTGAATCCAGCTGAACATGCTGCTTCGATTCGATCTGCGGAACCCACTCATTTGGCAACTCAGTAGAAGGCGCTGTAATCACTTTGCCATTCCAACCGTAAACGCTGCCGATTCGTTCAATCCACGCTCGCATCGACAAGCATTGCTCTTCTGCTACATGGTAAATCTGATTTTTTGCTCGATCGTCGGTAGCCACCAGACAAATGGCATGCGCGATGTCTTCTACGTAGCTGCGTGCCCAACGCCAAGAAGCAAAGCTTTCTTCGAGCAAAATAAACGGACGTCCATCACGCATCTGCTGAAGGTACGGATAGACGCGATGCTGGTAATCATGCGGGCCATACACCATCGGCAGGCGCAAAATCGTGCCCGGTAGACTCTGCTGCCCCATCACGACTCCCTCCACGAGCACCTTGTCATAGTATTCGCGATCTGGTCTGGCCCCTCGGAACGGATAGCGCTTCTCGCAAAGTGGAGACTGCTCCGTAAGCGGCTCAGTCGTAATCGGACCGGACTCGATCTTGTTCACCCGTCCGAACGCCTGATACACGTCACAACTGCTGATCGCTACGACACGACCTGCTATATCCTGAAACGTTTCTATCAGCAGGCGGGCATCTGCTTCTGTGTACGGAAATAGATCAATAACGACATCAGGTGCAAAGGAGCGAAAAGTCTCCCGGTATTCACCCAGGCGGGCACGATCTCCCGTAATAGAGACGACACCTTGTGGAAGAGAGGCTGCGCCGAGGGAAAGCCCCCTATTACATACAGCAACCTCATGACCTGCTTCTGCCAAGCGCTTCACTGCATGTGGACCGATAAAACGCGTTCCCCCCAAAAATAGGATCTTCACCCCGGCACCTCCAGCTCTACAATTTTTCGATCACTTTATCAATCAAGCCGTATTCGAGCGCCTCTGCGGCGGTAAGGAAATAGTCGCGGTCTGCATCTTTTTCGATTTGCTCGACTGTCTTTCCCGTGCGCTCCGCGATGATCGTATACAGCATGTTGCGATGTCGCATGATACGGTCTGCTGCGATCTTGATATCACTCGCCTGTCCTTGACTGCCTCCCCACGGCTGGTGGAGCATGACTTCTGCATTAGGCAGCGCATACCGTTTGCCCGGCGCTCCTGCTACGAGAAGCATCGCGCCCATAGACGCTGCCATCCCCGTGCAGATCGTGGACACCTCAGGTGCTACGAATTTCATGGTATCGATAATCGCCATCCCTGCTGTGACAGAGCCTCCTGGCGAATTGATATAAAGGTGAATGTCTTTTTTCGGGTCTTCTGCTGCCAGGAACAGCAGCTGAGCTACCACTGCATTGGCTACCTGATCATCGATGGCACTGCCGAGAAAAATGATGCGATCCTTTAACAACCGGGAGTAAATGTCATAAGACCTCTCTCCATAACTCGTTTGCTCGACTACTACCGGAATGAGATTCATGAAAAACCCTCCTTCGCTTGTTTACGCTTGAGTTTTTACGCGGCCATACGCATGCTGGTTGCTTGTGGCATTGCCACTGATTTTTTGTTAAATCCAGATGAAACCTGCGTCACCACTGCGGGATTACTCGCCGGACCTACTGACCATGTCTGAACAGCTGCTTCTCTTTCGACCGCAACCCCATTTCCGCTTCGGGCTGGCATGACAATAACCTGATCAGCTTGTGGCTGGATACGATTTTCCCAAATGACTACGGGTTTGGACTTGTTAGACTCTGTCACTTGTGCCTTCATACCTCGTCTCCTCCTTGTTTTGGATAAACCGCGAGAACGACCTGATACGTCTCTTGTCCCTTTTCTTTTGGCTGATACTTTGCCACAAGCTGATTCACCAGCTGGACGTACTCCTCTACAAAAGCACTGCGCTGTTCCGCACTGGCAAGCTGAATACTCGCGTTCAGTGAGGCACTCGGAACCTCCACCTCTTGATCGGAACGCTCCAGCAAGAGCATGGCATCCCGCTTGATCCGTTCTGCTGTCTGGACCAGATGAGACAACGATCCTTGATCCTTCATTTGCTGAATGGTATCGTTGCCCCAGTTCAGTCCTTCCGAGAGCACATACGTCCGCGCAATCGCCAAATAAAGTACCTCGACAAGATTGCGAACTTGTCGACTTCCTACCCGTCTGACCAATCCGACCTTTTCCAAGGCCTTCAAGTGATAATTGACACGCTGCGGGATTTCATTGATACCACGTGCGACTTCTGCTGCTGAAGCAGGCTCTGCCAAACGGCTTAATATCTCGGCACGGAGCGGGTTCAATAAGGCCATCGCCTGTTCCGGCTTCTCGACTACATATGTTTCCAGTTGTTCGTGCGCCACAACAACACCTCATGACATTAATCATTTACGTAAAAATAGTTTATTACGTTCGTTTTTGTTTGTCAAATGATGGATAAGCCTTTTTTTCGACAACGTCAAAAGCCCCGCTATGACCTGCGGAGCTTTTGGTTTTCATCTATATTCAGTTCGCTCATTGAAAAGAGATGGTTTCGCCATCCTGCGGAACATGTACGCGACCAGATAGCTGTTTTTCCTGCAAACATTCATTCAATTCCTGACGGCTGAGCAAGCAATGGTTCCATGTCTCCATGTGGGCAACAAGAATACGGCTGTCAGGCGCAGTATCTGCGACATGGACGATATCCTCCTTCGTCATCGTGATCGGATCTCCCGTCAAAAAACGGGCCGCACCTGCGAAAACGACGATCACGTCAGGACGATACGCTGCAACAGCCTGCTCCACTTCCTCACACCAAATCGTATCACCCGCCACATACAGCGTCGGCTCACCAGCTCGCTCCAGAACGAAGCCAGATACTGGCCCCATCTGCTGCCCAATTTCCCCTGTTCCGTGTTGACCACTTGTCCGATGCAGGTGAACTCCTTGCCATTTATATTCCTCTTCGATGGCAATGACTTGTTCGAAGCCATGCTGCACCAGCTTGTCTCGATCAGGTGGCTGGCAAAATACAGGTAAATGCTTCGGGAGAAGGCGTAGGGCCGCTTCATCGAGATGATCGAAATGGGTATGCGTCACCAAGAGGGCGTCCACGCCAGCGAGTATTTCCTCCACGGATATGGGCAATTCTACTCCTGGATTCGGGCGCTGATTCGGCGTATTCGGTACTGCTGGCATTTCGCCTTTAGAGCTAAACATTGGATCGATCAAAAATGTCAGCCCTGTATATTTCACGCGCAAGGTAGCATGTCTTACAAGCTGAATCTCCATGTCATTTCTTCCTTTCCTCGTTATCGATATAATGGATGTACGTTTATTGTATAAGGCCGTGAACGGTTGCCGCGAAACGATTGCTGGCTACCAACTTTCGCCGTGAAAGGAGATACACATGCTCGATCAAACCGATCTCTCCATCCTTGCCTTACTACGCAAAAACAGCCGATTGCAGTGGAAGGACATCGGCGAACAGGTCCATCTAAGTGGTCAATCCGTCGGAAACCGCATTAGACGAATGGAGGAGCAGGGCATTATTCAAGGCTATACAGCGCTCATTGATGAAGCCAAAATCGCCCCAGTCCTCACTGCTCTGGTCACCATGTTCATGACCACTACCGATCATTCACTCTTCACTCGTTTTATCAAAAGCCGCAGCGAGATCGTCGAAGCCCATCGCACTAGCGGAGAAGGCTGCTATACCATGATGGTACATGTGCCAGATCAAGAGGCCCTCAATCATTTTTTAGATGCCCTGCTTCCTTTTGGGAACTACCGTGTCAACCTATCGATTAACAAATTGAAATAGTTGGCAGTTTGGCAATGTATCCGCTCTCATGAATTTTCGGGGTTGCTCGATATTGTGAACAAGAGTAGAATGATGAATACGAAAGGAGGAGAATCGCCATGGAAGATATGCTATTGCTGCTGTTTTCGCTGGAAGATTTCTTCGCCTTGGTCGCGCTTTTTGTAGGATGCTTCACTTCTGCTTATTGTCTCAGACAGTGCTACCTGCAAAACCGGGCTCTACATCAGAACGTCACGGATACGTACCGACCTTCCATTAACACGTTGTTGGTGGAGACTTATCCAATGGCGGCAAGGCAACCGCAGCGCCTTCGCTTATTCAGGCGCATACAGCATACAGACGGCGAAATGGATACATATGGTTCCTTCGTTTTGGATCGCGTAGCGTAACAAACATCCAAAAGGAGGTTGATCATATGATCGCCAAATATATCGGAGAAGTTTTGTTGTTTGTTGTGGGTCTGCCTATTTTCGCTTATCAAACATTCGAAGGAATGCACGCATTGGCAGATATCTTCGCACAAATGTCCGATTTCACCAATTTCAAATAAGCTTGACGCATATAAAAGCCTGACCGCTTCTTTTGACGGTCAGGCTTTCTTTAATCTGTCTGGATGCGGTCTCCTCTTGTTGTCGGCTGCGAGATCACAAGAAACTCTACATCCTCTGCTCCCTCGTTTTTCATCTGGTGTTTGACTCCCGGTGGCACTTCTACGCCTTCCTGCCTGCCCAACACATGACGCACGCCATCCACTTCCAGCATAGCCTGTCCTGACAGTACGAAGAAAAACTGACGCGACCGCTCGTGATAATGGCGCACTTCTGCGGTATTTCCGGGCATCCGCTCATGAATGACGCTGAGCTCTTGGCCTTTGACCAGATGCCAGCCATCGCATTGATCGCCCCAATGATAATGCTCTGCATTCTCTTTGCTGATTTTCGCCATGCCTGCTCCTCCTCCTGTTTTTTGCTCTATCTTCACACGCTGAGGAGCATTTGTCACCAAGTGTTTACTTTTTCGGCCCAGTATGTTAAAATATTTGTGTATTGTAAGTGAATATTTGATTCGTTACTGGAGGAGCCTGTCATCATAGGGTTCTTTTTGTCTTTTTTAGCCGACAAAAAGAAAGCTGTGATCGCGGGCTCTTTTTTATTTCGTAAAAAGGGGGAAACCACATGCTTATTTTTCAGCTGGCTGTCATTTTGATCGCCTCCAAAATCGCTGGTGACATCAGCGTGCGGCTGGGACAGCCATCCGTTTTGGGGAAACTGCTCATCGGTATCGTTTTAGGTCCTACGGTTCTCGGGCTGGTCACAGACACAGAAATCCTCAAGGAAATTAGCCAAATCGGGGTTATCCTGCTCATGTTTATCGCGGGCTTAGAGACTGATATTGATGAGTTCAAACGCACCGCCAAGTCTTCAACCAGCGTAGGCGTCGCAGGGATTGTCATGCCGCTTGCACTCGGTTATGGTGCCGGGATTGCGATTGGTCTCTCCAACATCGAAGCGATCTTCCTGGGCCTATTGCTCTCTGCTACCAGCGTGAGTATTTCCGTACAAACGTTGAAGGAATTGGGCAAGCTAAAATCAAGAGAAGGTGCAACGATCATGGGAGCCGCTGTTATTGATGACGTTTTGGTTATCTTGGCACTCGCTTTCTTGATGAGCTTTGCTGGCGGCGACGTAAATCTCGGCATGGTGGTTTTGAAAAAGGTCGCGTTTTTTGCCATCGTTATCGTTCTCTCTTGGAAGGTTGTCCCTTGGATTTTGAAAAAATTTGCTCCGTTGCAGGTCACAGAATCAGTCATTTCCGCAGCGCTTATCATCTGTTTCCTGTTCGCATATTTTGCTGAATATACAGGGGTTGCCGCCATCATCGGTTCCTACATCGCCGGTGTTGCCATCAGCTTGACCAATTACAAGCAAGAAGTGACGCACAAGGTTGAGACCATCAGCTACGCGGTTTTCGTGCCAGTATTCTTCACCTCAATCGGGGTAACGGCACAGTTCTCTGGTATCTGGGACAATCTCGGACTGATTGTGCTCCTGAGCGTCATCGCGATTGTTTCCAAGCTCATCGGTGGTGCTTTTGGTGCAAAAATCACAGGCTTCCCATGGAAAAACTCGATGGCCATTGGTGCAGCGATGGTATCCCGTGGGGAAGTGGCACTCATTATCGCCGCAATTGGTCTGGAGAGCAATTTGCTCACACAAGACATGTTTGCCGTCCTGATTGTCGTCGTACTCTTGACGACCATCGTCACTCCACCGATGATGAAATGGTTCTTCTCGAAAACGGCACAGCCAGAAGAAATAGCATTGAAAAAGAACGCCTAACACAATCAAGACTGTTTCTCGCCTAGACGCGGGGGACAGTCTTTTTTATGATGGAAAAAATACCCTCTTTACTGATAGGAGGAAGACTGGCATGAAAATTGTAATCGCTCCGGACTCCTTTAAAGGTAGCCTGACTGCCAAACAAGTAGGCGAAGCCATTCGCTCAGGTATTCGACGCGTACTCCCGCAAAGTGAACTCCTCGTGAAACCGATGGCTGACGGCGGCGAAGGTACCATGCAATGCCTGGTCGATGCCACAGACGGAAGAATACTGACCGCCACCGTAAACAACCCGCTCGGACAGGACATTTCTGCTGAATTCGGCATTTTGGGTGACGGTGTAACCTGTGTGATCGAAATGGCTGCTGCCTCTGGTCTTTACTTAATTTCTGCCGCAGATCGCAACCCGCTTGTCACGACGACCTATGGCTTTGGTCAATTGATTACGGCCGGGCTGGATCAAGGTTGCCGCAAGTTCATCCTGGGACTGGGTGGCAGCTCTACCAATGACGGAGGCGCTGGCATGCTCCAAGCTCTCGGATTTTTGCTACTCGATCAAGACGATCAGCCCCTCTCTTTTGGAGGTGGTGAATTATCACGACTGAGCCGTATTGATACGAGTCAGGTTGATATGCGGCTGACTGACTGTCAGTTCGTCATTGCGTGTGATGTCACCAATCCTTTTGTTGGACCCAATGGCGCTTCTCACGTTTTCGGCCCGCAAAAAGGAGCCACACCGGAAATGGTCCTGCAATTAGATGATCATTTGCGCCATTTCGCTGACTTGATCGAAGAGACCCGCGGCATCGCCATTCACGATTTGCCTGGGACAGGTGCTGCGGGCGGTGTCGCTGGTGCCCTTCTTGCTTTTCTGAATGGCCAGCTGCGTTCTGGGATTGAGATTGTGATCGAGACGACCGGACTCGCGGAAGCCATGGACAAAGCCACTCTGGTGATCACAGGTGAGGGACAAGTCGACTTCCAGACGGCCCAAGGAAAGACGCCATGTGGAGTTGCCCAAGTCGCAAAACGATACGGCATTCCCGTCATCGTCCTCGCTGGTTCCATTGGAACTGGCATCGACGCCCTTTATGAAAAAGGCGTTTCTGCCGTTGTCAGCATCACCAACAAACCGATGACGCTGGATCAATCAATGCGCGAAGCTGCCTCGCTCTTGGAGCAGACAGCCGAACAAGTTATGCGGATTTATAGCCTGAAATCCTGATCGGCCACTTCCTTTATTATTGTGCTACTACTCCTCATCAGCATTTTGTTGACCGTATATGAGTGCATCGACAAGCCTTTGATATCCAATATCGGAGAAGAATTCGAAAGTGACTTCGGCGGGATCGTCACTCCCATCGGACTCGTCATCATTTTCGGTACGCAGATCGGCAAGATTTTGGAAATCTCGGGTGCTAAAACAGCTCAACCCAGATCGACTGCCGCTCTCTTCATTACCTTCCCCATTGTCAGGCCCCTCTTGCCGTCGCTCGGGTTGAACGCCAGGCTGGGTACCGTGCTGATCTGGCAAATCTTGATGGCCAGGGCTATCGGCAACGTTGCAATGGTCGTCAGTCATGTTAACGCCACGTATTTCGGGGTTGTATCCCACTTCTCCACCATGAACTTGACTACCGCGTATCGTGTCCAGAAATTGGTCAAACTTGTGGAAGGTATTGTTGTGGTTGCCTTTTTGGAGCTCATCCTGTTGTAAAGCTTTTTCAGACTCGTAAATCTGGTTAAGTCTAGCAGCTGTGGCACTCCAACTAAACTTTTCCAAGGCAATTTGACGAGCTTCTTGCTTCATTTTCAAATACAGGGGCTTATTCATGATCAGCAAACAAATCGCATCGGCGAAGGCTTGCGGATTTTTATATTGTTTGATCAGCAATCCAGAACGGCCATGCTCAATGATTTCTTTTATGCCCCCGTTTTTCGAGGCTACGACTGGCAATCCGGAGGACATCGCTTCGACGTTAACAAGGCCGAACGATTCATGTTTTTGCGAAGGACAAATAAACAGATCGGCTTTTCTAAAAACGCGGTGGATACTACGATGGGGGACCGTACCTAGAAATTCGGCATGTACGCCAAATTTACGAGAGAGCGACTGCAATTGCCTTGCATATTTACTTGTTGGTGATCCTCCTGCAATCATTACTTTGACAGGCTGGGCTATCTGCCTTTTCACAAGCTTAGCTGCTTGAAGCAATACGGGAATGCCTTTACGTGGAATAAGCCTGCCCGCGAACAATAAGGTGAAGGCACGGGGATGAGAGGTTTTTTGAATAGGGGAAAAGCGAGATGTATCGACTCCAAGCCATGCAACCCGGATTTTTCTCGACATGCTAGGAAAACGAGCAGAAAGCCGACTTTCAAGCGATGAACTGTTGGTGATAATCAAGTCCGCTTTTCGTAATCCGGCCAAGGTCTCTGCCCGGCTGGTATGGGGAGAATTGACAAAAGTCAGCGAGTGAAGATACAAGGACACAGTCGCATTCGGAAACATCGATTTAATCTGCCTGACGAACTCCGGACGGTTATCAATTTGCAAAACGTCAAATCGGCGTTTTATTAGGATTTTTTTCACATGGGTCAAATATTTCGCAGGACTGCCGGTAGGAACGCGATAAATGTGCACCCCATCTATAAAAGAATACTTCGGATAACGAGGATGCGCTCTACTGATAATCGAGACCGAATGCCATTTACTCAATTCCTTGGCAATCGCCAGAATTGTAATCTCGACGGACCCCCCAAGAATGGGGGGAACGGGGATTTGCTCGGGGGCGATGATGACGATTTTCATACCGAACACTCTCCTGTTTAAGAGCTATGACTGGCAGCGTACTCATCAAGTTCCTGCAAAAAAGGGCCGATTCTCCTCTCTGAATCAAGTGCCCATCGTAACCGCTTCATGGTAAACGGGATTCTTTTGAATGGGGACAGTACTAAAAATGTCGAGAACGGAAATCGCAGCCAGGCACCAATCAGTTTATATTCGCTTTTGTTTAGTGTGGTAACCTGACGATAACCATCCAGAATAGCTTTGGCAATGGAAAAATCCCATTGATAATCTTTGCATGAATTATAAATGATGCGATATAAATCATAGGCTCGCAGATCGACATGCAAGGTTTCAAAGTCGATCAAGTAGGTACCTTCATCATTGAGAATAAAATTGCTCGGTCCCCCATCACCATGACATAGGACTCCATGTTTACGCGGATTGCGACGGCAATTGTTATATTCGCTGCTATTCAATAATGCTTCCGCTTGTCTCGAGTAACGCATGATTTCCGCCCGGTGCTGTTTGAGAAAACGGTTAATAGGCAGGCTAAAGCCATTTCTCTTCGCTTTTGCCATCTTGTTTTGTATATATCGGTGCCTGTTACCTAAAGTGGCGTACCATGTCCCAATCTGACTGTAAGCAAAATTCCCAATTAGAGCTGTACGTCCAGCCTCATGAAAACGTGCCAACGCAGCACCGCATCCCCTCATATCCGCTAAATTGCGCGGCGAGGGTTTCCTCCCCAAAATCCAGGGAGTTAGTACAAAAACCTCTCCTTTTCTCGAGAGTTGATAGGTATTGCGGCCCTCTGGCATCTTAGGGTTGCGCCACGCCAAAAGCGATCCTTCCTGCCGGACCCGTATCAGCATCCGGTCAACCCACCGTATTCGAGCCACTCCTTTTGGCATCCGCTTTAAGCTGAACGTCCGGCCCCCTGGCGTTACAATCCGATAGATTCCTCCTCGAATTTTCTTTTGTTGGCGTACCCGAACCCCAAACTGTTTGGCTATACCGGTAATGGCTTGTTTGCTCATTGTCATTCCGCCTTGTTCAGGTTTGTAAACAATGATTGATATTGAAGTGCAATCGAAGACCATTTATATCGTGCGGCAGTTGACTGGGCATTGCGTACTCTATTTTCCGCTAGGTCCGGATTATTCCAAAATGCTTTAACGGCTCGAGCTATCCTGGTGCTATTGACTGTGGAAATAATTTGGGCATTTTGATCGTTTACAAATTCCTTTAATCCTCCCGACAAGGTCGAAATAAGTGGTACACCATTTGCCATCGCTTCCAATGCAACCAAGCAAAACGATTCTTTTTTACTTGGAACAATAACGGCACCGTAAGAAGCGTACATCTGTTGCACGGCTCCGTATTTGCTCTGTTTGACCCAGCGAATTCTCTTTGTAACGCCAACTCGTCTTGTAAGGGCTTTGAGTTTTCTTTGATAGCTGGCATTTCCGCTTCCTACAATGGTCAAATGTACCCGTTTATGTTCTCGTGACAGGAGGCCAATGGCTTTTATTAAGGCATCGATCCCTTTGGAAGGAATCAGTCTACCTACGTACAGCAATTTAGTCGGGGCAGATTTTGACTGCTTGGTTATCGGTTTCACACCGTGCGGGATAACAGAAAATTTATGGATAGTAGTATGAGGATAACGTCTCCTTGTTGCACCTATTTGCCACCTGCTCGGCACAATGATTTGACTTGCACTCCGAATCAATTTTGTCTGGTTTTTCCCAAACGGCGAATAGATACCTTGAGAGGCTAGAGAGTGGCATGAATAGACAACTGGCACATGAAACCGGGCTTTGGCTATTTTGGAAGTATCCGCAAATTCCGTACTATGCACATGAATGATATCAGGTTTGACGAATCCCACTTTGGACATCGCGTACAAGACGGATTTCGCTTTGAAAGATTGTTTTGTGCGATTAAAGTAACGAGGAGCTTTTGGAAATCGAAGAATGCACAAATTTTCGTTCGGCTTTGATATCGTCAATCGATTGGATTTTCCGGTGCATAGAACCGTTACCTCCACATCATTCCTACTCAACTCTCTAGACAAGTGAGTAGCGACGATCCCTAGCCCTCCGATTATTTTGGGCAGATACTCATTCGTCATGACCAACACTTTCAGCTTGTTTTCGTTCTCCAAATAGTACCCTCCTCGTATACTCGCTTTTATCGCATCGCGCATCCGGGAAGAATTCATCATGACACAAATATATTTTATGTCCGGTTGATAAGAAGGTGTTGGGCAGGGTGCCTATGGTCTTCAGACATTTTTTAGAATCACTTTGTTTCCCTATGAAGGGTATAGCGTTTTAGACGCGGGGAGTATTTTTTCAGTTCTAATCGTTCGGGATGATTCCGCTTGTTTTTGGATGTGATATAGTTGCGGTCTCCGGTTTCAGTGCATTGCAGGGTAACGTTCACGCGCATGGATGTCAGCCTCCTCTTTTTTGGTTACAATGTCGTCTCGATTACAGCATCTGCTGTTGGGAGTGGATCGGGCAGCTTACTCCAGTCCGCCTCGTATTCCTCATCGTTCAGGAGGCATGCATCGAGCTGCTTTACGATTTGCTCCTGGTTCAGATCGATCCCGATAAAGACGAGCTCAATAGTTCGATCCCCATGTACGGGATGCCATGTTTGCTGCCAGTCTGGCTCTTCTACCAGAATGGCTTTTTGCTCTTCTGCCGATAACGCTGCTGTCCAATAGCCAGCCGTTCCGATTTCAATGGATGGCCCCGCCTGGCTGAGTGACATCGCCACGTCATTCCGTGTCGCCAACCAGAAAAAGCCTTTGGCACGCACGACCTCCTCAGGCCACTCCTCCAACCACTTTTCTAAACGGGCTGGATGAAACGGCCTGCGACTGCGATAAACGAAGGAGGAAATTCCGTACTCGTCCGTCTCAGGTGTATGCTCTTCCTTTTGCAGCTCAGCAATCCATCCCGCTGATTGACTGGCAGCCTCGAAGTCGAACAGGTTGGTATTCAAAATTTCTTGCGGGTCTACCTGCCCACGAACAGCGCGGATGAAGCGGGCATTTGGCTGTAGCTTGCGCAGAACGGCTTCCAGCTGTATTAAATCGTCTGGAGCGACACGATCGCATTTGTTCAGGATCAACACATCACAGAATTCAATCTGGTCGATTAAAAGATCCGCCACCTCACGGGTATCCTCTTCGCCAACTGCCTGCCCTCTGTCCAAAAGGTTTTCGCCAGACGAAAAGTCATGCCAGAAGCGGTATGCATCCACTACGGTCACCATCGTGTCCAAGCGGCACAGCGACGATAAATTGATGCCATTTTCTTCGTCAACGTATGTGAAAGTCTGGGCGACTGGAACCGGCTCGCCTACTCCCGTCGATTCAATCAATATGTAGTCATACCGTCCTTCCAAAGCCAGACGCTCTACCTCTGTCAGCAAATCCTCTCGTAAGGTGCAGCAAATGCAGCCATTCGAGAGCTCCACGACCTTTTCGTCCACGCGTGAAAGACCACTGCCCGAGAGGATCAGAGAGGCGTCTACGTTTACTTCGCTCAAGTCGTTAACGATCACGGCGACTCGTAGCCCGTCCCGATTGTTCAGGACATGGTTCAGTAGCGTCGTTTTTCCCGCTCCCAAGTACCCGCTCAGGACTGTGACGGGGATTTTCGTTTCGTTCATGTTCATGCTGGGTTCTCCTTTTTGTTTTACTCAAAGCGTAATCATTACGATTTGTTTGTTATCATAACGCATCAAATTATCCGAAGTCAATACAAATCGTAATGATTACGATTTAAATACCGGAGAATAACCTTTATTTCTCCTTTCGGAATGACTTTTCACGAATAATCCTGCAAGATGGCTAATACCTGCAAATTTGTATTAAAAAAAATCAGCCAGATTTCACTCTGACTGATTTCCTCCACACCTACTCCATTATTGTTTTTTCGTCTTATTCATCCCAATCGCTTCCCCATAAACCCCAATAACTGGCTGGTACGCCTCACGATCATTTAATTTCCCCTGCTCGACGACTGGCTGCAGGCTATTTTCTTTCCATGTAAGCTGACTGTATACATGACCTGTCGCAGTCGGCATCGTGACGAGGATGTCTTTTACCTGATCGTCATTGCCATTCGTGATGGCGAGCTTCGGAAGAACACCGCTGTCTCGTTTTCCTACAGAGATAAACGTCTGGTGATTATCCTTCCCTCCGCGAACCACGACACGCAGGTTATGGGCCGTCTGATTCATCGATACGCCCATCTTATCGCCTACGAGCAAAATGTGATCCTTAATATTGTCTCCGGTCACATCTGCATACTTCGAATCAAGGACAAAGGTACTATCGTTGCCCAAATTGAAGCCGCTATTGATCGTCACATCTGGCGACGGCATATTGTCCCAGTCTGCTTTTTGAACCGATACCTGTAAAAGCTGCGGCTGTTTATTGACGATGTTCCACACACTGGTCGCCACTGCCAAGCGATCCTCCGTATTCAGCCCCCACAAGGTTTGCTTGCCTATATAACGCAGGTTGCCTTTCGTATCCCGGAATGGCACCAACTCCACCAGCTTTTGCGTATATCCATCGGTTGCCTTTTGCAGCTTTCCATTGGCATGATAAATCCCTTGCCTCACGTACGTAGCCTTATTGTCCGATATATCTACTGTACTCGTCGCTTTCGTTTTTGCATTCGTTACTTTTGCCACAAATCCATCGATAAATTGTATGCTGAACGGGATATTTTGCTCTGGTTGCAATAAAACTACTGGCGCGTACGCTTGCGATTGGATTCCACTCGCTTGAACCGGGTCAGCCCCAACGCCCGAAGCCATGAGAACTGCGCCGCTGCAAAGAACTGCCGCCATCGTTTTGTGCCATGCTTTCATCCTATTCTCCTCCTTCGTATAGATAACATCCAACTCCGATCCTACATTTTTAAACGAAATTGTTAGGTCATTTGTTGCTAGTAATATACTCCCTGTTCTTTCGCACTTTTTTCCTGTATAAGGAAGCTAAGAGCACGTTCGTTCGTTCATGAAAAGCTCGAAAACGGGTTTTTTTAC
This sequence comes from Brevibacillus sp. HB1.4B, assembly GCF_013284285.1. NCBI lineage: Bacteria > Bacillati > Bacillota > Bacilli > Caryophanales > Paenibacillaceae > Brevibacillus > Brevibacillus sp. HB1.4B. The sequence goes on from NZ_JABSUT010000013.1 coordinate 121,406, forward strand.
CGTTTTGCAACAATTTTGCTGGATGGGCAAGCTACAATATAGTCAAATGGATGCAGCAACAGAAAGGAACATTTGAAATGAAAAAGGCTTGGCTCGTAACGACAGCACTCTGCGCCTCGCTTGTTAGCGGTTGCGGACTCACAGATACACCCAATGAATTGATGCGCGCCCCGTCAGCAGACGGCGATCAAAAATCGATCAATCAGGCCGTCATGCAATTTTTGCCGGCTGGGTCACAATTATCTGTTCCTCTACATCCCGCAGAAGCTAGTGCCGTCTCCCTACAGGATCTAAACGGAGATGGGATTGCGGAGGTCGTCGCTTTTTACAAAACAGAAAAAACCGACTACGAAATCGGTGTGCTTGTGCTTACCCAAAAGCAAGGAAACTGGGAAAAGCTCTCCTCCTTTACTGGTGTCGGCAGCGAATTGGATTACGTCTCCTTTCAAGATCTCACAGGTGACAAAGTTCCGGATATGCTGATTGGAATGGGTGGCGGCGAAGATTTGAACAAGGAACTCTCCGTTTATTCGCTAGCGAATAATATGACTCAGGAATTGATGAAGCAGCCCTATTCCATTATGGCAGTAGGTGATTTGACAGGAGATGATCACGCGGATCTCGCTCTCGTTGTTCTCGATAAAAATAACTTCACATCCAAAGCCGAGCTGTATGGGGCGGCGAGCGGCACAATCGCTAAAAAGACTGAGTTAGCCCTAGACGGATATGTAAATGGTTACTATCAGGCTATCATCGGAAAAGCATCGCCAACCCGAAACGGACTATTTATTGATGCTGGATTAGGTGCTCACTCTGCTTCTACTGAACTACTCCTCTGGGACAATGGACAACTCTCCAACCCTTTGGCAAAAATAGAAGGAGAGATGGATCTGACCTTCAAGCCATATTCTTTGGAAAGTGAAGATATCAACGGTGACGGCATCATCGAGATCGGCACTAAAATACAACCCGCTGGGACAGAGGATTTGGCCATGGCAGAAATCCCTTGGGTCTCCTCCTACTTCCAATGGGACGGGAAAACGGGCTTGAAACACATCGAGGATCATTATCAAAATTACACACAAGGGTTTGACCTCAAGATTCCGGCAAAATGGGGCGAAAAATACACCATCTCCATCAACCATGATACGAATCCGTTTCTCGTCCGATTCCTTTATTACGGAGCGAATGGAAAAAATAAGGCAGAATTACTAACTCTGCAAAGCATCCCCCAAAACGAATGGGTGAAATTTGAAAACGGATTGAAGCAAAAACAAGTTCCCTACATTTTGCTGAAGGAAGAGGGAAAACAAGTCTTAATCGCCATTTTACCGCAAACGACACCTACCCTTGGAAAGGCTGCTCTCGCGGAATATCGATCGATGCAGCTTACCGCAGAGGAAGTTCGTCAGCTCTACAAACCGATAACGAGCCGGGAATAAAGTGAAATAGTAAATCCTTATCAAGGAGATTTGCCCTATGAAGGTTCTATTACTGGAAGACGAGAAATCCATCCGAGATTTTGTGCGCATTAATCTCAAACGCGAGGGCTATGAGGTAATCGAGGCTGGCACCGGAGAAGAGGCACTTGATCTCGCAGATCAACAATCGGACATCGTCATTGCCATTCTCGACGTCATGCTCCCCGGCATTGATGGCTTCGAAGTATGCGGGCAGCTGCGCAAAAAATATCCGCGTCTCGGGATCATTATGCTGACAGCTAAAAGCCAGGAGCTGGACAAAGTCATGGGTCTCGAATTCGGAGCAGACGATTACGTCTCCAAGCCATTTAGCCCTGCGGAACTGCTAGCCCGTGTCAAAGCGTTGCACCGCAGATTGACACCCATTCCTGAGGCTGAGGACAAAAATGAAATTAACATTGCCCCCTTCACGCTGTTGCTCGATGAACGCAAGCTGATTCGGGTGGAACAAGAAATTGACCTCACGCCAAAAGAATTTGCCATCATCAAACTACTCGCTGAAAATGCGAACAAAGCCATCAGTCGCGACGAGATTTTGACAGCAGTTTGGGGTCAATTTTTTGTCGGGGACTTAAAAATCGTGGATGTGAATATCCGCAGAATCCGGCAAAAAATTGAGGACGATCCAGCTCATCCAGCTTTCTTGGAGACAGTCTGGGGGTATGGCTACCTGTGGCGAAAGGACGTCCCCGATGAAAGGCATTAAGAGTAGGCTGGTTCTTCATTTCGGCCTGATCCTCCTTTTAATCGTACTGCTCTTGGAAGGACTGTTTTACTGGGCCGTTCATACGTATTACATCGGGACTGCGACCGAAGCATTAGTGACCCGCAGCACGACCTTCACCAATTTTATTAACAAGTACGCCACTGGCTATCGGTTAAAAGACAAAGCACGCTACATCTTGGAAAATGTTTCGAATCAGGAATACGCCAAAATTGAGGTCTTGGACCCAGGAGGAAAAGTCATTCTCAACTCCTACGGCTTTCAGACCAGCGAGATCATCAATACCCCTGACGTCATGGATGCCATCAAGGGACAAAGTGGTCTCTACATCGGGAAAAGTCCACAGTCGCGGGAGCGTGTCATCGCGGTGTCCAATCCACTAACGTACAGCGGAGAATTTGTAGGTGTTCTGCGATACACGATCTCCGCTGAACCGCTCTATCAAGCAGTCAATCGCATTGCCTTGTACGGGGCAGGCGTTGGGACAAGCGTAGTCGTCCTCGCTTTTGCGCTCAGCCTACTCATGGCAAAACGAATCGTCGACCCTATCGAAGATTTAACGAATGCGGCTAAACAAATGGCGGAAGGAAATTTCGCTGTCCGCGCGCCAAAACGATTCGATGATGAGGTAGGAACCCTCGCGGACACTTTCAATTACATGGCAGCGGAGATCGGGAAAAACGAAAAGCTGAAAAATGACTTCATCTCCTCTGTCTCCCATGAGTTGCGTACCCCACTTACGTCGATTAAAGGATGGGGCGAAACGCTCATTTCGGGCGGTCTGGAAGAGCCTGAAGAGACGATGCTCGGTCTGGAAGTCATCTCCAAGGAGACAGATCGTTTGATCGGGCTCGTCGAGGAATTGCTCGATTTCTCGAAGTTTCAATCCGGTGAGATGAAATTGTCCCGCGAACGCATGGATGTCCGAGAGCTTCTCAATGATTTGCATCTTCAATTTTCAGTACGTGCCAATGCGAAACAAATCGAGTTGAAGCTAGAGACTCCCCCTACCCCACTCATGGTTTTGGGAGACCCGAATCGGCTGAAGCAAGTTTTTGTGAATCTATTGGACAACGCATTGAAATTCACGCCACAAAATGGCTCGATCGTCATCGCAGCTTCCTTGTCAGGCGATAGGCTCCTTGTCACCGTCACGGATACTGGTGAAGGCATTAACCCGGAAGACCTGCCGCATGTCACAGAAAAGTTTTTCAAGGGACGCTCCAAGCTCTCCGGTAGTGGTCTGGGATTGGCGATCTGCAAAGAGATCATTCAACTCCATGCCGGGCGGTTTTCGGTCAGCAGCGCCCTTGGTCAAGGAACATCGATTATGGTGGATTTACCTTTGTTGGCGAATCAATAAGGCAGGAAGAGCGAATAGCTCTCCTGGAGAAGATTTGACAAAAAAACTCACCCTTGCCGCATTGAATATGAGGCGTGGATGAGTTTTTTGCTGTTGGAACACGATATCGATATTAGAAGCTGTTTTGAATGACCAGTTCGTCCAGGCCAAAACGGGAAGTTGAATAAGCTTGCACGCTTGCTTTCCCCAAAGTCAGCATGAGTGTTGGCAAATAGCGGGATGGGATGTTCAGCTCTTTAATGAGCGCATCGCGGTTGTAGCCACCCATTGGGCACGTGTCGTACCCTTTTGCTTTTGCCGCCAGCATGAGCTGCATCGCTGCATAGGATGAATTACGGATTGCTTCATCACGCGCGATTTCTGGGTTGTTATTGTAAGCCCCTTCGATTTGCGCGATCATAGTCTCACGCACTTGCTCTGTAACGTATCCTTTTGCCAATGCTTCATCATAAACAGGGCGAGCAGACTTATAAGCCTCCAGATCGCCGAGAATGATGATGGTAGCATAAGCATCCACTACCTGCTGCTGATTGTATGCGATTGGGAGCAGTTTTTCTTTGATAGCCGGATCAGTCACGACAAGAAAACGCCAATGCTGCAAATTCCAGGACGATGGCGCACTTGCTGCAAGACGCAGGATTTCGTTCAGCTCGCCTTGTGGAATTTTTTCATTCGGATCGTATTTACGCACGCTGTGACGGGCTTCCATTACCTGTTCAGCGGTAATTTTCAGTTCTGTATTCATGGTTGAATCTCCTCCATACTGTATAGTACGCTGTTAAAAAGATACTACTTACTTTATTATCGTTACGAACATTTTGCAATTACTTTTTTCATTTCGCTTCATACTCTATTGTTTGGAGGCACTCTCGATGAAATACACGGATAACATTGTCATCGTCACTGGCGGTGGCCAAGGCATTGGACGGGCTGTTGCCACCATGTATGCTGCCGAAGGTGCACATGTCGTCATCGCCGAATACAATCGCGCAGCGGGAGAAGAAACGGCCTCGCTAATCAACACGACAGAAGCAGTGAAAGGCACAGCCCACTTCGAGCACATTGACGTCAGCGTGCCAGCGCAGATCGAACAATTGATGAGAACCGTCGATGAACGCTGGGGACGCCTCGATGTTTTGATCAACAACGCGGGCTTGTCCGTATGGGAATCCCCCTATGAACTGACCGTCGAAGCGTGGGACCATATCTTGAACACGAATTTGCGGAGTGTCTTTCTCGCATCGAGAGAAGCAGCCAAAATCATGCGTCGCCATGGTGGAGGCGCTATCCTTAATCTTTGTTCGACGCGGGCGCACATGTCCGAGCCACATTCAGAGGCATACGCGGCTTCCAAAGGAGGCATATTATCCTTAACCCATGCGCTTGGTGTCTCACTCGGCCCCGATGGAATTCGTGTCAATGCGATCTCTCCCGGCTGGATTGAACATCGCGATTATGCCGCTCTTCGCCCCGGGGATCATGCCCAGCATCCGGCAGGTCGCGTAGGTACACCCGATGATATTGCCCGTGCGTGCCTATTTTTGACGCAAAAGGACAACGATTTCATTACGGGTACTGAGCTGATTGTAGATGGCGGAATGACCCGCAAGATGATATATGAGCCATAAGCTAAACCAATGTCCTCCCTCTTGAATATGTTGTGCTAACAAGAGAAAAAGGAGGAGTTGTATGCCATTTGAAGAGGAAGACCTCAGAATTCTCGCCCTATGGCTTTTGGCAATCGGGTATCTGATTCTTGCCTTTACCGAATTGGCAGCGCTAGAGCTTTTTTAAAAAAGAAGGGCCGCTCGCTTCCAAACGGAATGAGCGGCTTTTTCGTACGTATCGTCTTACCAAGTCACAAAAGGCGGCGAGCCTGGTGCCTGGTGCTGAATTTGTTCCAAAATCGGATAACCGTAGGCGAGAATTATCAGGAAGGCAACGAGTCCGATCCATACAGGCCAACGCTCCAAAATTTTTGGAACCTCTTGCGTTGTCTCTGTCTCGGCAATCGGATATTCTGTATTCCCTTTTGGTGCGTAGAAAGTCAGATACAGCAAGATGGCGATCAAGAGAATCGCGGATACGAACAGCAGTCCGCCACCAAACGCCATTACACGTTGATAATCCATCCAGCCCAAAGCTAACGGGTGGTCCATATACGTCGTGTAATCTGTGCGGCGCGGAGCCCCTTGCAAGCCCATTGCGTGCATGGCGAGCGACATCAGGAACATTCCTACTGCCCAGAATACCGTTTGTACCATTCCCATGCGATTCGCAGTCTTGGTCAACTGACGTCCAGTCAATGCAGGTATCAGCCAAAAGCTGACGCCGAAGAAAGTGAGCGCCACCGCAGCTCCTACGGTGATGTGGAAGTGACCCGTAACCCAAATCGTATTGTGTACGACCGCGTTAATCTGGTTACTTGCGTTAATAATTCCCCCAGCTCCGCCAGGAATGAAGAACAGCATCCCAACAAATGGAGCGAAGAAGCGTACATCTGTCCACGGCAGTTTTTTCAACCATCCGAAAAGACCAACACCACCTTTTTTACGTCCGGTCGTTTCAAAAACCGCAAACATCGAGAAGGCTGTCATCAACGACGGGATAACGACGATCAGCGTCAATGTCACGTGTATCATTTTCCATGCTGGCGAAATTCCTGGCTCCATCAATTGATGGTGGAACCCGACTGGGATGGAGAACAAGAGCAAGCTGAGAAAGGCAAGTCGACTGAGCGAATCACTGAAGACATGACCGCCAATGATTCTTGGTAAGCATACATACCACGCCATATAAGCAGGCAGTAGCCAAAAATAAACGAGTGGATGACCGAAAAACCAGAACAGCGTACGGCTGAGCATGACGTTAATCGTTGGAACCAGCCCGAGTGACCACGGGATAAGTTGGAACAGAACCTCAACCGCTACAGGAATTGTCGCTGTAATCCACAAGACATAGGTAGTCACACCCATGAAGACGAACAACGGGGACATTTTCCCTTTATTTTCACGTTTCCATTTACGATAGCTGGCAAAAACCCCGAATCCCGCTAGCCAGCTACCTACTACGAGCAAGGCAGAACCAATGTAAAAGTACGGAGATGCTTTCAGTGGTGCGTAGAACGTATAAAGGACAGAGGCTTCATTCAGCAGAATAGTGACAACAGCCATCAACGTCCCTACCGTCATGAGAATCCAGCCGGCCCATCCAAATTTTAGCGCGGCTCCGTGCAAGGAACCACCTGTTGTGCGGGCGACTCCTGAGAAAATAAATCCGACGATGAAGTACGTGGTAAAAATAAGTGCCATCAATACGCCGTGGGCGGTCAAAATTTGATAGTAATTTGTCCAGCTCGGCAGTTCCATGATTCCACCGCGAACCATGCCCTGTACCATCCCTGCCACAGCTGCCAATCCGAATGCAATATAAGCTACCCACACATAGGCCAAACTAAGTGTTGCCGCAGAACGCTGAACCGGAACATGGGGGAGTGTATCGTCGATCTTCCGTGCGATTACCATAGGATTCACCTACCTTTATTTCACAATAATCGTGGTCGCCATTACCTGATGACCTGCGCCACAGTATTCGTTACAAAGGATCAAATACTCACCTGGCTCGTCAAACGTGTGTGTCGCCGAGCTGATGTGTCCAGGCAGAACCATGAAGTTAATGTTGGTCTCTGGAATCTGGAATCCGTGAATAACGTCTGGACTCGTGACGTGGAAATTCACCGTTGCGCCAACTGGTATTTCCATCTTGTTCGGAGCGAAGCCGAACGCAAATGCTGTCATGTAAGCGTCGTATTCGTTGTCTCCTACCTGTTTCAAGCCTGGTTTATCAAAAGGAGGCGTCTCCGTAACCTTCTCCGGATCAATCATTTCCATATTACTTGGCGGAGCCATCCCCATGGCAAACGCATTGACGCACAACAATACAATAAATAAGGCCAAACCACCTGCGCCAAGCATCAACCAGATTTTTTCATATCGATGCAAATGCATAAGTACCCTCCTTTACTTCCTAATTACGCCCTATCCAGGAAAAGCCCGAATACACCTAACCAACCGACTAGAATAATACCTCCGACGATCAGAACCGCGACAAACGTTCCCTTCAAGTCTTCCTGGTTCGTTTGCAGCTTGCTGGATTTAGATTTCTTGCCTTTCTCCGCCTTGTCAACTTGCGTCTCCATCGCGCTCTTCTCCTTTCCTACGTGCCTCATGGGCGCGGTGTAGTATTCACGCCTTCATTTTACCGCTGGGACCCCTTTGAAGTAATTCGGGGAAATCCCCTAAAATGTTCCGGGAAACCCCTGATTTCGACCGTTTTATGACCGTTTTTGGTCACAGGTTCGACACAAAAAAAGACGAGCCCTTATTGGGATCGTCTTTGGTTTACTAAATACAAGAGATCGTACTCTACTCAAAATCAAGCCAGCCCTTCTTAATCGCATACCGCACCAAATCAGGGCGTGTACGCAAGTGGAGCTTTTCCATAATATGCGCTTTATGCGATTCTACCGTCTTGACGGAAACAGTGAGCTGCTCCGCAATTTCCTTGTTACTAAAGCCCTTGGCAATCAAGACCAGCACTTCTTTTTCCCGATCAGTCAGGATGTCGTACTTGGCCTGCTCCTCACCGTTCTTGACCATTTGCAGAAATTCCTCGATCAGAGATTTCGTCGCAGATGGATACAAATAGGCCATGCCTTGATTGACCGAACGGATCGCCGTAATCAAATCGAGGTCAGGGGCGCTTTTTAAAATATAGCCAGCAGCACCGGCTTGGAGTACCCGAAACAGGTATTCCTCGTCATCATGCATCGTAAGCACGAGCACCTGAATGTCGGGTGCCGTTTCCTTCAGTCTGGCAGTTGCCGTCAAGCCGTTTTCCCCAGGCGGCATGCTCAAGTCCATCAAAACGACGTCGGGCCGGACTTCCCATGCTTTTTCACATGCCTCTTTTCCGTCAGCTGCATAACCGACGACTTCCATGTCCTCCTGGGCGTTGATCAGCATCCCCAGCCCAGAGCGTACAATCGCATGATCATCAGCGATCAAGACGCGAATGGTCATTCCCTACCCCCTCCTTCGGCACCGGAATTCGGACGATCACCGTCGTTCCTTCCTCGGGTGCGGAGCGAATATCAACGGTACCACCAAGCAGCTGGGCACGCTCCTTCATGCCAAACACACCGAGACCTTTGCCGATGTTCAATGTTTTCTCTACTTCAAACCCTACGCCGTCATCCACAATCGTGACGACAATTTCCTTCTCCCTATTCTCGAACATGATTCCCAGATGGCTCGCCTTTGCGTATTTTGCTGTATTAGTCATGGCTTCCTGTACAATCCGGTATAACGCTGTTTCCATCGCAGCGGAGTATCTGCGTTTCTCCCCCTGAACATGCAGCTCCACCTGGATGTGAAACGTCTTTTCCACCCGTTTCATCAACGAACGTAATGCAGGGAGTAAACCGAGATCATCCAGTGCAGACGGACGCAGCTCCAGCGCCATGCGCTTCACTTCCTCCATCGCCTTGGAAGTCATATTCACCAATTCCGTGACATGCTGCATAACCGGCTCGCTCAATTCTCGTTGTCTGACTACGTTTAGTCCCACTAAAATACTATAAAGCGCCTGCCCTACGCCATCATGCAGCTCCCGGGCGATGCGCTTTCGTTCTTCTTCTTGTGCTTGGATTGCAAAATTCGTCAGCTTGTACTGGTAGCGCTCTTTTTCCACTCGCTGTTGCGCAGACATATCACGCAAAATCATGACCAGCTTCCCCTGCGATTCATCCTCTAGTCTCGCAGAGCTGGCAGCGACAGGGTAATCCACACCCGATTTCGTTCGAAGCCTCATCTCGAATGAAGGCATTTGCACGCGCTTAAAAAAGCAATCCGTGCAGCTCGTTTCTTCCATACACGTTGCCATTCCGAGACACAGCTCGCAAATATGTTTATCTCGAATCAGCTCTTCTTCTGTCCAGCCCGTCATCTGCTCCAACGCAGCATTGGCCTTTACGATTCGTCCCTCATGATCCATTACCAGGATCGCATCGCTAGCGTTGGCAAAGATGGACTGCATCAGGGAGAGCACTTCACTCGACGTACCCATGCGCTCCTCCTTTTGAGACAATCATTCTATCGTTATTGTAAAGTTTCCATAAAAGAAAGTGTATCAGGGAATTCCCTTATCATCATTCGAATTGACATTTTATTAAATTAGAATATCATCTAATTAGATGAATGTAAAATATACTGAAAGGAGCTTTTGACATGCCAAGCACTACTCCCTTCCCAGCCCATAGCGCTCGATTGGTGTTTCAGCCCGTCACGGAACACGATTTCCCCGAGCTGCTGACGGTGTACAATTCAAACCCCGATTATATGGAGTTTGCCTTTGGACAACGGGTCGTCACTTTACAGACAATAGCAGATGACCATCAAGATAATCTGGCGTTTGCGGACTCCTACAGCTTTTCGATAAGAGAAGTCCATGGTACCGAGATCATCGGGATCGCCCAGTTCATTTTGTGTAATCCGCGAGATGGCCACCCTTGGCTAGGTCTCATCATGCTGCACAATGCTTACCAAAACCATGGTTACGCTAAAGAATTCCTGAATACGTTAATCGCCTGGTACCGGGAAAACGGCTACACCTCTCTGCATCTGGCCGTTTTGGAGAAGAATAGCCGGGTCGTACCTTTTTACGAGAGATACGGTTTTGTTGTCTACGAGGAAAGAGAGACGGAAAAACTCGGTCGCGTCATCTGTATGAAATACCCGATCTAGTCATGAACGCAAAAAACGGGATAGCAAATGCCATCCCGTTCTTTCTCTTATTCTACTACGATTTTTTCAGCAGTGCCGATAGGCGGCAGGCTCTTTGTCATCATTGGGCCGTAGAAGGCAACTACTTGCATATCTTCTTTCAGATCTGCAGGCGAGAGTACTTTGTTGTCTCGTGCATTGATGATAACCGTTTTCTCGGTAATGTTCAGGTTGATTTTTTCTTGGGAGGTTTCGGTAATACCGCGACCCTCTACGAGCATTTTGTAGTTGCCATCTTTATCAGCAGAGATGCTCGCTACTTTTCCCGCTGTTGCCAGGATGTCCTGAGTCTCCAGGCCGCCCTTTACCGTGATGCTGAGCACACTCGTTTGTGGCGGCATGCTCATCGCCATGAATTTTTCGGTAGTAGCATCTACAGCCATACCCAGCTTCAAGTCTTCTGGCTTCAGTACTTTACCTGCTTCATCCGTGATTTTCGTATCTTCCGTCAGGTGCAGGATGATGCCAGACTCGTAAATGTTCAGTGTAACCGAGTAGCCTTTGTCGGATTTGCTGATGTTAGTAATGGTACCTGTACGCATAGGAGCGATTTCGTCTTCCACTACAGTTACTGCATCATCGGTTACATTCACTTCTGCTTGTAGGATTTCGTCTACGAATTTAACTGGCACATATGTACTGCCATTCAGTACACGCGGCTCCGCTCCCAATGTTTTGTACATTTTTGCGAAAGGATAGCGATCCTCTCCTTCTTTTGCGTAGCTGGTGATCGCGCCTCTTTGCACTTCTGCTGCTTTTTCCTTGTCGTTCCAGCTTACTTTGAAGCCAAGGGCTTCAGCAACGGGACGAAGTGGAACCAGTACGGTTTGTTGACCTTTATCGAAGATCGCATCTTGTGCGATTGCTTGACCGTTAATGTTAACGGAAAGTTCTTTTACTGGTTCGGAGGTTGCAGATACCACGCTAGTTCCCAAAACGGCCAGTGCCGCGATTGTCATCATGCCTGTACGGATTGTTTTCATGTTGTTTACGCCTCCAATGTTCTTGCTTGTTTTTGTGTGTCTCTATTCATTGGACGGCACCATTTCAGAAACGTTTCAATAAATTTTTCATAGATGTGTAAATCGTTCGCGTATAAGCGAAAAACATCACGGCTGGCTTGGGATTTGGTTGTTTCGTGGCATCGGCACATCGGGCTTGCCTGACGGGTTATCGTACAAATAAGTCGGTACCTTGCCGACGATCAGGGCTTCGGAGACCGGGATTTGTGTGGTGACCGTCTGTTGCTTGGTCGCAAACGGGATTATGACCCGCAAATCGACCTCGACGTGAATGTAGACAGTCACCAGCACCATGTTGATCCCGGCTTGCTTCAGGCCTGTTTCCAGCTTCGTTTTGACGGCTCCAATCGGAACGAACGACACCGGGATATCAGGCCCAAAGTGCTCCAGAAAGACGTTTTTGGTAGCCAAGCCTAGTGGTATGGTTGTGCGGACGTGCTCCTGCTCGAATTCCTTCAAGCGATTTTGAATACGGGCTGTCGTTTCTCCCACAATCCGGGAGTACTCTTTGAAATTAAAATTCACCGCTTTGATGCTGCCATTCTCGTCTTTCTCCATAATGACAACTTCGTTGACGTCGAGACCCTGCTGGGACATGCGTTTGGTGACTGCATCGGTAATAGCGAGCTTGGCGACCTGCTCTGCCTTGGCCTGGGCAATCAACATCAACGTCGGCTCTACCCTGCGTTCCACAACGATAAACAAAACGATCAATACCACCATGATCAGCAGGATCCCAGCGAAAATTTTCCTTCTACGTCTTTTCCATCCTCCCCTTCTCAAGCGCACAATGGCTTCCTCTCCCCTTTGGCGGCTCGGTTAGTCAGGACGAACCGTACGCATAGCTGGGCGTTTCTCTTTGCTTGTGCGCTGTCTGCCGCTGGTAAGCACCCCACCGATTCCCGCGACAAACGTAGGAACTCCCGCCGCGACTAAAATTAATGCCCAATCCCGCAGATTCAGATCCGTTGTTTTGAAGATCGGCTGGAGTGTCTCCATGTATACGACACCGATCACGAGCACGATCGACGAAAGTACGGCCCAGACGAGATATTTGTTTTCAAATACATTGCGGTGAAAAACGCTGTATTGACTCCGGCAATCGAAAACGTGAATCAGCTGCGCCATAACCAACGTGACGAAAGCGACAGTTTGGGCATGCACCAAGTCATTCGGATTCTCTTTGAGAGTCAGCCAGAAGGCCAAGAGCGTCATGGCCCCGATGAGGAAGCCACGGCTAATAATTTTCCAGCCCAACCCCCGGCTGAATATGTTCTCTGCCTTGTTGCGCGGCTTCTGATACATCGTATCTTTCTCCGCCTGATCGACGCCCAGCGCCATGGCCGGTAAACCATCTGTCACGAGATTGACCCACAAGATCTGGATCGGAACCAAAGGTAAAGGAAGCCCGAGGAGCATTGCAAAAAACATAACGAGAATTTCGCCTACGTTGGACGCCAGCAAATAACGGATGAATTTTCGAATGTTGTCATAGATGTTACGCCCTTCCTCGACGGCGGCGACAATCGTGGCGAAGTTATCGTCGCGGAGCACGAGGTCGGCCGCTTCCTTCGTCACATCTGTACCGGTAATCCCCATCGCGATCCCAATGTCTGAGGTCTTGATCGCAGGAGCATCATTGACACCATCTCCGGTCATGGCAACAACATGGCCTTGGCTTTGCAGGGCACGGACGATCCGCAGCTTGTGCTCAGGGGATACACGGGCATAGACAGTCACTCGCTCCGCATACTCTGCGAGCTGCTCATCTGACATGTTGTCCAGTTCACGTCCCTCCAGCACCTCTCCGTAGCCACGCATCAAGCCAATCTGCCGGGCGATTGCCTCTGCTGTTACCTTGTGGTCGCCTGTAATCATGACCGTCTTGATTCCTGCTTGATGGCACAGATTGATCGCTGGACGCACCTCTTCACGTGGTGGATCGATCATCCCGGCCAATCCGACAAAGACGAGATTGTTTTCCAGGGTGCCGATCGGCTGTCCCGGGCGATAGCCTTGCAGTGTCTTATACGCGAAGCCCAGTACACGCAGCGCTTTGCCTGCCATCCTTTCCGTTTGCTCCAGTACTTGGTGGCGAAGCGTCGCAGAGAGTGGAATGAGCTCTCCCTTCCACAAAACGTGTGTCGATCTCGCCAGCAATGCCTCCGCTGCGCCTTTGGTCAGCAGGGAATACACACCGTCCGTCCCCTTTTCAACGACCGACATCATTTTGCGGTCAGAATCAAAGGGGAGCTCCTCCACACGCTGTCCCTGATTCTTCTGGTTGCTACGCTCTGTATTGCCGCCCAATGCCTTCGCAGAAAGCACCTTGAGAGCACCTTCTGTCGGATCGCCTACGACTTGCCAAAAGCGTGACGTCTTGCCCATTCCAAGCAAATTGCGCGTGCTTTGCTCCTCGCATGTCAATCGGGCGTTGTTGCATCGGTCCGCGATTCGGATCATTTGCGAGAGCGCTCCGTCACGGGCGGGAGATACCATCTTCCCTAGATAGTGAAAGGCTCCCTCTGGTGCGTAGCCGCTACCGCTCACTTCATACGTGGAATCGCTGTGCCACACTTGCGTAACGGTCATTTTATTTTGAGTCAGGGTGCCTGTTTTATCAGAGCAAATGACAGAGGCGCAGCCCAGTGTCTCGACTGATGGGAGCTTGCGTACGATCGCATTGCGCCGGATCATACGCTGGACGCCAAGCGCTAGCGCGACAGTCACAATCGCCGGCAAGCCTTCCGGAATCGCCGCCACTGCGAGACTCACCCCGGCGAGGAACATCGTAAATAGCTCATGACCATGCCAGACACCAGCAGCGATGACCACAATGGTCAACAGCAGTGCAACGACCACGAGAATTTTACCCATTTGCTCCAATCGTAGCTGCAAAGGGGTTTCTGCTTCTTCCGCTGTATTCATCAAGTGCGCGATTTTCCCAATTTCCGTGCTCATCCCTGTCGCTACAACGAGGCCGCTCCCTGTTCCTCCGGTCACCATCGTGCCCATGAACGCGAGATTTTTTTGGTCGCCAAGCGGTACAGTAGATGCCTGGGCTGTCTCCAGTCTTTTCACGTTTTTACCGACGGGGACAGACTCCCCTGTCAACGCAGACTCCTCCACCTCTAACCGATTGGCCGAAAGCAAACGCAAATCTGCGGGAACACGATCCCCAGCCTCCAATTGCACCAGATCACCAGGTACCAGCCGCGAAGCCGGTATCATGGAAATGTGCCCGCCCCGGATGACGCGCGCCATCGGGGATGCCAGCTCCTTCAGCGCTTGCAAGGATCGCTCAGCCTTGGCCTCCTGAATAAAACCGAGGATACCGTTAATGAGGATGATCGCGATAATCGCAATCGCATCCAGGTACTCTCCGAGGAAGTATGAGATCAGTGTTGCGATGAACAGGATGAGTACCATAAAATCCTTGAACTGATCAACAAAGACCGAGTAGAGAGGCTTTCGCTTTTGTTCAGCCAACTGGTTGGCACCTTGTTTAGCCAGTCGCCGCTCCGCCTCCTGCTGAGTCAACCCTTGCGCAGCATCACTATGAAGGGCTTCGGTCACGTCGGCCGCCGCCAGCGTGTACCATTTTCGAATTGGCTGTGTATCCACCTACATCTCCTCCATCCACATCTCACTCCTTTTCATGTGTATGCAGACGAGCTAGAAAATAAAACAACCCGTCCATTTATCTGGACGGGTTTGTGATTGGTTTGTCGGTTATTTCAAGCTTTTGGCTACACCAATGCAAATCAACAAAATCGGCGGCAGCCAGGTGAGTCGCGTCAACCAGCTGGCTTTTCCTGCGCGCCTGCCGAGGGCAATTCCTACCACAAGAAGCAAGGCACTCATCACCGCGATACAGAGAGCGACGAGCAGTGGCGAGTATCCCAAAAACGTAAGGCTGATGCCTGCCCCGAAAGCATCCAAAGACAGGGCAAGCCCCAACATGACGGCCTCCCAGCCCATAATATGCCCAGAGCGGTCAGCGTCGGCTTTGGAGGGGTCTTTTAAAATCTGAATCATGACACCAAAAATGCGGAACTGCGACAATAATACGATGGGTTCCTGCTCTTCCTGTTTTTCTGCGGCTACAACGGCACCGCTGCTCGCAGCAGTAGACTCCTGAGCCTCTGTCCCCGAACGTGTCGCAATGAGCCGCCACAGTGTAAACAAACCCATGAGGATCAAGACCGCGGCACCAATATACTTGCCGATCTCGGGGGTTAACCATTCGGTGAGGGATGAGCCTACAAGCATGACACCATATACAACAGCAAACGAACAACCGGAAACGACGACGAGCGACAAAAAGGGCATTCTCATGTTCCGTAAACCATACGTCAATCCTACACTGACACTGTCCATGCTGATGGCCAGGGAAACGAGCAGGAGTGCGAGCCATCCGCTCATATGTGGTCACCTCTTTCCCATTGCCTATTAGGTATACGCGAAAAGCTCCGCTGATGTGCCAAGAAATCATTGTCTTCTCAGTTGGAAAGTGATACTATTCAATTAAACAATGTTTAAAACATCGTTTAACACAAACGTTTTGCTTCCAATAAAAAGGAGGTTGGTCATGTCACAGGTAGATAAAAACAGCGAAACGAAAGCGAAAATTTTGCAGTCGACACTGGATTTGATCAAGATGGAGGGCTTCGAGAGTGTGACGGTGCGGAAAATCGCAGCCGACTCTGGTACTAACGTAGCTTTGGTTAACTACTATTTCGGTTCCAAGGATAAGCTCATTAATGAAGCCCTCAGTGCATTTTTAGGAAGCTTTACAGCCACATTTGATATCTTGGAAAACACATCTCTGCTTCCCCAAGAACGACTCAAGCAGTTTTTCATGAGCTACGTGCAGATCATCCAGCAATATCCCGAGCTGGTTTCCCGAATCTTTTCGCTGGGCGGAGCTGTATTTACCTCGCAATATGAGTACGGCCAATTCCTAAAAAGCATCGGGTTTGTGAAGATTGAGGGAGTTTTGAAGGAAATGACCCACGAAGAAAACCACGAAGTTCTCATGATGATGATCATGCAGCTGTTTGGAGCGATTTTTCTGCCAGCCTTGCTCAAGTCGATATTGTCTACTGGCGCTGGCATCGAGGTCGCTTCCGTAGAACAACAGATTGATTTGTTATTCGCACGCTATTTTCATGAAAAATAGGAAATAGGGGGAGAGACAGATGGACTTTTTGCGAAAATATTGGTCTGATCTCGGTCTGTTAGTGGCAATTGGCGTTGGTCTGTATTTGATGATTCAATGGAGCACCATTCCTGCTATTGAGCGGCTGTTGTGGCTAAGCTTCATCGCCATCCTTGTGCATCAGTATGAAGAGTACCGTTGGCCGGGATATTTTGCCGGACTGATTAATGGTTTGATTTTCAAAAGCAGCCATCCAGAACGATACCCGCTGAATCCACAGTCTGCGATGATCATCAACCTCGTCATTGCCTATATCTTTTATCTAGTTCCCCTCTTCTTCCCGACGGTCGTCTGGCTCGGCTTGGCACCGATTCTCATGGGCTTCTTCCAGTTTATCTGGCATGGAATTTTTGCGAATCTAAAAGCGAAAACGCTCTACAATCCGGGCTTGTTCGCCGTGATTTTCTTCCACATCCCGATCGGGGTATGGTATATCCGGCATATCATCTCCACTGGCATGGTAACCACGTCAGACTGGATCATCGGAACGGGCTACTTCATCGTTGCGGTGTACATTCTCATTGTGAAGGGGAATATGTGGCTGAAGGACGAAAATTCGCGTTATACCTTTACTCGTCAGCAGTTGGGGCCTTACGTACACAAATCATAAAAACCAGCTCCTGTGATGAAAAAGAAGAGGCCACTGTCGGCCTCTTCTTTTTCTTTGAACTATTTGATTTCAAAAGGTACTTCCCACTTCACGTCATGTTCCACCATATAGGTAGCATAGGATACCGTGAGCTTTTTCGGTTCTTGCTTCAAGCGTGGGATGGTGATCTTGCCTTTGATCTGTACCCGTCCGTCCTTGTCTCTGGTGCTTTCCGTACTCACTCCCGCAGAGTAAGCCTTCCCATTTTCATCCTTTACAAACCAATCGTGGTTCTCAACTATGCCTTTTCCTAATGTACCCTCTATGGTCATTACGGCCTCACCTAGATCTTCGCCGTTACCTGGCTCCCATGCAAAAGAAGAGAATGTAAAGGTACTGCCTGTTGTCTCATCCTTGAAAGTCGCAGCTTTCTTGTCTAGTTCTGTTGGAACCAGATCAAATTTAGGCGATGCCAGTTTTTTCTCATAAATCTTCTGAAGCTCAAGCTTTAATTTTTGTTCTCCCTGTATCGGGCCAAATGTATGCCACCAATTCAAGACATCGCCTTCTGGTCCTTCTTCCGCTTCTTCTTCTGTTCTCGGTGTGAAAAGAACATTCTCCTTGTTATCAAGCCCATCATCCAATGATTTCATATCCCAAGCTGCTACCACTTCCCCTTTTTCATTGGTGATTTCGTACATCATATTCTCTCCCGAAAAAGCAGGATCACGCTCTTTTTCTGTGATAATGGAGCCTCGCGGATTTTTCTGATCGTACAGGATCGACGTTCGTTCAACGTCCAAATAAGCTGATTTTGGGAAAGTGGTATCCAGCATGACCCGTGTCGCACTCGGGGAAAATTCGATATTTTTCAGCTCAATCCCGAGCCCTTGCGGCGATTTAAAAACAGTATCCTTGAAGGCAACCGTTTTCGTCGCTTCCTTGGCTTTCTTCATATCGATCGGAATTTCCAATGACCATTTTCCTGTCTTACCTGCGATTTCTGTCTGTTCTAAATGTAAGGTCAGTTTGTCGGGAATAGCCTCAGATGATTCGAAGATTTCATTCAAATATCGCTCTGTGATGAAAAACTCTCCATGACTTCCCCAATTATCTCCTTCATCATCCTCGAACCAATTCTTCCCGTTCTGATCCATCAGCTTCGCATTCAAAATATGGTTTTCTATCTTCTTGCCGCTCTGGTCATATACATCATAGATGACTGCGATCCTCATCGAGTCAGCCAACAGCTCTTTTAACTCGACAGTAATTCCTTGATCGGTTGCCTTTTGCTCCAGCTTTTGAACAAGACCTTTATGGACGGCGTTTATCATACCGCTATCCGCATCCTTCTCAATCTGGAACAAGCTATTCACATAATTCGCAAATGTCGGTGATACAACGGTTCCTGTTACCACCAATGCCGTAAGTCCTGCTACTACCAATCCCGTCTTCTTCACAATATCCCAACCCCTTTGTCTTCTGGTTCGGGAGGAGCACTTTCTCCTAAAACGTGCAGGAACTGCATCAGACAGCTTATCCATGACCTCATCTGTAAACGTATCGGGTACAGGAGCCTCCAAAACGGCGGAAAAATCCTCATCCTGCATGCCTTCTCCCCATTCTTGCAGGTTCTTCTGGCATTGTGGACAATTTTCCACATGTTGCTCCAATCCTTTGCTCTCGGCAGGGGCAAGCTCATCGTTTACGTATAGCTTCCATTGATTAAACATGAAGCATTTCATAAATAGCTCCCCCTCCCATCGTTTTCGTCAAGCTGTCCTTCATCTTTTTGCGGGCGCGGAATAAACGCATCTGAACGGAGCTCTCCGAGTAGGACAGTCGCTCGCTGATTTCCCGATACGACAGTCGCTGTAGGTAAAACAGGACGAATACCTCCCGATACTCCTCATCCAGCAGCATGATGCTGCGCTCCAGTTCGGCGTCCCGCTCCTTTTTCAACAAAGTCGTCTCAGGCGTGTCTGGGTCAATTAGCTGCTCCTCATCGATTTCTACCTGCTCTGTTCGTTTGCGTTTTCGCATTTCATCGAAACAATGATTGCTCGCAATTCGATACAGCCATGAAGAAAACCTATACTCAGGCCGATAGTCGTGCAAACGATAAAAGGTTTTGATAAACACGTCTTGAGCCAAATCCTGTGCGTCTTGCATGTTGCCGATCATCCTGTACAAATAGCCGACAATCTTGCCCTTGTATCTGTCGACAATTTGTCTGTACTGCTCATGATCGCCAGCCAGGATTTGCTCGATTAGTTCCTGATCGTCCGGCATTTTGCTACTCCTCCATCTATCACAGATCAAGCCAGCGGGGAATGCTGCGCAGCTTCCGTTTTGGTTGAATCATAAGCTAATACGGTATAAATAGGAAAACCTTTCTCTACTTTTAAAAGATTCTAGAATCAGTTATTCAAATAAAAAAAGAAGAGGCCTCTGTCAGCCCTCTTCCCCTGTCTGTCTTTCATCTATTTGATTTCAATCGGTACTTCCCAATTCACGTCGTGTTCCACCGTATATTCAGTAAAAGATACAGAGAGATTTTTCGGTTGTTGCTCCATGCGCGGAATCTCCAACGTGCCTTTGAAGTGTACGCGTCCGTCTTTGTCTCTATTGTATTCTGCATCCAAGTCCGCTTGGTAGGAGCTCCCATGTTCATCCTTTGCAGACCAAAAGTTGGTTTCGACTACGTCTTTTCCTAACGTACCCTCTACTGTCACCACAGCTTTACCTGGTTCCACGTCTTTACCGGGCTCCCATGCAAAAGAAGAAAACGTAAAGGTACTGCCTGACTCATCCTTGAATGTGGCTGCTTTCTTGTTTCGTTCTGTTGGAACCAGATCGAATTTAGACGAAGCCAGTTTTTGCTCGTATATTTTTTTGAGCTGAAGCTTTAATTTTTGTTCACCCTGTATCGGGGCAAATGTATGCCACCACTTCATAACATCGCCTTCTTCTTTGCCGAAAGTTCCAGATACCGGAAGTATATTTTTTACTTCCCTAAGTCCTTCATCCAATAAGTTCATATCCCAAGCTGCTACAACCTCACCTTTTTCGTTGGTAACTTCGTACGCAATACCCTCTCCCGAAAAAGCAGGTTCACGTCTTTTTTGCGTGGTATTAATGCCTTTCGGATGATCCTTATCGTATTGAATCACTGTCCGTTGACTCTCTACATAAGCTGATTCTGGGATGGTTGTATCTAGCATGACCCGCGTAGCACTTGGGGAAAATTCGACTTTTTTCATTTCAATATTGAGTCCCAGTGGTGATCGAAATACGGTATCCTTGAAAGCAACTGTTTTGGTCGCTTCCTTGGCTTTCTTCATATCAATGGGAATTTCCAATGCCCATTTTCCTGGTTTTTCTTCGAGTTCTACCTGTTTTAATTGTAAAGTCAGTTGGTCCGGAGTAGCCTCAACAGATTCAAAAATATTGTTCAAAAGAAGCTCTGTGATGAAAAACTGTCCATGCTTACTTTCTCGATCCCTCTTTCCGACCTTTTCCAACCAATCCTTTCCGGTTGAATCAATCAATTGAACCTCCATAATATGGTCTTCTTCATCAATCTGTTTGCCGGACTGGTCGTACACATCATAGATGACCGCAATCCGCATCGAGTCAGCCATCAGCTCTTTTGCTTCGAAAGTAATTCCTTGATCCGTTACCTTTTGCTCCAGCTTTTGGACAAGGCCTTTATGGACGGCATTTTTCATGCCACTATCCGCATCCTTTTCAATCTGGAACAAGCTATTCACATAATTCGCAAACGTCGGTGATACAACGGTTCCTGTCACTACTAACGCCGTAAGTCCTGCTACTACCAATCCTGTCTTCTTCACAATATCCCAGCCCCTTTGTCTTCTGGTTCGGGAGGAGTGCTTCCGTGCCGTACGTGTGGGAATCGCTTCGAACAGTTTACTCATGACCTCGTTCGTAAACGTATCGGGTACAGGAACTTCCGGATAGGTGGAAAATTCCTCTTCCAGCATGTGATCTACCCACTCTTGCAGCTTTCTTTGGCATTGTGGGCATTGTTCTGCGTGCTGCTCTAATCCTTTGCTTTCGGAAGGGGAGAGCTCGCCATTTTCATAGAGCTTCCATTGATTAAACATGAAGCATGTCATAAACATCTCCCCCTCCCATTGTTTTCGTCAGGCTTTTCTTCAGCTCTTTACGGGCACGGAACAAGCGCATTTGAACAGCGCTCTCCGTAAGAGACAATCGCTTGCTGATTTCCCGATACGACAGACGCTGCAAGTAGTGCAGGACAAATACCTCGCGATACTCCTCATCCAGTTGCATGATACTTCGTTCCAGATGGGCGTCCCGTTCCTTTTTTAACAGGGCGGTCTCTGGTGTCTCTGGATCAATGATCTGTTCCTCCACGATTGCCGTCTGCTCTGTCCTTTTGCGTCTTCTCATTTCATCGAGACAGTGATTGCTCGCGATTCGATACAGCCATGAAGAAAACTTGTGCTCAGGCCGATAGTCTTTCAATTGGTAAAAGGTTTTGGTAAACACGTCTTGAGCCAAATCCTGTGCATCCGGCATGTTACCGATCATTTTGTACAAGTAAGTAACGATCTTACCCTTGTACCTGTCGATAATCTGACTGTACAACTGATGATGGCCAGCCAGGATTTGCTCGATCAATTCCCGATCGTCCGGCATTTTTACTACTCCTCCATCTATAACCGATCAGCCTAGGGGAATGCTGCGCAGCTTCCGTTTTGGGTGATTCACCACTAATACGAATTTGCTGGAAAATCCTTTCTCCTGTTTTTAAAAAAATCTTATTTTCCTGTCAAAAGAGGTACTTCAACGTTCACATCGCGATGCTCCTTCAACATACTGTCAAAGGTGATCGTCATTTGCTTCGGCAAGGATTTCATCTCCTCGATTTCCAAATTCCCGCTTACTTTCATCCTTCCATTTTGATTGGCGGATTCCTCGACATGGTATACCGCACTGTACTTTTTGCCCTTTTCGTCCGTCACGTACCATGTATCAAACGGGAAGATCCCCACAACTCCTTCCGCTAGCGTCCCCTCAAATTCGATGTTGTGGCGATCCTCTCTGCTTCCCTTAGATACCTTGTGAAACGTGAAGCGAGTCCCATTCTTTTCTGCCGTAACTGGTTTTGCTCCCACACTGGCAGGGTCCAGTTTTACGCTGAATCCTGGCTCTTCCTCTGTATAAACAGCTTGCAGCTTAAAGGTTAGACCATTCGATTCTTTCAGGTCGTGGAAGTAATGAAATTGTCGCAGCCCTTTTTCCACTGGAGCAGACTCGCGCCATTTCATCGTATTGATTACGTTTTTCTGAATGCTCTCATCATGGATAGCAACTGCAGAGTCCCATGCGCCAAGGACGACTCCCTTTTCATTGACAAGCTGATAGCTGAAGTCCTTGTTATTCGAATCAATCACCACTTCTGTTCCACTCGGTGCAAAGGTAATCTCTCGCAAATCGAACTGAAATCCTTGGGCAGAGGTATAGGACTGATTGACAGCCACTGTTTTCGTCGCAGCCTTTGCTTTTTTCAAGTTCACGGGTACCGACAGCTGCCAGTTGCCTTTGGTACTGCCCATCTTTTTCATGTGGAACTCTACGACCAGCTCGTTCGGCAGCTTGTTCCCATCGTCAAAATAGCTTCTGAGCTCATGTTCAAACAGGATGTAATCCCCTATCTGGTTTGTTTTCCACGACACTTGATTAGGGGATGAGCTATGTAAAACCTTGCCCGCTTTATCCTTGATCGTGATTTCTTGATATTCATGGGTGGGGGCGTGGAAATTATCCCAATACACATCTGTTGTCTTGCCGTCTTTGTCTTTTACCCCGGCGATGATACTGATGCGCAGCGGATCTGCTAGAACCTCTTTTGCTTCCAAGGTAAAGCCTTGATCGGTCACTTTCAGATCAAGCGGCTGGGCAAATCCATTTTGAGCGGCTTGCAAAATTCCAGGATCTCCAGCCTTTTGCGAGACAAACAAGCTAGTATTCACAGACGGTGCTGCATTCACCACTGTTGCCTGACTATTTGTGAAAAGCGCCGGGGACACGAGGATTCCCGTTGATACAACGACTGCCAATGCTGCCACACTTAATGCCATCTTTTTCATAACTGCTCCACTCCTTGTTTTCCTAGATTCACTCTATATTCACGAGAAACAATCGTTCGGTTCACGAGGAGCACGCAAAAAAAGAGCCCGACAGCCTGAACGAATCAGGATTACCGAGCTCACTTGCTATCAAATTTATTTCATGGATGGGAGTACTTTAAACACGTGCAGCTAGTACCCGGGCGAGCAACTCTACCAGTCTCCGCGCATACTCGCCTGTGGTATCCCTTGCCCCTGAGAATTCCGTTACTTCCATACTTGTCACGCGTGAATCTCGTAAGACAGTTGCCAGCAATGCCTCCACTTCCGACAGGGACAATCCAATCTCACTTGGCGAATAGGCAGCCGCCATCGCGTCTTTGTGCATGATATCTACGTCGAAATGAACGAGGATTTTCGCATCAGGCGGGATCGATTGGAGCAGATGAGAAACTCGTTCCACGATGCTTCCTTCTGTGAGCTGGGCCAAGGTCATGACCTCTACGCCAAATGTCTCTCCAGGCATCTGCTGACAGCCGACAAGGCGGATTCGCTCTGCATCCCAGCCGCTTGGTTCGATCCATTGTCCGTGATCCTGAAGCAAAAACCATAATCCCATCCCTGCCGCCCCAATACAGCGGGAAGCCGATGGCACTACTGCATCCAGATGACCGTCAAGCACCAGCAGATACGCATTCTCTTGATGAATAGCCCGATGAGCCTGCGCCGTTGCAACGACCAAACTGCAATCGCCGCCGAGCATCAAGACAAAGTCGTCTGTATCGAGCCACTCTTGCGCGTCCTTTTGTAGCACATCCCAAAGCATACGAGGAGCCGGCCAATTACGAACCGGTGGAATATTATGGCGCGGCAAATCATCGGGAAGATGCAGATTACCTACATCCTGCACATCCAAGCCACGCTGCTGCAACTGCTCGATCAATCCTGCTGTACGAAGCGCGTCCGGAGCTAATTCTGTACCAGAGACATATGCTCCTGTGAAATGCGGGATACCAGCTACTTTTACGTTTATAAACAGTCCCTCCCAAGGAAATTCATCGTATGAACATCCCTAAAAGTATATCACAGCTTCGTTTGCAATAATTGGATGAGATCACTGACAGACGGCTGTAACCAACGATCTGGCATGGATGCTTTTTCCCCGCGTAGCAATTGGCAAGCAAGCGCATTCGGATGGACATCTGCACTTAAGAAATACACTTGGTTTACAGGTTGCGGGAGTGCGTCCATGACTTCTACATATTTGTTGACATACACTTGCAACGCATCCCGATAGGCTGGAGTGGTTAGTGCCGCGCCACACCACACGTCAATTCCGGTCAACGCCTTGGCATGGGCTGCATCCAAGCTTTTTGCGAGCGAGCAGACAACGAACAATAGCTTCTCTGGCGCCAGCTTGAATCGCTTCTGATACTGTTTGGCAAAACGGGCAAGTGTCGCATTCCAAGACGGCGTATCGTAGCTGCCGAGATCAGGGATGCATTTGAGTGCTCCTACCAGTTGTTCGTCTTTTTTCATAAACAACAGACCGTCAATCACTTGAAACGAAAGCCCGGCTAATTGCCCAGACAAAAACTCACCCACCCGCTCATGCATGACGCGAGAGATTCGCTGTGAGGATTTGCGCTTTAATTTTTGCCGTATGCGCACCTCTTCTTCCTCCAGGTAGACCCGTATCAGCCTGGAAAACAAATCTGCCTCCCTAGTTGACCCTAGTATCAGGCACTCCAAACGGCTATAGGCGTCTGCCACGCTTTGGTCCCATTGCCCTTCTTTTTCTGTGCCCATCATTAACCTCCCTCACATCATATCGGGTGCGTGATCGGCCACGACCAGCACATCCATGTGTCGGACCTCCCGCAATAATCGCTGGATGACCGAACCCTCGAGAATTTCTTTCCAGCGAGTCCGCGCCGACTGCCCGATGACGACCTGTGTCGTTCCTTTTTCGTTCATATGCAAGACCAGCTTGGTGAAAACCTTACGTCGGGAAGGGGCTTCGTATCGTTCGAAACGACCTCCGAGCCGCTCTGTTAGTGCTTTCAGCTTCGCCAGCTGTGTCTCTTCCTCTTCTGTCAGCGACGGATGATCCTGCACGTAAGCGACATGCCAGGACGCCTTCAGCCGATAGGCAATGCGGAACCCTCGGCGAATCAATCGTTCACTGTCTGCGCGCAAATTCACACAGACAAAAATGACTTCCTGCTGCCGCCAAGGCCCGCGCAACGTTCGTCGCTCCCACGCCTCCAAGCGTTCATCGACATCGTCAGCCACTTCACGCAAGGCCAGCTCTCTTAATGCGATCAAATTCCCTGTTTTGAAAAAGTTGGTCAGCGACTGCTCCACCTTTTCCATCGCGTAAATATTGCCCTCCCGCATCCGCTGACGCAGTGCTTTCGGTGAAATATCAATCAGCTCTACCTCATCTGCCTGATGCAGAATATGGTCCGGCACCGTCTCTCGCACGCGGATTCCCGTGATTTGCTCGACGCTGTCGTTCAAGCTCTCGAGGTGCTGAATATTCATCGTGGATATGACGGAAATACCCGCAGCCAAAATCTTCTCGACATCGTGGTATCGCTTCTCATAGGCACTCCCCGGCACATTCGTATGTGCCAGCTCATCTACCAATACGACCTCCGGATTTCGCCGAATAATTTCGTCCGTGTCCATTTCTTCAAGCGTCACGTTTTTGTATGGAATGCGCTTGCGCGGGATAAGAGGAAGTCCCCCTACCTGCTCAATGGTTTCTTTTCGTCCATGCGTTTCCAAAAGCCCAATCACCACGTCAATGCCATTTTCGGCGAGCTCGTTTCCTTCTCTCAGCATTGTGTACGTCTTGCCGACACCAGGTGCGGCTCCTACATATACTTTTAGCGTCCCACGCTTGATTTTCCCGATTTCCTCCTGCATCTCCTCATCGGAGAGGCGTCGGTACGGATTGGCCGTTACCGCTTGTTCTCGCTTGGTCGGCATGACGCGCTCACCGTCCCGCTCAGAACGATCTGCCACGATCAAGATATCGATATTTTTCGTTTGCCGAAGAATCTTATGAACGATGGAGCCATACCATATCTCTTCCCAGCGCGTACGCTTGGACTGCCCCATGACGATTCGGGTCACATTATTCTCCATCGCATAAGCGACGAGCTCGTTTGCTACGTCTTTTTCACGTGCAAGCATCTGCTCTTCAAAGGTACCTCCGACTTTGTCCACGAGCTTTCCGATGGATCTCTTAAAAGTCGCTTCTTCCTTCGTCAACTTCTTAGATAAAGGGAGAAAACAGACGACCAAGAGCTCTCCGCCGAGTCTCTTGGCAACCTGTTGTCCGCGCCGAACCAATATCGAGCCGTTCCAATGATACTGGGCAGAAACCAGCACCTTCTCTGTGGCTCCTGAAGCCCCCACCATGCCGTGCTTCTCCCGATAATCCTCCAAATCCTCGTTTACGCCCGTAGCAACAAAACGCAGCGCGAGTTCCCGCAGCATATGCAAATTGTCTCTGCGAAACAACGGATGCTTGGTTCGAGTCGGGTTGCGATCGTCTTCTTGCAGCCGTTTCAGAATGGCTTCTGGCGTGACGTCAAGCAGCTTCACCTCGTCTGCCATGGCAAGCGTATCTTCCGGGACACACTGGTCGATCCGCACTTCTGCCTTCGTCAGTCGCTCTGCCATCTCTTTCATCCCGGCCAACTCGTAAATGTTGACCGTCGCAATCACACTTATATTGTGGTTCAGCAAATACTGAACATCGTCCAAGCTGGTTGGTCGCGGGGCATCTGGACGATTGCGATGAGCCAAACCGTCTACGAGCACGACTTCCGGATCTCGTTCGATAATCGCTGCAACGTCCAGATCATGTCTCGCTTCCCCGAGGGAATACCAGATGATTGGCTGGATTTGCTCCAAGCCCTCCCGCTTTTGCGCCAGCTTGGGATGAGTGGCCTCACCTGAGCCAGCTACAACCACATCAATCCCTTTTTTCTTAAGCGTCTGTCCTTCCATTAACAGATGATAGGTTTTCCCTGAACCACTGACTGCCCCCAGAATGATTTTCAGCCTGCCCCGGTGCATTCTGGAGATGGACTGCAAGATTTCCTCCGGGGACTTTCGCCGAAACTGCTCTACCATCTCGCAGCCCTCCTTCTATCTTTACTTCTTCAATTCGTCCAAGGCCAAATTCAGCTTCACCACATTGACACGCGGCTCCCCGAAAACACCCAAGCTTCTTCCGTCTGTATTGGCTTCAATCAGTGCCTGTAGTTGTACCGGTTCGAGATTGCGCGCCTTGGCTACACGCGCTACTTGTATCTGGGCAGCTTTTGGCGAGATATGCGGGTCCAAACCGGAAGCGGAATTGGTCAGCAAATCAGCCGGAATGTCTTCCTGCTTCACGCCAGGATTCGCTGCTAGAAATGCGGCGATATCCTTTTGCGTACGTTCGATCAGGGCCGGGTTGGATGGCGCGTAGTTGTTCGAGCCAGAGCCTGACGCATTGTTATCAATAGAAGAAATGCGTCCCCAGAAGTACTTCGGATCGGTGAAGGTCTGCCCAATCAGCTCGGAGCCGACCACCTTGCCGCTCGCATCGGTGATGAGACTACCACTTGCTTGCGCAGGCATGATAACCTGTGCAACCCCTGTCATCGCCAGCGGGTAGGCAATGCCGCAAATCAGCAGCAAAACGAGGCTGAGACGCAAATTTTTCAATATCATATCGGTTCACCTGAGCTTTCTTTTTTCAATATGAGTTACACCAGATTCAATCCGACCAAAATCAAGTCAATCAGCTTGATGCCCACGAACGGAACGATAATTCCTCCCAAGCCATAGATCACCAGGTTGCGGCTAAGCAGCTTTGTCGCGCTCATTGGCGTGTATTTCACGCCTTTCATCGCCAACGGAATCAGGATCGGGATGATGATCGCATTGAAGATCAACGCGGACAGAATCGCACTTTGCGGTGTAGCCAGACCCATGATGTTGAGCGCACTCATTTGTGGGATCGCCAGCATGAACATCGCAGGAATGATCGCGAAGTATTTCGCTACGTCATTGGCGATACTGAACGTCGTCAATGCACCGCGTGTCATCAAAAGCTGCTTGCCAATCGCCACAACCTCGATGATCTTAGTCGGGTCAGAATCCAGATCGACCATGTTCGCTGCTTCCTTCGCTGCTACCGTACCCGTGTTCATCGCCAAACCGACATCGGCTTGTGCGAGAGCTGGCGCGTCATTCGTACCGTCACCTGTCATGGCGACCAGTTTGCCTGCCGCTTGTTCTTTGCGGATCAGTGCAATCTTATCTTCCGGCTTGGCTTCGGCTACGAAATCGTCCACACCTGCTTCGCGGGCAATCGTCGCTGCTGTCAGCGGGTTATCCCCCGTGCACATGACTGTACGAATTCCCATGCGGCGCAGCTCTTCAAAGCGTTCGCGCATGCCTGGCTTTACGGTATCTTTCAAGTAAATCAATCCGAGAATCGTATTGCCTTCTGCTACAGCCAATGGCGTGCCGCCCGCCGTCGCAATCCGGTTTGCTTTTTCATCCAAGTCAGCAGGGATGTTGCCCCCTTGCTCTGTTACATATTTTTTGATGGCATCGACTGCCCCTTTGCGAATGAGGACGCCGCTTGCTAGATTCGTCCCGCTCATTCTTGTTTCTGCGCGGAACTCCACACCCTCGGAACCAGGCAATACCAGTTCAGCAGGTGCCAGACCTTGTTTTTTCGCCAGCTCTACAACAGAGCGTCCTTCCGGTGTTTCGTCATGGATGGAGCTTTGTGCAGCTACACGGTTCAATTCTGTGCTTTTGCTGTCGCCTACAGTGACAAACTCAGCAGCCATCCGGTTACCATGCGTGATCGTTCCCGTTTTATCTAAAATAATCGTGTTGATGTCACCGGATGCCTCTACGGCTTTACCAGACATGGCGATGACGTTAAACTGTGTGACCCGGTCCATACCCGCAATCCCAATCGCTGACAAGAGTCCGCCAATCGTGGTCGGAATCAAGCAAACGAGCAAAGCAATCAGTGTTGCAACTGGAATGGCTGCATTCACATAGTTCGCAATAGGCTGCAAGGTCGTGCAGACGATCAGGAAAATCAACGTCAAGCTAACCAACAGCGTATTCAACGCGATTTCATTCGGGGTCTTCTGTCTCTTCGCGCCCTCTACCAACGAAATCATGCGATCCAAAAACGATTCGCCGGGATCCGTCGTCACGCGGACGCGGATGCGGTCACTGACGACACGTGTACCTCCCGTGACGGAGCTGAAATCGCCACCTGCTTCTTTAATGACCGGAGCAGATTCACCCGTAATCGCAGATTCGTCCACAGAGGCGACACCCTCGACGATTTCCCCGTCGGATGGAATCAGCTCGCCTGCTTCCACTATGACCAGATCGCCTTTTCGCAGTTCTGTGGAACTGACGACTTGAATGCGTCCATCTTTCCCCACTTTTTTTGCTTGCGTGTCCTGCTTCGTTTTTTTCAAGCTCTCTGCCTGTGCTTTGCCGCGCCCTTCTGCCAAGGCTTCTGCGAAGTTGGCGAACAAAATCGTCACGAACAGGATAAAGCTGACAACGCCGTTGAAAAACGGGTCCGAAGCCCCCCCAAACAAATTGGGTGCAAACGTCAGGAGGAGCGTAATGAAGAATCCGATCTCTACCACGAACATGACAGGATTTTTCATCATCACACGCGGGTCCAATTTTTTGAAAGACTCGACAAAGGCCCGCTGGTACAAATCTTTAGGAAGCGCAACCGTGCGCGTTCTACTCATGGAAAATTACTCCTTTGCCTCTAGTATGGATATTTGTTCAAAAAGTCGGCTTTTCAGCACCGAGAAAGTGGCGAGAACCTGAAGAAGGAGGAGCGGAGTGTAGGGGACCTACATGAGCACCGGACTTCGAAGGTGAACGCTACTTTCCATGCCGAATTTGCTTCCACGATTACATCGTGATCAAAAGTCGACTTTTTGAACTTCCTCTAATTAACGGATCGTGAGCCACTCGGCGATTGGGCCAAGAGCAAGCACAGGCAGGAATGTCAGTGCGCCTACGATTACCACAGTCGCAATCAAAATCACCGTGAATACACTATTGTCTGTGCGCAGTGTACCCATCGTTTCTGGTACCGGCGTTTTTGCGAGCAAGGAGCCTGCTACCGCCAGCATCGTAATGATCGAAACATATCGACCGAACAGCATGACGAGTCCCGTAGAAATGTTCCAGAAAGGTGTGTTGTCGCCCAATCCTTCAAAACCGGAACCGTTGTTGGCTGCCGAAGAAGTGTACTCGTACAGCACTTGTGAAATGCCGTGGAAGCCTGGGTTCGACACTGCGGATGATCCCATTTCTGTCGCCAATGCAATAGCGGTTGGCGCCAAAATGATCAGGGGATGAACGAGAATCGCGATGGCGATCAGCTTCATCTCTTTACCTTCGATCTTGCGGCCGAGGAATTCAGGCGTACGCCCTACCATCAAGCCCGCCAAGAATACAGCCAAAATCGCATACATCAAAATGTTAATCGTTCCGACGCCATCTCCGCCGAATACGCAGTTGAGCATCATTTCACCGAGCGGAACCAAACCGCCAAGTGGCGTCAGTGTATCGTGCATGTTGTTCACGGTTCCTGTCGTTGCCGCTGTTGTCACGGCAGTGAACAAGGCGCTTTGTGCGATACCAAAACGGACTTCTTTTCCTTCCATGCTGCCCATTACTTGTGACAGGCCAGCCCGTTCCAGCGCCGGGTTACCGTTTACTTCATTGGCATACGCCGTGACCAGAAACGCCAGGAACATCGCGAACATCGCTCCAAAAATAACCCAGCCTTGCTTGCGGCTCTTCGCCATGAAGCCGAATGTGAATGGCAGTGACGCTGGGATCAAAAACATCGACATAATTTCGATCACGTTTGTTAGCGGTGTCGGGTTTTCAAATGGATGCGCGGAGTTTACCCCGAAGAATCCGCCTCCGTTTGTTCCCAAATGCTTAATGGATACGAGTGAAGCGACCGGACCGCGAGCGATTTGTTGCTCCGTTCCGCTAATAGTTGTCGCTGTTGCCGTCGGCTCCATTGTCTGCGGCACGCCTTGGGACACCAAGAGCAATGTCACGACAATCGCCAGCGGAATCAACACACGTGTATGAGCACGTACTAGGTCTACGTAGTAGTTACCGATGCTGCGCTGCCCTGTCAGCCCGCGCATGAAGGCCATCACGACCGCGATCCCTGTTGCTGGCGTTGTAAACATCAGGTAAATAATGACCAGCATTTGCGACAGGTACGACAATCCGCTCTCCCCGCTGTAATGCTGAAGATTCGTATTCGTCAAAAAGCTAATGGCCGTGTTAAAGGAAAGCAACGGCTCCATTGCCGTAATTCCACTTGGGTTTCCAGGCAGCATCCCTTGCAAACGAAGCAAGAGATAGGCAATGGCTACCATCGAAATGTTGCTGACCAGAACAGCCATTGCGTACTGCTTCCAGGTCATATCTGCTACACGAATGCCAGACAGCTTGTATATCGCTTTTTCCACCCCGCCAAAAACACGGTCCAATCGGGTCGTCTCCAGCGAAAAGGAGCGTGCCAAATATTTTCCCATCGGTATGGCGAGCACGAAAAGCACCACCAAAACCAACGCTATTTGTAAAAAGTCCACGACAGTTCCTCCTACTCCCTCTAAAAAATGGTTCCCAATAAACGAATGATTCTAACCCCTAGTATTTTTCCGGGTAAATCAATGCGTGGCACAGGTACATCGCAAGCCCTGCCACAATCAGCAGCAACCAGATCATTTCTCTTTCCCTCCCTGTTCTCTTACCACGGCGTCACAAAACTTGATGAGTGCAAAAAATACACCGAATGAAAGCGCCAAGAGCAGTATGGAAACCACGTCCATGCAATGTCCCTCCTTTTTTGCCGTACTAACTATTCCGTGAAGTCTGGCCGACTCGTCTCTCTCGCTTCCCCCTGCACAGGCTTCCTTTTTTGAAAAAACCTGCCATTTGGGAAAAAAATAGACCAATGCTTACGATTTCCCCGAAAGACCGCCGCATTTGACCGAACTGAAGATGGACAGACGAACGAAGTCGCCCGCATCCCGCGGCAAATAAAACGATCCTTTGTATCGGAGAAAAAGTACTCATTGGTCTACCTAACGCCCAGCCGACTTGAAGTTGCCTTCTTTGCGTTTTGTCTCCCGTTTCCTTTTTCCGAAAACAGTTATTTACTTGTAAGTAACAACGGTCATTGACCGTTTTTGAGCAAAACGAAAAGACCTGCATTACGTTTCGAGTCAACCCTTGTCGTCCCTCAATGGATAACAAAAAGGCCTCCTCAAACAGGCGGTCTTTAGACCTCCCTCGCTTTAGCCGACGAAGTTAGCTGACGGGTAGGATGGCGAAAGAGTTTCTCATCCCTCCCACGATTCATGCGTGGGATTAACCCCTACTGATTGGGTCCTCCGTTCCCGAGTGCCTCGGGATTTGGCCATATTTGCAATTGTTGGTTACGAGTCTCATTATACGTCCGGCATAATCGGATGTTAATGTCCTATTTCAGTCTTTTTCACACGATTTTTGCGTTCTTTATCCGTGTAAGCGATTTAAACCTATCAGGCCTCATCCGATCATGATATTTCATCGTTTCTCTCCTTTTTTCATTTATTTTCCCCATACTGCAAGAGCAGTCGTGCCTGATTGTTGCATCCATTCTTCCAATTGCTCCGCAGGTAATGGCTTACTACAGTAGTAGCCCTGCATTTCATCACACTGCTGCTCACGCAAAAAGGTTAGCTGAACTTCGTTTTCCACCCCCTCCGCCAGTACGTTCATTTGCAAGCTGTGCGCCATGGCAATGATCGACTTGGCGATGACGGCATCTTCGTTTTCTGTAATATCATTCACAAACGACCGATCGATCTTTAAGCGGTTAATGGGAAAATCGCGCAAGTAGCTTAGCGAGGAGTAGCCTGTCCCAAAATCGTCGATGGACAGCCATATCCCCAGATTTTTCAGCTCATGCAGGATTCCAATGAACCGCGTGGCGTTTTGCATGACGGCACTTTCTGTAATCTCTAGCTCCAGAAATTGCGGTTGCATCTGCGTTTCTTGGAGCACCTGTTTGATCATGCCAACCAAATTCTCCTGCTGAAATTGGCGGGCTGATAGATTCACCGCTATGCGCAGGGAAGGATAGCCCGCTTCTGCCCATGCTTTGTTTTGCTGACAAGCCGTTCGAAGCACCCATTCCCCAATGGGCACAATCAAGCCAGTCTCTTCCGCCAAGGGGATAAATTCGGCTGGCGAGACCATACCCCATTCAGGATGCCGCCACCTGAGCAGTGCCTCCACCCCGACCACCTGATTTGTTTTGCAATCGAGCTGCGGCTGATAATGCAGGCAAAACTCATTGCGCTCCAACGCCTTGCGCAACTCCTGCTCGACTGCCAGCCGTTCCGCCGCATGAAGGCTCATCGTAGACGAGTACAGGTTGTACCGATTCCTGCCCTTTTCTTTGGCACTGTACATGGCGGCATCTGCATGCTTCATGAGGGTTTGCGTATCCTCTCCATCTCTCGGGAAAATACTGATCCCGATACTTGTCGTGACAATGCATTCCCGATCCTCCACCTGAAGCGGCGATTGCAAGGACGCAATGATCCGATCTGCCAACGCAATCACCTCTGTCTCGTCAGAAATCGCAGGGAAGATCATCGTAAACTCATCTCCGCCCATGCGAGCCAATATGCCTGTCGTGCCGACATTTTCCTTTAATCGATGAGAGAGTGACTGGAGCAAGCAGTCCCCGAAATAATGCCCCAAGGAGTCGTTGATGTATTTAAAACGATCCAAATCAAAAAACAGGATTGCCATCATCTGTCCTTGCTGCTTCGCCTGGGATAGCGCAATCGTCAGCTCCGCCTCGAAAAGTCGACGGTTCGGGAGATCAGTCAGCGCATCGTGGTACGCCATGTGATTGATTGTCTGCTCTGCCTGCCTGCGATCCGTCACGTCGCGGATAATCCCGTGCAGCCCGGTGACACCGCCCGATTTTTCGCTAATTTTCACAATGGAGCCCTCCACTAAGCGCCTCTGACCGTCACGCTGGACAAACGCCCAGTCAATTTGCTGGACAGGCGTCCCGGTATGCGACACCCACCGAAACGCGTGCTTTAGCTTCAGGGCATCTTGCTTGCCCACATACTCCTGATAGCTTGCTCCCAGCAACTCATGCGCAGGTGCTCCAAGTATTTCAGAGAGTGCAGGATTCACAGCGAGAAACCGACCTCGCTCGTCCAATTCGTAATAACCGTCTTTGATGCTCTCCAATATCGAGTGAATCTTCCTTTCCTCGTTCTCCCAATACGTTTGTTCCAGCTGATGCGTATCACAGGCGTACCTCAGAGCCATGCGATAGCAGATAGCCGTGATGATCAAGATAGGCACTAACCCAGCCAGCCATACACCTCCTCGCGTTTCCTCCGTCAAGAAGAGCAGCAACA
This sequence comes from Brevibacillus sp. HB1.4B, assembly GCF_013284285.1. NCBI lineage: Bacteria > Bacillati > Bacillota > Bacilli > Caryophanales > Paenibacillaceae > Brevibacillus > Brevibacillus sp. HB1.4B. Next base: position 156,310 of record NZ_JABSUT010000013.1, read on the forward strand.
AGACGATGACAAGCATGAGCGCGGCAACCGCAGCAGCCAGCTTTAGCGCCGTTTGTTTTTGCCTCTCGATCCGTTGCTGCTCTAGCCATAGTCCCATACCCATCACCTATGTCTTGAATCTGCGAATCAAACTTTTTTGCTGGTGAGCCAGCTTGCTGAGTGAATCAAGGCACTCACGAAACGCCTCCACCGCACTGTTTTGCTGATAGGCCGCTTGTGCCACTTGATCAGCCCGCTCAGACGCCGCCTTCGCGATATGTGCAAGCTGACCCATTTGGGCTGTCACTGTCACCGTTTTGCCCGCGGTATGATCCAGACCTGTCGCGACTTGGTTCATGTGCATGGATACTTGCTGGACCGCCAGACTAATTTTTGCAAACGCATCCCCTGCTTCCTTTACGACCGTCACGCCAGAAGCGACCTCTGTATTTCCTCCTTCGATAGACCCTACTGCCCGGGCAACGTCCTGTCGCATCTGTTCGAGCATGTCAGCGATCTGCTCCGCCGCTTGCCTGGATTGATCTGCGAGCTTTCTCACCTCACCGGCTACGACGGCGAAGCCTTTGCCTGACGCTCCCGCTCGTGCCGCTTCAATCGCAGCATTGATCGCCAAAAGATTTGTCTGATTCGCCATCGCCTTAATGATAGCCACACACGCTTCAATCTCCCTTGATCGCGTGCCCAGCTGCATCACAGCTTTCTCTGTTGTGGTAAAAGCAGCCGCAATGTCTGCCATCTGCTGCACGGTGTTTGAGATGACTTCCATTCCTGTTTCGGCCGCCGCAGAGGCACTTTTGGCTGATCCGAAGACATGCTGCGCGTACTCCTCCATTTGTTTCACAGCTTCTTCTACGTGTTCCATCGAATCGACGGTTTGATCGGAGCCTTTCATTTGCTCCCCAGCGCCATCCACCAGCTCTAGCATCGCTGCGACAACCGATCGGCTGTTTTCCGTTGCTTGCAAGGCATTCGTCGCCAGCTCCTCAGAAGCATTCGCAACATGATCCGCTCCCGTACTGATTTGCCCGATCAAATTGCGTAAATTCCGCGCCATCTGGTTAATCGCTTGGGCTACCTGCCCCACCTCATCCTGCGTGGCGATCTGAATCTCTGCTCCTGTCAAATCTCCTGCTGCCATTGTTTCTGTCGCATCGGCAATGACACGAATGGATCGGCTAATTTTTCCAGAGATGATCCAGCCCAATCCGATGATCAAAACAAACATCCCAACACTCGTCACATAAATGTAGGAAAGCTCCTCAAGCACACTCTTTTCTACTTGCCTGATTGCTTCTTCTCCAAGTCCCAAACTGGCATCATAGCGCGCATTGATTTCAACCAGCTTTGTGTAATAGAGCTGCCCCAGCACTCCGATTAGCAGGGCCGTAGCGACAAAGCCGCACATGATTTTGGAACGCAACGATACGTTCACGTGAGTACACCTCCGTATGTCATTCATAGCTGTTTGGTTACCAGAACAGTTGCAGTCCCATATCAATCAGCTTGATTCCGATGAACGGAAAAATGATTCCTCCTACGCCGTAAATCAACAAGTTCCGGACGAGAAGCTGGTTCGCATTCATGGGCACATAGCGCACTCCCCGCAATGCCAGCGGGATTAAGAGTGGGATAATAATCGCATTGAATAAAAGTGCGGATAGAACAGCACTAGACGGAGACTGCAGGTTCATGATGTTCAAAAGCTGCATCTCGGGTACTTGCTCGACCAGCATCGCAGGGATGATCGCAAAATACTTGGAAAAGTCGTTCGCGATACTAAAGGTCGTCAATGCGCCGCGGGTCATGAGAAGCTGCTTCCCGATGGAAATGACCTGCAAAATCTTCGTCGGGTCTGAATCGAGATCGACCATGTTGGCCGCTTCCTTCGCAGCCGTTGTCCCGCTGTTCATCGCGATGCCTACATCGGCTTGGGCCAGCGCTGGCGCATCATTCGTGCCATCTCCGGTCATCGCAACCATTTTCCCTTGTGCCTGCTCTTCCCGGACGATTCTGATTTTGTCCTCGGGCTTGCTCTCGGCGATAAAATCGTCGACCCCAGCTTCTTTGGCGATGGTGGCCGCTGTCAGTGGATTGTCGCCTGTGCACATGACGGTCCTAATGCCCATTTTCCGCAATTCTTCAAAACGCTCACGAATCCCGGGCTTCACCGTATCCTTCAAGTAAATCAGGCCAAGAACCTGACTGTCCTTGCATACAGCGAGTGGAGTACCACCTTGCAGCGAGATTCGCGCGCTTTTTTCTTCAAGATCTGGTGGCACCATGCCCCCCCGCTCCCTGACATAGGCACTAATGGCGCTAACTGCTCCTTTTCGATAGTGGACGCCTTTGTAATTCAAACCGCTCATGCGCTCCTCAGCAGTAAACGGGATAATCTCTCCTTCGTACGCTTTGACATCGCAGACAACCTGATTTGCTTGGGCGAGCATCATGACGGAGCTTCCCTCTGGCGTATCATCGAACAGCGAAGTGAGCACTGCGACTTCCATCAGCTCCCTCTGGTCGACTCCCGCTACAGGAACGAATTCTGCCGCCAGTCGGTTACCATACGTGATCGTGCCTGTCTTGTCCAAAATGATCGTGTTGACATCACCAGCCGCTTCTACTGCCTTACCCGACATCGCGATGACACCAAAGCGGGTGACACGATCCATCCCCGCAATGCCAATGGCCGATAACAAGCCGCCAATCGTGGTCGGAATGAGACAAACGAGCAAAACGACCAAGACGGAGATATCCAGCTCGATACCCACATACGAAGCAATCGGAACCAGCGTGACGACGACAATCAAAAAAATAAGCGTAAAGACGATAAGAACTGTATTCAAGGCAATTTCATTCGGTGCTTTTTGACGCTTGGCCCCTTCAATGAGCATAATCATCCGATCCAAAAAAGAGTCCCCGGGGTTCGTCGTAATTTTCACGATAATAGAGTCACTAATGACACGTGTCCCACCCGTTACAGACGTCTGGTCGCTGCCCGCCCTTTTGATGACCGGAGCCGACTCGCCCGTGATCGCAGATTCATCAATGGAGGCCAAGCCATCGATAATGTCACCATCTCCTGGGATGATATCTCCTGTTTCGACCAAGACGTGATCACCTTTACGCAGTTCGCCAGATGAAATCACCTGCACACTGCCATCGGCTTTGAGTCGCTTGGCTTCCGTATCCCGCTTGGCCCTTCGCAATGTATCTGCTTGTGCTTTCCCGCGTCCTTCTGCCAATGCCTCAGCAAAATTCGCGAACAACACCGTGAATAATAAAACGGAAAAAACGACTGTATTCCACCCTACCTGATCCTCCGTACCAAAATACTTCGGAAACAACAGCATCAGCAAAATCAGAACCGTCCCGAGCTCTACGACAAACAGCACGGGATTCGATTTCATGACCAACGGGTTCAGCTTGCGAAAACTATCAAGTAGAGCCTTTCCTATCAATTGTTTCATAGCTCCTCCACATGCAATAACGCATAGATCAAATAGAGAAAAATACCAACAGCAAAAATGGAGACGATCACCACAGGAATGTCTCCCCCCTCTTTTTTCGTAGGTTGACAGCCCCAAGACGGCTGAGTAATATTAGGCACAATGATAAATTATGGGAGGTATGGCGTTTGGCCATCTCTAACAAAAAAAAGCTGGAAGCCGAAATCAGCGAAGCATTCATAAAATTTCAGCGCGATCTGATTGGACGAGGTCCACAGGAAGCGAAGACCTACATCGTCGGTGATATGGTCATCGTCAGATTTAAAGGTGTTCTCACCGTCGAAGAAAAGCATCTGTCCAGTCACGATAAAGGTCGCCGCATCGTCAAAGAAATGCGCGAGGTTCTCCGTGAGATGTACAGCGAAGAATCGGAAGAAATCGTAGAAAAGCTGACAAGCTGCAAGGTACTATCCAGCCATAGTGATATCAGCACGAAAATGGGTGAACGGATCGAGGTTTATGTATTGGACAAGGACCTCGAAAAAATATTAGGCTAATTTTACAAAGCGCGGCTCCGCCTTCATTTGCAGGCGGAGCCTTTTCTATTCCTCTCTTACCCACTCATCTGTTCGGCCAACCAGCCGTAGCCTTTATACCCGGGCTGGCTCACAATGACGTGATTCGCCCCGAGCGCCTTGTATAACATCGCGTTCCGATGTTCCTGCGTCATCACAAAAATCCGGCAGGTGCCAAGCTGCTTGAACAGTGTAATGAAGTCGCGTCCCTCCGCCCACTCATCGGGAAAGATGTAGACGGAATGGTAGAGCAGCAAGGATTCCTGATCGCGGTAGCACTCGTCAAATGAGATGGGCAAAAAACGCTGAATCGTCTTGTCGCAAGGCCCCGCTGTCAATGAAAAGGCACCGGGATTCCTTCCCCAAAAAGCAGGCAAACTGTCACAGCTTAGTGTCTGGACAAAAGAAGTGAAAGCTTCCCCCTTGCCCATTACGAGATAATGCTTCATAGCAGCGCCTCCCTTCCTTATTGGAGATCCTCAATGGACGAGATGTTCATGTACGAAGGAACCACGAGTCCTATTTTGGTTCCGTCGAGATTCGGACCCAAATCCTCGAATTGCCCACCAAACTTTTTCAAATAGCTCGTATCTGTAGACGGCAGCCAAGCCGCAACCATCCCATCTACATCCCCAATGGCCACTCCTGCCCACATCGGTCCAGTCTGCACCTGACTCAATTCGACTTCATACCCCAGCTTCTGCTCCAGCACATGCTCTACAACGTGCGAGCTGGCAATCTCGGAATCCCATGCTACATAAGCGAGAGTCAGCTTCTCTTTTTGGACAGGCTGGATGCCCTCCACCCATTTCGCTACTTTGGCTTCGTTGTTTTTTACCCATTCCGCAGCGGCCACTTCCGGATCTTTTCCGTCAATCATTTGGACCATGACTGACTCCATATCGGCTGGCTCCCACCAGAACTTATCCAGAAATTGATAGGCAGCAGGCTGATCCTCTTTCAGCCCTTTGCGCACGATGGTATGGATTTGTTCCGCTCCGCCAAAGCCGTTCTTCGGGTCCTCCAAATATTTCAAATCCATCTTTTTAAACATCCAATGCGGCGTCCAGCCCGTAATGATAATCGGTTCCTTCGCTTCGTACGCCTTGATCAAAGCTGCTGTCATCGCTGCATCGGAGCCTTCAACAAGCTGCCATTTATCCAAGCCATACAAGTTCATGACTTCCTCTGTCTTCACCATCGAGCCTGCTCCTGCGTCGATTCCGATGATTTTGTAGTCGAGCTTTTCTCCTAGCGCGTTGTCCGACGTCTCAGAAGGAATAGGACCGACTACCGTTGCTGTCGGTATTTGTGTGTTTGTGTTTTGACTGGAGCAGCCTGCGAGCCAAGCTGTCGCTCCCATCATCACTGCCAGTAAAGCTGGAACCGCTTTGTTCATCATATGTTTCTCTCCTTTTTTCCTGCATGTTGAGTAAGCCGATCCAAGACGATAGCGATGATCACGATGGATAGCCCCGCCTCGAATCCTCTTCCTATATCCACTTGCGATACGGCGCGATATACGTCTGCACCCAAGCCTTTCGCCCCGATCATAGCCGCTATGACCACCATCGACAGGGCGAGCATGATACACTGATTGACTCCCGCCAAGATCGTCGATTTCGCATACGGCAGTTGCACTTTCACGAGCTTTTGCCACCCAGTTGCGCCAAAGGCATCCGCTGCTTCCTCCATTTCCGCTGGCACCTGACGTATGCCTAAGTTCGTGAGACGCACGATTGGCGGCAAAGCAAAAATAACGGAGGCAATGACTCCCGGCACCTCACCCAAGCCAAAGAAAAAGATCGCGGGAATCAAGTAAACAAACGCTGGCATCGTCTGCATCAAATCCAGTATTGGCGTGACCAGATTGCGAAACGTATCGTATCTCGCGCAAAGAATGCCCACCGGAATCCCGATGGCGATCGAAATCATGGTGGCAGTGAGGACGAGTCCCAATGTCTCCATCGTTTCATCCCAGTACCCCAGGTTGTGAATGAGAGAAAGTCCGACAACCGTAAAGACCATAGACGCTCTCCCTGCAAAAACCCACGCAGCGGCCCCCAGCAGCAAGATGAGAATCAGCGAAGGTATCTCTGCCAAAACCGTGGAACAGTAAGTCACCATCGTAGAAATGACGATAGACACTGGATCAAACAATACCCCTTTGTACTGGCCCAGCACCTCCACGAACCCTTCCATCCATTCGCCAATCGGCAGCTTAGGCACGACGTCCATCACTCATCACCTCTGCTCTCTGGTGTTCTTGGACATTGACTTTGCCTACCAGCCCGCCTAGCACCGCTCCTTTTACGATGACACCCAACAAACGCTGCTGCTCGCCCACTACCGCAATCGGGACGTGCAGGTCTGCCATCATCGGGAACAAGCTGTGCAGACGTGCGTCAGGTGAAACAGTAGGGAGGTCGGTTTTCATAATCGTCTCCAGTGAATCCCCCGTACCGATCGCGAGTGATACGTCATACGCCGTAATCAAGCCGAGCAGTGTGCGCTTTTTGTCCACGACGTACAAGCTGGACACACCGTTATCCATCATGAGTTGCAGCGCCACTCGCGCCCCTTTGTCAGGCGTGATTGCTTCTGCCCGTTTCATCACATTTTCAGCAACGAGCACTCTGGACAGGTCGGCATCCTCGACGAACTTCCGCACGAATTCATCCGCTGGGTCTGCCATGATTTCTTCCGGGCGGCCGATCTGAATGATCTGTCCGTCTTTCATAAAGGCAATCCGATCACCCAGCCTCAACGCCTCGTGCAAGTCATGTGTAATGAACAGGATCGTCTTTTTCATCGTCATCTGAAGCTCCAGTAGCTCATCCTGCATGTCTTTTCGAATGAGCGGGTCCAGTGCACTGAACGCTTCGTCCATCAAGAGAATATCTGGATTATTAGCCAACGCCCGCGCCAATCCGACTCGCTGGCGCATCCCTCCGCTCAATTGATCCGGGTACGCATTTTCCCACTCGGTTAATCCAACGAGCGCAAGCGCTTCCCGTGCTTTTTCTTGCCGGAGTCCTGGTGGTACTTGTTGAATCTCCAAACCGAACTCGACGTTTTCTCGTACCGTCCGCTGCGGAAACAGGGCGAAGTTTTGGAAAACCATCCCGAGCTTCTTCCTCCTCACCTCGCGCAAAGCCGATGCCTTCATGTCCACGATCTCTTCCCCGTCGATCTCGATGCTTCCACTCGTTGGATCAATCAGTCGATTACACAGTCGGATTAAGGTTGACTTGCCGCTGCCGGACAGGCCCATGATCACGAAGATTTCACCTTCCTCGACTTCAAAGCTGACCTGATTCACCCCGATAGACTGGCCCGTTTGCTTGTAAATTTGTTCTTTCGTACGTCCTTCTGCCAGTAGCTTCAAGGCCAGCTCGGGCTGCTTGCCGAACACTTTTGTCAGTTGATGGACCTTCATTTTGGGCATGGTATCCCTCATCCTTCGTTTTTTCGTAAATGCAAAAAGCCTGCGAAGTTTCCACACTCCAGCAAAACCAAGCAGGCACGCTTGATTTATACTCGTGTAAAAAATCCGCAGGCTTACGTAATACCTGGCATCCCTTTTCAGGACTCCCTGTACTCTGTCTTCCTGATTTCGATTGTCAGCGGTTTATCTCGTACCGACTGCCTCCCAGCGATCCACACGTTTTTCGATAACGTCTGTATGGCGTAAGCTGCTCATCGGTATTTCCATAAAAAATAGGCCGATCCATCCTTTTTCTCCAGAACAAAGGTCCCAAAGAAAAAGCCTGCATCGGCCTATCACACGCCCGCAAGGAATCCCCTTGTTGCGTATTATATGCCTAGACTTTATCCATCCATGACCTTCCCTGCTTTGGCCGACGAGGTTAGCTGACGGGTAGGATGGCAGAGAAGACTTTTCCTCATCCCTCCTGATCACTCAGGATTAACCCCAAAAGATTGGTTCCCCCGCTTCCGAAAATCTCGGAACTAGGCCGTATGTGTTGTTTCTTGATTAAGCTTGATTGTGATTTGATTATACGCTCGCTTCCAGTTATTGTGAACGTTCGTTTAGCACGGTTTTAACCGGACTTTGTCTTTCTTTATGAATCGGATTGGATTAGCTCTCGGTTACTCATTCGATTAAAGGAATCGTGCGTTATTCTCTCTCGCATGTGGGGTGGGGAGGAAACAGGAGAAAACGCTCAGCTTCTTGGAACACCTGCGAGGGAGCATCGGTGCCCGGCTCCGTGAAAAAAAGCGAAACCGCGTCCAAAGTAGTCCATCAGGATGTGGCTCAGAGGTGGACGCTAAAGGCAGTTTCTCTTTTTTTCACTGCGCCTCGGTAGGTGTGTCCAAAGATCTTCGCTTATTTCTCCTGTTTCCTCTACGAGCTGTTGGGAGTCTACATGCATTTAATGAAGCACCCCCTTGAATGCTGCTTTCAAGATGTAAACAATAGTCGCTTGGGAAGAAGAACATTTCCAGTCCTAGCGCCTCTGGAGCCCAACTCAGCGTAGAAATGAATGGCGGGGGTTGTCAGCTTCAACCTCTGCGAATACATCTTCGAAACTCTACTTTTGAAGCGCTCCCGACATTCATTTCGGAGCGGACAGTCTAACCCCTTGCGGGGCGTAGGCCGAAGCGTAGACTGGAAATGGGCTTCTTCCCATCCCCTACAGCTACTCCAAGCAAAACAGCCAAAAAGCTCCCGCCTCATGGAATCAGGCAGGAGCTTTTTTCGATAGTAATAGCACGATGCTTAAACGACGTCGTAGCCTTGGTCTTCGATTGCTTCTTTTACTGCTTCGAGTGTCAATGTGCTCTCATTGTAGGAAACATCAACCTTTTTATCAGCCAAGTGCACTTTGCCTTCTGCACCCAGTTCTTTCAATGTATTCTCGATACGCGCTACACATTTGTTGCAAGACATACCTTCTACGTTCAATGTGATATTTGTCATGATCAATCTCTCCTTACATTTTATGTTGTATAGGTAAGGCGGACAAAGCCGCTTGTTACTGTTGTTACAGCTTCACTCGTTGCAGTCTCAGTGCGTTGAGTACAACGGATACGGAGCTGAAGGCCATTGCAGCACCGGCAAGCCATGGAGCGAGGAAGCCAATTGCGGCAATCGGGATGCCCAAGGTGTTGTAGGCCAGTGCCCAGAACAGGTTCTGCTTGATGTTGCGGATGGTGAGTTTGCTCATCTCGATGGCGTCTGCGACACTGGTCAGTTCGCCGCGCATCAAGGTAATATCGGCTGCTTCCATAGCCACATCTGTACCTGTACCGATTGCCATACCGACGTCAGCGGTAGCGAGTGCAGGAGCATCGTTGATACCATCGCCGACCATCGCAACTTTTTTGCCTTGTTCTTGCAGTTTTTTCACTTCTGCGGCCTTGCCTTCAGGCAGGACTTCTGCGATGACGTGATCGATTCCTGCTTCACGGGCAATGGCCTCAGCAGTTTGACGGTTGTCACCGGTCATCATGATCACAGTCAATCCCATTGCTTTCATGCGTTGAACAGCTTGCTTGGAGGTCGGTTTAATCGTATCCGCTACGGCAATCAAGCCAGCGAGCTTGCCTTCGACGACTGCGAGCATCGCCGTTTTACCGGAGCGCTCCAGTGCCAGCATGGTATCAGACACTGCTTGATACGAAATTTGATGTTTTTCCAGCAAGCGGCGGGTACCGACGAGTACTTCTTTGCCAGCGACGGTTGCCTGGATACCGAAACCAGGAATGGCTTCAAAAGAATCTGTATTCGTCAAGGTGATTCCTTTATCTGCAATTCCGCGAACGATGGCTTGAGCCAATGGGTGCTCGGAATTTTTCTCAGCGGCGCCGACCAAAGAGAGTAGCTCTTGTTCTTCGATATCAATGGTAATGACGTCTGTCAGTTCTGGCTCGCCTTTGGTTACAGTCCCTGTTTTATCGAGGACGATCGTATCCAGGTGGTGAGCAGTCTCCAGATGCTCCCCGCCTTTGAACAGGATACCCAACTCAGCTGCGCGTCCAGAGCCCGCCATGATCGAGGTCGGTGTTGCCAGACCGAGGGCGCACGGGCAAGCGATTACGAGTACAGCAATTGCTTTTTCCAAAGCCTCACCGAAATTGCCAGGTATAACGAAGAAGTACCAGATCAAGAAGGTAAGAATGGCAATCCCTACGACGATTGGGACAAAAATCCCCGAGATGCTGTCAGCTACGCGCTGAATCGGTGCTTTTGTTCCTTGTGCTTCTTCCACTACTTTAATGATTTGCGCCAGAGCCGTTTCTTTTCCGACTTTGGTTGCCTGGACCTTCAAAAAGCCGTTTTTGTTCAAGGTGGCGCCGATGACGGTATCGCCTGCGGCTTTATCCACCGGAATACTTTCACCAGTCAGCATGGACTCATCCACTGCGGACTGTCCTTCCATGACGATGCCATCGACAGGTACTTTGTCGCCCGGCTTCACGTGAACGACGTCGCCCAGTCTCACTTCTTCTACAGGAATGGTCATTTCGACGCCATCCCGCACGACTACTGCTATTTTTGCTTGCAAGCCCATCAGCTTGCGGATCGCTTCCGAAGAGCGTCCCTTTGCTTTCATCTCAAACAGTTTACCCAAGACGATCAACGTGATCAGTACCGCACTCGTCTCAAAATACAGCTCCAGCATATGGCCGCCATGAGCACCGATGGAGTTGATCGCGACCCATAAACTGTAGAAATAAGCAGCTGAGGTACCGAGAGCAACCAGCACATCCATGTTAGCACTCTTGTTGCGAAGGGCTTTGAAAGCTCCCACGTAAAACTGTGCTCCGATGATGAATTGTACCGGTGTTGCCAATGCGAGCTGTACCCACGGATTCATCAAGATTTCAGGCAGCCAGATAAACGAGGTGAAGGAAAAGTGGCTCACCATCGACCAGAGCAGCGGGAGCGACAGAATCGCGGAAATCCAGAACTTGCGGGTCTGCCGTTTGATTTCTTCCTGGCGACGATCTACTTTTTCTTCTTCTTTGCCTTCTTCCTTGCGAGCCGCCTGATACCCTAGCTTTTCTACCTTTTGAATAATGTCCGTCACACTTACCTGTGATGAATCGTACTCAACAGTGGCTGTTTCCATCGCCAGGTTCACGTTTGCCTTCAGAACCCCAGCTGTTTTGTTCAAGCCTTTTTCGATCCGTGTGGAGCAAGCCGCACATGTCATTCCCGAGATGTTTAGCTCCACCTTGTCAGTGACGACACCATAGCCGAGCGATTCAATTTTGGAGCGGATGTCGTCTATGTTCGTTTTCGATGGATCGAACACGACTGTGGATTTTTCCAAGGCCAGATTGACGTTGGCAGTCTCCACTCCCTCCATTTTTCCCAGGCCCTTTTCGATGCGCAGTGCACAAGCTGCGCAAGTCATCCCTGAGATTGCGACTGTTGCCTCTGCTGTTTTGGCACTCATATTAATCCCTCCAAATACCCTCAAGGGGTATATTTTATCGTATCGTTTCCCTTACGTTGTTTCCTGTTCACACCCTTACTATACAATACCCCCTCAGGGTATATCAAGCACTTTTTTCAATTTTTTTCTAAATGGGCTTTACGTGCTGAAAACACAGGGAAAAATGATGGGGTTGGTCCTCTATCCTTGGTGCCGGACGAAGCCCTGCCACATGTTTTCCAGTCGCCTTTTTCCTCACTGCGTTCGGGCGGTCTCCTTCCAAACATATGGCAGTACTTCTTAACAGCGAAGATTTTGGCCGCGCTTTTAAACCATAATGCGAGTTTGTACGGAGGAGTTACAACCAAGATAATTTTTTGAATTGGAGAGAGTCTTCTAAGTAACCCTCTTAAGACAGCTTTCAAGATGTTAACCACAGCTGCGCAGGAAGAAGCGCATTTCCAGTCCTAGCGCCTCTGGAGCCCGACCCAGCTTCGGAATAAATGGCGGGGGTTTTCAGCTTCAACCTCTGCGAATACATCATCGAAACTCTACTTTTGAAGCGCTCCCGACATTTATTCCGAAGAGGACAGTCCAACCCCTTGTGGGGCGTAGGCCGAAGCGTAGACGGAAATGCGCTTCTTCCCCCACTACAGCCGCTAAAAAACAAAAAAAGCCCCCGGATTAACCGGGAGCAATTGTTCGATCTTCGCTCTCTCTTATTTACCTTGATTCGCTTCTTTCTGATAAGCTACCGCGATTTTCGCAGCTACTTCAGCATTGTGTTTCACCAGCGCGATGTTCGTTGCCAAGCTCTTGCCTTCTGTCAGCTTTTTCACTTTATCGAGCATGAATGGCGTTACCTGTTTACCTGCAATGTTGTTTTCTTTTGCTTCTGCGAGTGCTTTTTGGATCACTGCCTCGATTTCCTGGTGATTCAGTGCATCAGATTCTGGTACTGGGTTCGCGATAATCATACCGCCTTTGAGTCCCAGATCCCATTTGGTGTTCATCATCTTACCAACTTCTTCCGGTGTATCGATGCGCATGTCTACGCCAAATCCGCTTTCGCGAGCGAAGAAGGATGGGAATTCATCTGTGCGGTAGCCCACAACTGGTACACCTTGCGTTTCCAAATATTCGAGTGTGCGACCGATATCGAGGATCGATTTCGCCCCTGCGCATACTACAGCTACATCTGTTTGCGCCAGCTCAGTCAGGTCAGCAGATACGTCCCAAGTGATTTCACCTTCACGGTGTACCCCGCCGATACCGCCAGTTGCAAACATGTGGATGCCAGCCATCTCAGCTGCGATCATGGTAGCGGCTACTGTAGTCGCACCGATTTTACCACTAGCCAAAATGTAAGCGAAGTCGCGGCGGCTTACTTTTGCTACATTTTTGTTCGTCGCAAACTCCTCCAGCTCGCTGTCAGTCAAACCGATTTTGATTTTGCCGTCCATGATCCCGATCGTAGCTGGAACGGCACCGTTGTCGCGAATGATTTGCTCTACTTCTTTTGCCATTTCAATGTTTTGCGGATATGGCATACCGTGCGAAATAATCGTCGTCTCCAGCGCAACTACCGGCAGGTTGTTCTCCAGTGCGTGGCGTACTTCCTCAGTAAAGGTCAAATATTGTTTCATCTCTTATCGCTCCTTTTCGAATTGTTCTACGGCCAGTTCCAATTGTTCTGCTTTTAATAGAGGAGATACGGACTGCTCTGTTTGCAATGTCAGAGCGGATGCTGCCAATCCAAGGCGGCACGCTCTCTGGAAAGACTCTCCGTTTACAATGCCATACAAGAGTCCCGACGCGAACGCATCTCCCGCACCTGTTACATCTACCACTTCCGTTGGGTATGGAGACATATGCTCCTCCACGTCCTCGGATTGATAGTAAATTCCTTCTTCGCCCAAGGTCACGATGACGTGCTTGACGCCTCGTTCCCTGATCTTGCGGCAAGCCTCGGCGCATTCTTCGATCGTCGTGATCTTCATGCCAGCCATCAGCTCGGCTTCTTCGCGATTTGGCAAAATCGCTTCTACTCCGTCCAATTGCTGTGGGAGCTTCTTAGCTTTAATGGAAGAGACCGGGTCAACGAAGAGCAGGATGTTTTCCTCCCGGCAACGTTCGATGATGTAGGCCAAGCAGTCCGCCGGAATGTTTGTATCGATGAAAACCACATGGGCTGCTGCAATGTGCGACCACTTCTCCGCGAACATCTCTGGTGTAAGAGCATCGTAAATATCCATGTTTGCCAAGGAAACAACCATCTCGCCATCAATATCGAGAAGAGCGGTATACGTTCCTGTCCGCTGTGTAGGCAGTCTCCACACTTGGCTGATGTGTACCCCGTGCTTTTTCGTCTCCTGCAAGAGCCATTCGCCTTCCTTGTCCTCACCAATGCTGGTGATGAGTGACGTATTGCAGCCAAGACGACCGAGGTTCTCCGCGATATTCCGTGCCACCCCTCCACACGATTCCATAATCGTTACTGGATTGGATGACTGTAGACGCACCTGTTGCTTGCCGCGTGCTTTGCGGTCCAGGTTGGCCCCACCGATACAAGCAATCATTCCTTCATCACGAAGTACATAAGCCCGTCCTTTGATTTCCCCGCGTTTGGTCAACTGTGCAATGTAGCCAGCTACCGCTGAACGTGAGATGCCAATCAGATCAGCCAGCTCCTGTTGCGTGATAAAAGGATTTTGCCGGATATGATGAAGGATCTGCATGTCTTTTTCCACGGTCATCCTCCTTTCTTCTGTTTCGCTTTCACAGCTTGTTTACAAACAAAAGTTTATCACGAAGACAACTGTTTGTACAGGCGTGTTTTTCATTTTATTTTTTATCTCAATTTGACAAATGTAAATACGAGAGGTAGGATTATCTTAAATTAAAGATATCGAAGTTTCGATGAATAGGAGGGTCCATATGTCTGACAAACCACTGCGAAATGATCCCCTCGATCTTTTTGTAGTTTTATCGAGGTCATACAACTGGGTTACCGCTCACTCCAATCGTCACATTCGCGAGCATGGACTTAATCCAACCGAATTCGGGGTTCTAGAGGTATTATTTCATAAAGGTCCTCAACCATTGCAGCAAATTGGCGAAAAAATATTAATCTCTAGCGGAAACATCACCTACGTTGTAGATAAGCTAGAAAAGAAACAACTGCTCATTCGCAAACCCTGTTCGGCAGACCGCCGCGTCATTTATGCGGAGCTCACGGAAAAAGGGCACCAATTTTTGTCCGAAATCTTCCCTCCTCATCAACTCGCCATTGAGAAAGCGATGGAAGGTCTCACACCAGAAGAACAGCGTCAAGCAATCGAACTGCTAAAAAAGTTGGGACGCACTGCTCAGGCTACATATTAGATGAGCAGTCCCCTCGCTCCACCACAATCGTTTCAAAAAAGTGTTGACAAAAGATCTTAAACGTAATAATCTTAAAATCAAGATTTACACATTAAAAGTTAGTGACTTACTAAATGGAAGGGGAATAAAATTTTCATGAGTAAAGTACTTTTTATTAAAGCAAACGATCGCCCAGTTGAGCAGGCTACAAGTGTAAAGTTGTACGAAGCTTTCACCAAAACATACAGAGAAACACATCCAAATGATGAAATCGCAGAATTGGATCTGTTCGCAGCTAACCTCCCTTACTATGGCAATGACTTGCTCACTGCTATGTGGAAAGCAGGAAACGGTATCGAACTGACTGCTGAAGAGCAAAAAGGTGCTGACCTGGTAAACAAATACCTGAACCAATTTGCTGATGCTGACAAAGTAGTAATCGCATTCCCTATGTGGAACTTCGCGGTTCCAGCAGTTCTGCACACGTATGTAGACTACCTCTCCCAAGCAGGCAAAACATTCAAATACACTGCTGAAGGTCCAGTTGGTCTGATGGGCGACAAAAAAGTAGCTCTGTTGAGCGCACGCGGTGGCGTTTATTCCGAAGGCCCTATGGCTGAAATCGAAATGGCTAACAAATACATGCGCACTGTTCTGGGCTTCTGGGGCATCAGCAATGTAACGGAAGTGATCGTAGAAGGTCACAACCAATTCCAAGACAAAGCAGCTGAGATCGTTGCAGCTGGTGTAGAAAAAGCAGCAAAACTGGCGGAATCCTTCTAAGGCCCGCCAGCCTTTTTGGACAAATATCTTAAACTAAAGATATACTAATTTAAAATAATTAAGGAGAGATGAAAAGTGTTGGATACTGGATTGTTATTGATTCGTTTGGTCATCGGTTTGACGTTTGCAGGTCATGGTGCGCAGAAGCTGTTTGGCTGGTTTGGCGG
Organism: Brevibacillus sp. HB1.4B; assembly: GCF_013284285.1. NCBI lineage: Bacteria > Bacillati > Bacillota > Bacilli > Caryophanales > Paenibacillaceae > Brevibacillus > Brevibacillus sp. HB1.4B. The sequence continues at coordinate 172,056 of NZ_JABSUT010000013.1, forward strand.
TTATGGTTTGAAAGGAACAGGCGGCTGGCTGGAGTCTATTGGAGTGAAACCTGGCGTAGCGATGGCCTTTGTCGCTGGATTTTCTGAACTCATTGGCGGTCTGATGTTTGCGGCAGGCGTAGGTATCTGGGCAAGTTCTATTTTGCTTGCTTTCACAATGCTGGTTGCCATTCTGAAGGTACACGGTCAAAATGGATATTGGGTCACACAAAACGGATTCGAATACAACCTGACGTTAATCGCAGTTGTGATTGGTGTGGCGTTGATCGGTCCAGGCGCATACGTTTTGTTTTAATGGTGACTCCTCACAACCCGTAAGCCAGCAATCGTACTAAGGGAGGAACATCAGATGGAAATCCGCGTCTACACACAGAACGAGCAAGCAAAAGGACATTTTGGCGACGGTGAAATCGTAGAAAATAAACCAATTGGCTTCCCTCATGAAGGCTCCGTTGTCAAACGGGTAGGACCACTTTTTTACTGGGCATGGGCAAAATCACTGAAGACATTTGAAATTCCGCTGCACCCTCACTCCGGCTTTGAAATTTTGTCGTATGTCCTCACAGGGACAGTCGGACATCGGGACACGCTCGGAAATCTTCAAGAGGTGTCGACAGGCGGCGCGCAGATCATGCAAACCGGGTCTGGCGCGTACCATGCAGAAGAACTTGGCAAGGATACGGAAATGTTTCAAATCTGGTTTGAACCGCATCTCGCACAAACGACGAAGCAACCTCCGACTTACCATCAGTATGATCATGAGGAGTTTCCGTCTGAGGATGTTGATGGTGTGAAAGTGAAACACATCATCGGATCGTCTGCGCCCATTCAGTTGGTCACAGATTCCTTGATGAGCGACATCACGATTCCCGCTGGAAAATCGTATGCAAAAGAACTCCCGGCTGGTTATGCTCACGCAGTCGTCATAGTGGAAGGAAACGGGAGCGTTGCAGAGAAAGCAACTGTCAGCGAGAACCAAACCGTTGCAACCAAAGGTGACTTTGTCGTTCTCTCCTCCGAGGAAGGCAACACAGCCATCTACCAAGCAGTAACGGATGCTCCGCTCCGCCTGGTGTTGATTCAAGTACCAACTGAGGTTGATTATCCACTCTATCGTAAATAATCCATTCTTCCAAACGTCCTTATTTTATTATCAAGCCCGACCGTCACATTTTTGTGACGGTCTTTTTCGTATAAAAAGTGGTATGCACTACTCCGGCTAGTTAAAAAATATTGACAAATGATCTGATACGTAATAACCTTTAAAACAAATATTTTATTAATAAAAGTTAGTAACTAACAAAACAATATAGGAGATGAGTATTTTTATGAGTACCGTACTTTTTATTAAGGCGAATAATCGCCCGGTTGAGCAAGCTATAAGTTTGCAGTTGTACGAAGCTTTTGCGAAAACGTACAAAGAAACTCATCCGAATGACGAAATCGCTGAGTTGGATCTGTTTGCTGAAAATCTTCCCTACTATGGAAATGAATTGATCACAGCTATGGGAAAAGCAGGCAAAGGTATCGAAATGACTGCTGAAGAGCAAAAAGATGCTGACTTCGTGAACAAATACTTGAACCAGTTTGAAAAAGCAGACAAAGTGGTTATGGCATTTCCGTTGTGGAACCTCACAATTCCTGCTGTTCTGCAAACTTACTTTGCTTACCTCACGCAAGCAGGCAGAGCGTTCAAGTACACTTCGGAAGGCTCAGTTGGTCTGATGGGTGACAAAAAAGTGGCTCTGCTGAGCGCACGCGGTGGCGTTTATTCCAAAGGCCCTTTGGCTGACATGGAAATGGCAAACAAATATGTTCGGACCCTTTTGAACTACTGGGGTATTAGCGATATAACGGAAGTGATCGTAGAAGGCCATCACCAATTCTCAGACAAAGCAACTGAGCTTGTTGCAGCTGGAGTAGAAAAAGCAGCAAAACTGGCGGAATCCTTCTAAGGACCGTCGCGTCATTGATACAAAGCTGATAGACAAAAATAGAGAGGATGAAATTTTCATGAGTAACGTACTTTTTATCAAAGCAAATGATCGTCCTGTTGAGCACGCTATAAGTGTTCAGCTTTACGAAGCTTTTATGAAAACCTATAGACAAACGCATCCAAATGACACAATTACTGAGTTAGATCTGTTCGCGGAAAACCTTCCTTACTATGGAAATAACTTGATCACTGTTATGTTGAATGAAGGCAAAGGTATCGAAATGACTGCTGAAGAGCAAAAAGATGTCGACTTCATTAGCAAGTACTTGAACCAGTTTATAGAAGCAGACAAAATTGTTATCGCTTTCCCATTGTGGAACCTCACAATTCCTGCTGTTCTGCAAACTTACATTGCTTACCTTTCCCAACCAGGTAAAATGTTCAAGTACACTCCAGAAGGATCAGTTGGTCTAATGGGTGACAAAAAAGTGGCTCTCTTGAGCGCACGCGGTGGCGTTTATTCCGAAGGCCCTTTGGCTGACATGGAAATGGCAAACAAATACGTTCGCGCCATGTTAGGCATGTGGGGTGTCAGCAATATAACGGAAGTAATCGTAGAAGGCCACCACCAATTCCCGGACAAAGCAGCTGAGCTCGCTGCAGCTGGTGTAGAAAAAGCAGCGAAACTCGCGGAAACCTTCTAAGGCCCGCCACCCTTGGATACTGGTCATCCTCGACCGTCACATTTTTGTGACGGTCTTTTTCGTATAAACTCCGCCTCCTCATGGGACATTAACGAGGAAATCGTTAACAATTTTTGGTGCTGATCAGAAAGGACGTTGAACGTGGAAGATATCGTGATGACCAGAGCCATATTCGGGACGACTATGGCCTTTCACATTATTTTTGCGACCTTGGGCGTTGGTCTCCCGCTCATGATCTTGCTGGTAGAGCTCCTCTTTTGGCGGACGCGTGACCGCGATTACGAGATGATGGCCAAACGCTGGACAAAAGCCCAGGCGATCTTGCTAGGTGTCGCGATCCCGTCCGGAACGATTGCTGGGGTCCAGCTTTCCCTGTTATGGCCTGGGTTCATGGAGATTGTCGGCAGGGTGATCTCGCTGCCGTTTCAGATCGAAATATTCGCTTTCTTCGTGGAAGCCTTATTTATGTCCATCTACGTCTACGCGGCTCACCGCCTATCCCGTAACATGCGTTTGTTGAGTTTGTTCATGGTTTTGCTTGGTGCAACGGCCTCCGCAATCCTGATTACGAATGTCCACGCCTTTGAAGGCACGCCAACTGGGTTCCGGATGGTCGATGGGCAGATCGTCGACGTGGACCCGTGGAAAGCTTTTTTCAATCCCAGCTTTATCGTAACGGCAGGTCATGTAACTGTCTCTGCTTATATGACGGGGGCATTCATCGTCGCTGGTGTAGCAGCGTGGAAAATGCTGCGCGCCCAAAAAGGCAGTCGGGTTTACTTGTATCATCAAAAAGCACTCTTGGCCGGCTTGATTGTGGGTGGCACCTTTTCCCTTTTAACCGCCTTGAACGGTCATGAATCCGCACAGCTTTTGCATAAATACCAGCCGGAAAAGCTGGCGGCTGCGGAAGGACTGTTTGAAACACAAGCATACGCCCCACTCGCGATTGGTGGCTTTACCGATCCCGAGACAAAAGAAGTCAAATACGCCATCGAGATTCCATGGGCGCTCAGCTTCCTTGCAGCCAATCGCTTTGACGAGGTCGTGGTCGGTCTGGACGATTTTCCACAGGAGCTGTGGCCTCCACTTTACGTCCATACGCTGTTTAACGGGATGGTCATCATCGGCAGCCTGTTGATCTTTGTTGGTTTCATCGGCTTCGCTTGGAAGAAGCTCCTGAAACGATCTCAGTTTCCGCGGTGGGTTCTCTGGGTATTTGTCGCGAGTGGACCGCTCGCCTTGTTAGGCATCGAATTCGGCTGGATTTTTGCCTGCACAGGACGCCAGCCGTGGGTGGTTTATCGTGTAATGAAAACAGTAGATGCCGCTACCCAAGCAGCAGGCATCTCTACCCTGTTCTGGATTTTCCTCTCGGTGTACGTATTTTTTGCGATCGTCACCCTGCTCGTATTCCGTAGCTATTTTGGCCGCCACCCCTTGGAGCTCGATCCGCCAGAACAGCCGAAAGTGGACGGAGGAACGGCATGACCGACACGATTATTGCCATTACGCTGCTCTGGATTTTCGTCGTCATCTATTCCGTCGCGGCCTCCTTCGACTTCGGTGCAGGATTTTGGTCGATGATCTATTTGAATCGGGAAAAAACCAAAGCCACCCAAATCGCCAATCGCTACCTCTCGCCCTCCTGGGAGGTCGTGAATGTTTTTATCGTGTTAATAGTTGTCGCGCTCGTCACCTTTTTCCCTGGCGCGACCTACACATTGGGGAGCCTGCTGCTGGTTCCCGGTTGCCTCGTGGTGTTATTGATGCTGATTCGCAGTACGTTTATGGTGTTTTCGCATCTGATTTACAAGTATGACAAGATGCTCAGCATCGTCTCTGGCGTTACCGGGATATTGGTGCCGGCTCTATTAATCAGCGTACTTCCTGTGACACAAGGCGGGTTGTCTCGAACGATCAATGGTGTGGAGTATCTCGATTGGGGACTGTTTTTAACCAGCGCGCACGTCTATTCTTTCATTGGTCTTGCTGTCAGCAGTACGCTCTTCCTCTCATCGCTGCTTCTCGCGGACTACTCCTTTGTCGCAGGTGAAAAGCAAGCCTTCACCGTCTACCGCCGGGATGCGGTGTTTCTGGGGCCCATTACGTTGCTTGCAGCATTGGTTACCGTGCTCACGATGCAACTGGAGGCAAAATGGCTGTATGACCGCATGCTCGACTATTTACCGTGGCTTATTGCATCGGCGGTCTGTTTTTTCATTAGTTATATCACTCTCTTGCTGCCCCAAGACCGTCGATACTTCGGCATCCATCTTCCGCGGATTGCGGTCATTGTCGCCACAACGCAATACCTGCTCGCCAGCTATGCGTACGGTGCAGCGCGACTCCCCTACATCGTCTATCCCCAAGTGACGATTGAGTCCAGCTTTACACATCCGGATACGTTCCACGCTCTGTTCATTTGTTATATGGTCGGCTTTGCGATTCTCGTACCCGGTTTTATTTATTTCTGGCGTCTGTTCATGAAGGACGAGCAGTATGTACGGCAAAAATAGCAATTTCGCTATACGCAAAAGTAAAGAGGCTTCGCCCTGATACGGCGGAGCCTCTTTTTTGTTCGACCAGATGCACAATCAGAAGATTTTCTCTTCCTCCAGCATCATTTTTTGCTCAAATGGCGCCGTTAGCACGATCAACGTATAGGAGAAGCCGAAATCTCCGGTGCGTTCCGAGAAGGCAACCAATTCCTCCGTCGACCTTGTTACCACTTTCAGCATGTAGTTGTACTCCCCACTGATCCGGTACATGTCCGTCACTTCCGGCGATTGCTTGCAGAAATCGATGAACGCCGCACATTGCTTGGTGCGGAACATGACAAAAGCAGTCGTGTGCTTGCCCAGCTTTTCCTGAGAGATCGACGCGTGGTAGCCCATAATGATTCCCTGCTCCTCCAGACGGCGGACCCGCTCCTTCACAGCAGGCTGCGTCATCCCGATGATTCTCCCCAGCTCCGCGAATGGTATCCGCGAATTTTCGTGCAACAAGCTAATGATTTTGTAATCGACTTGGTCCACGCAGATCACCCTTTCAAATCCATAAGTGTCTCCTGCCAAATAACTTGTATATAGAAAGCCATTTATCGTAAACACCTTGGTTCATGTATGTAAATTATAGAAATCGTTTCGTAAAATGTCACTACATCCATTTTGTTAGCTCAAGGAGTGAACCACCTTGTCCAAAAAATATTTAATCCTATTGCTGGCCTTGGGAGAATTCATGATTGGCACGGCTGAGTCAATCGTGACTGGAATCATCGGCATGATCGCAGATGGCACCCATGTCCCCCTCTCCCTCGCTGGTCAGTTAGTGACCGCCTTTTCCCTGGCCTTTGCCTTTGGTGCTCCGGTCTTGATTGCGCTCACCGCGGGAGTAGAACGCAAAAAACTCATCCTTTGGACGCTGTTTTCTTTCATAGTGGCAAACCTGCTCGCATCCATAAGCCCAAGCTTCTCCCTATTGATGGTATCCCGCATTCTGCTGGGGCTTTGCGGAGGCATCTACACCGTGGTAGCTCTCGCGCAAGCGGCTAACATGGCCTCCCCAGAGAAAAAAGGCAGCTCCATCGCGATCATCCTCATGGGCTTCAGCCTCTCGCTCGTGCTTGGGGTTCCACTTGGCACCATGCTGGGAGACATCTGGGGATGGCGCCCTGTTTTCGCGCTCATTGCCGTCCTGACATTCATTCCCTTCTTCGCCATCTTGGCCTATTTACCAAAGCAGCAAGGAGAAAAGGCCGTCCCGCTACGCAAACAGTTGGCAGCACTCCGCAACAAACGGGTGATCCATGCGCTATTTATCTCTTTGTTTTTTGTCACAGGGTATTCCACTGTCTATACCTACATTACTCCGCTTCTACAGAGCACCTCCGCCATGACGACTGCTTGGGTAAGCACCACGCTTTTCTTGGCAGGACTCGCTAGTGTGGCTGGCTCGCGGATCGGAGGCGTCTCCACCGACAAATGGGGGATTCGCCCCACGCTGTATGTCAGCTTGCTTCTCCATGCTGCCATCTTGCTCATTCTGCCGCTGTCTTCGCAACTGTTCACGTGGGCAATCATCACTGTTATGTTCTGGGTAGCTGCCGTGCAAACCACCGTTCCCGCCCAGCAGTATTATTTGATCACGCTGTCCCCTCACTCTTCGCAGGTGGCCCTTAGTATGAACACCTCGGTTTTTCAGCTAGGGCTGGCGCTGGGTGCAGGACTTGGTGGAGTGATCGTAGACCATGCAGGTATTGTCCACATCAGCTGGGTCGGCGGCCTACTCGTTCTCGTCGGCTTTGGCTTTGCGTGGGCTTCGTTTGCTCAGGAAAAAAGGCAGGAAAGCTTACAAGCGTAAAAACGTAAAGATCCTTCATCCATTGCTATGGAGACAAGAAAAACCCGCCAAGGCTTT
>NZ_JABSUT010000014.1:0-136221 GCF_013284285.1 Brevibacillus sp. HB1.4B
AGCTACCGTAATCGTAGAACCATATTAAAAATGGTCAACCAGTAAAAACTGGCTGACCTCATAATACGAACGGGCAGTTTTGCTTAATCTCTAAAGTCCCAATAGTGGAATAAACATTTTGGGACTTTTCGAAGAAATCACTTAAGGGTGACTTATTGTTGGCTAAAACCCAGAAGGTACTTGTTCTATAACGAAGAATAATAATTATTATCGAATGCACCCTCCCACAAAAATAATAATGAAGGAGAGGATCGGATGGAAAAGTTGATCGAGGAGTATAGCCAAGACTATGCGCTGCTGCGAGAAGCCGTCGAAGGATTGTCTGAGGAAGAGCTGCGTTTCCAACCTGCACAGGACAAATGGAGCATCCATCAGATTGTGATCCATGTGACCGATAGCGAAGTCCTGTCGACACATCGGCTGAGAAAAGTCTTGGCGGAGGAAGAACCGCTTCTACTATCATTTGATCAGGAAGCCTGGGCGGATAACCTAGGATATGAACGGTTGGACTGCGAGCAGCATCTGCTCCTGTTCCAAATGCTGCGGGCCAGCATGCTGCCGCTTCTGGTAAATCTGACTCCCGAGCAGCTTGAACGCGTCGGGCAATATCCGGATGGAGCGCGGTTCACGTTCAAAGAGCTGCTGGAATTTCGCGTCCGGCATGTCCGTGACCACCTCGCCCAGATTGAGCGGGTAAGGCAGGCATATCAGGAGGATAAGATATAACACTACATGCTAGTTGTGATTAAACTAACGGGGTCGATAGTTCAATAACAATATGGAAAGGCAGTCGAATTAACCGGCTGCCTTTTCTACGTTAACGGTAGGATAATGGAAGAATTTGCGGGCAATTGATATAGGTTCATTTGCGATAATGAAAACGCAAGATCTTGAAACGTAAGTTCCCCTATACTAAAAATGGCAATTAGTTGTGACGAAAAATGGGGGAACGAACATGAGTAACAAGGTGGAAGGATTGTTAACTAACACAGATTTTCGCAGGCTCTGGATTGGGCAAACTGCATCACAGTTTGGGACTCAGGTTGCCTTATTAGGAATGCCATTAGTGGCAGCTCTCTATTTAGGGGCCAGTCCCATGCAAATGGGGTTGCTTGGTTTTGCCGAGTATGCGCCATTTATCATTTTCGGTTTGCTCGCTGGTGTATGGATAGACAGATTTCCCCGGCGACCAATTCTTGTCGCCGCTAACTTTTTCAGGGGTGTATTACTGCTCATTGTGCCGCTGACAGCCTTAACTGGATTCTTGAATATGACCGTTCTATATTTGGTAGCCTTCATAGTGGGTATCTGTACTGTCTTTTTTGATGTTGCCTATACATCCTTTTTGCCTTCCATTGTGAACAAGGAGCAGCTTGTTGATGGGAATAGCAAACTAGAGACAAGTAAATCTACTGCACAAATTGCTGGGCCGGGTTTATCAGGTGGACTGGAACAGTTAATCACCGCTCCTTTTGCAATATTGTTCACGTCGGTATCCTTTTTTATATCCGCTGTGTACATAGCCCGGATTCGCAAGTTGGAGACAGTCGTGACAGATGCGAAAAAACAAAAAAACATGTGGCTGGAAATTAAAGAAGGGCTGCATACGGTTTACACAAAACCGTTGCTGTGGGGAGTGGTGCGCTGCTCAACAGTCTTTAACCTTTCCTGGAATGTTATTTTTAGTATTTATGTTCTATATGCATCGCAAGAACTCAAAATCAGTGCGAGCATTCTTGGCATCATTTATGGAACGCTAGGAGTAGGGTACCTATTTGGCTCTCTGCTTGCCCAAAGGGCTGTACGTCTTTTTGGAGTAGGTCCAACAATTGTGGGTTCCGCTACGATCGCAGCAAGTGGCGGTTTGCTTGCTCCATTAGCAGTAGGATCAGAATTAAGTATTGCGTTGATTATGATGCTCGGACAGCTTCTTTTCGGAATAGGTGTCTCCATGTTTAGCATTAGTACCATCAGTTTACGTCAAGTAATTGTACCCGATGCCCTGCAAGGTCGCGTGAATGCTACATTTCGATTTATCTCGTGGGGTTCTTTACCGCTTGGTTCGTTAATTGGAGGGATGATAGCGGGGGCAATGGGGTTACGGTTCGCTTTATTTGCGGGTGGCATTGGATTGTTAGCTTCTGCTTGTACATTATTGTTCACCCCATTTTTACAACTACGTGTGAAATCATTTCATGAATTAACATTGGAAAAAGATGTGTCTATAGAAAGCTAAGGAATGTAAGAGAGGGTGTTTTACCTCTTAATGGTCTTCGCATCCATCCGGAGCATGACACTACTGGTTGGTATATTTGGGCTGGAGAATTTTAGTTGCGGACGATTATGAAGACGTTTGGTTTGACCCAGAGATCTTACATGACTGAAGAAAACAGCTAGGGAACCGGTGTACCAATCATGCTCCCTAGCTGTTGCTTATCTAACCGCTTCGTTACCCAATGTACAAACCAAATGTTTTATCTCCGAACGAAACGATCTCCCTATCAGCTATTTTCGCAAAAGACACGCCCGAAACGAGTACACTCTCACGCAAAACATGATCAAAACGCTCCAATGCGGCTCGTAGCTCATCGTCCACATCCAGTGCGAGCTGGACTCGTTTATCGATAGGCAAATCCAGCTTTTTGCGTGCATCCTGAATAACACGGATGACTTCACGAACCAAGCCTTCCTGCTCAAGCTCTTCTGTGAGTGTCGTATTCAAGGCCACGTGGAGCTGATAGCCAGATGCAGAAGCAAAGCCTTGCTTCCCTTGCTTTTCCACGAGCAGCTCATCTAGCGTAAGCCGCACGCTCTCCCCTGCGACCTCCACATCCAAGTAGCCATTGTCCACTGCTTTCTCTGCATCGGCATCGTTCAATTCCTTTAAATACCCTTGGATTGGCCCAACGAGCTTGCCGTATTTTTTCCCAGCTACCTTCAGGTTGAGCTTGAAATGATACGTCACGAAGCTGCTGTCGCTTTGCCCCACTCGAATGTCTTTGACATTGATTTCGTCTTGGATAATGCCAGCAAAACGCTCGAGATTAAATGGCTGCTCCATCGATACGATCAGCTCGGACAGAGGCTGTCTGGTCTTGAGTCCAGTTTCGTTGCGGACATTTCGCGCCAGCTCCACGATGTGACGAGCCGTTTCCATGTCCCGCTCAAGGGTTTCGTCGATTGCTTCTGTGTTCACCACCGGATAGTCAGTCAAATGAACACTGCCTTCTCCCCCCAGATTGCCATACATATCTTCCGCGATCAGCGGAGCGTATGGTGCGATCATCTTCGCCAGCGTCAGTAGCACTTCGCGCAGCGTCTGGTAAGCAGACACTTTGTCAGGCGTCATCCCACTACTCCAGAAACGATCCCGCGAACGACGGATGTACCAGTTGCTCAGCTCGTCGACGAATGCTTCGATATGCCCCGCCGGATTCATGAAATCGTAGGTTTCCAGACCTTTGATCACGTGCTGCAGGGTGGTATTCAAGCGGGAAAGTATCCAACGATCCAATTCGTTTACAGGCGCTTGCGGCAGATGCTCTTCTGGTTTGAACGAATCGATCAAGGCGTATAACGAATAAAAAGCATGCGTGTTATGAATCGTATCGATCACTTTGTACTTCGCCTCGGCGACAATCCGCTTGGAGAACCGCTTGCTGCTCCACGGCGCACTGTCAGACAAAAGCGCCCAGCGGAACGCATCTGCTCCGAATTCTTCGATAACCTCCCACGGATCGATTCCGTTTCCTTTACTTTTGGACATCTTCTGGCCGTGTTCATCCAAAACGTGCCCGGTAGAGATGACCGCCTTGTAAGGCGCTTTTCCGTTATAGAGTGTGGAGACCGCCAACAAGCTGAAGAACCAGCCCCGCGTCTGATCGATTCCTTCCGAAATGATGTCGGCAGGGTATTGCTCCTGAAATACCTTTTCGTCGCCGAATGGATGATGGTACTGAGCAAACGGCATCGAACCACTGTCAAACCACACATCAATGACCTCAGGAGTTCGCTCCATCGTACCGCCGCAGGAGCAGCGAAGCTTCACCTCATCCACAAACGGCTTGTGCAGCTCCAGATTCTCTTCGAGTGGTGGCACAGATTTCTCACGCAACTCTTTTACACTGCCTGGTGCATATTCGCAGCCACAATCCTGACAAAGCCATAGATTGAGCGGCGTTCCCCAATACCGATTACGGCTGATATTCCAGTCTACAAGCTCTTCGAGGAATTTCCCAAAGCGCCCTTCGCGCAAGTGGCCCGGATACCACTCGATCTTGCTATTGTTTTCGATCAGCTGATCCTTAATCGCTGTCGTTTTGATGAACCAGCTCTCCATCGCGTAGTAGAGCAGCGGTGATTTGCAGCGCCAGCAAAACGGATAGCTATGCTCGTAGCGCTCCTTGGAAAACAGTAGACCGCGATGCGACAAGTCTTTTACGATATCGACGTCGCAGTCCTTAACGAAGCGACCCGCGAAATCCGAGATTTGATCGGTATAGCGGCCAGCCAAATTCACGACGTTCACGAAATCAAGTCCATGCTGACGGGTCGTGCGATAATCATCCTCCCCGTGCGCTGGTGCCGTATGCACGATCCCAGTTCCGCTCGTATCACTGACATAATCCGCATCGACGACAATATGCCCATGGTTTACCTTTAGATAGCCAAAAGGTGGCTCATACTGGGTCCCTACGAATTCTGCACCTTTGTGCGTGGACAAAACCTCGTAGCCTTCCTTGAACACTTTCTCCGCCAGATTTTTTGCTACGACGTACACTTCATCCTTGTACTTGACCCGCACGTAATCGAGCTCTTTGTTAACAGCCAAAGCCACGTTTGCTGGAAGTGTCCATGGTGTCGTCGTCCACGCGAGAAAGATGTCATCGCTTGTCTTGCTTTTGAATTTGACCGTCGCACTCAAATCCTTCACGTCTTCATAGCCTTGTGCCACTTCATGGGAGCTGAGCGTCGTCTGGCAATCCGGGCAATACGGACTGACACGATGTCCTTTGTACAGCAGTTCTTTTTTATGAATTTCTGAAAGGATGTGCCAGACGCTTTCGATGTAGTCGTTGGTCAACGTCACATATGGATGCTCCATATCTGTCCAATAAGCGATCCCTTCCGTCAACTCTCGCCATTGTTTTTCGTACTCGAATACGCTATTTTTGCACTCCTCGATGAACTTGGCCACTCCGTAGTTTTCGATCTCCTGCTTGCCGGAAATGCCGAGTCGCTTCTCCACCCCGAGCTCTACCGGAAGACCGTGTGTATCCCAGCCTGCTTTGCGGACGACGCGGTAGCCAGACATCGTTTTGTAGCGTCCGATAAAATCCTTGATGACCCGTCCGAGCACATGACCGATATGCGGCTGTCCGTTAGCGGTTGGAGGCCCTTCATAAAAAACGAAATTAGGCTTACCTAGCCGATTGTCCATCGACTTGCGGAATGTATCGTCTTTCCTCCACTGATCCAGAACACGTAACTCTCGTGTCCTTGCTTTTTCTTTTACGTCTACTTTCCTCATCATGTACACTCCTTCTTCTGTAGTTTGCGTAGAAGTGTAGGTTCATAGAACGCAAAAAAATCCCGCCCCCTAAGGGACGAGATTTGATCTCGCGATACCACCCTTGTTCCGAAAAGCTCATGTAATCATGATTTTCCGGCACCTCTACTACGTACCATCATACGCGTCCCTTGTAACGGTGGGATTCCGGGTCAGCTTACTCCAAATGCTTCAGCTTTCCTTCTCGGAGAGGATTTTCGGCTAAGTCTTGAACGTTGGCTTTCAGCGCTAGGGCCAACTCTCTGGGGAACAAGGGGATTAGCTTACTCTTTCTCGTCAATGAATTTGTTGGTGTTTTGTTTATTACCTTACTTTTTACACTGGTTTCAAAAAAATGTCAAGGGTTAGGCCACGACGCGCTTCACGCTGCGACGGCTTTCCACCTGCGACAAGAACAAGCTGAGAATCAGGATAATCGCGCCGAACAAATACGGTGCGTTCAAATGAACCCCGTACAGCGTACCTGCCACTGCTGGGCCGAAAATATTCCCCAGACTCATATAAGCATTGTTCATCCCTGCTACGAAGCCCTGTTCATCCCCTGCTCGCTTGGAAATCAGCGTGTTGATTGCCGGACGCATAATCGACGTCAGGGTAAAGAAGATAACTGTCATAATCAGCATATACCAGAAGTTACCAGACAACAGCATCAGCACCATCGATACAGCAGACAAGAAGAACGTCACGTTAATGAGCTTCTTCTCGCCAAAACGAGTAATGAGCTTGCCGATTAGCGCTCCCTGCACAATCGTACCAGCAAGTGCTCCCACTGTGATAATGATAGAAATATCACGCGGAGTATAAGCGAACTTCGCATCGACGAACAGCGGGAAGATAACTTCGAAGTTCGCCAAGCCAAATGTCATCGTAAAGATCAGCACCAGCATGATGAAGTACGACGATTGAAACGATTTGCCGAGTTGTACGAAGATGTTTTCCTGCTTCTCTTTGCCTTTTCGTGCCGCGAGCTGCTTTTCCTTCGGAAGTGATTCTGACAAGAAAAAGATGGAACCAAGTGTGGCTACCGCACCAACTGCCGCAGAAATGTAGAATGGCATACGCAAGCCAAGCTCCGCCAAAAACCCGCCAATACCAGGCCCGATAACAAATCCGAGCGACATGGCAGCTCCGAGCATCCCCAGTCCTTTTCCACGTTTATCCTCTGTCGTGATATCTGCTACATACGCCAGCATGGACGGAATCATCGCTGCTGCCCCGATTCCGCCGATCAGACGAGAAAGGTAGAGCACCCAAGTCTGTTCAGCTAAGGCAAAGACCAGATTGGAGATCGTAAACAGGACGAGTCCCGATACAATCATGATTTTTCGACCGTACTTATCTGACCATTCCCCCGCAATCGGAGAAAACAGAAATTGGGTCACACCAAAGGCCGCCACCAAGTATCCGGCTGTCTCCCCACCCGCGCCGAACTCTTTAAGAAATTCGGGCAAAATTGGAATAATCAAGCCAATTCCCAGCATGGCGATAAACATGTTGATCATTAGGAAGAGAATCGATCGCTGACTATTCTCTTGTTTACTCATATTCATTTATCCATTCCTATCCTATAGATTTTTCTCTTTAGCCTTGCAGTTTCGCTTTCACACTTTCAATCACCGTGCGCCAAATGGCAGGGTCTGTAGATATCTTTTGCTTGAAGTTGCGGTACAACTCCTTTTGCTTTTCCTCAAAATCTGGAGCGTCTGCAGCCGGCAATCCTGCACGGGCAGTCGTAATCATTTCCTGCACTTCTGGAGAGCGCGGGCCCCAAACTCTTGCCTCGTAGCCATCCTGGTCGAGGAAGATAAAGATCGGGATCGCACGTGCTGTGCCATTGGTCAGGTATTGATCCATCAACTCCAGATTTTCGTCGCGGATAAGAAAGCGCAATTCGATGTTGCTTTCCTCGGCAATTCGCTGAATGACAGGAACGCACAAGGAAGCATCCCCACACCAGTCTGCGGTCAGCACGATCCCTTTCCAATTGCGTTGGGAGAGATCACCAAAGAACGCAAGATCCTCGTCTGTAAATGTGAGCTGATCGTATACGCGGGACAGCTCTTCTTTGTTGACGTTCATGCTTTCTTTGTACGCAGCAAAGCTCATTCCTTTTTCAAACCAACTGTTCTGATTCACGTTAGACATACTCCGTACTCCTCCTGTATAGTGAAAAATTATTGCTCCCAAATAGCAGAAGTTCCCAAGCGATTGCGAATGGAAGAGCTTCTTGTTTGGCGGGCTTCTTTCCCTGACGTCTTTTTCATGTTGCTTGCCTTGGCAGTCAGGTTTATAAACCACTCTCTATCTTTGGTTGCGAGGGCGAGGTCGATCAAATCATGCATGTGTTCTTCATCATCAAAAGAACCTACTGGAATGCGTTCCATCCACTGTCTTGGAATCACCACCTGCTTGCCGATCGTCTCTTCATTGTCGCATTGAACCACATAAACTTTCGCGGTACCTCGCAATGAATCATCTGTTTCGACGAAGCCTTGTACTAACTCGCCGAATTTGGTTTTGCCCAATACCCATTCTCCGACTTCCAATAACTCATCTCGATTCATTCCCGTGCACCTCCTAATTGTAACGGAAATAATTACAGTTTCCATGTTAAAAATTTGTAACGTTACTGTTGCGAACTCTCCTGACATCCTTGACGGACCTTATCTAATACGGTCTGGATCGTGATTTGTTCCAAATACTTCGTGAAGTACATCTCTGCTTCGGTAAAAATCTGATCCATGACTCCGTGCATATTCGCAGAAACCTGACACGCTTCTTGCGGATCTCCCGAACACCAGTGCGGCTTAAGCGTACCGTTCGAGATCGAGCAATAAATCTCGGCCAAGGTGACCTCATTCGGGTCGCATGCGAGTATATAACCGCCGCCAATTCCCTCTTTGGTCTTCACAAACCCGTTCTTACGCAGAATGCTCATAATTTTGCGGATTCTGGCAGGATTCGTACATACATTTTTTGCGATGAGCTCACTGCTTGCCATATGCTCTGGGATATGAGCCAACAAAGCCAAGCTGTGAACAGCTATGGTAAATTCACTATTCACGTCACAGACGGCCTCCTTGCGAAGAGTACTGTAATAATAATTCGTACAGTTACGAATGTCAACAATTGTGTGGGGGCAAACTTTTTATAAAGCCGGAGGCTTTCATTCTGCGGTGGTCGCGGGGAAGCGCAGGCACATGTTTTCCAGTCGCCTTTTTCCTCACTTCGTTCGGGCGGTCTCCTTCCAAACATGTACCTGCGCTTTTCAGACAGCTATTGCTTCTGTGGTTCTTTTTTGAAAGAGATTTTTTTAATAAAAAGGATTTCATCGCGGATGGGGATGCCGTTGTCTGCGATGAGGGGGATTTCTGGTTTGCTTTGGCGGGCCTTGTCCACGGCATTGATGTACAGCTCGTGAAGCTGATAGCCTCTTTTTTGATAAAAGCCCATGGCGTGCAGGTTATCGTTGGTGGTGACGAGCTTCATGAGGTGGCAGCCTTTTTCTTTGGCGGTCTGCTCTACTCGATTGAGAAGGGCGGTCCCGATTCCTTTGTTTTCGATCACGCTGTCTAAGGAAATGATTTCACATTCCTGATCTTCGAGTACATAGGAAATAAATCCGTTGATTGCACCATCTTCACCCTTCACTGCATAGCATTCACCTCTCAAAAATGATAAAGAGAAAGCCCCTGCTTGTGAGTCAGCAAGGGCTCTACATCATTACGAGCGCACATCCAGCAGTACTTTTCCCGTGCTCGCCCTGCTCTCGACCCACGCATGGGCGCTCGCTGCGTCTTCCAATGCAAAATGCTTACCGATCTTGATGTCGAGCTGGCCATTCGCCAAATACTCCAAGACTTGCTTTGCTGTATCCTGCAACAAGTTTGGACGCAGCTTACGTGTCGTACCAAAGCTGAAGCCTAATACAGAGCGGCAGCTGGCATGCAGGTCGATGGTCTTGATCTGACCGATTTCGCCGCTGGCATTGCCGAAATGGACGAGTCGACCGTACCATGCGAGACACTCGAGACTACGCTCGCTCACCGTTCCGGAAATCGAGTCCAAAATGACATCGGCTCCCGCACCATCTGTCAGCTCACGTACCTTTTCCACAAAATCTTCGCGATCATTGCAAATCACATGGTCGGCACCGGCTGACAAGGCAAGTTCCGCCTTTGCTTCATTACCAACTGTGCCGATGACACGTCCTGCTCCAAGCAGCTTGGCTAATTGAATCGCCGTCGTCCCGATTCCGCCTGCCGCAGCGTGAATCAGTACGGTTTCCCCTTTGGCAATGCGTGCAACCTTCGCAAGCAGCTGATACGAAGTAAATGACACGACTGGGCAAGCGGCTGCTGTTTCCGTGCTGATGTGATCTGGCAGGACAAAGGTCAAGCTCTCATCCGCCACAATATACTCAGCGTAAGATCCTTTGGCCGGAAATGCGATGACTCGTTGTCCCACCTTCAGACTTTGCACCTCTGCCCCTACCTGTTCGATCACGCCAGTCGCATCGAGTCCCGGAATAAACGGTAGCTTGGCTGCTCCCTTTTTTCCATATCTGGATTTGATATCGGCAAAATTGACACTGGTCATCTCGACGCGGATCAGGACCTGTGTAGGTGACATGGTCGGCATCTCGACTTCCGTATACTTCATCGTTTCCGGCCCGCCTAATTCCGTTACCAAGATCGCTTTCATGAGAACCCTCCAGGCAAGATCATAATGGAATGTTAGTTTTGCAGAATGGTCATGATCGCAGCTTTTTTCGCTGCGAACTCCTCGTCGGAAAGCACAGGGGTAAACGCAGCTCGCGGAATGTCCACCAATAGATCATGCCAAGATTTGCAGCCTTGATAAGCAACGTCAATCGGGATTTCTATCGGCTGCTCTAATCGATACATCCGCACGAACAAAATGTGCAACGGCTGTTTTTTCTTCCAATGCAAACGCACATCTGCAAAATTATCCGTCCAGATATGGAAGGGCGATAGCGCACGCAGTTTGGCTTCGTCCATCAACTCTACATCGTCGGTTACTTCGGCAAAATATTCGATCGTCACCGTCTTCTTATCCATTGTCCAGCCTTCAAGGGTCGCGTCCAAAAGGTGTTGGTAGTCTGCCTTTACCATGTCGCGCTTCTGGTGCTCATAGGTCGGATACAAATAAAATTGATTGTTTTCCAAGCGGAATTCTCGTGTTTCTTCGTATAATCCACCCTTGCGGATCGTGATGATCTGCTCACCTTCTCCAAGTGCTTTGACGGCGACTGCCCATTCCTTCAAGCTAAGGGGGGATAGCGGCTGTACGAACGACTGCATGCAGCACGGCTCCCTTCTACTGTCAGAATCGTTTGATGACTTTAGTCTAGCCCAATTCCAGCTCGTTGAGAAGTCGTCTTCAACAGTTGATCGACATGCTGCATAGCTCCTTGCAGTCTCTCGGCATAATTTCCTCGCAGTGTCACGTACGTAATTCCCCGCTCATCCAGCATCTGGCGCAGCTTTTCATGATTGTGCAGGCGCACTTGCTCCTCTCCGTGCACACGCAGTCCATCATCTACCCACGCGACATCTGGCTCCATGAACAGCCACAAATCGTACGCTTGCTCTTTGGCAATCTGGTCGAGAATAGGGAAGGTTTGCCCGGTGTACAGTTCGGAGTAAAACTGGGTGACAATCGCTTCGGTATCGATGAACAAGAGCTTGTTGGCTTTCTGGAGCGCTTCGTACTCTTTCATTTTGTGACCGTACGCGATATGCGGAAAATACTCCGGTGTCAAAATCGTATCGCAGCCCCCGACCTCTTCGCAGATTGTACGTCCATACTCCTCGACAAACACGGTGTTGTAGATTTTCGCTAGATAACGGGTCAAGATCGATTTCCCGCAGCTCTCTGTGCCTACCACCACTACCTTTTTGACGAAATAGGGCTGAACAACAGCAGGAATGTGCTGCCAATGGGTGTAGACACCTTCGTTGCGAATTTGGGTAGCGGAGATCGGCACTTGGCTGCGTGATTCATCGAGAATGATGTGCGATGCCTCCGGGTATAAACGGCGAAATATCGGATCGTAGGCGGACTCGGAGCTGAAGACCAGATCGATTTTTTTCCCGATCTTGCGCTTGATGTCCGCTGCTCCCGCCTCCCATTCGTAGTTCTCATCGCTATCCGCACAATCCTCGACAGCAAGCACTCGGACATTTTCCATGTCCTTGACCAGCGTGGACAGCCATCTCAAGCGCACTTCATAGAGAATTGGCTTGATTCCTGCCTCCTCACACAGCTTTCGGTCGCGAATCGAGCTATGCGAGAGAACGACGTACAGTTCGTCGCAGCGGCAGGCCGCCTGTGTAATCGCGTATACATGTCCCTGATGCAGTGGCAAAAATTTGCCGCCAATGAAGCCTACGCCCCCCATGTCTGCTCCTCCCTTTGCTTGCGGTACTGTCTCACCCAGTTCATTAAGCCGTAGATGGCATTTACCAAATAAGCGGACCACATAACCAGCATCGAGATATCACTTCCGTCCTTCAAAAACGCTACCAGCCACATGTAGATCGTGAACAAATCAATGATGATCCAGACCACCCACTGCTCGACCAAACGCTTCACCATAAAGAGCATCGCGATGACGGAGAGAACAGCCGTCAAGGAATCGACAAAAGGCAAGGCCCCGCCCATTTGCTTCAATACAAACCCGTAGACAATCGTTGTGATGATGCTCAAGATCGTCCACCAGATGCGTGCTCGGTTGGACAAAATCGTAATCTTGACGTCATTTTGTTTGACTTCGGACACGCGGTTTTTGCGCCACAGATAGAGACCTATGAATTGCATCGGCAAAAAATAGAGAAGATTCAGCATTACTTCACCATAGTACTTTTGCCCATACGCCACGAATGCGTACAAAACCACATTGATGATACCCGGGTAGTAACTCCACGTCTTTCCTTTGGCGACGAGCACGACACTCAGCATCCCTGTCAAAGACGCGATCAAGCCGATTAATGTATCATCCAGCGCGAAATACAAGTAGAGGGTAACGAGTGTAAACGAGATGAGCCATATTTTTTCAAACCAATTCCAGTCTGCTAAAAAGCCGGTGCTTTTCGCATTCATGCGAATCTCTCCTTGAACGCTCGCAGGTTTTCCTGGCGCGCAGAATTGTCATAGACGGCAAAAACGATGTGGTCAAAAAGCTGTGCATACTGCTCCTCGATCAAAACAGTCGCAAAGTAATCTGCTACGTCCTCCGCTTTGTTGCGGAATACTCCGCAGCCATACGCTCCCAAAATGATCGTCCGGTGGTTGTGAATGGCTGCTGCCCGCAAAATTTTCCGGATGCGCTCCTTCATGACAAGGCCAATCTTCGCGATATTTTCAGGCTCTCGCTCACGAACAACCCCCGCATTCACAGCAGGCGCCGTAACAAAAGACAAGAGGTATGGATCGTGCAAAAGCTGGTCGCTTTGGTCGCGGAGCACAGGGACCAGCGGTGAATAAATCATGTAGTTGGAATAAAAGCAGGTTTTCAATTGGCGATGATAGGTGTACATTTCCTGCATTTGCACGATGCAAGGATACAGCCCGGAGGAACGCGCCAAGCTCTCTTCCTGCGCTTGGCTTCCCCCGAGGAATCCTCCGCCCGGATTTTTGGCGGAAGCAAAATTCAAGCATACGGCATCTGCTCGTTTCTCGTGAACGACGAGGCGCTTGGCTGCATCCAGGCTGGATTCCGAGGTAACCTCGACTTTGGCACGCAGCTGTGCAGCCGTTGTTTGATGCGATGGCAGTTGCACTGTGTCTGCTTCCAAATCATTTGGACGATACAGCACCGACTTGCTGATTGCAGCTGCTAGATCCTCCGTAATGCTCTTCTTTTCTCCCGCTTTGTTCAGGTAATAGCCCTGCTCTATGATTTGCAGCGTCTCTTGCGCGATTCGCACGCGCACGCTTCGATTGTGTCCCTGATTCATTGCGATTTCCTCCCTAGTACGGGGCTACGTCTGATCCATCCATTCCGGATTAAAGCGGAAATACTTGGATGGTCGGTGCCCGGCGTGTTTTCGATATTGATTCGTTTCCAGCACTTTGTCGGCTACCTTCCTCCGAAACGCCGCAGCCAACAGTTCACGTCCCAAAACCACCTCGTACACCTGTTGCAGATCGCTTAGCGTGAACAGCTCCGGCATTAAGGCAAAGGCGATGTCCGTGTATTCAATCTTGTTACGCAATCGCTCCAGTGCGTATTGAATGATTTTGGCGTGATCAAATGCAATGTTGTTCGTCTCTACAATTTCGCGGGTCTCACGTACGGTACGGCCCGTTACTGTTTTGGTGATCTTAATGGTGGCAGACAGCTCTTCACTCTCGTGCACAAGGCGCAGCTCCAGCCATTTTTCAGTAATGGAGCCGTCCGATGTCGCCGTCTTCGTTTCTTTCAGCCACCTGTCCTCGATGCGGTACCACTCCGCTTCATCTGCATCATCCCCTGCTTGCAGCTGTAAAGACGAGCTATCTACCAAGGCCATGTACGACGTGCTGATGACCCATGTCCGCGGATCTCTGCCCGTATCTCCCCAGGTGTAGAGCTGCTCCAAGTAAATGTCGTCTACGTTTGTTTCCGTACGCAACTCGCGTCTGGCTGCCTCCTCCAGACTCTCCCCAGGTGTAACAAACCCGCCTGGCAACGCCCATTGGCCGATATACGGATGCTCCCCACGCTTCACAAGCAATATTTTCAACGACTTGGGCGAGAGCTTGCGGTAATTCTCCTCCAGCTCATCCATCACGGTGAATACCAGCATATCGACTGTCACAGACGGCCGCTCGAATTGGCTGACATCATAAGCCTCCAAGTACTCCCGTTCGGTTTGACCTCGTTTATTGACATAAGGTTTATCGTTCATGCAATCGCCTCTTTTAGCTGCTGAATTGTTGTTGTTTTTTGTTATTAACGAATTGTTATTATCAAGTTGTTGGTATCATATTACTCTTTCCTGTTTTTGGTGTCAACTAATAAAATCAGAGTAGGTTGTTATCAAAAAAGCTACGTTGTGTTCAGTGAAAATAAAGTATTAGACCGGAACCCCTTATGGTACAAGGAGTTCCGGTCTTCTATATCACTAGATATTTGAAAATTAGTTTTAGACTGACTCATTTTAACTATCGATCCCGTTAGCTGAATAATTTAAAATCAATATCAAACCGCTGACTGTACGGATGCATAAACACTTCGTACTGAATCCAACGTTCTTCATGTGACTGCTTTAAATAGTTGATATCGGTTCCTCTTTCAACAATATCACGGCTCAATCTTCTCTTTAATTCCGTTTCACCATCTGTATAAAAGTAAATTTTTAAATCAAATAAACCTCGCTCTTCACATAATAAGTATCTATCGTATATAAATCTAAACCGTCTCTAACCATCTGAACATCTCTTTCTAAAGAAGGCAAATGATGTGCTGATGGATGACAAGCTGTCATTTTATAACGGTGATTTTCGTTTTGATATGTATAGTCGATAATTGTATGCTTTCGTATGTTCGAACTAACAATATACGAATCTGTATTAATGTAATTCACTTCATTACATCAAATAGGATCTGTCCTTGCGACAGCTCCACGCTAGCCATTCGATCAGGGCAAGACGGCCGATCGGTGGCCTCGGCGAGCCGTCGCGCTGTCGGGCATGAGCTCAATCGGACGGCGTGCCCGGGTACCATACGCCGAGCCACTGTTCGGCGCCGTAGTCCTCGAACCGCTCCACCTCGGTGAACCCCAGCTTCACCGCGACACGCATCGAGGCCTCGTTGGCGGTCTGGGTGGAGAGCACCACCGGCTCGCCGGGATGCGCGTCGGCGAACCAGTCGAGCGCCGCTGCGCACGCCTCGGTGGCGTACCCGTGTCCCCACGCCTGCGGTAGGAACATGTAGCCGAGCTCGGGCTCCCCGCCCTCTGGACGGATGTGACCCTTACGCTCCGGGTCGCGCCGATCGAGCGTGATCATTCCGATCGTTGTTCCATTGAGCTCGACCACGAAGAAGCCGAAGCGTTGCCCGGGCACTTCGGGCAGCGCGCGCTCGAGCTCGTCACGCGGTCGGGAGCCGCCGACGTAGGTGCCCACCTCTGGTGAGGCGAAGAGGTCGATCAGCGCCGCACGGTCCCGGGCCTTGGACTGGCGGAGCACGAGCCGCTCGGTCTTGATCGGGGCAGGTGGCCAGGTGACGGGGTGCACTGTGATCTCATCCGACATGGTGTAATCTCCCTTCTCTATATTAATTCTGTTTGTCCATGTCTAACAGCATATATCATTCATGTATTCCTCCTTGAGACCACCTAAGATAATTTCTTCAAGGTCGCTCTCTTAATTTCATAGTTCTTCAATAAAATACCCCTTTTAAGTAGTTTCCCCCAAATGTTCGATATTCGGTAAAATATTCAATTCCCCTTTTTTGGTTCATTGTTCTAAACTGCTAGTCTCATACTCTATTAATCAGTCTAAAAATTTGTTATCTCTCTACACGTAGAAGAAGCGCATTTCCAGACCAAGTGCCTCTGGAGCCCGCCCCAGCGTAGGAATAAATGGCGGGTCAGGTTTGAAGCGCTCCCGCCATTTATTACGAAGCGGACATTTATACCCCTTGAGGGGCGTAGGCCGAAGCGTAGACTGGAAATGCGCTTCTTCCACCACCAAAGCCACTTTTTTAACCAAATGCAAAAAAGCCCCCTGCCAGCTCATTCACTGACAGGAGGCTTCTTAAAGACTTTTTGTTGCTTATATTAAGCAGCAGTCGGATCGGCTTTTACTGCCTGAACATAATCGTCTGCTTTCTTTTTGTCGAACTGACCTTCCCAACGAGAGATCACGATTGCTGCCAACGCATTACCTACTACGTTAACAACTGTACGAGCCATATCCATCAAACGGTCTACACCGGCGATGAAAGCAAGACCTTCTACTGGGAGACCTACAGAGCCGAGCGTAGCCAACAGTACTACGAACGATACTCCCGGTACACCAGCGATCCCTTTGGACGTAACCATCAGTACGAGCATCAGCGTGATCTGTGTGCTAATTGGCATGTGAATACCATACATTTGCGCAATGAACAGTGCAGCCAGTGCTTGGTACAGTGTGGAACCATCCAGGTTAAAGGAGTAGCCTGTCGGAATAACAAAAGACGTGATCGCCTTCGGACAGCCCATCTTCTCCATTTTTTGCATAATTTTAGGCAGTACAGTTTCGGAGCTGGAAGTGGAGTAAGCCAACAACAGCTCGTCCTTCAGTACACGCAGAATGGAAGTGATTTTGACTCCGCTGATACGTGCAATGGTGCCCAATACCACCAAAATGAAGAACAACATGGCAAAGTGAACCAAAATAACCAGTTTGCCCAATGGAATGAGCGATGACAATCCAAACTTGGAAACGGTAACACCAATCAGTGCAAAAACACCAAACGGAGCAAAACGCATGATTGTGTTTACAACCCAGAACATCGCGTCTGCAACCCCATTGAAGAAGTTGAGAACGGGCCTTCCTTTTTCTCCTGCTGCTGCTACACCAAGTCCAAACAGAACGGAGAAGAAAATAATGGCTAACATGTCGCCACGAGCCAGTGAATCAAACACATTGGTTGGCACAATATTGACGAATGTTTCCACCATGCCGTGGCTTTGTGTCGTTTCTGCCGTGTCTACATACTTGTGGATATCGGTTTTGGTAAGAACTGTTCTATCCACACCGACACCTGGTTGAAAAATGTTCGCCGCCAAAAGACCAACGATAATGGCAATCGTGGTAACGATTTCAAAATACAGAATTGTCTTACCACCGATTTTGCCCAGCTTCTTCATGTCACCTACGCCTGCTACGCCCACAATAAGCGTGGCAACAACGATCGGAACGACAATCATTTTAATCAATCGGAGAAAAATATCACCGATAGGCTGTAAATAGGTCGCCACTGCCGGGTTGCCATAAAAAATAGCACCCACCAGGATACCCAGAATGAGACCGACGACAATCTGCATCGCTAATCCAAACCGCTTCATTCTGACACCTCGCTATGAAAGATTAAGATGTGACTCTCAAGTCGATATGCTTACACGCATCAAACTTGTGTGGTATATAGGTGAGAATCATATCATGACTTTTTGTGTTTTCCCCTTTTTTATATTCTTTTCATTTCTTTATTTTTTCTGATAATACGCTATCGAATCGCGATATTACTGGGCTCATTGTGTTCGCTTCTGGAAAAATGATAAAATAAGGGAATCAATTTTCAACGATTTTTCATTAAGAATGGAGCGCAGTCATGACGATTCGGAAAATGATCATCCTGCTACTGGTTCTGGCAGTCGGGTTGTTTCTTTTACCTTACTCCGTTCCCTTTTTGCTAGCATTGTTAACAGCAATTCTGGTTGAGCCGCTCGTCTTGTTTCTTATCAAAAGGCTACGAATGAACCGGATGAGTGCGGTAATCGCATCCTTTTTCCTGTTCCTCATTTCTTTTGGAATCGTGCTGTACTGGATCGGTACGCAGATCGTGATTCAGGGAATTGATTTGGCTCAGCGATTACCAGCTTTTTCGCAGCATATTTTCGAGTTGGTCGAATCCTATTTGATGAGCTGGGAAACTTACTATGAGTCGCTACCTGCCGAAACCGTCTCGGAAATCCAGAGTGTCTTCGCTGGTCTCAAGAGCTGGGCGCTTACTTCAGCCTCCACGGTTGCCAAAGGCATTCTCGGTGTGGCAGCCATCGTTCCGGGCTTTTTGATCTCCACGATTATTTACTTGGTTGCCTTGTTTTTGATCAGTCTCGATTTACCGAAATTGCGTGCGGGCTTCATGAGAATGTTCACGGTGTCTGCTCGTGAAAAGGTTGAGGTGGTTATCTCTCAGTTGAACCGTGCCACCGTTGGATTTCTACGTGCCCAAATCATCTTGAGCCTGATGACGTTCACGCTGTCCTTTTTGGGATTGCTCATTTTGCAGGTCAAGTATGCAGCCGTCATTTCGCTCATGATTGTTTTCGTCGATATTCTCCCCATATTGGGCGCAGGCTCGTTCCTCGTTCCATGGGCCATATACAACTTCTTGATGGGCAACTCTTATTTGGCAATCGGCCTGATCGTCATCTTCCTCGTGATTACGGTCGTCCGCCGCATTATTGAGCCAAAGGTACTCGCATCTAATCTGGGAATTAGCGCTCTTGCCGCTCTTGTCAGCTTGTTCCTTGGATTTCAGGTGATGGGATTTTTCGGGCTGATACTCGGTCCAGCGCTCGTCATCATCTACGAGGCGCTGCGGAAAGCTGGGTTCTTGAATTTCAAAATAGATTTTTGATGGGCACAAAAGATAGGTAGTGCTATGGCCGTTTTTTCCGGTGATGAATCGGAAAAGCGGCCGTTAATATAGAAAGAGCTGGGGGAGCGCTTATGTGTGCATACAAAGAACTGACCACTTCACAACGGACGATCATGACGCCAGGGCCCGTCGAGGCCGAGCCTAGTGTTCTTCGCGTAATGGGTTCACCCATTTTGGGACAATTCGATCCAGAATTCACGAACATCATGAACGAAACAATGGAAATGCTTCGGAAATTGTTTCAGACATCCAATCATTGGGCATTCCCTATTGACGGAACTTCCCGGGCGGGCATTGAGGCCGTTTTGTGTAGCATAATCGAACCAGGCGATCGGGTGCTTGTGCCCATTTATGGACGCTTCGGGCACTTGCTCACGGAGATTGCGGAAAGGTACGGAGCAGATGTGATTACGATGGAAACGCGCTGGGGAAGTGTCTTTGAACCGCAGGACGTCATTGCCGAAATCGAGCGAGTTCAGCCCAAAATCGTAGCAATGGTTCACGGCGAAACATCCACCGGATGCGTTCAGCCTTTGAAGGAAATCGGAGAAGCTTGCCGCCGGATGGATGTCCTATTTGTCGTCGATGCTGTCGCTTCGATCGGCGGGACAGAAGTGAAGGTAGACGATTGGTATATCGACGCATGTATTGGCGGCACGCAAAAATGCTTGTCTGTCCCCTCTGGGATGGCTCCTATCACGTTTAATTCTCGTGTCGAAGCGCTCTTGCTCCAGCGGAAAAAGATCGAGCGTGGTCTCGCTGATCCCTCTACTCCAAAATCTGCTCAAACCCGAACAATCCGCAGCAACTATTTTGACTTGAGCCAGCTCATGGATTACTGGGGACCTGCACGGCTGAACCACCATACGGAGGCGACAACGATGCTATACGCCTTGCGCGAGGGAGTGCGCATTGCCCTCACGGAAGGTCTGGCAGCGAGATTCGCCAGACATCGCTTGCATGAACAAGCCTTGGTCGCTGGTGTATTGGCGATGGGATTGCAGCTCTACGGCGATCCGGCTTGCAAGCTTCCCGTTGTGACCTGCATCAAAATTCCAGAGGGACTGGACGGAGAGTCAGTCCGCGCTATGCTGCTCGAGGATTTTCATATTGAAATTGCCAGTTCCTTTGGGCCGCTAAAAGGGACAATCTGGCGGATTGGCACAATGGGCTACAGCTGCCGCAAGAAAAATATTTTGCATGTGCTAGGGGCGTTGGAAGCGGTTCTCATCCGACATGGAGCGCGTGTGCATGCAGGACGGGCTGTACAAGCTGCTTTAGATATTTATCATAGCTAAAAACAAAGGCCGCCGGGTCAATATAATACCCGAGCGGCTTTTATTATGTTCACAACTGATTGCGAATTACCGTTCACTAGTCACATTTGTAAGACGCCCATCTGTCACGATGATCTTCCCGTTGATCAGCACATGTCGAATACCCATTGGCTGCTGCATCGGTGCCTCATATGTTGCCCGGTCTACGATCTTGTTCGGGTCAAATTTATTTGTGTTCTCCCATTCCCTTCGAAGGTACGTTCCCCACTGAGGGATGGGACGGAACTTGATTTTTTTGACTCTCCACTTTGATAGTTTTCTCTATAACAATTGTCGTAATACAATCTCTTTTTCAATATGAGTCGCATACACCCCGAATTTTGGTGCAGCTACCTCAACCTTCCCCGACAGTAGAAGTTTCACAGCAAGGTAAGGGAAGTTCACACCTGATAAGCATGAAGAATGCAAACCGCCTGACGCTCGCGGATTAATCTCTAATAATTTGGGCACACCATTTTTGTACTTTACTTGAACGTTGAAAAGGTAAGGAAGTCGCAGCTGTTCATGGACTGCTTTTGCCAGATCTATAAGTGCTTGATTATCCTCTAGCAAACGAATTCGTCCTTCTACTTTTTTCCGTGGTACGATCGCAATTAACTCCTCTTCTGTTGCCAGGCAATCAATACTGTATTCCCAATCATCCAAATACTCCATGACCATGATGTCATCTACGGTTTGATCCCCTATGATGCTCAGAACTTCTTCGATGGCGATCGTTTGGTTGCTTGATCCGAGCAGCTTGTCTAGGGGATTCATGTGTTCTTCGATGATATGAAAGCCCGCTCCTCCTTCGCCACTAGCAGGTTTAAAGCAGACCTTATGTCCTTTTTCTCTTAGCTTCTCATAGGCAATCTTAAATTGCTCGCTTGTGTTGACAATGAAATAATCAGGTATGTGTAATCCCGGGGTATCCCTCAAGGCTTGAAAGAGCTTTCCTTTGTCTGATACGGTTTCTAATAAGTCGGCATCTTTGCATACTAGAACAGATGTGCCTACTTGTTCAAACCGATCTATATGCTTTGCAATTTCCACCAGTCTATAATTCGGGAAAAAGATATCGATCTGATGCTTCTGACAAAACTGCACGCAGTATTCAATATACTCTGGAATTGGCAAGCTTGGTTCAATCTCTGCAACATCAGCATTTTGCAGCATCACGCTATACCGTTTTGGGTGAGTGACATAAAACTCAAAGTCCATACCGTCCGGATTTGTACGAATCATATCAATAAAATGATACGCTGTAGAGAAAGTACGATTAAACCAAATGCGTTTCTTCATGAGAAGTTCTTCCCTTCAACTCTTCATTATTTATAAAGAAAAGCGAAAGTCGCAATGACCTCGCTCTTATCATGTATCTTCTTTATGGACTTACCACTTTTCACACGATCAAATACTAGGCAACAGCTTTTTCTGATTTTTCCTCTTTGCTTTTTCTACTTTTCAACCACCCAGCCAGAATGACAGCGACCGTTAAAACGATGGTAATAATCAGACCAACTGTGCTAGAAATATAATTTTGAATGATTTTGTCTTTCACAATCATATCGCCAGCAGTCCAAGCCAGAATTCCCGATCCAATGTAAGCAATGATTGGGAATCTTTCCAAAGCCTTCAAAATAAATGCCGATCCGATCAGGATAATCGGAATCGAGACAAGTACACCAATTGCGATTAACGTAATACTTCCGTGACTCACACCTGCAACCGCGATTACATTGTCCAAACTCATCAACGCATCTGCGTATATGATCGTCCCTACTGCACCCATTAAGGTCGTTCCACTCTTGATGTTGTCCTCGCCTTCATCAGCAGCTAACAGCTTGTAAGCTACCTGAAGAAGCAGTAAACCACCGATTGCTTTTAAAAGCGGAATTTGAATCAGCCAGACCACCATCGCAGCAAAAACAATACGTAGCGCAATCGCACCAAAAGTACCAATAAAAATGGCCTTCTTCTGTTGTTGTTTCGGGAGATTTCTCGCTGCCATTGCAATTACAACAGCATTGTCTCCGCTCAACACGATGTCAATCAGGATGATCGCTAGTAGCGCGCTCCATGATTGAACTAAAAAATCAGCTATCATTTCCATAAATACAGTTCACTCCATTTCTAATGATGTCCGCAAATAGTAACTGTATCTTTTGCTATTTCGAACCGACTGTCCAGCGCATATTCCACCCGTAGTAACGATCCATCTCCTGATGACCGGAGAAGTATTCAACCAATCTCCTGATATTGAACGTATCACCTTGTCTCTCAATCATCGCTACGGCACACACCCCTTTACGCGGGTCATGCACATCCATTTTCACTTCGATGGCTGGATTGTCAGCTTGCGTAATCGTTACCACACCATCGGTTTCTGCCCATTTGGCAACACCTTCGTAAATAAAAGCGTAGATTAGGATTCGTTCGAATTCCTTGACATTATTTCCGTTGATACGTAGATTTTCTCCTTCTGATCGGGTGCCTGTGCGGTCATCCCCATCTAATGCAATATAAGGAAAGTCGCGGTAGTCGCCAAGATTTCCACCTAATGCTTGTATACACCCTTTATATCCATCTGATAATTCATAAAGGCAGCCAAGGTCTAAGTCAATTCCTTTGCTTCTACCAAAAAAGCCCGTGTTCTGCTTTGTGCCTTTATTCCAGTTGAGGTTAACTAAGAGCTGCCCCAGGTTTGCCGAGGTTTTCTTTAAACTAATTGCCTCTCCCTTTTTCTTCAACTCAATTTTTGTGATCGAAATAGGGGGAGAAGTAGACACGACGGGTTCGGGTTTCGGTTCGGGTTTCGGTGCAGGATTTGGTTCTGGCGCTTTCGACTCCGGCGTTTTTTCTTGGGATACCTCGATCCCAAAGTTTCCGCACAAAGCTGCCAGACCGCCATGAAAGCCACTGCCAATCGCATTAAATTTCCATTGTCCTTGATGTTTGTATAGCTCTCCTGCCACAATTGCATTTTCAATCGTAAAACTATCGAGCGGAAACTGAATAATTTCAGTGTTAGTAGAAGGATGTAGAATACGAAGATAAAGACTCGAAACACGATTAAATGAATGATTACGTGCAATCGCATCATAAATGGTAAGAGTAAAAGCGATCTTTTCTACATCAAGTGGTACATTCATTAAATCAATGTCAAAACGCTGTCTTTCGCTCGATCCTGTTTGAAGAGATACAGAGCCATTCGTTGATCTGGGGTTGCTGTAGAAAATAAAATCTTCTTCTTTATTCACTTTACCACTTTTCCCGATTAAGAAAGCCGAAGCATCCAGGTCAAGCCCATCGTTAGCAGTCCAGCTCAGTTCCACTGTAATTTTGGAAAGTCCAGGATTTGACTTCGTTATATCGACTTTTTGTCCCTTAATCGTCGTCATTCCCATTTCGATCACCCTTTATTTCAAAGGTCAGAAAACAGGTGCTAGCGCAATTACTAGCACCCATTTCTGGAAATTATGAAACTTGCAAACCAAAGTTATTGGCTAACGCTCGTAGACCACCGGAAAAACCGCTACCCACGGCTGCAAACTTCCACTCGCCTTGATGGCGATACAATTCACAAACAACAATTGCCGTTTCTACAGAGAAATCTTCTCCAAGATCGTAGCGCAGAACTTCTCTGCCTGTTGTTTCATCTACAATTCGAACAAACGCATTTGATACTTGTCCAAAGTTTTGGTTTCTGATATCAGCCTCATGAATCGTAATCGTGATCGCTACTTTTTCAATGTCAGCTGGAACAGCCTTCAAATCCACTTTGATTTGCTCATCGTCGCCGTCACCCTCACCAGTCAGGTTGTCACCAGTGTGAACCACCGATCCATTCCCGCCTTGAAGGTTGTTGTAAAAGACAAAATCTTGAATCCCGGACGCTCTTCCACCTGTACGCAAAAGGAAAGCAGCTGCGTCGAGGTCAAAAGCTTGTCCGCCACTGTATTTATTTGTGTCCCAACCAAGACCAACAACGATTTTTGTTAAATTCGGATTGCCTTTTGTAAGATCAATTTTCTGACCTTTAGTTAAACTAATAACTGACATAAAAATTCAATCCTTCATCTGTGATTTGTATGCTTCCTATCCGATGTTTACTCCGAAATCGCGAGCGAGTCCTGCCAATCCATCTTTGTAACCAGAACCGATTGCACTGAACTTCCATTCGCTACCGTTACGATACAGCTCTCCAACTACAATCGCAGTTTCGATAGAGAAGTCTTCGCCCAAATCATAGCGGAGTAATTCTTCGTTGTTTGCAGGATTTACCACGCGTGCATAAGCGTTGGAAACCTGTCCAAAGTTTTGGTTACGAGTTTGCGCATCATAAATCGTGATAGCAAAAGAGATTTTTTGAATACTAGCCGATACTTTGGACAAATCAATATTGATTACTTCATCGTCGCCTTCCCCTTCGCCAGTGCGGTTATCACCAGAGTGCACAACGGAACCGTCAGGGCTAGTTGCATTATTGAAGAAAATAAAGTGTTGGTCATCCAGTACTTTTCCTGCATCATTCAAGAGAAATACGGAAGCGTCGAGGTCGAAGCTTTGTCCACCGTCATACTTGTTTGTATCCCAACCAAGACCTACCTGAATTTGAACCAGACCAGGATTCGTTTTCGTGAGATCTACCTTTTGACCTTTTTGCAAAGATACTGCCATGTTAAAAAACCTCCTTATATTTCATTCATTTTAAAAACTTTCAAATTAACTATATCTTCTTACAAGTTGGGAGATAGCTGTGTCTGTCGTCCCTTCGCCAATCGCAGAAAACTTCCACTCACCATCGTAACGGTATAGTTCTCCAATAATTAACGAAGTTTTTCCCGAATAATTATCGGTTAGATTAAACTTGCACAAATTCTGATTGTTCGAAGCATTGACTACGCGAATATACGCATTGCCGATCATCCCGAAATCTTGGCGACGACTCACACAATCGTAAATATTCACAACGAACACCAATTTATGTACATCATTGGGTACTCGGCTCAAGTCTACGTTCACTTGCTCATCATCACCTTCACCATCTCCGGTGAGATTATCTCCTGAGTGTGATACGCTGCCGCATTGACTTTTTTTGTTGCCGAAGTAAACAAGGTTCTTCTCTTTAGTTATTTTCCCGTTCTGGTCGAGCATAATTACGGAAGCGTCACAATCGATGTTTGCGTTACTCCCGCCACCAAAAATGCCTCCAAGCAACCCGCCACTTTTCTTGACCGGGTCCCAGCCTAGACCAACTAACAATTTAGTTAATCCTGCATTCCCTTTTGTCAGGTCGATCTTCTGACCTTTTTGCAAACTGACTACTGACATGTTCTACCTCCCAACCTCATTAAAATTTTACAGATTCATGTAATGAAGTAAAATTTTTTAGACATCACTATTATTTCATAAATCTACCAAAATATCTACATGAATCCCGTAAAATCGACGATATGTGCAATTTTTTGACAAGTAATAACATTTTACAGATTTAACGTGTTATCTTTATCTGCTCAATGACCCAGTCAAGAATTTCCTCTGACGCTCGTATTCCATTCTTAGCTGTAAACTGAAACGGTGTGTCTTGTGCTGATATTTGAGCAAGATGATAGATTTCCCCATGAGAAGGAATCAGAGAGTTTTTCGTGCAGGACACCAAAGGCAAATCGAGCAAAGAGTCTCCCGATGCGAAAATCTCTGTCCTCTTTTCGATGTCTTTTACATAGAGGACTGCATCGCGTTTATTCACGGCTCTTGGCACAAAATAAAGCTTTCTCCCCTGGATGGATACTGTCCAATTGCCTTGCTCCATCCATTGCACAAAACCGTCCCATTCGCTTGTTGGCATATTTTGGCGATCGATGATGAAATAATGAAACAGATCTTCTGCCGATTTTCCATTGAGAATCCAGCTTGAGTCTTTTATGTCTTCAAAACGCGCCAAAATATCCGTGATGGATATGCACTCATCCTCTATACGCTCACGAATTTTTTTGTTCCACGACTCATCGACAGCCCCATTACGGATGATATTCCCACCATTGCTCGTGACCGCATACGCAGGCCGCAACTCGTTCTGAAATACCGTAATTCTCCTATATTGCTCGATCGTTCTCGTAGTCACTGGAATAAACAGCATGTGCTTATGGATCTCTTGCAGTAGCAATAGTGCCCGCTCTGTCATATACGAAATTGGCTTTCCATCCAGTTGCTCGATTAAGCGTACCTGCAGCGTCGGGTCCGTTAAGAATCGCTCCGAATATATCAACGTCTGGTCAAGATCACTGGCAAAGATCATCGGTTATCCTCCCCCTGTGGACGAATGATCCCACAACAAGAGTAGGAAAGGTCTGAACGTTCTTCAACCGGTACACCGCGATCATGGGCCAGCAAAAGAATGTGGGCTAAATAAGGATTATCCATTCGATTCACAAGGATTTTCCACGGAACTCTTCGCAAAAGGACACGAGTGGTCTCTCCCACTCCAGGCTTGATTAGATTGATATCATTTATCTTGTAATCCTGTTGTATTCGCTGGATATCACGTTCGCCACTCCATGTGATCCATTGCTCCTCATCTTGAATCAAGTGCATGCTGCACTGTTGCTTCGCTGTGTCTGCCAGCTCGTGGAAATGTTTAGCGATGGTATCAACAAAAAGATTGGAAACGTCCTCAGACAACCATTCACGATAGTATTTCGCCCCGTGAAAGTCTGTAGGTCCGATTAAATCCTGGCGATGAACAGTTCGACTGACCAAGCCTGATACCGTAGAATTGAGACATGCACTCGGGATAAGAAAATCTTCCCGTGTTCCAAACTTGCTCACACAATGACCAGGATCAGCCAATACTGCCAGATCGTCATCAAGATGAGTTCCCTGCTTTTCATTAAAGGATTTGATCGCTTTTTGCAGCACCCGCGTAATCGCACCTTTTCCCGTCCATCCATCCACAAACTGAATTTTGGCTCCTGGATGCTTGTCTAGCATATACAAAAGAGCATTCTCATCGATGCCCTTTCCACGGATAATAGAGATGCTATAGTGTGGAATATGTAACCGATGAATGGATTCCAGATACCTTTTTATTAAAATGCCAATTGGCGTTCCTGCCCTGGCAAGTGAGGCAATCACTACATTATTTCCCTTCGTAGCCTGAATCAGCTCTGCTACGATGGCAACTGCCAATGCAACCTTTTTGGCTGATGTTTGTAAGGTTTGATGGAACAATTCCATATATTCTTTTGTTGGACGGTATTCGATCGGTAGCATCTCTGAGTAATGGTGTCCCGTCTGAATTAATTCCTCACGATCCTCTGTCTCTGTCTCCCTTATCAATCCGTTTATCTCTTTAAGCAGAAATGTCACATCACCTGGAGGGTAGCTGCCCATTGGTGAAGGTTCTTGGATTACGCGATGTAACAACTGTGAATTCAAGAGTCTACGCCACCTTTATCCGAAAAATACGATATATTTATTGGGGATGGAAAGATTATTCAGCACGTCATAAAAGGAGCGCATTCGCTCTCCCGTCGTCCCTCGCTCAAAAAATACGAATATATCTGAATAGTAGTTATCAGGGATGTTGTAACAAAAATTCGGTACAAGTGGGTCATCAGGAGAAGAGAAGGAGAATGCATTTTTCACTGCGTACTTCTCCATCTCAGAAGGATGGATCGGGCTTCTTGTGGTCGACTGGTACCAAACGTCATCACCCATATGCGCCGCAATCATCATTGGGATGAACATAAATTCGCCTGTCCCCATGCATAAAGTTTTTCCGCTCCTATACGCGCCTAATTCGATTCCCGTTTTTTCGCAGTACGTATTCAGCAAGTTTTGATCCGAGCTTATCATCCCAAAACGTCCCGTTTGCAACAAATACGGACGGTGGTTAGGAAAGTCGCTTGAATCCATAGAGGTATAGCTCAAACGGGGCCATTCTGCCCCATCCATTTGTATAATTTTAGGGAAGCTGCTGGTTCGCTCAACAATACTCTTTTCTTCATTATCATTCTTTTCAACCGGTGCTCCCTCCACTTTGATTTGTCCTTTCACGAGGGATACGTTAGTAATTGTGATGTTTAATTCCTCTTGTAACTCCCTGAATCGCTGACAATCCTCATCAGATCGCCAGTCGAGCAAGGAAGCCACAATGTAATGACTACGAGGATACTTCTTTTGTATTTCTCGAATGATATTGAGCGCAGTTTTGCCTGTAGTGATCTCGTCATCTACCAAAACAATCGGCGCATCTGTGGATAACAAGTGGTCCTCACGAGGGTACATAAGATGAGCCACTGCGTGAGAATGCTCCTCTTCAAACGTAATGGATGGCTGTATATCCTGAATCATTTCTCTTGTCGTATGGATATAGTACGCATTGTTCTGAAAGCAGCTAAACATGGAATGACCGAGGCCCGTTGCAGTTTCGGCAAAGCCGATAAAAAGCACCTGCTCAGGCAGTTCAAATCGCTTTTGCATCAGTTGCTGGAAGACCTCTTGACTTCTCTCTTGATTCATCAAGCCTTGAACGAGTGGAGCAGTATCCACCTGCTGACCGTAGTAGGCTTCTAAAAAACGCGCACCTAGTAAAGCACCACTCACCAACGATACAGCCGGAATGACTGGAATATGCTTTCCTAGTACCTTACTTACGAACAAAAAGCCTCTCTTCTTATTAATCCGACCTGCCATTCCGAAAAGAAGCTCTAGTGGAAGATCAAATGGATTCTTCTCCACAATCACTTCCACTTCCAAACTATCGAGAATATTGAAGCTGTATCTTGGAGGATTTTGCCAAGAGGTTGATAAAGTTGTTGTGTCCATGATACACCCCATAAATTTTTGATTTCACCAAAACTCTTTTTGCCCAATTAGTATGCGGCTTTACTTCATTCATTTTGTTGGAAAAGTGACTTTTCAGTACTCCGTTGGAATTGCTTTGCAGGATGCTCATGGCGTCCTCGTATTCTTCATGGCTAACAACAGAGAGAGAATGAATGATTTTGATATGACTTGGATGAATGATGGTCTTGCCCGTCAATCCATTCTCTTTATCTAGGAGCACTTCTTTTATCAGTCCGTCTTCAAATTTATTTAAAAGCTTTAATCTCAGTTTTCTTCCTTGTACGCCACCAAGCTGTTTTTCAAAAGGCGACTCTCTTAGCTGCGGCTTGAGCAGTCGATCCCCATTAGTGAAGTACTCCCAAACCGGTCCAGAGAGAACATACCCCTTTTCGGTTCTGGTAAAAATATTGACCATGTCACTAATACAATCCCGAATCGTAGAAATGTCGTAGATAGTCACATCGGGTCCCCTTCTCAACCCAAACAGGCTGGAAAAATCAGTAGCACCCATCCGGACGTTCAAAACGAGATCTTCATATTTATCTAAAATTTGACGAATCGAAACAAGCTCGTCCACTCGCGTTTCTTTATAAATAACCTCAGCAGATTCCAGAATAGGCATACCGTAAACCGTAAAAGAAAGAGGGGCGTTAATCGAATGGAGAATGGAAAAATATTCTTCGCCATTTCTGCTCGTGAATTTTGGGAAAACAAAACCAGCGAGCACATATAGATCTTCACCCAGCGTATCTGCTATACGTTTCATTTGGGCTGCGTCCCGAACCCGAATAAAAATAAGAGGAACATCATTGATATCCAGTTCACCGAGTCGCAGCTGGTGTGCCAGGGTAGCAAATTGTTTAAGCAAGCTTTGCTCCGCTTCCACAACTTCGTGATCACCGATTGCATCTTCCAGACAAGCCACCATCGAAACAAGACCTTCATGCTTCTTTCGAACGATATCTTGAGAAATCGTTGCCTTCGTTGCAGGCATGTATAATGTGGCTCCCAGACTAAAGGAAAGGATTTCCTTCTCCGTGTTTCTATTAAACGAAACCGGTTTTCCATAAAATAATTCATCGCGTTCTTCTACACTCAAATAATCGAAATGTCTCATGAATAAACGTTTTTACTACAATAGTAAAAACCCCGCCCCTTTCCTAATTTATCCATACCATTATCATTTGGAAGCTATACACATTTAAATAACATTACATCCAATAGAGAAAACAATTGTAAATATAACTTACTCTTTCCAGTATAATAAAAATGTCGATATGAAACGAATTAAATTTCGACAAAAATTACGAAAACAATGTCATTTTTTCTTGTTTTTTGATGACGCTGGAATAGGAGACATTCTATGCTACTAAAAAAAGGGCAGAAAACGGATATTACCAAAAATATCAATGCAGAAAAGTGGATCGTATGTTTAGGATGGGAATCAAAAGAGGAGATTGAGATTGACTCTGCGGCATTCTTGTTAGATATTTCCGGGAATTGCCAACAGGATGAAGATTTCATTTTTTACGGAAATACCATGAGCATCACCCAAGCAGTAAAGCACTCAACAGCGCCTGGTAAAGATAAAGAGCAAATAGAAATCATAGAGAAGAAAATTCCTCCTAACATTCATCGAATCGCATTAACTCTAACCATTCATGAAGCTGAAAAAAGAGACCACCGTTTCGGACAAATTCATGACGCATACGTTCGAATAGTGAACCCGTCTGATGGAACCGAATTATTGCGCTTCGAATTTGGATCAGATTTAGAGAACGAGACCGCAATTGTTACTGCTGAACTATATCGTTATAACGGAGAGTGGAAGTTCAATGCAATTGGAAGTGGATTTAACGGAGGATTAGCTGCGTTATGCCGCAATTTTGGACTTGATGTCAGCGAAGAGGAAGAGACATTACCGCCTCCTCTCCCCGTTACATTAACCAAAATTGAACTGACAAAGAAAGAGTCTGTGCAAATAAGGAAATCTGAAAAGATCACCACTCATCTGGAATGGACCAGCAAGAAAGACCTGGATTTGTATTGTTTCTTTGTTACTCGGGATGGCGTAGAAGGAAAAGTCTATTACAAAAATAAAGGCACCTCAACAAAGTCACCGTTTATTACATTAGATGGAGATTCCAAAAATGCCGGTAGAGAAACCATTCACATTCATCGCCCAGATCAATTGCGCTATGTTTTATTCGCCGCCTATAGTGCATTAAGTAATGGAATAGGAAGTTTTAAATCTATGCATGCAAGGGCTGTTGTGGAGAATCACGTAGGACAAACTGTGATCGCTCCCTTATTAGAAGAAAATAAATATGCCTATTGGGTTGCCATTGCCCACATTGACTTTACAGATCAAAGTGAAATGAAAATCAGCCACGTAGAAAAATACTCGAAGAATAACTCAGAAAAGTCTCCGCTCCTTTATAAGGATGGAAGTTTTAAAATGGATGTTGGACCTGAAGAATTTAAGTCTCCCTCTATCTTTCATCTATTTGGAGCGAAAAAGTAAAAAAGAAGGGCTACCGATCAGGCGCCCTTCTTTTTTATAGCTGAAACTCTGCTGGATTGAGATTAACAACCCCACAAATCTCTCGAACAACGGATTTTTCCTGTTCATCAAAATGACCATCCGCGGAACCAATTGCGCAGCAAACACTGACAACAATACGCGCAGCCTCAGCATTATTTTTATATTTTCCTATCACTTTCAATGCCTCCATCTTGCCGACACCGTGATCGAATTCAAAGCCAGATACAAAGTGATTAAATCTCGCAATGACATCATTCATGTTAAATACCTTTAACTCTTCACTTCTTCCAATATAAGCAGCCATCTTTTGTTTTTCTGCGGAATCAATACTGCCATCGGCAGCCGCTACCAATGCGCAGCCGGCTACCACTGCATCTAGAAAGTCTCGGTTTTGAAACTTTTTCACTTGCTCTTGCAAACCAACTTTTGTCGATTTCAACCAGTTCGTGAACGTACTCGTCATTGACATCCTATTACCTCCATTAAAAATTTTACATTATTTCCTTCTATTATAATACATTATTCGACAACGATTAACAAAATCTGTTATCCCGCTCTCTCTTTTCGAGGAATTGGAAATAGATATATGGGGGTCCAATAAATCGCGGAGACCATCTCCGAGTAGGTTGATTCAATGCTGGAAATGTTGCTGCCATACGCAAAACCTCATCAAGCAAATCGTAAGGACCTATAACTGCGCCTTTGATTTCCATCGCTTCCTACCACTTCCTCTCCGAATTTTTACTGCCATGCATTTGGCCATTCTTACATGCAATTTCCGTTAATAGTCCTTTTATTTTTATCCCCTTTTTCTATGAAAAAAACGTGCAAGGAACCACCCCGTCTTGCAGAATGATTCCCTACACGTTTTCTCGACTATACGATTCTATTATTTCTGACTGACACGCGCCAGCAAATCGACGATGTGCACGGCCTCCATCTTTCCTTCCAGCCCAGCTCGATGAATGCCTGCTTTCATTTGCAACAGACAGCCCGGATTTGAGGTCACGAGAATATCTGCTTGGGTAGCCGCTACATGACCCATTTTTTCATCCAAAAGGCTTCCGGCCATCTCAGGCTGCACCAGATTATAAATGCCCGCTGAGCCGCAGCAGCGATCTCCCTCTCGGAGTTGTACGTATGTGGCTCCCGGAATGGCTTGCAGCAGATTCACTGGCTCTTTGGTCACCTTCATCCCGTTGCGTAGGTGACAGGAGGATTGATAGGTGATCCGTTGGGGCAATGACTGCCATTCTGTTGGTTCGACGAGGAGTGCAAGCACCTCGCTAATATCCTTCACGCGTGAAGCGAACCATTGTGCCTTCTCCTGCCATTCTGCATCTTCCGCCAGCAAATGGTCGTATTCCTGTAGCATCGCCCCGCAACCGCCTGCATTGGATACAATGATATCCACATCAGCCGTGTGAAAAGCAGCCACATTTTTTCGCGCCAGATGGCGAGCCTGTTCACGCTCACCGCTATGTGCATGGAGAGCACCGCAGCACACCTGGTCTGGAGCGATGATTACCTCGCAGCCTGCCTCACTCAGAAGCCGCACGGTGTTGCGATTCGTCTCATTGAATAAGACATCCATGATACAGCCGTGAAACATTCCTACGCGATACTTGCGCTCGCCCACGGCTGGAATAACCGTGCCACCGAAAAAGTCCACGATACCTTTTCCAGATGCTTCAGGCATGATTGCTTCCATTTCCCGCATTTGCTTAGGCAGGATGGATAACACGCTTAGCTTGCGAACGGCTTTTTGCACTCCTGAGCGCTGATAGAAGCGCAAGAGTCCGCCGAGCTGGTACATGCGTTTCTGATGAGGGAACAGGTGGAAAAATGCGAGCTTGCGGACGACTTCGACCCACCATGGATGCTCCTGCACTTCTTCGATCGCTTCTCTCGTCTGCTCGATCAGTTGACCGTACGGAACACCTGCTGGGCATACCGGCTCACATGCCCGGCAGCCTAGACACAGATTCATTTGATCGACGAAATCTTTGTCCGGCTCCATGACACCGTCTGCTACGGCTTTCATCAAGGCGATGCGACCTCGTGGAGAAGCTGCCTCATAGCCTGTTTCCCGAAAGGTCGGACAGGCTGGCTGACAGAAGCCGCAGCGCATACAGTTGGACAGCTCGTCGTAATCGAGTTTATTCACCAAGGCTTCTTTAAGCACGCTGGACCACCACTCTGTTCCGGGACTGTTTGGCAAACATTTTGTCAGGGTTCAGGAGATTGTGAGGATCGAAAGCGTGCTTGATGCCTTTCATGATCTCCATACCTGCGGCCCCTACTTTCCACTCCAAATACGGTGCCTTAACGATTCCTACGCCATGCTCTCCCGTAATCGTTCCCCCCAAATCGATTGCCGCTGCGAAAATTTCCTCGAAGGCATGCTCCACACGCTCGATCTCTTCCGTGTTGCGAGCGTCTGTCATGCAGGTCGGATGCAAATTGCCGTCTCCTGCATGACCAAAGGTACAAATTTGCAGTCCGTAACGCTCCGTAATCTCTTGAATCGCAGCGACCATCGGCGCAATCGCGGCGCGGGGAACTGTTGCGTCCTCCAAAATGGTCGTCGGACGCATCCGTGACAATGCGGCGAGCGCACTGCGTCGGGCGGTCATTACCTCATCAGCTTCCTCGGCTGTCTTCGCTACCTTAATTTGGACAGCATCATTCTTCTCGCAAATAACAGCGATCTGCTCCATGTCCCGATCAACCGTCTGTGGCTCTCCGTCCTGACCGATCAGGAGGATCGCCGCCACATCTGTCGGAAGCCCGATCTTTTTGAAATCCTCGACAACACGGATCGTGCCCTGATCAAGAAATTCAAGCGTGCCAGGAATGATACGATTGGCAATGATATCAGAAACAGACCTCGCCGCCTGTGCCATATCTGCGAACATCGCCAGCATAACCCGCTGTGTCTGCGGCTTCGGAATCAGCTTGAGAATAGCCTCGGTAATGATCGCCAATGTGCCCTCGCTACCGACCAAGAGCTTGGTCAGATCATAGCCCGCCACATCCTTCATCAGCTTGCCCCCGGTACGGATGACCTCTCCGTTCGGCAACACAGCTTCGAGACCCAGCACGTAGTCCTTGGTTGTTCCATACTTCAATCCTCTCAGTCCACCCGAATTAAGCGCAATATTCCCGCCAATCGTGGAGATGACCATGCTGCCTGGATCTGGTGGATAAAACAAACCAAGCGCCTCTACCGCCTGATGGATATCGACCGTTCGAACCCCCGGCTGTACCGTTATCGTCAAATTTTGTTCGTCAATCTCTACGATCTGATTCATCCGGCTCAATACCAAAACAATTCCGCCACCGACTGGTATCGTTCCGCCGCATAGATTAGAGCCTGCTCCACGCGTCACAATCGGGATGTGATGTCGTGCTGCAACTCGCATGACCTGCTGGACTTCGGCTGTGCTCTTCGGCATGACGACCACATCCGGCAATGCTTGCTGCATCGGCGTCGCGTCATACGAATAGGCGACCAATGCTTCCTGTTTGTCGAGACAGTTTTTCTCTCCGACGATGGCACGCAGCTCTTCGCGAATGGATTCTGGCAACATGGAATCTCTCCATCCTTTCCCAAAAACTTAGTCCAACTGCTGAATGGCTTCCCTGATTCTTCCATTGGTAACATTCAACAAACGAGTGGCCTCTTCCCTGCTCGATCCCGTCAGCTTCATGATAATAGCTGTCTTCGCATCACCATCTGCCTGATCAGCCAGTTGCTCTGCTTCCTCGTAACTCGCTCCGGTCACTTCCATGATGATCCGCTTTACTCGTTCCTTCAGCTTGAGGTTGGTTGCTTGCACGCTGACCATCAGATTTCCGTACACTTTGCCCAAACGAATCATCGTCGCTGTCGTCAGCATGTTTAGCACCAGCTTTTGGGCTGTTCCTGCCTTGAGTCTCGTCGATCCGGTCAATACTTCCGGTCCTACGACCACATTAATCGCGACATCTACGCCTTCATTGATGTACGAAGGCTTGTTGCAAGAGACAGCAACCGTCTTGGCTTCGATCTTCTGTGCCTCTGCCAAAACACCGAGAACATACGGAGTCCGTCCACTGGCTGCGATTCCTACGACCACATCATTTTTGGTCACGCCGTATTTATGCACATCTTCTTGACCTAATTCAAAAGAATCCTCTGCGCCTTCTACCGCGCGTACCATTGCAGATGGTCCACCTGCAATCACACCCTGAACGAGCTCAGGCTGTGTACCAAAGGTCGGCGGGCACTCGGACGCATCCAAGATCCCTAAACGTCCACTCGTTCCAGCACCAAAGTAAAACAGTCTCCCGCCCTTTTCCAATGCGTGTGAGATGACCTCTACCGCATCGGATACTTGATCGAGAACGCGCTCTACCGCATAAGGAACCTTCTTGTCCTCATCGTTCATCATTTGCACGATGCCTCGGGCACTCAATTGATCCAAATCACTGCTGCTCTCGTTTTTTTCTTCAGTCGTCAATGCTTGCAAGTTCTCCAGATTCATGCTCTATCGAACCTCCTTTTCAATCTTACTGCCCCATGCTCACTTCATGACTGCTCCAGATGGCAAGTGACAAAATGCCCTCTCGATACCTCGCTAGCCACAGGAGCAACCGTTTTGCAAATGTCCATACAGTGGCGGCAACGCGGATGGAATGTGCAGCCAGACGGCGGATTCGCTGGACTAGGCAGGTCTCCCTCCAAAATAATCCGCTGGGTCGTCAAATGGGGATTCGGTACAGGCACCGCTGATAACAGTGCTTGTGTATATGGATGTGTTGGTTTCTCATACAACGATTGTTTATCCGCTACCTCCACCACTTTTCCGAGATACATCACCGCTACCCGGTCCGATATATGGCGGACGACACTCAAATCATGCGAGATGAACAAATACGTCAGATTGAACTCCTTTTGCAAATCTTGCATCAGATTCAAAATTTGCGCCTGAATTGACACGTCCAAAGCAGATACAGGCTCATCAGCCACAATCAGCTTGGGGCGCAATATCAGTGCCCTTGCTATGCCGATCCGCTGGCGCTGACCACCGGAAAACTCATGCGGAAAACGATCCAGCTGCTGCTTGG
The DNA here is from genome assembly GCF_013284285.1 of Brevibacillus sp. HB1.4B. NCBI lineage: Bacteria > Bacillati > Bacillota > Bacilli > Caryophanales > Paenibacillaceae > Brevibacillus > Brevibacillus sp. HB1.4B. The sequence goes on from NZ_JABSUT010000014.1 coordinate 36,777, forward strand.
AGAGACCGACGATCTGGATCATCTCCTCTACTTGCTTTTTGCGTTCTACTGAATTGCCGATTCCGTGGATGATGAGTGGGTCCTCCAAAAGCTGTCCGATTGTTTTTCGCGGGTTCAGCGAGGCAAACGGATCCTGAAACACGAGCTGCATGTTGCGTCTTGCCCGGCGCAGCTCTGTTTCATTGAGCTTGCGGATATCCTGTCCTTCAAAAAACACTTCTCCGTCAGTTGGCTCAATCAGGCGCAGGATGCAGCGTCCTGTTGTGGATTTCCCACAGCCTGATTCGCCAACGATGCTAACGGTTTCGCCCGGGTAAACCGTCAAGTTGACCCCATCGACGGCACGGACGACTTTTTCCTTGCTGAAGAATCCTTGCTTGCTCGTGAAATGTTTGGTCAATGATTTGACTTCTAGCAGTGGTTGCCTCATTGCACGTCCTCCTCGCGATACAGCCAGCAGCGGCACTTTTGGTTGTCTGCGACAGGCGTCAGTTCTGGATTTTTCTCGCGGCAAATATCCATGACCTGTGAGCAGCGCGGTGCAAAACGACATCCCGCAGGCATTTCGCTCAAAAGGGGCACCGAGCCCGGAATCGCATCCAAACGCTCTTGGTTAACACTGACAGAAGGCATCGATTTCAAAAGTCCTCTCGTATACGGATGCTTCGGCTCGTCAAACAGCTGCTTGACGTCGGCTTCCTCTACGATTTGACCTGCATACATGACGATGACACGATGACACATCTCCGCCACGACTCCTAGATCATGTGTGATAAGCAGGATGGAAGTGCCTTGCTCTTGCCGGACTTTTTTCATGAGTTCCAATATTTGCGCCTGAATCGTCACGTCCAAAGCCGTTGTCGGTTCGTCGGCAATCAAGAGCTTGGGCGCACAAGACATCGCCATCGCAATCATCACACGTTGACGCATCCCGCCTGACAATTGGTGCGGATAGTCGGAAATGATTTCATCGGCACGCGGAATCCCGACTTCTTTCAAAAGCTCGATCGTTCGTCGCTTGGCTTCCTGTTTCGATAGTCCGAGATGCCGACGCAAGGGCTCGCTAATCTGTTTACCGATCGAATGCAATGGGTTGAGCGAAGTCATCGGCTCCTGAAAAATCATCGCGATCTGATTGCCGCGAATCGTCTGCATTTGTTTATCCGTAAGTGAGAGCAGCTCCTTGTCTTGAAAACGGATGCTCCCGGTCATCTCCACATTCCGTCCCAAGAGCTGCATGATGGACATGCTGGTCACGCTTTTTCCACATCCGGATTCACCGACCACACCGACAGTTTCACCAGGCTCTACAGAGAGACTGACACCCTCGATCACGGTCAGCTTTTTGCCTGCTTGGATAAAAGAAGTTCGCAAATCATCAATCGTAAGCATTGCTGCCATGAGTACTCCCCCTTTTCATCAGGATGTGTGGTCAGGTTTGATTACAGAAAATAATCGGTTATGGTGAGCGGTCCGCCACGCCCCGATCAACGGGTTCGCGACAGGATGCACGCGGTTTGTCAATGTAATCAGCGTCACGTCTCTCGCCGGGTCCGACCAGATAGACGTTCCTGTAAAGCCGGTATGCCCAAAAGCGCATTCCGAGACAAGGTCTCCCCCACTACAACCTGCGGCAAGCTGTTCTAAGGAGCCGCCTGTCGGGGAAATGATCCACCCCAATCCTCTGCGATGAATCGAATGGTCTGTGAGTGAGCGAGTAGCCAAGGTACACAGCGTCGGATCAAGCTGCACGGAAGCCTTCCCACTCATCCAAATGTGCATGTATCGCTCTGTATCAGCCAAGGTAGAAAAAAGTCCGGCGTGCCCACTGACACCTTCCAAGCCATCGTGCGCGTTGCAATCGTGAACCGTGCCACTAATCACTCCTTCTCGCCAACCGTATCCGGTCAAAGCTTGCTGCCATTCCAGCGCCAAAGGATGTCTGGCTTCTGCCAGCTCCGACAAAAAAGTCACTGCCATCTCTTGTTCAAAGGCATTGCCCTTCTCCGTAGCAGCTATGTCCATTCCTTGCATACGTGTTTGTTCCAGCGGCAAGTAGCTCGTATGAAACATTTGGCTCGGTTGAAAAATCAGTCGCATCGCCAGCGCGTCCAGTTCCTCGTCCCAGATGCGCTCCAGTAAAAAGCCCAACAGCATGAATCCCGGATCACTGTACACAACGCTTCGTCCCGGGGCGTCCAGCATCGACTCGTTTGCGATGAGCCGCAAATAGTCCTCCCGATTTTTCCCCAGCAAAAAGTACGGACGCCATGCAGGAAGTCCCGATGTATGTGTGAGCAGGTGAATGATTTTGATCTGCCCTTTGCGTTCCTGATCGTGGGCGCTCGCCAATTCTGGCAGGTAGGTCGTCACAGAGTCAGTCAACGAGAGCTTGCCTTCCTGCACACTAATGAGAATGAGCGGCAATGTCACCATCACCTTGGTCAAAGAGGCCATATCGTATAGCGTTTGACTATGAACCGGCCTTCCATCGTGTCCATAGCTTGTTTTTCCCATGCAGACTGTCAAAGCGGGCGCGCCTTTTCGCAGCATACTGACAGCGCCTCCCGGAAAAATGCCCTGATGAATCCCTTGCGTCAGACTGAACTCCATTCGTTCTCTGATCTGTTGTACGTTCATTCGTTCTCACCTCTGCCTATCGTTCCTATTTCCCACGATGACGCGGGTCGAGAATATCACGGACAGCATCTCCAAACATGTTACAAGCAAGAATCGTCACCGTCATGGCCACACATGGCCAGATAATCATGCCCGGAGCCAACTCCATGTAGCGACGCGCCTCTGAAATCATCCCGCCCCATGACGGGTCTGGTGGCTGAATCCCCAAGCCCAAAAAGCTGAGGGCCGATTCGGTCAGGATCGCGCCTGAAATCGCCAGAGAGGATTGAACCAGCAGCGGTGCCGTTACATTCGGAAAAATTTCTTGAAACAAGATACGCGGTGTACTCGCACCGATGGCACGAGCGCTTTCTACGTACTCCAGATTTTTGATAGAGAGAACCGCTCCCCTCACCGTCCGGGTGAAGATCGGAATGTTCACGATTCCGATGGCCATGATCGTGTTAAAGGTTCCCGGCCCTAATACTGCTACAATCGCCAGCGCCAACAAAATTTCCGGAAAAGCAAACAGAACGTCCATACAGCGCATGATAAAACCGTCAATCCAGCGCCCGAAGTAGCCAGCGATCAAGCCAAACAGCGTACCGAAAACGGCGCTGACAAGAACGGCAGAAAGCCCGACCACCAGCGATACGCGCGCACCGTAGATGATGCGGCTCAAAAGATCACGACCAAACTGGTCCGTACCTAGCAAAAACTCACCTGAGCTGCCTTCCATCCGATGATCCTGAAACATTTGTGTCGGGTCATGCGGAGCCAACACTGGAGCCAGCACTGCCGTCAAACAGAGCAACGCCAGCAAAATGGAGCAGAAGACGGCTGTCTTATTCGCCAAAAAACGCTTTCGAAATGTGCTCATGTCGCATTCCCCTTGTCAATACTTGATACGCGGATCAATCCAGGTATAGATCAGGTCGATGAGCAGATTGACCAGGACAAACACCAGAGCGACGAACAAAACGCCTCCCTGTACAACCGGATAATCCCGCTGATAAATTCCCTCCAGAATGTACTGGCCCAAACCAGGAATCGAGAATAGCTGCTCGACGATCACAGACCCGCCCAACAGGTAACCGATCTGCATACCTGCGATCGTGACAATCGGAATCGAAGAGTTGCGGAACGCATGACCTATGACGATTGTCCACTTACTGTTACCTTTGGCCCGTGCTGTCCGAATAAAATCTTTGTCCATGGTTTCCAAAAACGCTGAACGAGTCATCCGCATCACACCAGCAGCCACTACAATCCCCATCGTTGTCGCAGGCAGTATGAATACCTTGAACGCCTCGATCGGATCTTCCCAGAAGTTCACCACATCAATGGGCGGGAACCAGTTGAAATAAAGGGAAAAACCGAGCAATAGCAGGGTCCCGATGGCAAAGTTCGGAACAGAAATACCTAGCAGCGTAAACACACGAACCACGATGTCTGTTTTGGAATGAGCGCGAATCGCCGAAAGAATCCCGAACGGAATCGCGAGCACCCACCCAATCAGAACGCCAAATACAGTCAGTTGCATGGTGATGGCAAAACGCTTGAGAATTTGGGGCAAAATCTCTTCTCCTGTGTGGACCGACACACCAAAATTCCCTTGCAGGATTCCTGTGATCCAATGCAGATACTGGTTAATCAACGGCTGATCCAGCCCCATGCTTTTATTCAACGCCGCAATTGCTTCCGGTGTGGCATTCGTTCCTAGCATGATGGAAGCTGGATCGCCCGGCACCAGATGCAGGATCGTGAAGATCAAGACGGATATGCCAAACAGGATGGGAATCAGGCTGGCGACACGTTTGATTAGGTAAGATCCCACGAGTTTCCCTCCATATTTAGAAACTTGGCTCCGCCTAACCTCTGGCGGAGCCTTCCTCACACGTATGCTACATTACTTGATCGAAGTTTTGATCAGCGAGTATACTTCGCCCGCTGCCGACGGCGTGAAATCAATGTTGTCACGTACCGCGTAGTAGTTTTTCGGAGATGCCAGGAACAGGTTTGGTGCATCTGCTACCAGCATGGTTTGTGCTTCGTCATACAGCTTTTTGCGCTCTCCTTGATCTACTGTCGTCAGTGCTTTTTGCACCAGTTCATCGTAGGCAGGATTGGAGTAGTTCCACACGTTAGCAGAACCAGTTGTCGAGAAGAAGAAGCGCATGGAACGGTCAGCATCTACACCAGAAGTGTTGCGGCCTACCATCAAGTTCATGTCCTTGGATTTCCACGTTTCGATGTAGTTCCCCCACTCAAGCTGGTTGATCTTCGCATTGACGCCGATTGCTTTGAGCTGTTGTTGAATCACTTGTGCCGTTTCCACCATATCTGGGTAAGTTGCTGCTGTTTCGATTTGAGTCTCGAAACCGTTTGGATAGCCCGCTTCCGCCAGCAATTGCTTCGCTTTTTCTACATCTGTTTTATAGGTCGGATAAGTAGCTGGGTCCAAAGCCGAGTTGGTCAAAGCAGGAGCGATCGGACCAGTCAGAGTCGCTTCCCCTTTCCAGACCGTCTGGATAATTTGGTTACGGTCAACGGCATAGCTGATCGCTTCGCGCACTTTTGGATTGTCAAAAGGCTTTTTGTTTACGTTAATGCCCAGGTAACTGTACTCCAAAGATTGGTAGTTCTTGATCTGTACACCTGGCTTGCCTTCCAAGAGCTTCGCAGAATCAGCAGACACCATGCTGATGTCGACTTTACCAGAGCGAATCGCAGCGAGACGCTCAGCCTCGTCCTTCATGATTTGGAACTTGATGGACTCTACCTTTGGCAGTTCTTTATTGAAGTAATCCGCATTTTTCTTCAGCAGGACATATTGTCCCGACTCACTTTTTTCCATTTTGAAGGGACCGGTACCGATTGCTTCCTTGGTCAGGTCTGTGGAACCTGTTGGCACGATGGAAGCATAGGCGCTTGCCGTATTTGCAACGAATGAGGCATCCGCATTTTTCAGCTTGAAGACAACTGTCGTTGGATCTTTCACTTCAATTGCTTCTACGCTGGAAAAATATGATTTCGCGATCGAACCTGTGTCTGGATTCATGATTCGTTCAAAGCTGAATTTTACATCCTCTGCCGTCATGTCTTTGCCATTGTGGAATTTGACGCCTTTTTGCAGGAACATGGTGACGGTTTTCCCGTCTGACGCAATCTCCCACTTCTCTGCCAGGTTCGGTATGATGTTCATGTTCTCGTCCAGCTTGGTCAGGCTATCGTAAATGAGCGCATAGACACGCACACTGGATGCCGCTGGAACCTTGTGCGGGTCATAGCCCACTGGCTCTTGCTCGGCTGCCACGATCAGTTCTGTTTTTGCTTGACCTTCCGCTGACTTGCCTTGCTCTGCGGGTGCTGTTCCTCCACCAGAACAAGCGGAAAGCACGAGAGACAATGATAGGAAAAACCCTGCCAATACTCTTTTTTTCACGATGGTACCCCCTCTGTTGATCTCATGTTAGAAGCATATATTTCCTAACGGTACGGCCCTCTTCGCCCCTGTTACAGATGGCACATTGGATGGTCGTCCCATTAGTGTCTCATGACCCAAAATGGCAAAAGCGACGGCTTCCTTCGCATCGTCAGGCATCCCAAACTGCTGCGCCGTCATCACGGTCATTCCTGTCGGCAATTGACGCTGCAGCATGGCGAGAAGCGTCTGGTTATGAGCGCCTCCCCCTGAGACGATCACTTCCTCCACTTTGGTTGTGGGTAATACGAATTGCACATAGGCGTTCGCAATTGTCGTGGCAGTCAATGCTGTCACGGTTGCTAACAGATCCGTCTGACTAATTCCGAGTTGATCCGCATCTTGGAACAGCTCTTGGGCAAAAGCTTTGCCGTATACTTCGCGGCCTGTACTCTTCGGTGGCTTGATCTGGTAATACGGGTCCTGTAGCCATTTTTCCAGTAGCACCGAAGAGACGGTGCCACCTGCGGCCAGCTTGCCACCCTCGTCATATCTCATCTGTCCATTGGTCATGAGCTGGACGATTTGATCCATGATCATATTGCCAGGGCCTGTGTCAAAAGCGACGACCTGTTCAATCGCTGCGCTTGCAGGAAGTAATGTGACATTGGCGATTCCACCGATGTTTTGCAGCAGTCTGCCTTTTTGCGGATGGCGGAACAAAATATAGTCCGCATACGGTACAAGCGGTGCTCCTTCTCCATCAGCTGCCAAATCTCGAGCGCGGAAGTTCCCCACTACCGGAATACCCGTACGTTCTGCCAGTGTGGACAGCTCGCCGATTTGCAAGGACGCCCTGACCTCTGTCATTCCTTGTGGTCCGGGAAATGGCGTGCGCCCGGCAATATGCCAAATGGTTTGTCCGTGCATACAGACTGCATCTACTTCGGCTGTCGTAACACCAGCTTTCTGCATCAATTGCTGTACCGCATAGGCATACCATTCAGATAAGCCGTAATGAACCGCAGTCAACTGATCCACTCTCGCTGTTTCGACACTGCACAGATTCATGACCCACTCACGCAATTCATCGGAGTAAGGCATATAAAAAAAATCGCGGAGAGTCACCTTTTCGATCTCGCCCTGTTCATCTGTGCGGATCGCTACGAGTGCGGCATCAATGCCATCCAGCGAAGTTCCCGACATGAGGCCGATGAGTACATGCTCATTTTTCGCACGATAATCGAGCAATTTTGCAGGTTGATCCATGTCAAAAGCCCCCATTTAAAAATCGAGAATCGTTGAAAAATTCGTTCCTGTTATCGCTTTCATTATATGTAGCAAAATTACACAAGTCAATCGATTATTAGTAAATTTTATTTCTTGAAATAATAACCATGGACAAGCCTCTCCCCGTTCAAGCTGTCACAGCACTAACCCGTTATAGTGAGGAAAACCAGTGAAGTTATGGGTATGTTTTCCTATTAAAAAGTTTTATATATCAGCCAATGATTCGGTCCAAAAAGCAAACAAGCCGAACCTTTTTCACATAGGCTCGGCTTGTCTTCTTATGTAAGGTTCGTATTACGCAAACAAACTAATCAGGTTCCCATCCGGGTCTTTCACAATGGCATACCGCTGGCCCCAGAACGCATCCCACGGCTCACGATGACTCTCGTAGCCATGTGAAACGATTTTTGTATACAACGCATCAAGTGCCGCAGCATCCTCACACAAAAAAGCCAGCTCAATTCGATGCCCAACAGGTGCTTCCCATCCTCCATACACACCCTTGGCAACTTCAATGGTATCAAAGGCCAGACGAACACCCTCCTGCGCTACTTCCACATGTGGCTCTTCATTTGCTCCCTCCGGAATATCGAAACCGAGAACCCGATAGAAATCCAGCGCTTTTTTCATGTCCTGTACAACAATCCCTACCATATCAAGCTTGATTCCCATATCATTCACTCCTGTTCGCTCTTGATTTCTTGCTGGACGCGCTTGGGCAGTTTTTGGAGCACCGTTTCGTACGCATGCTCGATCATCCTTTCCCACAAGCCTTCGGGAATGGCAGCGTCCAAGTAGACAGAATTCCAATGGGATTTATTCATGTGATAGCCGGGTACGATCCCTTCGTAGGTCTCGCGCAATTCCTCCGCACGCATCGGATCGCATTTCAAGGTGAGGATGCGAACACCTTTGGAATCGCCTCCGATCATGGCAAATATTTTGCCTCCGACATGGTAGCGATCGCATTCCCAATCCATCTGATAGTCGTGAGTGGCACCGGGCTGCTTCCGGCAGTATGTATCTAATGTTTGTTCATTCACATGAATTCACCATCCTTTCTATAGGGTAACGAGTCTCCCAAAAAGAAGATTGTAAAAAACGGACAACTTTTCAAGACTATCGATTCGTACGATCTGGCGAGACAATTTTACTGGGAGCTACACCGTAAAAAGTGTGAAAGCTCTTGATCAAGTGCGACTGATCGTAATAGCCACACTGGAGAGCTGCATCTGTAAACGAAGTGTGTGTTCCTTTAGCCAGCATTTGTAGTAGCCCTTGAAATTGAATGATTCGGCCCAGTTCCTTCGGGCTCATACCCAACTGTTGTTGAAACGTCCTGCGCAAGGTTCTCTCGCTGTAATTCACTTTCTCGGCGAGCGCAGCCATGGAAAGACTTCCTCTGTATTCATATAAATAGTTCATGCTTGTCAATAGCAACTGGTCTGCTGGATCATCCATCCATAATCGTTTGATTAGCTCCTGCTCCAACCAAGCGATCCGCTCCGCCGTGTCGGAAGCTTCGAGTAAGCCCTCTATCACCTCATCCGCCTCTTTGCCCCAGATGTCTTGCAAATGGGGATGATGTCCGTTGATTATAGCGACGGGGTAGCGCAAAAAGCGAGCTGCTCCCTCAACGTAAAACCGAATGCCGATCAAGGCTTGTGGTTCGGTTACTAGCATGTCTTCGTACGTCCGCATCAGTCCCGTTAGAAATGCCCCCTTCTTTACAGAAGTAGCTCCGAGATTGAAAATGATATCGACGCATCCATCCGGAATGACTCGGCTCATACGTGCGATACCCTCCCCGTTGTACTCTGAGGTCCAGTAGCAGGCGATATAGTTCGCCAGGCTTTTGCTGGGCATGTATTCTCGGTAACGGTACTCATTTTGGACGTTCGCTCGTTCCAGAGTCGGAGGTTGCACTGGGCGATATTGCCGCATGATTTTCGCCATCCTTGTCCAATGATTAGAACATATATTCCCCCACAACTTTCTAAATCCTTCTCACTCCTCGGCATTTTTTGAAAAACGCCAGTCTCATCGAGAGCCAGCAAAAACGGTCGTGAATATAGTTGCATATGTTAGGACGAATGGATTTTTCGAAAGTGAGGTGCATGGTGTGATCTCTTCTTCCAAGTGGAAACTTCATCAGTTCTTTTCAAAAAGTCCGCACATTCGCCCTTACCTCCCGCCTACTTCCTTGTATCAGCCTGCACATTTGGACTCGTATGTAGCGAAGTATTCTACCGTCTATATCAAACCGACGCGAACCCATATGGGAAAAGGCATTATTCGTGTCTGGAAAACGGGCGACGGGGGCTACCAGTTCGTCAAGGAACGTGGAGAGCCGATGCACGCTATGACCTTGGCAGACTTGAAGCAACAGCTCACCAGCCTGTGCACAGAAAAAAATTATGTCATCCAAAAAGGGCTGGATTTAGCTGAAATCGATGGCCGCCCCTTTGATATTCGCGTCATGATGATGCGCAATGGATTAGGCAAATGGCAGTATGCCGGCATGCTAGCCAAGGTAGCCGGTTCCGACAGTATTATTACCAATGTCGCTCGTGGTGGCGGATATGCCGTCACAGTCCCGCATGCCTTGAAAAAATCTGGAGCAGTCGAGCCGGCCAAATTGAAAAGTGTCGTCTCTGATTTGATCCAAATCAGTCACCGTGTATGTGCCCACTTTAATAAATATCGGCACAGTGCGCAAATCGGCGTTGATTTTGCCATTGATAAAGCCGGAAGCCTCTCCATTATTGAGGTCAATTACGACTTTCCATCCCACGGGTTGTTTGCCAAGCTCAAAGACAAGACCTATTACCATACGATTAAAAGACTTCACTCTCAGTATAAAAACCGCGTGAAACGAAAACAGAGGAAGGCATAATCGCCCTCCTCTGTTCGTTTGATTCGTGTATTTGTCTTATTCGTGTGCCAATGTTCCTTTTGTCTCGAGCATGGAGGTGCAGTTCGGGCAACGTGTAGCCTTGATCGGAATAGCCGAAATGCAATGCGGGCACTCTTTCGTTGTCTCAGGTGCTTTCTCCACTTCTTGCTTGCGCTTGAAGCGGTTAAGCTGTTTGATGACGATAAAAATAGAAAAAGCGATAATGACAAAATCAAGGACGGAATTGATGAACAACCCGTAGTTCAGCGTTGCAGCTTTAGCTAATTTTGCTTCAGCGATCGTCTTATAAGGAACTCCGCTCAAATTGATGAAGAGACCGGAGAAATCGACCTTGCCCAAAAGCATCCCAATCAATGGGGTAATGATGTCATTAACGAGGGAGGTAACAATCTTACCAAAAGCCCCACCGATCACGACACCGACAGCGAGATCCATCACATTTCCTTTTAACGCAAACTCTTTAAACTCTTTTAACACAATAACTACCTCCTAATTTCCTAATACATTCTGTAAAAAATGGCTGACAAAGCGCTCATGGTCAACCTCTAGACACACGTCCACATTCGGCGGCTGCGCTGGATGCTCCCGTCTGTCTCCAATCGTACGGGCATCACTGGCTCCCCCGGACGTATCTACCGCAACATGCATCGGGACTGCCTTCACAAACGTCGGATCAATGACAACACCTACCGCTAACGGATCATGCAGACCGCAGCCGCGCAAATTACCCACTGTGGCGTAGGCATTCATGTACACCTCGCACATATCCGCGAAAACATGGCTCAAGCGTGTATCCTTCGTTCTCCATTCCTGCAAGTGTTCGCGGGTGAGCAGCGTTTGCATCGTCACATCCAGGCCTACCAGCGTCACTGGAATACCAGACTGGAAGACATACGCTGCCGCTTCCGGATCGGCGCAAATATTCGCCTCTGCTACAGGTGTGCGATTCCCCGGCACTGTTACAGCTCCTCCCATCACGACCACTCTTTTGACAAGGGATACGATTTCTGGAGCAGCTATAATCGCCTGCACCAGATTGGTCATGCTCCCGACGGTCACGAGTGTCAATTCGTGAGGATGTTCCTTTATCGTAGAGATGAGAAATTGTGTGGCACACTGTGGCTGAGCCGTTGTCGATGGCTCAGGAAGGACGACATTGCCTAGCCCGTTTTCACCGTGGAACAGCCTTGCTTTTCCTGTGAGATCGCGAACAATCGGCTTCGATGCCCCCTGATAGACTGGAATCGCAGAGGCACCCAGCAGTTCTAGCACCTGTAAGGTATTGCGTGTTGCTTCCTCCACCGTAATATTGCCAAAAGTCGTGGTAATCCCACACACTTCAAGAGCAGGCGAGTGAACGGCATAAGCAATCGCCAGCGCATCATCAATCCCGGTATCGACATCCAAAATGATTTTTTCCATGCGCCTATACCCCTCCCTGATCCAAAACGGTTTGCAAAAAGCGCTCTGCCTCTTCTCTCTCAACTTCAACACATACGGCTGTATCGGTTCCTACACTCGGTTTCGCCCGTAGATCGGCTAGAATGGCACCGCGTGACCATTCGCTTTTGCATTCGACTGAGAGCTTCATCTGCTCCATCCGCATCTTTTCTGGCGAGAGAGCCGCGAGCATCGCTACCCATGCATGGAGCGCACGAGCAGAAGCGGCGAATGGCATGTCTGACATCGTCGGTCTATCGATCAGGCCAACTGCTTGTGCGAGACTTCTTAGCATATGTACTTGCTCTTCCGTCAAACGAAACGAGCTGGTTGTATCTAATGGAACAAGCACCAGCGGCAAGCGGGCTGCCAAAACGAACGCAGCTGCTTCTGGATCACCATGCATGTTTGTTTCAGCAATGGCCGTAACGTCTCCTGGTACGCGTATGGCTCCACCCTGCACCACAATTCGCGTAAATTTACGCGCCAACAATGGATCACGCGTGACAGCCAAAGCTAGCGTCGTCAAACGGTCAAACGTCACGAGCGTCAAGTCACTTTCCTCATCCTGCGTGTTTTCTGCAAGGAGCCGTACACCTTCCGAGGTGGTTGTCTCTATCGTTCCCGAGAAAAGCGGTTGCTTGGCACCTGTAACGATTGGAATTTCATAGCCTGGCTGCGCAAAATCAATCAGCTTACTAGCCAAGCTTGACTGCGTGTCTCTGCAAATGATTCCTGCCACTTGAACATCAGGCGACCGCAAAGCATACAGCAAGGCCAGCCCTTGTCCAAATCCACCGCAAAACTCGATGATTAACCGGTGTTTTTTTGCCACAATCTCATCTCCCGCTTCTCGCTATTGCCATTTGTCAAAACCGCTTTTCCTATGCTATCCAAATCAGCAGCAACCGTCAAATATCCAAATGCTCATCTCTACCTTCTCTTCTCTTGCATCGAACTGATAACTATTTTACACTTATTCATAACTTCGACAAAAATCGCCATCACACAAGACTAATGCGCCAAGCCATGCAAAAGGAGTATAACGGTCATGCTTTCGTTGAACCACTCAACCATGGATGCTATTTCTCTCGTGAAAAACCAACTGATTCAAGCGATTGTACAGTACCAAACGAAGCCTTATCTGCCTGTATGGGGAGAACTATTTACAGCGTTGCGGGAAATCCAGAAAGCAGGCCAGCATTCACAGAAAAATATACACGTCTATTCCATTGAGCCGACAGGCGATCTTTGGTATTTGTACCGAGAGAATGTTTTTTCTGTCGATCTACCTGGGATGGGCATCACGATTTCTCTCACACAAGAGCAATTGATTGACGCCTTGCTGAAAGGAAGCTTTCAACCTACTCTATCGATAACAGAGCTGTTATGAGAAACGGCTTTTTTTCATGCATTTTGAACAAAAAAAAAGCCCCAAGATCAAATCTTGGGAGAGAGTAGTACGTTGTATTCACGTGAATACGCTCATTTTATATCCAACTACTCACTCGTTCTAGCTGTATATTCAGGTAGTTGTACCTAATATATCCTATGAGTAAAAATGCTGTCGAAATCGAACATTTGTACAATAGCAAAAAAAGAGGCGGCCCTTCTGCACAGATTGGGTGCCGCCATCCCGAACTTCCCCAAGTTCGTTCATATTGGAATTGTACTATGAAACAGTCCTATCGAAAAGTGTCAGGTTTTGTTTTCCTGTGAATTATTGCAAATCCCTGACGCCTGCTCGGGCCATCAGGGATCATTCTATTTGCTATCGTTGTTGAGCACATCAGCAGCTCTAGGTCCAAAAATGATATACAAATAGACATATTGGCTGACGCTAACTCGAGGAAAGACGAACGCAACACTGGTCTTGCCCTCTTGTTGTCTGACAAAATAACGCAATTTGCTTGTTTTGATCCTTTTCACAATGCGTGTCGCTTCTCGCCATGGTACGGAAAATTGAACGCTTTTTTCCATCAGCACCAACACCTCTCACGGCTAGTATGCCCGGATTGGTAAAATTACACACTCACTCATACCGCAGTGCGTCAATTGGTTTGAGCTGTGCTGCTTTTCTCGCCGGATACACACCAAAAATGACACCAACCAATGTAGAGGTCAAAAATGCATACATGATCGGCGACAGACTAATGGAGGTCGCCATCTGACCGAGCTTGCTAACCAATAACGCAGCCCCTACCCCTAAGGCAATACCAATCACCCCGCCAATCAGGCTAAGCGTAACCGCTTCGATCAAAAACTGGCGGAGAATATCTCCCCGCTTGGCTCCAATCGCCTTGCGAATCCCGATCTCCCGTGTCCGCTCCGTGACTGATACAAGCATAATGTTCATCACGCCGATCCCGCCAACAATCAGCGAGATAGCAGCAATGCCAGATAAGAGCGCGGTCATCGAGCTGGAGACTGACTGTGCTGTGCTTAAAATGTCTGATTGAGACGTAATGCGGAAATCATCGGCAGCTTGAGGCCGTAGCTTGTGATTGGCACGAAGGGCTTGCTGAATATCTTGTTGTGCCTTCTCCATCAAGTCCGACGATGCTGCCGAGACGTAGATCGAGCCTACATTTTTATCTCCGGTCAACCTGTTCATCGCAGTGGTAATCGGAATGATGATCCGATCGTCGTTGTTTGTCATGCCTGTACTTCCCTGGCTCTGCAATACGCCGATGATCGTAAAGGGAATCCGGTTGATCTGAACGGTTTGCCCCACCGGATTCGCTCCTTTAAACAGGTTGCTGACCACCTCTGTCCCCACGACAGCCACGTTGTATTGCATCTTCACTTCAAAGTTGCTAAAGAAACGCCCTTGTCCTATTTCTACATTCCTCACCTGAGGGAAATCGGCTGACGTCCCCTCGAGCGTACTGGAATAGTTATTGCTTCCCCAGACAATCTGGCCCCGCGCATTGACACTGGGAGCCACACCCGATATGGACTCTTTTTGCATCAGGGTTTCTGCATCTGCCATCGTCAACGTATTCAGAGAGCCAGCCCCAAGGCTTACCCTGCCTTGTGTCGCCTGACCAGGTGAGACAATCAGCAGGTTGCTCCCTAAACCATTGATCTGTGATGTAACAGACGTGGAAGTCCCTTCTCCGATCGCCACCATCGCGATAACAGCAGCCACACCTATGATGATTCCCAGCATCGTGAGAACGGAGCGCAAGCCATTTGCCCTGATGCTGCGAAATGAAATGCGTACACATTCAATAAAGCTCATCTGCTCTACCCTCCATCGACACCCTCCTGCGATCCTCCACCACTTCATCCGCGATGATTTGCCCATCACGAAATCGGACGATCCTCTTGGCATACTCCGCAATATCAGGTTCATGTGTCACCAAAATAACCGTTTTGCCTGCATCGTTCAGCTTTTGAAAAATACCCATGATCTCTTCACTCGTCTTTGTGTCCAGCGCCCCTGTCGGCTCATCTGCCAGCAGGATGACGGGATCATTGACGAGAGCTCGCGCGATCGACACGCGTTGCTGCTGTCCACCTGACAGCTCATTGGGCTTGTTGTTCAATCGCTCTGCCAGCCCGACACTCGTTAATGCTCGGATGGCTTTTTCTCTTCGTTCCCGTGCAGGCGTGCCTCCATATAATAGAGGCAGCTCTACATTTTCAACTGCGGTTGTACGTGGCAACAGATTAAAATTTTGAAAAACAAAGCCGATTTTTTCATTGCGGATGACCGCCAATTCATCGTCATGTGCTTGTGATACAGGATAGCCGTCTAAAAAAAATTCTCCCGAGGTGGGCTTATCCAGACAGCCAATCACATTCATCATGGAAGACTTGCCTGAACCGGAGGGCCCCATGATGGCCACGAAATCCCCTTCCTCAATCGACAAGCTGACACCTCTGAGCGCATAAATCTCCTGATCTCCGATGACGTACTGTTTTTTGAGCGCTTCTATTTGAATGACCGGTTTCATCTGCCTACCGTCCCCTTATCTGGACGCCCATTCCGCCGAATCCCGGCATACCACCGCCGCCCATTCGATTTCCATTTTGAATCGTTCCAGATGAGGTCTGTGTATTCACGAGGATAACGACACGCTCTCCTTCGGTAAGCCCCTCCGTCACTTCTACCTGATCGGCAGTGAAGTACCCCATTTTGATCGGAACAAATCGATACGGCATATTTGCTCTGCCTCCACTGCGGTTATTCACTTGCTTCGCCTCAGCCTGATTCCCTTCCGCTCCTTCACCGGCTTGTTGTGCAGCAGCATCTCTTAGCACATATACGCCATCTTTGCCATTTTGCGTTTGCAGCGCTTGCGCAGGTACCACAAGCACATTTTTATGGGTACCTCTTTCGATCGCGACGTTCATCGTCATCCCGATCTTCAATTTGTTATCCTGATTTGCCACAGACAAAAGCACATCGTAAGTAGTGACTCCAGCGTCGGTTTTCGCTTCTGGATAGATCAGCTTAACTTTTCCACGGAACGTCTCGTCCGCATAAGAACTTGTCGTAATCGTCACAGGCAAGCCTTCCTGCACTTTTCCGATGTCACTCTGGCTAATCTGGGCCAATACCTCTAAGTCTCCGCTATTCGAATTATCCATGATAATGAAATCGTTGCCGGGTATTTCGCCTACATTACCATTCACTTGGACGATCACTCCGTCCATCGGTGCTTTCAAGGTGACTGCCCTCCATGCCTTTTGTGCTTGTTGCAGCCCCGCTTTTGCCTGTTCCACCGCTGCTTTGGCCGATAATACTGTAGCGGCATCGGGTCCTTCCTTCGCTTCCTGCAACGCTTCTTGCGCTGTTTGATACGCAGCCAATGCCTGCTCTACCTTCACACTGGCCTGCCCTGTCGTCTGTCCGGCTGTCAAGACTGCCGAGTTATAATCGCGCTGAGCTTGGTCCAACGAGGACTGGGCACTGTCGAATTCACTCTTGGCAATCGCACCTGCCGCAAACAATGCTTTCTGGGAAGTGTATGTCTTTTGGGCACTCTCCAGATTTGCCTTTGCCTTCTCCACGTCATTCGTCGCTTTTTTCCCGTCAATGTTTTGCTTTGCGAGCTCCCACTCGTTCTTGGTCTGATTGACGGTGGCTTGCAAGGAAGTGATTTCAGCAGGACTCTTCCGCTTTTGTGCCTCTTCTAGCTTGGCTTGTGCCGATAAAAGATTGGCTTCCGCATTGGTCACCTGGATTCTCGCTACGGAATCGTCCATCGTCGCCAGAACTTGCCCTGCCTTCACAGCATCACCCACGCCGACCTGAATGGTAGAGATCGCATCCTTGGCTTCTTCTGCATCAGAAAACGAGAGAGCCGAGCGCTTGGAAGCCTGGACAGTGCCCGATGCCTGCACGACTTCTGAGATGTCTCCCCTTTTTACCGTCTCCACTTGAAAAGCGGCCTGCGCCGTTTGTGAGGGAAAAAACGACTGGTAGCCGAATATTCCACCTGAAATGACCACGGCTCCGACAGCCAATATACCAACCATCCATCTTTTCTTGTTGCTTCCTACCTTCGAAAACAACGTTCGCTTTTTCTCCATTTGTGTCACTCGTAGTCCTCCTACCGTCTACTTGATTGAAGACTTGTCTTTTTGGTTGCGATCACTATACGGAACGAATACGTCAGGGAAAAGTCAGATGAATTCATACTGGATACAATAAAAGAGAACGATTCTCAGTAAATATTGACGATCGAATAAAGTCAGCCTATAATTAGCTCGAATCTAATTGATAATGATAATCAATATTGATTCCGACATTTTTCATTAGGAGGTTATTCCCATGTATCGTGCATTCCAGTTGAGGCTATTTTTTCTCCTCCTCCTTTTAGCAGTCATTTTACATATTTCAGGATGTGGCTCTACTGCTTCGCCAAAGGAACAAAGCGCCAACGAACAGACAGAAAGTCAGTCTCTGCTCACTCGAACCTATAAAGATGCTTATTCGGACGTGGAGATCCCAGCCAGCCCACAAAAAATTGCCGTTCTGCTCGACTATTTCTCTGATCCGTTATTAACGCTTGGAATAAAGCCTTACGCAGCCACTACTTCCTTAGTGAATGATCAGTTTTTACCCTATATCGCCAAAGAGATGGAAGGTGTCATTCCCATTGGCAGCTCAGAGTCGTTGAACATGGAGCGCCTGCTTGAGTCTGAACCCGACCTGATTATCGCTTTTGGACCTTCCCATGAAAAAGTTGCCGACCAACTGCGCAAAATTGCCCCTACGATATTCATAAGTAGTGAACTGCAAGGAGACTGGCGTCAAATGCTTCTAGAGTTCGGTAAAATCGTAGGAAAAGAGGAGCTGGCACAACAAGAACTGAAGAAATATTTGGACAAGGTAGAGGCTGCCAAAATAGAATTGGATAAGCGCGCGGGCAATGAAGTATTTGTCGTCATGCGTGTCATGCCAAAGGAGCTTCGAGTATATGGGGTCGACGATACACGTATCGGGAGAATCATTCATCAGGAACTAGATCTACAAGGGGTGAAACTGGAAGGTAACAAGCCGATGATGCCGATTTCTTTTGAAGAGCTGCCAGCCTTGAATCCAGACCATATCTTTTTGATGGAGAATGTAGAAAAAGAAGCAAAAAATAAATTGGCTGAAATGAAAAGCTCAGCGGTATGGAAAGGTCTCTCCGCTGTTCAAAAAAATCAGGTTTATATCGTGGAACAACAACTGTGGAATCGTGGCGTTACTCCGATTGGGGCCAATCACATCATTGATCAGGTCTTGGAATTTGTAAAATAACGTATCGCGGTCTTTGGGGTGTCCATGATGTATAAAAAAGCGACCGGAGCTAACCTGGTCGCTTTTTGTCCATACGTATGTTATTTACGCAAAATCAAGGTGAATGTGCTTCCCGACGAGGTACTTTCTGTCAGAATCAACCTACCGCCTAACGCTTGGGCAATCATTCTGCTAAAAGACAAGCCAAGCCCAAGCCCACGGATGATGTGCTTCTTGTCCTCGCCTCGGTAGAATCGCTCAAAAATCAAAGACTGTTCTTCTAGCGGTACCCCACGTCCATTGTCCTTCACGTCAATGCGAATCTCATCTGCTGTTGCAGATAGCGACACGAAAATCCGCCCCTCCGATTCCATCGCTTGTGCCGCATTGTTTAGGAGATTGTACATGATTTGCTGCACACGCAGTGGGTCGGTCTCTATCCAAATCGGATCAGAGGCATTTTCGATGTGCAAGCTTAGCTTCTCTTCTTCCTGCACAATTTCCCATTGGTGCGTAATTTCCCGGATCAGCTCCTGTATGTTTTGAGGTTGCCTGCGAATGCGAATGTCACCGACAGCAAAAGAGTTAAAATCGAGCAAATCCTCTACCATCTTTTGCAAACGTGCCGTTTCATTCGTACAAATATCCAAAAACTCCTTGGCTTCCTCACCGCTCACAACCTCTTCCCTCACGGCTTGTACCAACCCACTGATGGACGTAACAGGTGTTTTGAGTTCATGGGTCACCCCTGCCAATAGCTCGGTACGCATCATTTCCAGCTGCTTCAGTCGTTCTGCCATTTCTTCAAAGGAATGGATCAGCTCATACACTTCTTGTTCGCGCTTGTTTTTATCCAATTGAATCTCGTAGTTCCCCAGCACGATTTGCTTGGCAGCATCCGCCACATCCTTAATCGGCTGAGACAGCTTTTTCGTCAGCAAATAAATGACGAGCCAGCCAAGCAAGCCGAGACCCAGAAGCATGATCGCGAGCAACTGGAATTCCGTCATGCTTCGAATCACCTGTTTTTGTGGGGTGAACAGCATGACCCATCCAACCACTCGCTCATCAACCTTAATGCTTTCCTTCACGAAAAGCACTTCTTCGCCCCGCGCAAGCTCAAACCGTGACAGACTGTCATCCGCTTCCACCAAATCAGGCGCGATGCGCTTCAGTTCCCCGGAAAAAGGACCTGGTACGCCAAATACTGGTTGCTTGTGTTCATCTAAAATCATCATAATTGGCTTGTAATTGACTCCGAGTGACTCCTGGCGACTGTCCACTATACGAAACAAGAACGGAGCCATTTTTACCTTGCCTTCCACATCAACGACCCGATCCGCTACTTCCGCCGCCATCAGTCTCATAAAATCAAGGCGTTTTTGAGTTTCGCTATAAGAAATCCAATAACTGGAGGCAATCCCGATCACGAAAAGGCCGATACACAAGATGATCAGGTATCGCGTCGTCCAATACCGAAATAAAGAGGTGCGTTTTTTCTCACTCATATACACACAGCTTGTAGCCCAAGCCACGATAGGTACGGATTTCCCCTTCGGATGTCGGCCAATTCTCCAAGGATCGCCGGATGCGTTTGATCGCGAGGTCTACTGCGCGATCACTTCCTTCGTAATCCATCCCCCACACCTGCTCGATGAGCTGTTCTCTGGTGAATGTCTGGTTTTTGTACTGTGCCAAAAAAAGAAACAGGCACAAGTCCTTAGGCGTAAACGCCAGTTCGATGCCGTGCAGCATGACAGAATACGCCTTGAAGTCGACTTTCAGACTACCGAACTGCTTCACATGATCGCCTTCTATCAATTGTTTCGGACGACGTAATACCGCATGTACGCGAGCGACCACTTCGTCGGCAATAAAGGGCTTGGTGATATAGTCATCGGCGCCTTTGTTCAAGCCCGCCAGCTTGTTATCGATTTGTCCCAACGCGGTCAGCATGATGACGGGACACGAGCTTTTCTCCCGAATATATTCGAGAATACTCCATCCGCTTCGTCCAGGCAGCATCACATCCAGCAAGACGAGCGCAGGATTGAGTGAATCAAACTTCCGCTCTGCTTCCTCGCCGTTAAATGCCTGTTCGACCTGAAAATTGTTTTTTTCCAAGTACGCTTTCAATACCCGAGAGATGGGTAACTCGTCTTCCACGATTAAGATGTTTTGCATGCTCGTACTCTCTCCCCTCTGCTCGGACTACTCTCCCCTTTAGCGTAGGACATGAATATGTCAAGCAGATGTCTGGAAGGAAGCATACTTTGTAAGTAAAATAAAGAGACCTGAATGCACATAGGGAGGTTTTTCTCATGAAACGCTTAACCGCGGAAGAAAAAAACGGTTTGTATAAAGCCATCAGCAATCGTCGCGATATTCGTACCTTTCGTCAAGACCCTGTCGACCCAGAAAAGCTCGCCATGATCTTGGCTGCTGCCCACCATGCTCCTTCTGTCGGATTCATGCAGCCTTGGAATTTTGTCCTGGTAGAAGATGACGCAACCAAACAAGCTCTCGCAGAATGTGCGGATAAAGAACGCCGGGCGCTAGCCATCCACTACGAAGGTACGGGACGAGAGTCGACCTTTTTAGAGTTGAAAATTCAAGGGATCAAGGAAGCGCCTGTCACCATCTGTGTCACTTGTGATCCTACACGTGGCGGAGACCATGTACTTGGACGCAATTCCATCCCGGAAACAGATATCATGTCTGTCAGCTGTGCGATCCAAAACATGTGGCTCGCTGCCTACGCAGAAGATTTGGCGATGGGCTGGGTCAGTTTTTACAAGAAGGCCGACGTGCGTCGTATCCTGAACATACCGCCGCATATCGATCCAGTCGCATTGCTGTCGATCGGCTACACGGATCACTATCCGGAACGTCCACTCTTGGAGCTACACCAATGGAGACAACGCGAGGATCTGCAACAGTTGATTTATCGGGAGCAGTGGGGGAGCAAGGCGTAAGCCGCGACGAAAGACTAACAAAGAAAAATGGTTCCCGTTTCGAGCATGGGAGCCTTTTTCTTTCAGGAAAGGAAAATGAAATGAAAGAGATTCTATTGAAATACCTAACTAGATTTACAACCCTTTCTGAAAAAGAACAACAGGCAATCGTTGAAGAAATAGTTACGGAGGAATATAAAAAAGGAACCATACTCCTTCGACAAGGAGATGTTCCCACGAAATGTTATTTTGTACTAAAGGGATGTGTCAGACAGTATTCGATAGATGAAGCGGGGAAAGAAGTTACCTCCCAATTCTACACGGAAGAACAAACCATTGTGAATCTGGGGCAGCGTAAGCTGGATCAGTCATCTGCGTATTTTTTAGCTTGTCTCGAAGACTGTACATTGGTTGTCGGCAATCTCGATACCGTCAGCGACATGTTCAACAAATACACACAATTGGAAACCATGTCACGCAAGATGTTAGAAGAAAACCTTGGCGAGATACAAGATGAGTTCGCTTCCTTCATCGCTTCCACACCTGAAGAGCGGTATAAAACCGTTTTGCAGAAACGTCCCCACTTAATCGATCGGGTGCCCCAGCATCAATTGGCGAGCTATCTTGGCATGACGCCAGAGTCGTTAAGTCGGATCAAAAAGAGGGTCTCTGTCGATAAATAGCAGCAAGTCGTCATCTTTAACTGGGTGCTTTCCCGCCCTTGAACAGTAACCAGATCCCAAAGCCCAGCTCTCCTGCGATCATGGGTATTTGAAAGATGGTGGTCAGAATTGAAATGATCTCGATATTTTGCAAATCAAACAAGTTGCTTACGTTGATGAAAATATAGCCGATGGAAGCCAGCAACAATAACAGGCCAATGACTTTCGGGATACTTTCTGATTGAAATACCATATACCCGATCATCATCAGATGCCCACCAAAAATAAGTAAGCCTATCGACCAAATGGATTGAAATGCCTCCAAGTAAAGCATCATTTGTCCTGGAACCTGCTCGATTGGCAAGTAGGAATTCGGAACGGCACTTTTCGCGAGAAGTAAGACAACGAGTAGGTTCAGTATGGCCATTCCCAAAACAGCCGTATAGATAAGACGGAACCACGCAGCGAGTAAGGACAGGTATTTATTCGTTGGCTTCAAAAAGAGATAGAAAGCCCAGGCGACGAGTATGTCCGTGATCAGGATCATGAGCCATCCCAAAATTTCCGCTTGGAAAAGCACAGTGGATGTCCAGATATTGTGGAAGGTTGCGTTGGGATCTCCTTCTACGACAAGATTTCCATGAACAAAACCAAAAGAAAAAAAGGAAGCAAACGCCATGATGAGAAGTGAAACACCAGCAATCAGAGCAGATTTTCTCTGAATCGATGGCTGATTGATTGAGATCGCCATAAGACCCCTCCTGTTTTGCATTGTTTCATTTTATTGTAGGAGGAAGGTTAGAGACGGTCATTGACTTAAATCAAGTCTGCATTTTTTCAAAAAAAAAGACCGCCTGATCAACAGGCAGCATAATAAAGGTAGAGGGGGTAGTACGTGATTCACGGTATCTTCCTGACGTGCCCGAACACGAAGAAGGTTTCACAATTGACATGACTCACGAACATGGAACTAGCAAAATGGGAAATTTCACCTGACGCCGAGCCCCTCCTCTATGCCCGAATATACCTAGCGAATCGATTTATATGCGTGGACGCGTTCGGTTTGTCGGAATGGCCGCTAGCGGATCATCTGGCCAATAATGCTTGGGATAACGCCCCTTCAAATCTTTTTTTACCTCAAAATACGCATGTGCCCAAAAGCTCGCCAAGTCCCGTGTCACTTGTACCGGACGATGAGCTGGTGAAAGCAAGTGCAATGTCAGTGGTACTCTGCCTCTGCCTATTCTCGGAGATTCTTGCCAACCAAACAACTCCTGTAACCGGACCGAAAGCACCGGTGCCGCTGGATCACTGTAATCGACAGGAATTTTGGAACCGCTTGGGACGATCACATGAGTCGGAGCGTATTCTTCTAGTTGTCTGCGCTGCTCCCATGACAGCATACTCTCCAGCAACGTCGTCACTGTCAGCGACTGCAAGTCTTCCTTTCTTTTGAAACCATACACATGGGGAGCGAGCCATTCCTCCAAGGAAGTAAGCAGTGCCTCCTCTTCCACATTCGGCCAGTCTTCCTCCAGACGATGCATAAACAACAAACGCTCCCGATACTGTCTCGCCTGCCGATTCCACGGCAAACTCTCCAAGCCTTCTTCTTTTATTCCGTCCAAAAACGCTGTTAACACCTCATCTGTCGAAGCCTCCGCAGGTATATCCGCCAACAGGATCGCCCCCAGCCGTTTTTGCTTACGGCTGCGAACTGCCCCTGCTGTATGCTCCCACCATACGTTCATTCGTTCGGTAATCTGCATCGTACAATCATTCAACAGCTCGCTTTCTGCCACGCTAGCCGCCAGTAATATCCGACTGTCTGCGCCCTGGTCATCGAGTTCTGCTGCCACAATATACGGCGAAGCAATCAGTGGTTGCTGCACGGAAAAAGCTGCCCCACGCCCATTGCGAAGCAAATAACGTCCATCTGCCCTTCGCTGGGCAATCCGATCCGGGTACGCAAACGCCAGCAGTCTTCCCGTCGCTTCTGTACGAGTGGAAGTGTCACTAGGCTTGTTGTTTATCCATACCCGTTTGAAGTACGCCGCCTCTTTCCAAAGTCTTTTGCATGCTCCTACATCAATCGGAAGCTCCACTGCCCCATTCTGCTTGTTCGCTACCTGACGAAGTAGTTCAACACGCGTACGCATATCCGCATCTGCTGAAGCTTGGCGCCCCCTCACAATATCGCGTTCTTCCAAGAGGACAGCCAGCTCGCAAGCCAATTCACCATGCCCCAGTTCATTCGCTTTCTGAATCATGTGGCCCAATCTCGGATGTACCCCCATCCCAGCCAGCACCCGTCCATGTGGTGTGATCTGCTTGCTTTCATCTAATGCGCCCAGTTGATGCAGCAGCTCTTGAGCCTGTGCCATCGCTGCCTTTGGAGGGGGATTCAGCCAATCCAACTCGTCCGACGACCCGACTCCCCATAGAGCCAGCTCCAAAGCGAGCACAGCCAGATCCGCTTCCATGATTGCAGGTGCCCGCTGTGGAATGAGCATGCGATCTTCTTGCTCTGTCCACAGTCGAAAGCAGACCCCTGGCGCAAGTCGTCCAGCTCTTCCTCGGCGTTGGTCAGCAGATGCTTTCGATACCTTTGCTGTCTCCAGTCTCGTCATCCCTGTTCGTGGAGAAAAGCGCGGCACCCGTTTTAATCCACTGTCAATCACGATGCGTACACCCTCGACCGTCAAGCTCGTCTCGGCAATCGTGGTAGCGAGGACAACTTTGCACTCCCCTGTTTTCCCGGGCTGGATCGCCTTATCTTGTTCCTCCTGAGCCAAATTTCCGTAAAGAGGCGCAATGCGTAAATTCGTGCCCACACCGCTTTGTTCAAGCAACTCTTGCACCCGGTGAATTTCTTTGGCTCCCGGTAAAAAGACGAGCATATCTCCCTCTTCTTGTCTCAACGCTTGGAAGATCATCTGGACAACGACCTCTTCCAGACGCCCCTCCATCGGGGAAGTCAAAAAGTGCGTCTCCACTGGAAACATACTGCCTTTACTATTGACAACGGGAGCATTCCCCAACAAGGCTGACACGGGCTCGGCATCGAGCGTAGCGGACATCACGAGAATTCGCAGGTCTTCCCGAAACAAGCTTTGTGCCTGAAGACTAAGGGCCAGCCCTAAATCTGCGTGCAAATTCCGTTCGTGGAACTCGTCGAAAATAACAAGACCGACATCAGATAGCTCCGGATCATCCTGTAGCATTCTCGTTAAAATTCCTTCTGTAATCACTTCAATCCGTGTGTCTGGGCCTACTCTTGATTCACGCTTGACCCGGTATCCGACCGTTTGTCCAACTGCCTCACCCAACAAGGCAGCCATGTAGGTAGCAGCTTGACGTGCGGCCAGTCGGCGTGGGACCAGCATGACAATTCGTCGATTTTGTAACCAAGCTTCTTCACGCAAGGCCAGTGGTACCCGCGTCGTCTTCCCCGCACCCGGAGCAGCGACCAACACTGCGTTTGTCTCTTTGCGCAGCGTGTTTACCAGCTCTGGCAATACTTCATTTATCGGCAATGCATTCATGTTTTCACCTCATACGAGCAATCATCCCTATTCATCATACACGATACAGAGATATAGGATGAGTGTAGATCACAATCAAAAATGACTGAATACTCATTCAATAGTATAATGATTCCATTACTATGGGAGGTGTGCGGTATGATTCACATGCATCATCATGAAGACGTGGCATGTCTGGAAGGGATTGTTCGCGTAGGGGATTGGGAATCAGGAATTTATGTTTATGTGACGGATGGCATGCTGGTTGATACTGGCCCGAAAGTACTCGAGCAAGCTCTCGTTCACAGGTTTCAGGAAGCCTCGTTTGATTCGGTCGTACTGACGCACAGCCATGAAGACCATGTCGGTACCGCCTCGTGGATTGCCCAGCACAAGCAGGTCCCTCTTTTCATTCACGAAGAAGGAGTCGATATTTGCTCACAAAAAGCTCAGTACCCTTTCTACCGTAAGCTTACTTGGGGGATTCGTGATCCGTTTGTGGCCCAACCTTTGGGTGACGTCCATCACTCTCGCTCTACGAAATGGAAGATGCTTTATACCCCCGGCCATGCTCATGACCATATAGCTTTGCTGGACGAAAGGACCGGTCGCTTGTTCTGCGGCGATCTTTTTATGGGTGTGAAAACGAAGGTCATACTACGAGAAGAATCGATCCCCACCTTGATGAATTCCCTTCGTACGGTACTGGCTTGTGACTTCAAGTCGATCTTTTGCGCCCATTCCGGCTATCATCCAGACGGGAAAACACGCTTGCAACAAAAGCTGGAGCATTTGGAGAATCTGTCTGGGGAAATCCTGTATTTGCATGGCCAAGGGCTTTCTCCCCATGAAATAAACAAGCAACTGTTTCCTTCTAAACCACCAATCATCGCGGCTTCGTCTGGCGAGTTTGACTCGCTGCATATCGTCACATCTGTTCTTGCAGAGCGCCTTCCTTTTCCATCGCCGGATAGTATACTAGAAGGATAATCCTTACCATTTCATAGAAAAAAGAGAGGAGAACATATGAAAGTCATCACAGTGTTACTTGCACTCATTCTCGGATTATCTGGTATATATCCCGCAGTTTCTCATGCTGCACCGAAATTTAATGATGTCGATCCGAAGAAATACGGTTGGGCCATGAATTCGATCTCCTTCATGGTAGATAAGGGTGTGGTTAGTGGTTATCCTGACGGTCGCTTCCAACCTGACAGATTGGTCGACAAGGCAGAAATGACTGTCATGATTTATCGCCTGTTTGATCAATATAGACCGTACAAGGCTAAACAAAAGACAGATTACAGCGACTATCACATCAAGCAATTTGTCGACGTGCCCAAAAATCACTGGGCGTACACGGAAATCACGTCAATCGTCACACAAGATTGGTGGAATGCCGTAAACGATTCACCTGCTGGTGCAAAATTTTTCCCGGATACCAAGCTGAATCGAATTGGTACGGCGAACATGCTGCCCGTTTTTATGTTAGATAACCAAGACATTCCAGCTGCAGAAGTTTTTCAAATCCTTTCTGCCATGCGGGATATTCCCATCGTCTTGAGTCCGTATTCGCTTGATCCAAATTCGCCTGAAGATACTTTCCAGGAGGATGGTCGGTACAACGAAGATGGGGCAGACAAGACGAATATCCTCTATCCCCTTCTTTTTGGGCACGACGACAATGAAATCTTGTTTACGGATGACTACAGTGGAATCATTGGAACTAACCTCGCCCTTTTGCAAAAAACAGGGATCATGACTGCCTGGAACGGCAAGTTCGAGGGTGGAGAAATGCTGACTCGTGCAGAAGCTGTCACTATTTTGCACAGATTTTATAACTATTTGAAGCAAACAGGGACACTCCGCCAATACTCGAGCAAGTGAAAAACCTCCAACTCGGAGGTTTTTTTGCGAATCCTTATTCTTTGTCGATCGGATTGGTGATACCGTCCTTATACGGATCGAAGTAAATTTGTCCATTAGAGCTAATCACCGCGTAATTCACTTCCGCGACACTCAAGCCTTTTTTGCCCACCTGTGAGAGTAGCCATTCGATGGTCAGGCTGTGTTGGCGTAAATTGCTCTGGATGATTTGGCCATCCATGATTAATTCAATTGGGAATGCCTGCCTATTCCCCGTTTTCAGCTTTAAGTCTCCGCGTGTGACAGGCAGAAACTGCTGCTTTCGCAGGACCGATACCTCTCCATTCAACTCCAGCACAGCATATTGGACTTCTTCGATATTAAAAATGTTTCTCTCCCTCAACTCTTGATTCAGCGTATCCAAAGACAGCTTCAGCTTGCGCATGTTATCTTCGAGAATTCTTCCATCCTGGATGATCACCGTCGGCTGGCCCGAAAACCATTTTCGCATCTTTCGGCTTTTCAGAGAGAGGATCATGAGCGAATAGGCGATGCCACTAAAAGTGAGTAACACCACGATCATATGCGAGATTTTGATCATATTGTTAAAGGCAAGATTAGCTGTCAACGCCCCCAAAGTGATCGCCGCGACAAAGTCGTGATACGTCATTTGCGCGATCGTCTGCTTCCCCAGCATCCGTGTAATGATCATCATGATCGCAAAAGCCAGTACTACTCTCGCAACTATTTCCACAATTGACTCCATGCTCCACCCCGAGGATGACAAAATTTCCACTATATCCAAATTATAGCCATGTTTTTCAACGAAAAACCCATCCTGTCTGTTTGCGCATACAGACATTTCCTACAAATTCTTCTACAATAGAAAAAATCATACCTGTGGAAAGGAACGAACGAATATGGCAATCAAAAAGCTGGAGCATGTGGGTTTGATGGTAAAAGATTTGGAGGCATCCATTGCCTTTTACACCGAAGTGATTGGGATGGAGCTAAAAGGAAAGCTCGCTCATTCCAACGGAGTCATTACCCTCGCTTTTCTTGGATTTCCGGGGAGTACAGAGACAGAGCTGGAGCTCATTCACGGATATAGCGA
Organism: Brevibacillus sp. HB1.4B; assembly: GCF_013284285.1. NCBI lineage: Bacteria > Bacillati > Bacillota > Bacilli > Caryophanales > Paenibacillaceae > Brevibacillus > Brevibacillus sp. HB1.4B. The sequence goes on from NZ_JABSUT010000014.1 coordinate 65,326, forward strand.
TTCACTGCCGGTAGAGGGCAAGGTCCACCACCTTGCGTTTTCTGTAGACAACCTCGAAGCTGAAATCGACCGTTTGAAGCAACTACATGTATCCTTTATCGATCAGGAAATAACCACACTACCAAACGGTTCGCGTTATATGTTCTTCAAAGGGCCGGATGGGGAGTGGCTGGAGCTGTTTGAAAGCACAAGAACGTAGAGGGAAAAGATTCGCCTTTTCCTTCTACGTTCCCTCTTCTTCTACTCTACTTTAATCTCTTTTCTACGTCCCATATACCACTGATAAAACCCTTCCGCCAACTCTATCGGCACATCTGTTACCCCTTTATGACTCACTGGTTTGGCGCGATTGACCGTTTTGATAGAAGCGAGACCTAACTGCTTTTGAAGAAGGTCTCTTTTGACGTTGACCTCAATAATCTTTTCTCGTTTGGAGATAAATAAAGTCGTAGTTAGGCTCCCTGTTTGGAACTGAATAAAATGATCATTCAAGGTGTATCGCGTGTTGTAGAATTCAATGACCTCGAAGACCAGAACGAACAGTGTCAACGCAATGGATATGATCCACCACGCTTGCTCCCACCCCCAAATATTCGGCTTGAAATAGAAAAGCGCACCTGTGCCTATGATCCAAATCCAGCTGGATCTGACCAAGCGAACCCATAACGCTTTTCTGGGGAGACTCGTCATTTTTTCTGTCACTTCATACGCAGGCAATATTTCTGCGATCATCTCATACGCACGTTTTATTGGGAGAAATGGATAGAGTGAGCTGACATCCTGTTTATCCTTATCCGAATCACTATCCCCGCCAACCACCGTCAGCTTGACTTCGGCGAGACCCAGCATGCGCTTTAGCAAGGATTGTTTGAATTTAATCGCTTGCACTCTTTCTTTTGCGATCGAAAAAGCTGTTTCTTCGATAACTCCTTTGGCAATGTAAATTCGCTCATGATCCGACGATATCTCATATTTTCCGTAACGAATGTAAGTCGTGACCATACCGAATACGATGGATAGGACGAGAAGTCCAACGGCTGTCAGCGTAATCAATGTCCACGAGCTCGTAATAAGCGAATAAATACCTACTACCTGCTCCTCCACGTCGATATATTCGGTGAGTTTGAAATACGCCCATACCAGTAACGTAATCATCCCGAGGAAGCTGAGAGAAGTGAAGGAAGCCTTGATAATCTCTTTTTTCGTTGGCGTAAAGTGAATGGTTCGCTCAGGAGTAGGATACGGCGTACCGATTTCCTCCAAAGAGGTCGCGTCTCCTTCTTTCCCTTCCGCTTCAGGCTCTTTCTCTACTCGCACTGCCTGTTTCGTGTAAGCCTCCAGTCGATCCGCTTCGTTGAAAGAAATCACCGCGAATTCCACGGTAGAATCATCCCCAACCATCCCTGTCTCAAATCGAATGGAAGTCACCTTGAAAATCCGGTGCAGCAACGTCGTATGTCGATTGACGTTTTGGATTTTGGCAAAGGGGATCGTTTGCTTTGTCTTTGTAAAAATTCCTTGGTAAAGATGGAAAGCCGTATCATCCAGCCTATATTTGTACGAAAACCATTTCAAAACCAGATAGACCAGCATCCCTACTACATAGATGTAAAACACAATTCTCCCGTACGTAATGAATGCGTTCGTCGAATCACGATTGAACACAAACAGAATCAACGCAGGAAAAAACAGATGCTTTACTTGGGTGATGAGATCAAAAAGGATATTTAGTAGATGGTATCGTTTTGCTTCCATCACTACTCCACTTCCTTTAATTTGGCGTAGTGTGCAATCTGTTCTCTTAATTGAGAAGCGACATCCCCCGGCAGTCCCGGAATTTCGTGCGAGGACCCCATTGTTTTTATCGAGATGGTGTACAATCCGTACTTTCGTAAAATCGGTCCTTGTTTCGTTGAAACTGCTTGGATTTTCGTCATAGGGACAAGGAAATGTCTCTCTGTGATCACCCCGAATTTCAATTGCAAGAAATCTTCGTCGATATCATACCGCCAGCTTTTATATAAAAAATACGGTTCGACAAAAGACCAAATCATCGCGATCACACCGATCACGAGCAATCCGTGCAGACTCCATCCAATCCATTCCTTCCAGGCAAAACGATCCTCTAGATAATAAAGGACGGCCAAAATAACCAACCCGATCACTGCCGTAATCCCCTCAGTAATCAGTTGTACTTTGAACGCATCCTTGGACAAGCATTTTTGCGGTGCGCTAATTGGAGATGGCATATCATCACTCCTGTATGTTTATTACGCTCTCAATTCGCTCTTTAATTCATACGTAAAACAATCCGCCCGGTTTCTACGGACGATTCGTCAATTTTTCATACAGCAAACGAATACTCTTATGCCGTTCGAATCATACTAAATGATGGAGAAAACGGCTTGTAAAAATTATCACATTATAATCATTATAAAAAACTTGACTTACTGAATCATTTATTAAATAATAATCATTGTAAATTATATTCAAGCATGCCTCGTTACGCATGTCCTGAATATGTACTATACAAAAAACATATAAAGGAGCTAACACTATGTCACTCATCGGAACTGAAGTATTGCCTTTTAAAGCACAAGCATTCCAAAAAGGTAAATTCCTCGAAGTAACAGAAGCAAACTTCAAAGGTCAATGGAGCGTAGTTTGCTTCTACCCAGCAGACTTTACTTTCGTTTGCCCTACTGAACTCGAAGATCTGCAAAACCAATATGCAACTTTGAAAGAACTCGGTGTTGAAGTATACTCCGTTTCTACAGATACTCACTTCACTCATAAAGCATGGCACTCCAGCTCTGAAGCAATCGGTAAAGTAGAATACATCATGATCGGCGATCCTTCCCATGTTATCTCCCGCAACTTCGATGTATTGATCGAAGCTGAAGGTCTGGCAGATCGCGGTACATTCATCATCGACCCAGACGGTGTCGTTCAAGCTGTTGAGATTACTGCAGGTGGCATTGGCCGTGATGCAAGTGCTCTGATCAACAAAATCAAAGCAGCACAATATGTTCGCAACAATCCAGGTGAAGTTTGCCCAGCAAAATGGCAAGAAGGTGGCAAAACACTGAAACCAAGCCTTGATCTCGTAGGCAAAATTTAAGGTGTGATATAAAATGGCCCTTGACCAAGAAATCAAAGCGCAACTAGAACAATATCTCGAGCTCTTGGAAGGCGATATTGTACTCAAAGTCAGTGCAGGCACCGATGAGGCATCTTCTGAGATGCTTGCACTGATTGATGAGTTAGCCAGCATGTCTTTGAAGATCAGTGTGGAGAAAGCAGCATTAACTCGCACACCTAGCTTTAGCGTAAACCGTGTCGGTGAAGATACTGGCGTCGTTTTTGCTGGTACTCCACTTGGTCACGAATTTACTTCCTTGGTATTGGCTCTCTTGCAAGTTAGCGGTAGAGCTCCAAAGGTCGAGCAAAGTGTCATTGATCAAATCAAAGAACTTCGTGGTGAATATAAGTTCGAATCTTACATCAGCTTGAGTTGCCACAATTGTCCAGATGTTGTCCAAGCTCTGAACTTGATGAGTATCTTCAATCCTGGTATTACTCATACAATGATTGACGGTTCCGTATTCAAGGACGAGGTAGAGAGCAAAAACGTGATGGCTGTGCCGAGCGTTTACCTCAATGGTGAATTTTTCGAAAGCGGTCGTATGACTGTGGAAGAAATTCTTGCCAAGCTGGGTTCTGCTCCAGACGCATCTGAGTTTGACAATAAAGACCCTTATGATGTGCTTGTTGTGGGCGGTGGCCCAGCAGGTGCAAGTGCGGCGATCTATGCAGCACGCAAAGGGATTCGTACTGGCCTCGTTGCTGAACGCCTTGGCGGTCAAGTCAATGACACATTGGGCATTGAGAACTTCATCAGTGTGAAATACATTGAAGGTCCTCAGCTCGCAGCCAACTTGGAGAAACAAGTAAAAGAGTATGGCATTGATGTCATGAAGCTGCAACGTGCCAAGCGTTTAGAGAAGAAGGATCTGATCGAAATTGAACTTGAAAACGGCGCTGTTCTGAAGAGTAAGACAGTCATCTTGTCGACAGGTGCTCGTTGGCGGAATCTGGGTGTACCAGGTGAAGCAGAGTTCAAGAACAAGGGTGTAGCGTATTGCCCTCACTGCGACGGTCCTTTGTTCATAGGCAAAGATGTCGCAGTTGTTGGCGGCGGTAATTCAGGTGTGGAAGCAGCGATTGATCTCGCAGGTATTGTGAAACATGTAACGGTTCTGGAATTCTCGCCAGAGCTGAAAGCTGACGCGGTATTGCAAGATCGTCTTTACAGTCTGCCAAATGTCACTGTACTCAAAAACGTTCAAACCAAAGAAATTACGGGTACGGATAAAGTAAACGGTATTTCTTACATCGAACGGGAGACAGGTGAAACCAAGCACATTGAATTGCAAGGTGTGTTTGTACAGATCGGTCTGGTACCGAATACAGATTGGTTGGGCGACACGATTGAGCGCACTCGCTTTGGTGAGATCGTGGTAGACAGCCATGGTTCTACAAACATCCCTGGTGTTTTTGCTGCCGGTGATTGCACGAACAGTGCTTATAAACAGATCATCATTTCGATGGGATCTGGTGCTACTGCGGCTTTGGGAGCTTTTGACTATCTCATCCGCAACTAATAACAAAGCCACTCCTCTTCAAGGGAGTGGCTTTGTTTATTTATTCGATTATGGTGTACCCACGTTGATAAACGGAGTAGCTCCACCTGTTACGTTCGGCAGCTTTCCATCCCATTTGCGGATGGCTTCGAGTTGGGCCTCAATCTGTCTGAGCTGAATCAGCTCTGGCGTAACCTCTTGCTTTTGCAGACGCAGCGCTTGTGCCTGTGCTTCTGCTCTCGTGATTTCTTGCTCTTTCTCGATCTTGATCCGCTCCAAATCGAGCTTCGATTTGAGCGCTTGCTGCTCGGCCACCTGCTTGGATTCAATGGCGCGGTTGAATTCATCACTGAAAGTAAACTCGCGAATATTGATTTCGTCGAGGATGATGTTATAATTCGACAGCTTTGTATGCAAGACTTCTTTTACCTTTTGGCTGACCTCGGAGCGCTTGGATACCAGTTCTTCTGCTGTGTATTGAGCGGTCACGGCTTTAAATGATTCGGCAATGGCAGGATCAACAATTCGGCTAGTATACTCCAATCCCACTTGCTGATACAGTTTATTGACATTTTCTGCATCCAAATGATGGTTAACAGCAATTGTCGTAGAGACGGTTTGCAAGTCACGTGAAGCGGAAGTCTGGCTCATTTCTGATTTTTGAACCCGCACTTCCATCGGCACCACGGTTTGGATAAACGGAATTTTAAAATGCATGCCTTCTTGCAGCACTTTTGGCTGTACTGCTCCCAGTTGCAGCACAACCCCACTATGCCCTGCGGAAATAATCGTAAAAGATTGCGTGCCAAGCAAGACCAACGCAACCAGTATTACAATCGTTGCGATCAGCTTTCCACCTGCTTGAAAGGGACTCATTTTTACAACATTTTTGTCGCTCATACTCGTCCTCCCTCTATCTATACATGCTCATTCATGTATACGAGAGAGTGGGCTGTAAGTTTCAAGAAATTTATGAAAAATACATGTCATAAGCGCTCTGCTTTCGAAGCTTCTAACAGAACATGCGCCATGCGCTCTGCCTCGATTTTGCATAGCTCAAATTCGACTTCACCAGATACATGCGAAATCAATTGGATGACTTCCTCACACCCGTGATCGCATATTAAAAACTGTCCCCACCGCACTTCCGAACGTGGTACCTTGCGGGCGGAAAAGCCGCTCTGAAAGCCGCCAAGACTCATTTTTTCTCATCCCCTATCCGAAAAACAAATCTACGCATCCCTCTCATCTTACCCTTTCTTTCGCAAGCAAGGAAAAGATGTTTATTGAAGGAACTCCCTTTTCTCCCTACTATAGAGAATAAGAAGGGAGATGATTCATATGCTAGACCCTTATGTACGAAGAGCCGAATGCGGCTCTGAGCAAAGAGTTCCGCTTTCTCTTGGTTCAGAGCCTTTCCACATATTGAGTTGAGGATCTCTTTGCTCATCTATATACGCACATCACGCTATATAGACAGGAGCAAAGCACATGAAATACAAAAATGCACAAGACCTATTGCCAGACGATCTACTGCGGCAAATTCAGCATTACGTACAAGGAAGTTACTTATACATCCCGATCCACCACGAAAACAAACGACAATGGGGCGCCTCTACAGACACAAAGCAATGGCTAAACGAGCGTAATCAGGCTATTTGGCAAGCCTATCACGAAGGGGCTTCTGTCAAAATGCTCGCCCGGAAACATTACTTGACCGAACACAGTATTCGGCGCATTATTCGTGGACATAAATGAGACAGAGAAAAGGTCGACCGTGTGTCTGTTTCCCAATTGCGTTACACTCCTTTGTAAGATCAGTCAGTCAGGAGGAACAACGTATGAACCAGATTCACTTTCTCGACATTTCGTTTATGTACAATGGATCTGCACAGATCATTACCCCTGTGCTACTGCAGGATGAGGATGAGCATGAAATGATCCTTGTGGACTGTGGTTATCCAGACTTTTTGCCACTGCTTCAGGAGGCTGCACACAAGCAACAGCTTACGCTCGACGACCTTGCGAAGGTCATTGTGACGCATCACGATATGGATCACATCGGTTCTTTGGCAGCGTTAAAAAGAACCTATCCCCACCTTGAAATCATCGCCTACGAATCCGAAGCACCGTACATCGCTGGACAAAAGACATCTTTGCGATTGGAACAGGCGCAAGCAACACTGGTCCATCTGTCGTCGGGTGAAAAGCAGCACGCTGAGGAATTTATTCGCTTTTTGCAGTCCATCGAGCCCTCTGCGGTTGATCGAACCGTAACGAATCACGAACGTCTGCCTTTGTGCGGCGGTATCGAGATCATTCATACACCTGGACATATGCCGGGACATATTTCGTTGTATTTGATCGCAAGCAAAACGCTGATTGCCGGTGATGCTGTTGTCATCGAAAACGGTAGACTCGAAATCGCCAATCCGTCCTATACGCTGGATATGCAGGAAGCGATTCGCTCTGTCCGCCACTTACTCGAATATGACATCGAGCAGTTGATTTGCTATCACGGTGGATCGTTTCAAGGGGACGTCAAGCAAGCGCTGCGGGAACTACTCCAAGCCTACGACCCGCCCCAGGAGGTTTTGAACGGATGAAACAGAACAAATACGATGAGCAAGGCTTTTTCACCACATACAGTCAAATGGCTCGTTCGATTGAGGGACTGAACGCCGCGGGAGAATGGCACGCGTTTCGGGAGCTACTGCCTTCCCTTCGCGAGAAAAAGGTCCTCGATCTTGGCTGTGGCTTCGGCTGGCACTGCCGATATGCGCGTGAGCAACAGGCCCGCTCCGTTGTAGGTGTGGACCTTTCCGAAAAAATGCTGGCTCGTGCCAGAGAGACGACAACTGATCCCGCCATCGAGTATCTGCGTCTTCCGATTGAAGACATCGATTTTGCTCCAGAGGCATTCGACGTCGTCATCAGCTCCTTGGCCATCCATTATGTGGAGCGCTTTGACTTGCTTTGCCAACGTGTTTATCACTGTCTTGCTCCTGGAGGTTCCTTCGTTTTCTCCGTGGAGCATCCCGTCTTCACTGCTCTAGCTGAACAGGACTGGCATTACGGACCTCAAGGCGAACGATTGCACTGGCCAGTGGACAACTATCAGCAGGAAGGCATCCGGCAAACCATCTTTCTGGATCATGAAGTCGTCAAGTACCACCGAACGTTTTCGAGCTATATGAACGATCTCCTTGCTGCCGGATTTCGCCTAACAAAAGTCGCTGAACCTGGCCCTCCTGAAGAAATGCTGGATATACCCGGGATGCGAGACGAACTCCGTCGGCCGATCTTCTTGTTGATCGCCGCCAGCAAACGAGCATCCTAACCGATAAAAAAGCACCCCGTCCTCCACGTCATTTCCGTGTTTGGACGGGGTGCTCTGTTATTCCCCAGCAGCCTCTAGATTTTTAAACTGGTTGTAAAACAATTGATAATAGGTACCTTTCTGCTCGATGAGTTCATCGTGACTGCCTTTTTCCACGATCTCTCCCCGATCCACGACCATAATCGTGTCGGCATCCCGAATTGTATTCAGCCTATGCGCAATCACAAAGCTCGTACGTCCCTCCATAATGGTGAGGAGCGCATCTTGGATATTCAGCTCTGTCCGTGTGTCAATGCTGCTAGTCGCCTCGTCGAGTATGAGCAGCGACGGCTTGGCGAGTATTACACGGGCAATCGCCAAAAGCTGGCGTTGTCCCTGACTCAGGTTGCCCCCATTTTCCGTCAGCATCGTATCATAACGCATCGGCAGCCGATTGATGAACACGTCCGCATTCGCCATTTTCGCAGCGGCGACTACCTCCGTATCTGTCGCGTCTGGCTTGCCGTACATAATATTTTCCTTGATGGTACCCGAAAACAAGTACGTATCCTGCAAAACAAAGCCAAAGCTGCGCCGCAAGCTGTCCCGCGAATACTCCCGAATGTCTTTTCCATCCAAATAAATCGTACCTGAGGTCACATCGTAAAACCGCGTGAGCAAATTCACGATGGTGGTCTTGCCTGCACCCGTCGGACCGACTAACGCGATGGTACTCCCTGCCTGTGCCTCGAAGCTAATATTTTTCAAAATCGGTTGATCCGGACGATAGCCAAAGCTGACCTGATCAAACACGACGTGACCCTTGGGCTGTGCAAGCACAGTGGCACCCGGAGAATCCAATGGCTCCTCTTGTTCATCCAATACCTCAAACACCCGCTCCGCCCCAGCAACACCGGATTGAAGCACATTGAAAATGTTCGCGAGGTCGTTCAGCGGGCGGACAAACTGTCGGGAATAGCTGAGAAAGCTCGCAATCACACCTACTGTGATTAGTCCTTTTACAGCGAGTACGCCTCCGACGATCGCTACCATAGCAAAGCCGAGGTTGTTAATCACGTTCATGATCGGCATGAGAAAGCCCGTCCATACCTGTGCCTTCATCCCGATCTTGCAGAGCCGGTCATTGATCGTCGTAAAGTCCTCAATGGCCTTTTGCTCATAATTGAAGGCCTGCACCACCTGAATGCCTGAAATCGTCTCTTCAATGTGCCCGTTTAGCTTACCCAGCTCCATCTGCTGATTTTTGAACAGTACACTCGTTCGTTTGGCAATCGTGCGTGTGAGCAGAAACACGAGTGGCACCGTGATCAGGCATGCGAGTGTCAGGATCGGAGACAAGACGAGCATCATCACCAGCGAACCGAGGATCACGATCCCGCCTGACATCAACTGCGTTGTGGATTGAGAGATAGAGTTGCTGACGTTGTCGATATCATTCGTGAGCCTGCTCATCAACTCCCCGTGCGTACGCTCATCGAAATAAGCAATGGGCAGCTTTTGCAGCTTGTCAAAAAGGGCTTGCCTCAGATTTGTGACGATCCGTTGCGAGATGCCTGCCATCAACCAGCTTTGCAAAAACGTCAGTGCCCCATCCAAAATGTACGAGCCGAGCAGGGCAAGAATGATGATAGACAAAAAGCTAAGAGCTTCCTCGCCACCTGTCATCGTATCAATCGACTTTCCGATCAAATAAGGTGCAGACAGCATGAGTAGTCCATCGACAAAAACAATGACAAATACAATCGGTAGCAGCTTTTTTTCTTTGCCAAAAGCTTGCCAGAGCCTTTTTAGCGTAGCCGAAAAATTCTTGGGCTTACTCACTGGACCTCTGGCAGCACCATGTCCAAAGCCTCGTCCAGGTCTCGGTGAAAAGACAGGTTGTTGTTTCTGTTGACTCACCTTACTTCACCTCCCGGCCGATTTGTGACTGAAAGATTTCCTGATAGACCTGGCAAGAGGTCATCAGTTCGTCATGCGTACCGATGCCAGCGACTTCTCCATTGTCGAGCACGATGATTTTATCCGCATCCATGACAGACGTAATCCGCTGTGCGATCAAGATGCAAGTGAGGCCAGCCGCATAGGCTCGAAGCGCATCCTTAATCTTCGCTTCTGTCGCCACATCTACCGCGCTGGTACTGTCATCGAGAATGAGGATTTCCGGCTTTTTCACCAAGGCTCTGGCTATGGAAATGCGCTGTTTCTGTCCACCAGAGAAGTTGACTCCTCCCTGCCCTACGCGTGTCTCATAGCCTTCAGGAGTGGTGGAGATGAACTCGTGAGCCTGCGCCATACGTGCCGCTTGCTCGACCTCCTCGTAGGTCGCCTCTGCCTTGCCCCAACGAATGTTTTCCATCACCGTGCCTGTAAACAGCATGGTTTTTTGCGGCACAATCGCCATTTTTTCACGTAATCGCTTGGGTTCGATGTCTCGTACATCCATGCCATCTACCCGAATCGTGCCTTCCGTTCCATCATAAAACCGTGGAATCAAGCCAACCAAACTGCTTTTTCCAGCGCCTGTCGCTCCGATAATCCCGACGGTCTCCCCAGGCAGACAAGTAAACGAAATCTGCTTGAGTACTGGCTGACCGCCTTCTCCATCATAGGAGAAGCTGACCTCTTCGAAGTCAATGCGCCCCTTTTTGCCTGGAAGCTCGTGAGGTTGTTCTTCTTTCCAGCTCATTTGGTTTTCCTCAGCAAATACTTCTCCAATACGTCCTGCCGATGCTTTGGCCCGCACAAACATGTTAAATACCAAGGAAATCATCATGAGTGAAAACAGGATTTGCGTCATGTAGTTCGTAAACGCGATGATATGACCGACCTCGATGCTTCCTTGTTCTACGCCAAGCCCCCCAAGCCAGAGGACCGCGACAATTCCGAGGTTCATCGTCAGCATGATCGCGGGACTGAAGATGGACATCACCCGCGTAGCCGAGACCGATTTGGATTGCAGCTCTTCGTTTGCCCGTGTAAACTTGCCACGTTCAAAATCAAAGCGATTGAATGCCTTAACAACTCGTACGCCAGATAAATACTCGCGCATCGCACCATTCACTCGGTCAAGTGCTTGTTGCACCTTCAGAAAAAAAGGAAAACCAATTTTCATATTCAAGAAAATAAACAATCCCACAATGGGCACGACAATGGCGAGAATCACAGCCAAATCCACGTTCAATTGGGTTGCCATAAACAACCCGCCAATGCACATCAACGGTGCTTTGACAAAGATTCGCATCATTCCGTTTACAAACATCTGTACTTGATTGACGTCATTGGTCAGACGTGTCACGAGCGAGGCTCTGTCGAACTTGTTCAAGTTTTCAAAGGATAAGGACTGCACTTTTGAAAACAAATCTGCGCGCAGCTGCGCACCAAAGTTTTGCGAGACGTATGTAGCTAGCACATTGCGGATCGATGCCGCGACTGCCCCCAACGCCGTTACGAGCAGCATCAGCCCGCCTGTCTTGAGCACGTAATCCATATCCCGATTTGCTATACCCGTATCGATAATGTGCGACAGGATCGTCGGCTGCAAAAGATCACATACCGCCTCCAGAGCTAAGAAAAGCATGGAAATCCCAGCGACTACGCCGTATTTTTTTATGTATGTTGTATAGAAGCGCATCCGTTCACCCCATCTTTGTTTCTACGTACAAGATAACGCTTAGCTAGCGAAATGTCACGAGTGATTGTCAAAATGAAAGTGTGGGACTTACAGGTTTTTCCTATCATCGTCGTCGAAATGATAGGCGATAGATTTTTGGGCGAATGGGAGATGAAAATGATGGCTCAATCACTGTTAAAAGGCATGGAAGGGGTTTTTATACCTGTGACGGACCCGGGTGCGTCTGCAAAATGGTATGAAGAAAAGCTTGGATGCAAACCTTTGTTTGTGGAAGAGGAGGCGGTCACGATGCGGATCTCCGATGAATCAAGCACCGTAATCTGTCTCGTCCGCGTAGAGAACCATCAGCCGATGACATTTCCGGAAAATCGTTTTGGTGTCAGCAAATACTATAATTTTCTTTCCGTGGACATTGAGGCTGCACATCAACTAATAACAGAGCGTGGAGTGATGGTAACGCCGATTGATGAATTTGGGTCTACGAAGGTGCTGACGTTTTTTGACCCAGACGGGAATCCGCTTGGAATGTGCCAGTACTGACAAAAAAGGGCAAAAAGCTGGAATCACTTTTTCGATCCCCTGCTTTTTGCCCTCATTTCGTTTACTCGGTCTTTTATTCCTGTGGAACAGCACCTTGATCCATATACAAGAACTCCCACAGATGTCCGTCCAAATCTTGAAAGCTCCAGCTGTACATGAAGCCGTGGTCAACCGGGTCTTTCGATGGAGTTGCCCCCGCGTTTAATGCTTTATTTACGATCTCATCGACTTGCGCTCTGCTGTCCGCCGACAACGCTACAATCACTTCTGTACTTCTTGTTGCATCCGTTAACTCTTTTTTCGTAAACGTTTGGAAAAACTCTTCGACGAGCAGCATGGCAAAAATGTTTTCGCTGATCACCAGGCATGCTGCATTTTGATCCGTAAATTGCGGGTTAAATTCATAGCCAATTGCTGTAAAGAAGTCGATCGATTTGTTTAGGTCCTTCACCGGTAAATTGACGAAAATCTGTTTGGATTGCAATGCCATGTGTACTTCCTCCTCGGGTTTGTTTTTCCTTGATGTATATATCCTAGCATTTCTGATTGCACGAGGCTTCTTATGGATTGCTATTTTGCCATGTAGGTATGTGGCTTTCCAATTGTGCTTCTGTGCCGATGGACACTCAGGACGAGACCGAGGACGGCGAAATGAGCCAAAGCAGTTCCTATTCTGCTATAGCTGAGAAAAGGAATTTCAAGTTGTGCGATTGGCAGCATGCCTGTTGACATCAGCAGTGGCCAGAAAAAGTACACAGAGAATAAAGGAACGATACTGACAATGAGATGTTTGCCATAAGGCTCGTCCACTTCCTTGACGACCCGAACCAGCCTCATCATAAATAAGGTAATGGCTAACAAGATCAAGAGTCCAGCAATCCAGCCATAGCTATGGATTAAATACGTGAACTTGAAATCTGAGTCTATCTGAGGAAATTGTAAAGGCGCACCGAAGCCCTTTCCCCAAAAACCTGCCGAGCGAATTGTCTCCATCACTAGGAGATAAAAATAACCGCCTCCTTCAGGATCTTTCATCGGTTGCATCCAGTCCAACAACTTATCAAAAGTATGGTAATCCAATAACAAGGCAGCCAGATAAGCACCAACAGACGTGATGTAAAGGGGGAGCTTTTCTTTCTTAACTGTCTTCGTGTACATCAAGAGTACAACAAAACCAAATAAGTAAAGCTTAAGATTCAAATACTGTTGCGTCATCAGCAAAAATATAGTGGGCAGAAAAACAAACACAATCAGCTTAGAAGCAGTGCTCCGGAAACGCCAGACCCTAGTAAGTAGCATTCCTGCGACGCTTATGAGAAACAAATACATGGAAATCGTTCCAAAATCAAAAATTCCGAATCGTTTGAAATGCACTATCACCCTTTCATAAACTGTGTATTCATACCAAAAAACAAATAGGAAAACGCCTACAGTCAGCACGTATACATGCAACGAATACCGCAATAGCTTGCGATAGTCTGTAAAAGCCACCACAAGCATCACCCCGATACCCAATAGGGCTGAGAGCCAATACGTGTCCAGCTTGTACTCAAAGTAATTGACCGGAGTTCCATACATCGTGAAAAGCCCAACAGCCAGAAAAGCCATCACATACACCAGAAGCCTCCACTCCACTTTGGGCTTATAAATCCGATGCAACTGCTTCCCAACCGTAGCTGAATCGCCCATTTGCAATATGGCTTGCCTGACTGCTTCTTCCTCTCCCATCCCCTCGTCCATCTGCTCATCCATCAAATCTAGAAGGTGACTTTCCAGCTCATCCCGAATTCTGCGATGCATTTCCGTTGCCCGCACATGTCGACATACTTGATCGAGATAATCTGCAATCAATGGATGTGTATTCGTCTGCTTCATGCTCTTCCCTCTCCCAGCACCCGATCAATCCCATCGCGGAACGTATGCCACTCGAGCTTTTTCTCCTTCAATTGCCCGCGACCTTCTGCCGTAATCCGATAGTATTTACGCTTCCTCCCATCCTTCTCATCCCAATACGCTTCCACATAAAGCTCCGCTTCGAGTGCATGCAAGATCGGATACAACGTCCCTTCTTTTAGCGTAAACAGACCATTTGACTCCTTCTCGATGGCTTTCGCGATTTCATAGCCGTACATTTCCTTTCGATCCAGCATCGTCAAGATTAAAATCACGGTACTGCCCTTTAAGAGTTCCTTATTGATTTTCATAGTGCCTCCCGATTTAATCGCAAATACCTAGATTAACAATACATCATAAATCTATGTATATGATTCTATCATCCAAATCTTGTCATTATCAACTTTTTTCTCTATGTTTATTATGATCCCTATTTTTTAAATGAAAGGACGTTTTTCCATGGAGCCAACTGTTCTCTCCCGCGAGGAAACACACGTAATCGGTTTTACTTTTACGGCGAATGTGACAGAAGACTTGGAACAGAAACACTCCGCTAGTACGACTGAAGCTTTGCGAGCTAGAAAAAGCGAGATTCACAATCAGGTTGGTAAGGGAGAATACCTAATCCAAATCTATCCTGACAAAGATGACTTCGATGCAGCCGTTGATCCTTTTACCACCCTAATTGGCGTCGCAGTTTCCAGCCTCGCCGATATTCCTGAAGGGATGGTCAGTCACACGATTCCTGCGGGGACATTTGCAAAAGTAACACACAAGGGACCTGAGACAAACTTGGGCGAAACATATGATTTTCTTTACGGTTCTTGGCTCTGCGAATCGGGATATGATTATGCCGGGTTTGATTTTGAATATTGGGACGAGCGTTACAAGCCAGAGCAAGAAGACAATGAAATTGATATTTACATTCCGCTCTTCAAATAAGAGACATAGCGAAAAACCAGGGAATCCGCTCCCTGGTTTTTCTGTTATTACGATGTTATTATCTACGCACCCACTCCCCTGTCAGTGCATCCACCATATAAAGCGGGGTATCGTGATAATAACTATGATAGACGAGACGCGGCTCTATTTTCCCTGTAGCTGGATTCTCTATCAGCTTGTAAACCAACCGCAGCGGACGATGGGTGACGTATACGCTAGTCGCGTCTTCACGTGACATTGCCTTGCTTTTGTCAGGAAGCGGTTTAGACTCCTCGGCATACGGGGGAATGATTCCGATCACCTTTTTCCTGTTCACATCAAAATGAACCGTATACCCCCCCATAATCTGTACTCCCTGATGGGACTTGAAGAATTGATAGGTTTCGATGTTGCCTTTTCTTGTGGCAGAACCAAGGAGCAGTTCTTTGGTATCTAACGGAAGGTATTTCTGAAACTGCTTAGCTGCTTCTTGAACGTTTTCCAGCTTCGGGTGAGGGAGCTTCTCCTCTTTCTCATGGATATTTCCATACCGATAGTCGAGAATATCCCCTGTTTCTGTCACCACGGTCAGTTCCATTTTCTGTTTGGTTCGCGTCTCTACTTTGTACGTATGTACGCCCGAGCCTTGATGAACCACGAAGGAAAACGGAGGCTCGAATCCCCACTCCCGAAAAAGTCTATCTGCCTCTTCCATGTCCGGAGCTACCAGCTTTATGCCTCCCGGATTCACCGGAATTGGCGGCATTTCTGCGAGACTGTAATCGGGATGATAGCGTTCTATGGGGTAAATTTCTCCTGTGATCGCATCGATATCACCTGAAAATGGGAACTCGTATTGCAACCGCCCTTCCCCCTCTGAATAGAGGAGCCGGGCACTTTGCCCAAAAATTTGCTCAGCCGTCTTCACTGGCATTGCCTTTTGGGGATCAGGAAAGACCATGCGTGTCGTATCGTTTGTCTGTATCTCTTTTATATGATGCCTGCCCGCCTTGTCTATCGTAAATATGTATTGGTCTTCCAGAACCGGAATGTTGTTAACCGTCTTGTTCATCACGACATGACCTATTTCTGTATTGGACAGCATGCCGTTTACCGCATATTGACTCGCATCTCGACCTGCCAATTCTTGCAGCAGCTTCTTCGCCTGCTCGTATACAGGATGGGCGGGTAGCTGCGGACTACTTGTTGCCGTCACCTGAGGGTCCACGAATTCGTTTTGCCCCATCCCAGCCATGATATACAGCCCAAAGCCAGAAGCGATCACGACTGCTGTCATCCCCGCTTTCAACGGATTCATGAACAGCCGTCTCCTCTTGCCGACCCGAATGGTTTCTTGTTCCAGCACAGTACGTAAACTCTCTACAAACTCCTTACGTGGGGGTGTACTTTTTCGCAGAGTCGCTAACCGTTCGAGCATATCTCTTTCATTTTGCCAATCCACTGTACAACTCCCCCTTCTTCGTATGCGACAGTTTGCCATGCAACAGCTTCAGTGCCCGATGCATCGTCGTTTTCACATTTGATTCAGAACAACCCAGTATTTCAGCTGTCTCTTTGACGCTGTATTCTTTAATGCCACGCAGAATGACAACCATGCGGTAATGCGGTGGCAGTCCCTTGATCGCAGCGATCAATTCCTGCTCGTCCTCCCGGCTTTCCGCTTCCTGAGCAGGATTCCCTTCCGAGGCTGGCATCACGACAGACAGCCAGTTGCCTGACAACAGCTTTTGCCACTTGCGTTTTCGATAGTAATTCATCGCTGTATGCTTCGCGATCGCAAACAGCCATGTCTTCACATCAGATCGCTCTTCAAATCGATCGAGCGAACGAATCACTCGCAAAAAAACCTCCTGCGTCAAATCTTCTGCATCATTCTGACTGCCGGCAAAGTACAGCAAAAATTGATACACATCATGATAATGCCGCTCATAGATGGCCATGACCTGATGTTTCATTTCTTCATACAAAGAAGCTCCTCCATTCTCTTGCTGTCGGCTGATCGACTACTTTCCTGTAGCGAAAATTTTCTCGTATACCCATTAGTGTCTTGAACAGGAAAAAGGTTACAGCATAATGTTTGAAAATGTTCAGGAATGCAACAGCGACGGATGGATCGGGTAGCCTATAATTTACATGAGTCCTGCTACTTTCCTGATAACACAAGAAGTAAGAACGGAGTGACCTGTATGTATAAACGGCTACTAGCTATCCCGATTGCCGCTTTGCTCCTCGTCCTGTCAGCCTGCGGCAATGGTGGACAAACGGGCGATTCAGCTGCATCGAAACCGACCCGATCGATCAATTACTTGGGCAACACTTATACAATTCCGGCCAGAACCAAAGATATTGTTTTCGTAGGCTTCCCTGCTTCGTATGAAGATTCTTTCTTGCTGGGAATTCCGCCCGTCGCAGCAACCATGGATAAAAACGGAAAGTTCCCTGCTGAATATCAAGCCATGATCAGAAATGCCAAGCATCTCCCTTATAATATTGCAGATAATCTAGGTGAGCTGGTTGCCCTCGAACCTGACGTCATCATGACAACCGACAAGACCCCCAAGGAAGACTTAGCCAAATTGCAAACTGCTGCATCCGTCATTCCCGTCTCTACGAACGGAGCTCATTGGCAAGAAAACTTGCGTCTGCTCGCTGATGTTCGTGGAAAAGATGCCAATTTGGATACTTTTGTAGGTAAAGTGAAGCTAAACGCACAGGAACTCCGCGACAAGCTCGCCGCCCTTCCAGAAAAGAAAGTGCTGACGCTGTGGTTCCAAGAAGGCTCCTTCTACGTCTATCCGAAGGATGAACGGTACAATTACCTGTTATATACGGACTTGGCTCTGCCTGTCCCAGATGTCGTCGCGAATGTGCAGGAGCGTACCGCGCTCTCAATAGATGCTTTGGCAAAAGAAGATCCCAACTACTTGTTTGTGATGGTCAACAAAGAAGACCAGCCCGCTTTTAAGCAGTTGCAAGAGCAGCCTGCATGGAAAAATCTAAG
The DNA here is from genome assembly GCF_013284285.1 of Brevibacillus sp. HB1.4B. NCBI lineage: Bacteria > Bacillati > Bacillota > Bacilli > Caryophanales > Paenibacillaceae > Brevibacillus > Brevibacillus sp. HB1.4B. The sequence goes on from NZ_JABSUT010000014.1 coordinate 83,316, forward strand.
CGCAGTCAAAGCGGATCAAATGTATATGAATGCAGTTGAACCAGGATTGGCTGGTGGCACTGCCTACAGCAACCAATCGTTTTTAAATGCAATTCGAAAACAGATGCTAAAAATGAGTGAATAAAAAGATGGGCTTTGCTCATACTATACTCATCGAGCTCGGTGGTGTGTTCTCAATCAGGCTGTAGTCCTTTACGGAGGCGATGTGCCATGGATGATTTACACGATCACCTAGTGAGTAAGGAAAACCGCACACTGCTTTAAGCTTCTAACTTCATACTGGAGGTAGATGCGTCGCACGTGATGATCGGTAACACCTCAAAACTAACGAGCTCGATATATGCCGTCTCCTTTATGGGGGCGGTTTTATTTCTTTTAAAACCCGTTTGTCGAGCGGTCGTGGTGGGGAGGAAACAGGAGAAAACGCTCAGATTCTTGTCCCACCCCCAGGGTAGCGTAAGCTGCCCGGCTCCATGAAAAAAAGCGAAACCCACGTCCAAAGTGGTCCATTCAAGAGGTGTCTCAGAGGTGGACGCTAAAAGCTTGTTTCTCTTTTTTTCATTGCGCCTCGGTCGGTGTACCAAAGATCTTCGCTTATTTCTCCTGTTTCCTCTACAAGCTTTCCGTGTGATCCGATTTTTTAATGACTTAAAAGATGGTAGAGTCTCGTCAGTCACGCCAGAGAAGAATATTTCCAGACGTAGCGACTTGTGGAGTCCTACCAAGTGAGAAGGGATTAGCGGGCAAAAGAAACTTAGGCGTGCCCTTAGGACGAAGCGGCTACTACTTTTGCATTTCCCCGTTAATCCTTTCGGAGCGGACAGTCTTAGCACCCAGCAGGACGGAGCCTGGAGCCTAGACTGGAAATATTCTTCTCTTCACCGCAGCCACATACATAGGAATCTTTAGTTGTTACTGTAGTTCTGGGATTGAGAGTAGAAAAGGCACTTCATCGGAAGCGCCTAAGATAAAATTACTTCATTGATTCTATTACTTCTAACAAATCTGCCTCATTGATGGAAGGAAGCTCATCCGCCTTAGTTATATTTTCAAATTCAGTGTCTGACTGATTTGATCGTAAGCCTTTGGAACTGGTCATTTTAAATAATTGATTAGGTGTGTTTGGAATATAAGTATATTTCTTCAATTCTTCATCATATTCTCCGCTCAGAAATAACAGATATTCACCTTTCTCTAACTCGTGATAGTCCGCGTCAACTACGTTAGCAAGCTCTTTATTGTCACCTAAATCTAGACCTATAAGGCGATAAAGTTCGATGCTTTCACCTTCAGTTATCTTGGCGTCAGAAAGGTTGCTATATAATTTATCTACTTGTACTTCGTACACATTATAAACAACAGTCCCCACTTTTTCTTGCCTAAACTCAGATGGTACTTTTCCTTTTATGATTACATTAGCTTTTTTGACTATTTCTTCTGTAGAGCTAAATGTTCTAGATAGAGCAACGCTATGAGAGTTTGAATGATTGAATTCTTTATACATCAGTGCAGAACCAACACCAGCAATTACAGCTGTCACAGACACAATCGCAATCAATTTTTTCAATCTTCACACACTCCTTTCTATTAATTAGTTGTTATCGTAGAGACCTCTAAGTTCTTTTTTGTCATACTTTGTAGGACCATGGATATCCCAGTCAAATACATCTTTGTTATCCATTATGGAATCTACACTTGTATCTTCAGGATGGGCAAGACCAAGTGTATGACCGAATTCATGAGTCATCGTTTTTATCGTATCATCCGTGTCTAGATCGTCACACATTGACTTTACAATTATTATATTGGCTGACGCATATGGAGACCGGTTCATCCTGGCTCTATCATCATAGGGTATTCCAAGTCCATATGTCCCAAGCCTATAAAGTTCCTTTTCGGTTCTTGAATCTGGGTGTTCAACAGAAATATAACCAGTTTCATTAGTGTCTGCTGGAGAAAGGTTTATATTGCTGATTGCGTTCCACTCGTCAGCAGCAGACCAAAGTAAATCCGAGTATTTTTCATCTAAGTTGATATCTGCGACTTGTGGAGTCCTACCAAGCGGAGAAGGATTTGCGGGCAAAAGAAACTTAGGCGTGCCCGTGCGACGAAGCGGCTACCACTTTTGCGTTTCCCCGCGAATCCCTTCGGAGCGGACAGTCTTAGCCCCAATCAGGACGGAGCCTGGAGCCTAGACTGGAAATATTCTTCTCTCCTCTACAGCCACATAGAAAAAGACCCTTGTCCTAAAACAAAGGTCTTCTCCATTGAAAACATTATTCACCTAAATCAACGTTATGGTACACCTGCTGCACATCGTCCAGGTCTTCCAAAGCATCGATCAGCTTTTCGAATTGAGCTTGTACATCTTCTGTCAGCGTTACTTCGTTTTGTGGCAGCATGGTCAGTTCAGCTACGGTAAACTCATTAACGCCACCATTTTTGAGTGCTTCTTGAACAGCGTGGAATTGTTCCGCATCTGCGTAAACAATGACAGCACCGTCTTCATCCAAAATGTCGCGCACGTCTACGTCCGCTTCCATCAAGATTTCCAGCACTTCATCAGAGGTTTTACCTTCCAAGCCAAATACCGCTGTTGGGTCAAACATATAAGCAACCGAACCGGATACGCCCATGTTACCGCCGTTTTTGTTGAAAGCGGCACGCACTTCAGGAGCTGTGCGGTTTACGTTGTTGGTCAGTGCATCCACGATGATCATGGAACCGTTTGGCCCGAAGCCTTCATAGCGCAGATCGCTAAACGTTTCATCAGAGCCGCCCTTTGCTTTATCAATCGCGCGGTCGATAATCGCTTTCGGTACGCTGTATGTTTTGGCACGCTCCAGGACGACCTTCAGAGCACGGTTGGACTCTGGGTCCGGCTCGCCTTGCTTTGCCGCTACGTAAATTTCCTTTCCGAACCTCGCGTAAATACGACTGGTGCTCGCGTCTTTAGAAGCTTTCTTCTCTTTAATATTGTTCCACTTACGACCCATAATCCCACTCTCTTTCAATATGGCAGATTAAATATGATTACTCCGGATTCCTTTTACACACTAGCCTATTATACCTCAATCTTATGAAATATGTTAAGCAGTGGAAGAATTTAAAAGCACAGCCCCTGATTAAGAGAGCTGTGCTTTGCTTTTACGAATCTTACTTCTTGGTCAATCCTTCGTAAATCGTCTTGATATTCCATTCCATCATTTTGATGTACGTATCGCCATCTTCTCCCGGCTTTCCGAGAGAGTCCGTAAATACTTTGCCGACAATCGGTACACCAGTTTCATTTGATACCATCTCCATGCTGCGCGGATCGATACTCGTCTCTACGAACAGGGCCGGGATTTTTTTCGCACGGATCGTGTCGACCACCTGTGTGACCTGCTCTGGTGTTCCTTGGTTCTCCGAGTTGATTTCCCAAATGTATGCTGCTTCAAAATCGTAAGCTTCGCTGAAATATTTGAACGCTCCCTCGCTCGTCACAAGCATACGCTGTTCTTTCGGAATCTGGCTGTATTGCTTAACCGCGTCCTCGTGCAAAGCAGTCAGCTGTTCGATGTACTTCTTGGTGTTTTGCTCATACGTTTCCTTGTGCGCTGGGTCCACCTTGATCAAGGCATTTTTTGCATTCTCCGCATACTTGATGCCATTGCGTACATCCAGCCAAGCGTGCGGGTCTTCTTCGCTCTCTTTGCCTTTGGTTGTCAAGTGCTTAGCCGCTACACCCTCACTGAGTCGGAACACGGGTGCATCCGGACCTGATTTGCCTGCTGTGTTCATGAGATTATTGAACCAAGAGTTGCCCGCCTCCAGATTCAAGCCGTTGTAGAAAACCGCGTCTGCATCCGTCGTTTTTTGCACGTCAGCAGGCAGTGGATCATATTCATGTGGATTGGAACCAATCGGAGCGAGACTATGGATTTCTACCCGATCTCCCCCAACGTTTTTCACGATGTCATACAGGATGGAATACGTGGTCACGACCTGTAGCTTGTCACTATCTGATTTCGTGGGCTCGTTCGCACTTTGCGGAGCACCACACGCTGCCATTAATACGGTTGATACTAGAAAAACGAAAAACAGATTCCATTTCTTCATTACGATATTCTCCTTTACTTTGAGAGCTCGACTCGTTTTTGTCGGGCTCGGATTGATTTCCATACCACCCCGTGTTTTCGGGAGAAGAGAAAGGCCAGGAAGAATAACACAGTTGCAACCACGACAATCGTGGCACCAGAGGCCAAATTATAGGTAAAGCTAAAATAAAGGCCGATAACCGAAGACAGCATCCCAAAACCGCCAGCCAAAAAGATCATGATCGACAAACGGTCCGTCAAAAGATAAGCAGTAGCAGCCGGTGTAATCAGCATGGCCACGACTAACACGATTCCTACGGTTTGCAAGGAAGCGACTGTTACCATCGTCAACAAGGTCATCAGCAAGTAATGAATGAGGTTGTTACGCAAGCCGTAGGCAGCAGCAATAGTCGGATCAAATGAAGTCAGTAACAGTTCTTTGAAAAAAGCGTAAACGGTCACGATGACGACGATCCCGATGCCAACCGTCACCCACATGTCTGACGAACGCACAGCCAATACATTCCCGAACAAAATGTGATACAGATCGGTACTGCTTTTCAGCATCGTAACCATGATGATCCCAAGCGCAAAGGCGGACGTGAACAAAATCCCAATCGCTGTGTCGTTCTTGATGCGGCTATTTTGGCTCACGTAGCCAATTCCAACCGCGGTGAGTACACCCGTTAAAACAGCGCCCACGAAGAAATTGATTCCAAAAGCATAGGAGAGGGCCACCCCAGGCAAAACAGCGTGTGAGATGGCATCCCCCATCAAGGACATCCCCCGCAAGATGATAAAGCTGCCAATGACGCCGCAGATTAACCCAACCACTACGGACGTAAACAATGCTTTTTGCAAAAACTCATACTGTCCAATTGCCATCAAGAAATCCATTATGCAAGCACCTCGGTCTTTTCGAGAAATGGTAGTTGATAGGAATATGCTCTCGACATGACTTCTCGATTCAGCACTTCATCGACCGTACCGAACTTGATCAATTCTTTATTCATTAGAAGAAGCTGATCAAAATATGCATATGCTTTGGACAAGTCATGATGGACGACGACAATCGTTTTGTCCTGAAACTGCAGCTCTTTCAAAATGCGAATGATGGTGTCCTCGCTCGCCACATCAATCCCCACAAACGGCTCGTCCAGAAGCAGTAGCTCCGGTTTTTGCGCAAGTGCCCTTGCAAGGAAGACACGCTGTTGCTGCCCGCCGGAGAGCTCCCCGATTTGCCTGTCGCGGAAATCCTCCAACCCTACTCTTCTCAAGCATTCCAACGCCCACACTTTTTCCTTTTTTTTCGGAAATTTGAACAGTCCGACACTTGGGTATGTCCCGATCAGCACTGTATCCATGACCGTGATCGGAAACGTCCAATCAATCATGCTCCGCTGTGGTACATAGGCAATTTTCTTCCGGAATTCATTTGTCTCTTTCCCAAAAATCCGCACATTCCCCTTATCTCTCGGAATGAGGTCCAAGAGCGCTTTGATCAGGGTTGACTTCCCTGCCCCGTTTGGACCGATGATTCCAACCATGCTCCCTACTTCAACTTCAAACGAAACATCCCGAACAACTTCATTCCCAAAATAAGAGACATGCAGGTCCCTTACCGTGATAGCAAATTCCATAATTCTTCCCTCCAATAATAGCCCGTTATATGTTCCCGTCCAAAAACCGATGGTGAAACGGGTAATTCCTCTATGCACATATGCCTACACACAACAATGTAGTCTTGTACCAATAATATTCACCCAAACAAACTAATATGCATTCGTATAAAAAAGTTGCCCTAATGCAAAATTAAATGATTTCCATTATCATGTCAATATATTCTTTTTTCTGAAATACAAAAAAAGTGCAGCCTCTGTTTAAAAGATACAACACTTCCAAAACATTCCTATTTCGTTCATAATGAAAAGCTTTTTTTCTATAAAAATAAATAAACATATGTGAAACAACAATAGTTATGTTAATATGAACATTATCTGTTTGATAAAAATCTAAAAATTGAAAACTAACTAAAAATAAGAAAGAGGTGGATCGTATGCAGGATCAAAACTTGGCGAGAGGTCTAAAAAACAGACACGTACAACTCATCGCGATCGGCGGTGCAATCGGAACAGGATTATTTTTGGGCGCAGGAAAATCGATTCATTTGGCCGGCCCATCCATCTTATTTGCTTACTTGATTACGGGCATCATCTGCTTTTTAATCATGCGCTCACTCGGGGAGCTCCTCTTGAGCAATTTGAATTACCATTCTTTTGTGGATTTCGTCAAAGACTATTTGGGGAACATGGCCGCATTTGTCACGGGCTGGACTTACTGGTTTTGCTGGATTTCCATCGCCATGGCCGACCTGACAGCTGTTGGTCTTTATACGCAATTCTGGTTTCCGGAAATACCGCAGTGGATGCCAGGCTTAATTGCCCTCGTGATTTTGTTAATCATGAACCTAGCTACGGTGAAGCTTTTTGGAGAAATGGAATTTTGGTTCGCGCTCGTAAAGGTCATCGCGATTCTCGCCCTGATTTTTGTCGGCGTCTTCATGATCATCAAGGGGTTTTCTACGAACGCAGGTGCGTCTAGCTTCACGAATCTCTGGAGTCATGGCGGTATGTTCCCGAACGGCTTCAATGGGTTCCTTCTCTCCTTCCAGATGGTCGTGTTCGCATTTGTTGGGATCGAGCTTGTCGGTCTAACAGCTGGTGAAACAGAAGACCCAAAACGAGTCATTCCAAAAGCAATTAACCAAATCCCGATTCGGATTTTGATTTTCTACGTTGGCGCTCTCATCGTCATCATGAGCATCTATCCTTGGAACGCGATCAACCCGTTGGAGAGTCCATTCGTGCAGGTCTTCGCAGCGATTGGTATTGCAGCCGCTGCCGGTATCGTCAACTTCGTTGTACTGACATCCGCTGCTTCCGCTTGTAATAGCGCCATTTTTAGTACAAGCCGGATGGTTTACTCCCTTGCCAAAGAAAAGAACGCACCTGTGCCTCTTACCAAACTGACTGCCAACAAAGTCCCGGCAAATGCACTACTCTTTTCAACAGTTGTTATCCTTATCGCCGTTGTATTGAATTACGTCATGCCAGAAGGCGTATTTACGCTGATCACTAGCGTGTCAACCGTTTGCTTTATCTTTATTTGGGGAATTACCGTCATCTGTCATTTGAAATATCGCAAAACGAGACCAGATTTAGCACAAGCGAATACATTTAAAATGCCGCTCTATCCTTTTGCCAACTACCTGATCCTGGCATTCCTTGCCTTCATTCTGGTCGTGCTGGCACTCGCGGAAGATACACGAGTCGCCTTGTTCATCACACCTGTATGGTTTATTCTGCTCGTCGTGATTTACAAACTGCGGAAAACGAAGACAAATGAAATAGAGGTAGCAGAACACTAAGCAGCGCCTCCTGTTTTCACTTTCAACATCGGTGAAAATAGGAGGTGTTTTATTTTGGTATGTCCTCGAGTTGTTCCCCTTCAAATACCCCTTCGATCACAAGCCCTTTCTTGCATTTGAGATAGTACATAAACGGAAAATAGGAAACGAAGCCAAACAGAACTGCGCCCATCCCATACAGCAACGGTACAGAAAGCAAATGCAAGATTCCCGCTACCCACCCCTTTACCTGCATACTGAAGAGCAAAGCTTCCGATGCGCTCAATTGCCCCATTACGAGTAAAAGTAGAAAACGGAAGGCCCCATCCAAAACCCCGATCGAAACCCCAGCTCCCACGCACAGCTTTAGATAGGACGATATTTTTATGTATTTGACCTTTACTCTCGTCATCCACTGCACCCCTTTTTCAAAATTTTTTCTAAAAGAAAACTAGCTTCCTTCCGCTTCGATGTGTACTATATGTAAAATACCAAATCCAGCATGAGGTGATAGTAAACATGACACAGCAGCATTCGTCCTATGCAAGACCTCCACTCGCAGATTGTATTCCTGATCTCGTTGCCTTTTCCAGAGGGGAGAAAAAAGCGACCCTCTTCATTCATAATGGCACGCTCGTCAATGTTCTCTCCGGTGAAATCTTGCCGAATATGTCCGTCGCTGTCGTTGGTACCCGTATCGCTTATGTCGGTCCTTATGTGGAAGGGATGACAGATGAATCCACCAAGATGATCGATGCAAAAGGAAAGTATATGGCACCTGGACTGTTGGACGGGCACTGTCATATCGAGAGCAGCATGCTGTCCGTGACGCAGTTCGCCAATGCGGTACTGCCGCTCGGAACGACAGGCGGCTTTTTCGACGCCCATGAGATCTCGAATGTTCTCGGTCTACCTGGTTTGCGAATCATGCTGGATGAGGCGAGACAAACACCGATGGCTGCTTACATGCAGGTCGCTTCCTGCGTCCCTTCGACGGATGCATCCTTTGAAACGGCTGGGGCAGAATTCGGACCAGCGGAGGTCGCAGAAGCATTGAGCTGGGGACCGGATATGATCGCACTCGGAGAAGTCATGAACTTCCCTGGCGTCGTGTACGGTGACCCGAAAATGATTGGAGAGATTCAAGCGACACTGCGGGCAGGAAAAGTAGTGGATGGTCACTATACATGGCCTTCAAGCGATCCGCGTCTGGCTGCTTATGCCGCTGCGGGTGTATCCGGTTGCCATGAGTGTGTGACCAGCGAAGATGTCGCACAGCGCGTACGGCTCGGCATGTATGCCAAAATGCGCCGCGGCTCTGCCTGGCACGATGTTGCAGCAACGATCAAAGCACACACCGAACAGGGAATTGACTCCCGCCGGATGATGCTCGTGTCCGATGACCGCATCTGCGATTCGTTGAAAGAAGAAGGACATATGAACTTCATCGTCCGACACGCGATCTCGCAAGGAGTGAAGCCCGTTACTGCCTTCCAGATGGCGACTATCAATACAGCAGAACGATTCGGTGTCGCAAGAGATGTAGGCTCGATCGCACCGGGTATGATCGCCGATATCATTTTGCTCGACGGAAATCTGGCTGATGTGAATGTCGTGATGACGATCGCGCGCGGTGAAGTAGTAGCAGAGAATGGTGAAATGACGATCGAACTACCTCCGTTCCCTTACCCTGCGTTTGCTGTCAACTCAGTGAAAATCAAGGCTGATCTCTCTCCATCTGACTTCATCATCAAGACCCCTGTTCCATCTGGGTCGATCAAGACGCGCGTCGCAGGTGTCCGCGAAAATCATGTAGAGACGGATGAAGTATTTGTGGATATAGCTGTCGCAAATGGTGAGCTTCAGATTACGCCAGAGAGCTCCTTGTGCAAAATGGCTATTTTCGAGCGTCATGGGAAAACTGGCGGCTCTGCCATTGGGATTGTCGGCAATGTCGGATTTAACCAGCCAGCAGCGATTGCCATGACTGTCGCCCATGACTGCCATAACGTGCTTGTCATCGGAAACGACGATGAGCGGATGGCACAAGCAGCAAATGCTGTGATCGGCATGCAAGGCGGTATCGCTGTCGTGACTGGAGACGGCGAAATCGTGGAGCTTCCGCTGCGTTTAGCCGGACTGATGTCGACTGAGCCTTATGAAACAGTTGTGAAGCAATCCATGGAGATTAGCCAAGCGTTGGTGAAGGCTGGCTGCACGATGAACTACGCCTTTATGACATTGTCTTTGCTTGCTCTGGTCGTCATACCGACCTTGCACATATCGGATACGGGCTTGATTCGCATTTCAGATGCGGGATTTGAGCGGGTATCACTGTTTGTGGAATAACGACGACATCCCCTCTTTTGCGAATGTGCAGGAGGGGGTTTTCTCTTTTGGCTACCTTATTCTTCGACCAACTGAACCACTTTGCATAATTGATAGAAATAGAAAACCCCACGCATTTGTACGCGATTCATCTGATCTAGATAACGCAACGTTTCCAAAGCAATGTTTCGCGCCTCTCTCACATCCTCTTCATTCATGTTCGCGATGGCTTCCTTTAGCTCCACAACCGATAAGGAATAGACAGCAGGTCGCAGCGTACGAAGCAGCATGATTTTGCGGATTTGCGAGCGATTGAAGAGTCGGTAGCCATTTTTCTCATCACGGGAAGTCGCAATGAGCCCAACCTTTTCCCAGTGACGAATGGTTGAGCTGGGCAGTGAAGTCATGGCTGCTACCTCCCCAATCGTCATCCATTCGCTGTTTCCAGCTTCCTCGTACTTTCCTGTTCCACCGTTTTCGAGCATTGCCAAGTTTCGTTCGGCTAACTGCTTGTCCCTCTGTAGATTGGCCTGAGCCTCATTCACACGCCACAGAGCAGCCTGCAAATGTCTATCCTGGATCAGTCGCATCACCTGCGCCGTCACTTCCATCCCAAATCCGGGAGACATGGCTTGAATACAGGTAAAATAAGCGACATGTTCCTCCGTATACTTCCGGTAGCCACTCGCTGACCGTTCCACAGGCGGAACCAGCCCATGTGCTTCGTAATTGCGCAAGGCGCTCGTGCTCAGCTTCAGCTTACGTGCAATATCAATGGGGCGCATGGCAGCCACCAGCCTCCTACCCGACTTTCTTCGATGAAGATTAAAGCTTAGTTGTAAAGTTATTTCAATCTTAAGCCGCTTTATTCCTTTTTCTTTGGTTAGACCTTAGAATTAGCTCGAATGTTGTAAGATGAATGTGACAAGTGGAAGGAGGCGCATTACCCCATGCACAAAGCTGAATTCGAACGGCAACTGACAACGCTCATTCAAAAGGGCTATCCTGAAATGGCGGGCATGACAGCAGATGTGTTTAGGAAAAATCTGACCCCGCTGCAATCACTGGCAGAAGCTCTACCCATTCCAGAAGACGATCAGAAAGACGGCCTCGTCCCCTTTGTTCTCGTTGTGAAAGGCGATTGGTTCGACGGAGAAAAAGCGATGCAAGCCATCGAGCGGCAAAAGAAAACTGGCTTCAGTGTCATGGATGCAGAAGAAATTCGGCGCTTTACACCCATCGAGGGCATCGAGATTCCTACAGGAATGGCTTACCTAATGACCGGAATTGATACAGGAAAAGAGACGTTGAACGTCACTCCGAATGACGCGATGCCCATCCTCTTGGAGCAACAGCGTTCTCCGCTCACGCTGGAGGAAGGGATTGCCCTGATCACTCACTTCCCGGATCTGGTAAAGAAAAACAACGGCTTTTCTCTGCTCGGATCGCGTTGTGGCGACCGACGCGTAACGGCCATGTGGATCAGTGAAAATAAACCGAAGCTAGGTTGGTGCTGGAACGGCAATCCTCATACGTGGCTCGGATCAGCTTCCTGCCAAGCTCGTTTGGACGAAAAAAAACCTTGAAGCTCATTCAAGGTTTTTTCTTTCTTATTCTTTTTCATTCAACGTAACACCATTTATTTTCAAATGAGCGCGAAACATTTCCAACATCGAAGGCATTGCCTCTTTTTCTGGCCATGAATCCGTTTTCCACAAGCTTGCTTGTTTAAATGCGCGCGGGCAATGGAGGAAGCACTCCTCTACCTTCACGATCACGCCGATGCCGCTTGTTTTACCCTTCCATTCTTGCGCGGCGAGTAGCTCTGCATCTTTTGTAATGTGGGCTGATCCGTTAATACGCAACACTTCTTCCAGACCTGGAATCAGGAAAATCATTCCCACCTGCGGATTGGCAATAATATTTAGCAAAGAGTCGACCCGTCTGTTCCCCATTCGCTCGGGAAAGATAATATGGTGATCATCCAGCACTTTAACGAAACCCGGCTCGTCGCCTCGTGGGGAAACGTCACATCTGCCTGAAGCATCTGCTGTGGACAAGAAAAACAACGGCGACATAGACACATAATGGATCACATGCGTCTCAACCTGCGCGATGCTTTTTTTCACAACCGCCTCTTGCGGTTCTCCTACCAGGCTTTTTAGTTCGTCTGCACTGGTTATAAGATCTTTTACTTCCAATGGATTCCACATAGGTTCTACTCTCCTCTCTTTTGTGTATATCCCTGTCTATCATCATAAGTCCCTTGGGAATGGAAAATCAATGTCTACAGCAGCAAGTTTTTAGTCTGCCGGTGTTTTGGCTACTCGTTTACTGATGGAATCTTTGTAAGCAACAATCTTACGTTCTAGCATATCATCCACAGCGATTAACATTTTTATTTGTTGCTCAATATATCGTTTATGTTCTTCTAAAAGACCCAATCGAGCTAAGGTCGTATGTTCTCCTTCTACAAACAGGGAAGCGTACTGCTTTATTTTTGAGATCGGCATTTGCGTTTCTTTTAACTTGATAACGAATTGCAGCCATCGAATATGTGAATCGTTATATCGCCTGTCACCGTTTTCATCGCGATCAGGAATAATTATTTTTTCCTTTTCATAATAACGCAACGTATGTGTGCTTATCCCTAATAGCTGTGCCACTTCACCAATTGTGTACATAGGAAACCTCCGCATTGATCTAATACCCTTGACTTAGAGTTTACTCTAATCAGTATAATCAGCTCATCGTTACTTCTCAATGAAAACTAGTGAATAAAATTCAGGAGGGATTTTCATGAAATATACGGTTATTACGGGAGCAAGTTCAGGAATTGGCTTTGAAACCGCTCTGGCATTTGCTGCTCGCGGAAAAAACTTAATTTTAGCAGCTCGTCGAACGGAGGAATTAGAAAAGCTACAATCAAAAGTGGCTGAAATCAACGCAAAATTGGATGTCGTCATTCGAACCGTTGATTTGAGTGTGAGCGCAAATGTGCATGATTTTTACGACAGTCTAAAGGATTATGAGATTGAGACCTGGATCAACAATGCGGGGTTCGGAAACTTTGCTTCTGTTGGGGAACAAAACTTGAATAAAATTGAGTCTATGCTTCACTTGAATATCGAAGCACTCACGATTCTATCTTCTCTTTATGTTCGTGACTATGCACATGTTGAAGGAACGCAAATCATCAATATTTCTTCAGGCGGAGGCTACAAAATTATTGCTGACGCCGTCACCTATTGCGCAACGAAGTTCTATGTAAGTGCCTTTACGGAAGGTCTCGCACAAGAATTGAGGGAGCATGGAGCAGCCATGCAAGCAAAAGTCTTGGCACCTGCTGCGACAGAGACCGAATTTGCGAAGCGTTCCTTTGATATTGATCAATTTGAATATGCTGGTGCAGTTCCCAAGTTCCATACAGCTGCTGAAATGGCAGGTTTCTTGCTCGATTTATATGACAGTGAGAAGGTAGTAGGAATAGTGAATGGAGCGACATATGAGTTCGAGCTAAAGGATCCGATCTTTACGTATGTGTCGAAGTCAAGAAACTAGTCGAGACGTTATTTTCACATAAAAAAGAGGATGCGCAAGCCGCATCCTCTTTTTTTGAATTACACCATGACTTTGCAAATGTCGTTCGTAAACTCTACCGGGTCTTGAATCGGCAAGCCTTCGATCAAGAGAGCCTGATTGTACAGGAGAGCCGTATACAGATTAACCTTTTCCTTGTCTGTGTCAAATGCACCCTTCAACGACTGGAACACCGCATGGTTCACATTGATCTCCAGTACCTTGTCTGCCTTCACATTCGAATTGTTCGGCATCGCATTCAAGATTTTTTCCATTTCGATTGTTACTTCACCCTCTGTCGACAAGCAGACAGGGTGTGACTTCAAGCGTTTGGAAGCTTTCACCGCTTTGACTTTTCCTTCGAGCAGCGATGCCATATAGTCGAACAGCTCTTTGTTGTTCTCGTTTTCGGCTTCGGCTGCTTTTTCTTCTTCGCCCGGTTCGATTCCCAAATCGCCGCTCGACACGGATTTGAATTCCTTTTCCTTGTAGTTCATCATCATCTTGATCGCGAACTCATCGACGTCATCTGTGAAGTACAGGATTTCGTAACCTTTCTCGGATACGAGCTCTGTTTGCGGCAGCTTTTCGATTCGCTCGATCGACTCGCCAGATGCGTAGTAGATGTACTTTTGATCTTCTGGCATTCTCTCTACGTACTCTTCTAGCGTCACCAGCTTTTTCTCTTTGGAAGAGTAGAACATCAACAGATCTTGCAATGTTTCTTTATGCATTCCGTAGTCGCTGTACATGCCGTATTTCAGCTGTCTGCCAAACGAATTGTAGAACAGCTCATATTTTTCCCGCTCTGTTTTCAGCAAGCTTTGCAGCTGGCTTTTAATTTTGCTCGTGATGTTTTTCGCAATCAGCTTCAATTGACGGTCATGCTGCAGCATCTCACGAGAAATGTTGAGCGACAGGCTCTCGGAGTCAACCATCCCTTTGACAAAGCTGAAGTAGTCTGGTAGCAGGTCCGCACATTTGTTCATGATCAGTACGCCGTTCGCATACAGCTCCAGACCTTTTTCATACTCCTTCGAGTAGTAATCAAATGGCATGCTCTCCGGGATGTACAAAATCGCCTGATAAACAACGGCTCCATCTGCACTGATGTGGATATGCTTGAGCGGCTTGTCGAAGCCGTAATGCTTGCTCGCATAAAACTGCTCGTAATCCTCAGTCGTCAGCTCGCTTTTATTTTTTCGCCAAATCGGAACCATGCTGTTCACGATTTGTTCTTCCGTCACTTGTTCGTACTCGTTTTCGCTGCCCTCTTTTGGCTTATGCTGCGTAACGTCCATTTTGATCGGGTAACGAATGAAGTCAGAGTACTTTTTGATAATCGCTTGTAAACGGTACTCTTCCAAGAAGTCGTCGTAATTCTCTTCTTCTGTATTCTCCTTGATTTCGAGAATGATCTCGGTCCCGACGGAATCTTTGTGATAAGGCTCGATTGTGTAGCCATCCGCACCACTGGACTCCCATTTGTACCCAGTGTCGCTGCCCAGTGCTTTACTGATGACCGTAACCTTGTCGGCAACCATGAAAGCCGAGTAGAAACCTACGCCGAATTGACCGATGATGTTGTAGCCATCTTTCGCGTCGTTTTCTTTTTTGAACGCCAACGAACCGCTCTTCGCAATGACACCCAGATTGTTTTCCAGCTCATCCTGCGTCATCCCGATCCCTGTATCTGTCAGGGTCAGCGTTCTCGTGTCTTTGTTAACCGCTACTTTGATGTAATAGTTCTCTTTATCGAACACCAATTGATCATCGACGAGCGATTTGTAGTAAATTTTGTCAATCGCGTCACTCGAATTGGAGATCAACTCGCGCAAAAAGATTTCCTTTTGTGTGTAAATAGAATGGATCATCATTTCCAACAGACGTGTAGATTCTGCTTGAAACTGCTTTTTTTCCATGAAATACCCACCCTTCCGGACTTCTTATATATTCCTTTTCCAATGTTAGCACTCTCATCTCGCGAGTGCTATTCACTATTTTTATAACAGTCTTAGATTTTTCTGTCAATATGAACCAGCAGAAAGAAAAACCGCCAACTTTAACAAAATGGAATTTCATCTAGTCAACTTGGTAAAATGGCCGGGACATATTAGTAAAAAGCAGTATGGTAATAGTCTTGGTTTCACTCAAATTGAGGGTTAGATGTACTCTTGACCAGTTGGATTAAGGAAACGAATTGCAATAGATGAAGAGCAGCTTTATGATGATAAAAAACAGAGGTGTCCATTTCATGTATTTCATACCATTTACTGATGAGTTAATCTCAGAGGCTGGGCAACTATTGTCCAAACGTCATAAACTAGATCGAGAAATCCTTTCGGTACTACCAATTGAATGTGAAGATGAAAATTATGCAACGACTGCTGTTAAAACGATATGGTCAAAACCAAACAGTAGCGGAGTCGCAGCAATTGAAGATGGTAAATTAATCGGATACCTAATTGGACAAAAGATTGAAAACCCTCTTCGGGATCGACATGTCTGGATGAAGTTGGAGGGGCATGCAATTTCTCGCAATACCTCCGTTGAATTATATAGAGATCTTTATTCAGAGGCTTCTCAACTATGGGTAGATGAGGGGTATTTTAGTCATATTGCGCTAATTCCAGCCAGTCAACCCGAATTACTTCATTCTTGGTTCCGTTTAGGTTTTGGCTTTGAACAAACACATGCATTACTCTCATTACTTGATCGGGAATCTCCCCTTCCCTTGAGCATTCCAGATGTTGAAATTCGCTTGGCATCCCCAGAAGACCGTAGTTTGGTAGAGGATATTGCAAATATTATTAGAGCTCATCAAAATAAGGCACCCGTTTTTGGTTATTCTTTACGTGATGACCCTCAGGAATTACGTAAAGGCTATGCAGGTCTCCTTGATGATCATGATGTCGATTTCTGGATCGCCTTAAAAGATGGAAAAATTGTTTCTTTCCAAGGATATTTCCCCTTAGATAAAAGTGATGTAAATTTGAATGTACCGGATCGTTGTGTTGAACTAGGAGTTGCTGGTACTCTAGATCAATATCGCGGACAAGGTATCAATTATGCACTTACACTACATGGACTTGCCCATGCGAAGAAAAAAGGATATGTCTACTGCATGACAGATTGGAGAGAAACGAATTTACAATCTTCACGTTTTTGGCCCCGTCAAGGCTTCCTTCCTGTTTCTTACAGAGTTTCTCGCCTTATTGATAGCAGAATAACTTCGGTGATAGAGTAATTCCAAATCCCCGAGCTCCCTTAAGAACTTCCCAACGCTTCACCTATTATCCTTGCCCTCTTCTTCAATAAATTTATACAATTTTATTAACAGATTAATTTTTATTAATTGAGTCATACACTTACCGAATTTTCATAAATTTGAAATTGTGTTCCAGTTCCAACTAAGGGAGAGGATGAGCAATGGGTAAATTTCGGGTCACGTTTAAAAGTATTGTCGTTCATAAATCTGATGATGGCGCATTTGACAGCACTTTGGAAACGAAATGGAATTTCATTATTAATGGATCCATTTTTTCCTGGACAAAAAATCTAAAAGCTCAAAACACACCGTACGCCATTGATATTAGTCATGATCTTGATGTTCCTGATAATTCGATCATTCATCTCGAAGTTTATGGAAATGAAATTGATACTGTTAGTGATGACGAATTACCAGGATTTATTCATACATGGAACAGAGATAGCAGTTGGGGCTTAGGATTTCATCCTGAGAAACAGTCCAATGATGACATAACTTACACACTTAATTATGAAATTTCCCAAATATAAGGTATAGTTGACACCTTTCAATTACGAATTCTCGCCCCCACGTTGTTTGAAAGCGTGGGGTTATCTCATTTAAAATTCAGTTTCCTTGTTTGCGTATCCATCATGCTCGTAGGGGCTCCGTGTCAATCCGACTCATGTGTTAGTACGGAGTGAAAGTGATAATGAACCAGTTCACGATCCCCAGATCGAAACAAAGAGAGAACGAAGAAGAAACCCTCGGGTCAATTGCCCAAGGGTCTCCTTTACATGCTGCTTATTATTTCACCGGAATATAGCCCGTTTTTTCTACTAATTCTTGTCCCTGTGGAGACAAAATCCATTCGATCAGTTTCGCTGCATTCGGATTGTCCGTCCCAGCTGTCACTGCGTAAAACTCGGCCGAAAACGGATACGCTCTGTTTTTTATCGTTTCCTTATTAGGCGCAACCCCATCAATTGCGAGTAGACGAATGTTTCCGTTTCGCACCATTTCAGTGGCATAAAACAAGAACGAGTAACCGATGGCATTCGAATAATTTTTATAGTTGGCTGTTTGCTCGATGATTCCACCCATTCCTGTTACCACGTCTTCTTGTGGCGCGGTCATGAGTTCTTTATCCCCCATGATCTTCTGCAGCATCGTCTGACTCCCGCTATTTTCTGGACGCTGAAAGGCGCGAATGCGCTCATAGCCGCCCCCGACTTCATCCCAAGAACTGATGTCTCCCACATAGATGTCCTGAATTTGCTGGGTAGTGAGTCCTTGAACAGGATTCTCTGTATGGACGAAGAAGACAAAGGCTTCCCTACCGATTGGTGTCAGCTTAAGCTCTACTCCTTTTTCTTTTGCTGCTAGGAGCTGCTCCTCAGAAGGACCTGCTACAAAGATGACATCGACCTTGCCATCCAGTAAGTTTTCGTACGCTTTTGGCGTCTTACTTACCATGACTTCGCTGTCGTAGAGGTCGTATGTCTTGTCGGGATAAACAGCCTGCACAAAGGAGGCATAGAGAGGATACAAAGCCGTCGCCCCATCTATTTTGGGCAAATCAGACTGTAACGACAGTGTCGCAGGATGATCAAGTTTATTGACCTTGGAATCTGCACCAAACGGTTTATACTGTTCCAGATCGACCTCTGCCTCACTGACCACAGGAATGCTGTTATGGTAATAGCTACTGATCTCATATCCTGCAACCGGCAGCGTACAAAAGAGAAAATAGACAAAGAGGGCTCGGTTCCATAGCCGACTCTTTTGCGGGGCGAACATTTGTCCGATGATGTAGATGATAAAAACGACCGTCGTGACAGCCACGAGAAGGGAATAAACTCTTCCCTGTGCGTTCAGGGCCGTCATTACCACCGCCACGACTCCAATCACAGTGATGATCGCACCCAAAACGATACATCCAAAGATTTTCCCTACCAATTCTTTGTTCATTCCTTCTCCTCCCAGTTCTCCTACCGTTATTATAAATGATTGGAAGAGATTAGGAAGGAGAAGCATACCAAACGAGCCAATTCACTCGACACCTAACCATTCCTTGTAATTTGTCGCCCACTTTTGCAAATCATTGATGAACAGGCTGGCGTGATATCCATCACAAACAGCATGATGGACTTGCAAAGAAACAGGCAATAACGTTTTGCCTTCTTGTTCGAAATACTTTCCACTTGTAATGATTGGCAGCAAATACCGCCCATCTCCCGAAATATTCAGATTAAAACCACTGAAGCTAACCCAGGGAATACACGAGACAGGGAAAGTATAAGGCGGTTCCAATTCTTTCGCCACAAAACCTTTGTTGTCCCCATACTGTTTCATATCCGCTACGTAATTTCGATAAAACACAGGGAACTCGTCAGCGAATTCCGTCCACATCGTAGAAAAAGTTTGATCGTCCTGGTGAAAAAAAGTATAGCTGGGTATCATGCTCTCCCAATAGCCCAAGTCGCCGTCGGTATGAAAAGAAGTCCGAAATTCACGATGCACATTGACAACATTCGTCACCATATACAGAAAAGCCGGGTACAGCTTCATCCCCTTTTGCCGTAGAGCGGGGAGCAACTCCGTTATATCAATATTGGCAGTCATACTGAAGGTGCAATTCACTCGGTTCAGATAATGCTCGAAATAAGGCTTTCTGCTCCAATTATCTAGATCAATTCGCTGAAATTTCATTGGATATCCCTCCTAAAATCGAAAACATGATGATTTTAGGAGGTGATTCTGCGTGTCCTTTTCATAACACCATCCCCTTCTTCACCCCTCCAGCATACCATTTGCATCTCTTCCTGACATCAACCTGTGTATAGCTGCAATGTTTAAGTAGAAATAGGGAAGGGTTCAACTCCCGTGCCTATACAAGCCAGTCAGTTCAGCGATATCCCGGATGGACATTGGGCTCGGGAATCCATTGATTTCATGATAAAAACGACCGTCGTTACATCCACAAGAAGAGTACCGTTCATTCAAGAGGCAAAGTTATTTTAAAAAGAGTCGTATACCGTTGATTCCTTTCCAAATGAATGGTCCCCTGATGTAACGTTATAATTTTTTTACAAATGGCTAGACCGAGTCCGGTGCTATCTTTCACAGGATTACTCCCTTTTATGAACTCTTCAAAAATGTGTTCCCTAACATTCTCTTGAACACCTGTACCGTTATCACCCAACCACAGAACAACGCCGGTCTCTATTTTCTCGCATGAAACGAATAGCTGCGTTCCCGGCGGATTATGTTTTAGCGAGTTACCGATCAAATTCGTAATAACGCGGTTCATATGCATTTTGTCGAACATGACAAACAGCGGCTCCTCTGGAATTTTCACATCCAACTGAAATCCCTTATCTTCTATTTCCGGATAAAATTCCGCAACAAGCTGCATAAACCACTTACTAATATTCACCTTTTCTTGATCCAGTCTCACGTGCTGGTCTTCCAGCTTTGCCAGTTCGAACAAATTTTGAATCAAATGTGCCATATAAGACGATTTGTCGTTAATATATTGAACATACTGACGCCTTTGCTCTTCTTCTAGCTCCGGCCTATCCAGCAACAACTGAGAATACCCGAATACAGAGGTAATCGGTGTTTTCAGATCATGAGACAAATGCAACAGCATGTTTCTTTTGTTGTTCGCTACCGCTTCTATCTCTGCAGAGGTCTGCAGTAGTCGTTCTGCCATTCCGTTAAATGCTTCTCGGATTTCTGCAAATTCCATTTCAGCCGAAAATGTAAGCCTCTTCTGATAATTGAAGCCTTCCATCTCTTTAATGCCCTCTACAATTTGCCGGAGAGGCTTCTTCATCTGCAAGACGGAGTACCGGGTGTAGAAATAAAGGGCGATGAACAACAGAACGACAAACAACGCTATTAAGATTCCAAACGTCAATGATATAATTTCCGACCGCTCAGGAAATTTCCATAACAGAACATAGTTCTCACCCTCTGGCCCTTGTGCTCGATAGGCATGGTAGAAAATTGCATCATCATTTCGCAGTATGTCCACTTTAGCGTACAGCATTCCATCGCTATATGTCATGATATTGTCTTCCTTGTTGCCTTTTACATAGATGACTGTCCCCGATTCATCCACGATCTCGAACCAGCCGCCGTACTCGTCTAACAACCGACCATCAATCTTATCGAAAGGGTACTGGTATATTTTACTGCCATCCACTTGGGTCAAATCGGGCGTTTTATTAAAATAGTTGTCCATCAACAGGTCTGTCCCCAAAAGAGCAACCATAATCACACATAAGAACAAACCGCTTATCACAACATAATGCCGAAAAAACAGTTGTTTTAACGGCCGCTTGTCGGGGATGCTCTCATTTTTTTTCAAAACGGTAGCCTAACCCCCTGATCGTAATAAGATAAACTGGCTTTCTTGGGTTATCCTCAATCTTCTCCCTGAGTTTGCTGATATAGACCATGATGAGGTTTTCATCCCCTATGTATTCCTGCCCCCAAACATGCTCATAAATGGATGCTTTTGTAAAAACTCTCCCCGCATGCTTCATCAGTAAAGACAAAATCTTGAACTCGTACGATGTCACTTCTTTCTGCTGTCCATTTTTGTACAGCTTACAGCTCACCAAATCGAGCATGACATCGCCAATTTGTATGATTTCATGGTTCTGCTTTTCACCTTTAGAAAATACATCCATTCTTCTGAATAACGCTTGAACTCTGCTGACGACTTCTATGGGGTTAAAAGGCTTCCCCACATAGTCGTCAGCGCCAAGCTGCAGTCCAATAATTTTATCCATATCGTCCGATTTCGCGGACAGGAACAAAAACGGAACTTCGGAAATATGTCGCATCTTTTTTAATAACTCGTATCCATCCATCATCGGCATCATAATATCAGCAATAACCAGATCGATTTGCACGTTTGAGAATACAGCCAGCGCATCAACCCCATTACCTGCTTCATAAGTAGCAAACCCGTAATTTTTCAAATAAATACTGAGTAGTTCACGAATTTGTGCTTCATCGTCGATGATCAATATCGTTTTGATTGTACTTCCCTCCATCGCCTCATGTCGCAACGAAGCACAAACAAGAAGTCACGGCTTGTTGTACACTAAAATAATTGGTCTGCAAACCGAGATAGTAACGCAGCCGCTTCTTTCCTTACCATCGGCTGCTCTGATTTATAATCGAGACTGCCATCTCCGCCTTTCACCACTTCTGGTCCGTATAATCCTTTTGCCACTACGAAATGGACTCCCTCTAAAGCCCAAGCATCTGTCCTACCACTCAACTTGGCTTTTTTCGGCTCTGCATGAAAATAGCCAAATGCCATGCGCCATACGATGTTTGCTGCTTCTTGACGCGTCAATGGCTCGTTCGGATAAAATTTGCCACCAGCAGATGCTCTTAGTAAACCTAACTCGTAAGCTGCTTGAATTTCCCGCGCATACTTGTTACCTGAAATATCCGTGTAAATCAGTTTATGCTTTGATGGGGCAACGCCACTCCACTTGATGAACCAGCCAACAAACTCTCCTTTTGTTATCTGTTGTTCGGGCGAAAAGAGATTGTCTCCTTCCATATCAGCAAAGACACCGATCTGTCTCAGGTGATAAATATAGGACGCATATGGATGGTCATTCTCCACATCCTGATAACGTTGCGGCTCAGGCATTTTTTCTGCCCAACTATCTGTTTTTAACTCGTAATAGAAAGCCTGCACATCTCCGTGATCGTTCAGCTTAAAAGCAGCTTTACTACCTTGTTCATCCTGGAATAAGAGTGGCTCCACCTCATATAGGACATGTTCTCCCAGCGAGTCTTTTACAATGAGTTTGCCGCCTTCAGCACGTATACGAGTCGTCCACATCCGGTTTCGCAAATCGCTGTATGTCCCTTCAAACTTCGTGAGTTCTTGTTTCGCTAACGCAAACGCTCCCTTTTTCTTCTCATTTTTCGGGTAGTAATGATCCATAAACGCTTTAATCAAAGGTATACGAATTTCGTAGTCCTTATTGACTGTAACGAATACTCCCACTTTTTCTTCCGGGATCAACCACATCCCGGTATGGTATCCTTGTAAATCCCCTCCTTTTTCAATAACATATTGTCCATTGTAATTTTGCTGGTTGCCATATTCGAAACCAAGCGCCATGTTATTCAGCTTTGGATGCACGGAAAGATGAGGTCTGTGCATTTCTGCCGCCGTTTCTTCTTCCATAATCGTCGCATTCCCAAGCTTTCCTTTATTGAGATGAGCAATCATGAATTTAGCCATATCAGAACCAGTTGAGAGCATTCCGCCATCAGGAAGCTCAGTTGGTACCATTGCATAAGTCGGGATCGGCTGTCCGATAATATTATAAGGCACAGCCAACCCTTTGACTATTGATGGCGTCAGTCGAAAATCACTATTTTTCATGCCAAGCGGCTTAAAGATGCGTTCCTTCACGTATTTACCAAATGGTTTTCCTGCTACTTGTTCCACAACATAACCTTGAATGGTGAAGCCGAGGTTGTCATATCTGTAAAACTCTCCTGGCTTGCGAATGACATTTGGGAGATTGTCCATAACGTATTTCTTTAAAGAAACCTCCCGTTTCAAGTCGGTTGTTGAACCGTCAGAAGTGTCTCCAAAGTCAAATCCAGTGGCGTTCGTTAACAGATGTTTCATAGTAAGAGGAGCGCCTGTCTTATTCGGAATCCGGGCACCCCCCATATATGCGGATACATCTTTGTTCAAATCTATTTTTCCTTGCTCCGCCAATTGCATAACGGCTGTAGCTGTAATAACCTTGGATACTGACGCTACACGGAATACAGTTCGATCAGGATCGACCGGAATCTTCTTCTCTACATCCGCATATCCATACCCTTTTTTAAAAAGGACCTTGTCTCCTTTTACAACTACAAACGTAGCTCCTGCCATGTTGTTCTTAATTTCTGACTGGTTAAAAAATTCATCTGCAAATTGCTCTACCTCTCTCGGATCATCCGGCCCAGATACAGAAGATGCGAACACTTTGGTTGGAGAAACAACTCCGCTTACAAGGCTGACACTCATAGTAGTTACAATTACAGTCGCCATTAATGTCTGTAACTTCGAAAACATTTTCATAAGATTGCTCCTCTCCTTTACCCTTATTTCCTTCTCTAGAAGAATACACAATCAGTCTTAATCGTATTTCTATACAACCTTAATAGAACATGAATTTTTTGCTTGTTCATGCAAAAACCCCTGATTTCTCAGGGGCACGCTCCTCTATTCTCTCGATATCTGTCTCATATCCATATACAACACATTCCACCGATGACCATCCAAATCAGCGAAGCCTGCCCCATACATCCCTGGACCATGTTCCCGTGGCTCACTGAAAACAGTGCCCCCAGCCTCTTTCACCTGATTCACCAATTCATCCACTTCTTCTCTGCTCTCGGCATCGATCGAAAACAACACTTCCGTTCCGCGCTTTGTATCTGCCAGCTCATTTTGCGTAAAGGTTTGGAAGGTAGCCTCTGGAAACAGCATAATGAGCATGTTTTTCTCACCAATCACCAAGCCCGCCATCTCTTTGCTATTCTCATGGCGAGGATGAAAAGAGAATCCGAGTGCGGCAAAAAATGATTTGGACTTTTCGAGGTCCTTGACGGGCAAATTGATCCAAAGCTCTTTTGTCATGGGAATTTCTCCTTCGCGTTTTGTTTGGATGATACTCATTCTTCTCCTTTAAAGCATAGCAGAATCATGCTCGAACGCTTCTTCTCGATTGCTATTTTTTGTTAAATCATTCATCCATATCATTTCCGATATTGACACTCGGAATTAGAACCGATAAAGTATTGGATAAACTCGGTTTTACTAGCGCGAAAATTCAATAAACATTAACGAGGTGGGCACATGGCAAACGAGCTGATTCAAGCAATTACCCTGTTAAAACAAAAAGAATGGGTGGATCTCACGCACACATTCGGTCCGGAATCTCCGCACTTCCACGCCTTTGACGCCGCCGAATTCCAAACGCTGTTCACGCATGACGACGGCTTCTTTGCTCAGCGCTTCTCATTTCCTGGACAGTACGGTACGCACTTGGATGCACCGATTCACTTTGTGCGCAACAAGCGTTATCTAGACGAGATCGAACTGAAGGAACTCGTATTGCCACTCGTCGTCATCGACAAATCAAAAGAAGCCGAAGCCAACAACGACTATTCACTTTCCGTGGAAGACATTTTGCATTTTGAAACCGAGCATGGTCAAATCGAGAGCGGCTCCTTCGTCGCCTTGCGTACAGATTGGAGCAAGCGCTGGCCAGATGTGGAAGCCTTCAACAACAAGGATGCAGATGGCAACAATCACGCTCCTGGCTGGTCATTGGAGGCTTTGAAATTTTTGTTCGAGGAAAGACAAATCAAAGCAGTCGGTCACGAAACCTTCGATACAGATGCGACTATCGATTACCGAA
Source organism: Brevibacillus sp. HB1.4B (assembly GCF_013284285.1). Lineage (NCBI taxonomy): Bacteria > Bacillati > Bacillota > Bacilli > Caryophanales > Paenibacillaceae > Brevibacillus > Brevibacillus sp. HB1.4B. The sequence goes on from NZ_JABSUT010000014.1 coordinate 108,429, forward strand.
AAAACGGAGCGCTTTTGGGTGAGTATTTCGTGCTCGATCAAGACACCTATCAAGTAGAGCTACTCAAAAATCTCGATAAGCTCCCGGCCAAAGGTGCTGTTATTGTAAATATTACACCGAAGCCTGAAAAAGCCTCAGGGTTTCCTGTTCGTTCGTTTGCGATTTTGCCTTAATTCAAAAGCCGAGGAAACGCCAGGTATCATCACCGATCGCCTGTCTTCACTCGGCTTTTCCTCTGAAAATGCCCTACGAATCCAACGAGGATTTGCGGATAACCGCCACACTGGAATCCCTTACAATCAGCCGCGGCTCGAACTGTACGCGTTCGTACGCTCCTGCCCCCTGCTCACGAATCCGTTTCAGCAAAAGCTCAGTCGCCAGCCGTGCCACCTCTTCCCCCATGATCGAAACAGAACTGATCTGCGGAGTCGTAATCGTCGTCCACACATTGTTGTCAATTCCCACGATTGCGACATCTTCTGGTACGCGAACGCCGAGCTCCTTGAACCGATTCACGATCCCGATTGCCACCATGTCATTGACCGCATAGATAGCATCCGGCATGTTTTTCAGGCTATAAAAGTAATCAGCAGCACGAAGGCCCGTCTCAAACGAGAAGTCCTCACCAAAATACACCAGCGAAGGATCGACGTGCTGAAGTGACGCCTCATAGGCAAAATACCGCTCCTCGATCTTGTCCTTCGGCGCACCAGCGTATGCGATTCGCGTACGGCCAATTTTGATCAGATGCTCCATGACGAGTCGCCCTTCTTGACGGGCCATGCTGACCACATCTGCTTTCACACTATCTTCAAGCTTTTTTCCATAGTTAATAATCGAAACGGGAACACTCGCTTTGTTAATCATCTGGACCAACGTCTTCGGATAGGCGAGTGGCATGATAATCAGCCCGTCTACATGCAGCTTTTTGACCTCACGCACAGTCTCAAGCTCCATTCGGGCATTTCCTGCTGTATTAATTTGTACGACACGGTAGCCATGCTGCTTGGCCGCTTGCTCGACCGACCAAGCGATATCTGGAATGATCGCATTGCGAATGTCAGGGACAGCCAGTGCGATTTGATAGGTTTGGCGCACCTTAAGACTTTGCGCAGAAGTGTTCGGAATAAACCCCAGCTCGTCGATCACCTGCAAAATCAACGCTTTCGTCTTCGGACTGATCCCCCCACTGTCATTGATGGCCCTCGATACCGTTGCGATTCCTACGCCCGCCTTCTTCGCTACGTCTTCTATTGTCACTTTATTTTTTGTATCCAACGCCTTGCTTTCCTTTCCATATCGGAATCGTTTTCTATGTTTCCGAGCAAAATGTGTTTTCCTACCGCTATTATAGCATACAAAAAACCAAGGGTAACGAGGCGTGAGCAAAACATGGCAGGCAACAATGCACCTGTTGCACAACACGTTACATCTTCTCAACTTTGCTAGAATCAGCATCCTTCCCTCAACCGATTGCACACCCACCACAACTCTTGCCTAGGAAATCAAATTGACAAGATGCCAAACTTATGACATATTATTTTTCGGAAACGTTTCCTATTTTATTCGCTGAATTTCATATAGAATCCAAATCAAACGAGGAGATGGTAGATATGAAAGCGTTACGTTGGCACGGTTTGAAAGACCTCCGTATGGAAACCATTTCGGAACCGATTGCGTCCAAAGGTAAAGTAAAAATCAGAGTCGAGTGGTGCGGTATTTGCGGAAGCGACTTGCATGAATACGTTGCTGGCCCGATCTTCATCCCACAGGGAGCTGAACATCCGCTTACAAGCGAAAAAGCCCCGATTGTAATGGGGCATGAATTTTCCGGACAAGTGGTGGAAATCGGGGAAGGCGTGAACACCATCAAGGTTGGCGATCGCGTCGTTGTCGAGCCGGTTTTCGCATGCGGAACATGCGCTGCGTGCAGACAAGGCAAATACAATCTTTGTGAAAAAATGGGCTTCCTCGGTCTGGCCGGCGGTGGCGGTGGCTTCTCGGAATACGTGGCTTGCGATGAGCACATGGTTCACAAAATCCCAGACAGTCTCTCTTATGAGCAAGGCGCTCTTGTGGAGCCATCTGCCGTAGCCCTTTACGCTGTCCGTTCAAGTCAGTTGAAAGCTGGCGACAAAGCTGTCGTATTCGGTGCCGGTCCTATCGGCTTGCTTGTTATTGAAGCACTGAAAGCAGCAGGTGCGGCTGAGATTTATGCAGTGGAGCTGTCCCCCGAACGTAAAAACAAGGCAGCTGAGCTGGGCGCCATCGTCATCGATCCAAAAGAATACGACGTAGTCCAGGAAATTCACAACCGAACAAATGGCGGCGCAGATATCGCCTTTGAAGTCACAGGCGTGCCTCCGGTCCTCACGCAAGCCATCGAATCTACCAAAATCGCTGGACAAATCATGATCGTCAGCATCTTCGAAAGAGAAGCGTCAATCAAACCGAACCACATCGTCATGAAAGAGCGCAACATGACAGGTATCATCGGCTACCGCGACGTTTTCCCTGCTGTCATCAGCCTGATGGAAAAGGGCTTCTTCCCGGCAGACAAGCTGGTCACCCAGCGCATCAAGCTCGACGACATCGTGGAGCATGGTTTTGAAGCACTGCTGAAAGAGAAAAACCAGGTGAAAATTCTCGTTAGCCCGAGAGCATAAGCAAAAACGATTCCAAGAAAATACACCATTCCGCTACAAAAAACGGAGAGAAAGCAGGATTCATTCCTGTTTTTCACTCCGTTTTTCTGAAGGATGTGTAATTACGCTTCCTTTTCTTGCGTATGCTTCAAAATCGCTTCGATGACAACATCCCAATCCCCATGTGGAAGCTCATGCCCTGTCCCTTCCAACGCGAGCAAGACCGCTCCTGGAATGGTGTCCGCAAGATGTAAGGCATGCGCGAAAGGGATGAGCAGATCTTCTGTACCGTGAATCACGAGTGCTGGCACAGCGATTTCACCTGTCCGCATCAAGTACGTTTCACTGGCCGTCACAAAGGCGTGGTTGTTCTTACTCGCATAATGGTTGCTTCTGGCGATATCGATTTGAGCCAATTCACGAACGCGTGCCTCGTCAAAAGGATACTTGGAACCGATCAAAACTTTCGAACTCGCCACGGCAACCTCTAAAACCTCCTGTTCATCCTCCCAGTTGATTTCTCCCATATTGCTGAAAAACTCCATCAGCTTCTCATCAATTGGCGGGAGGTCAGGGGCAAAATTCGACGTTGCATGCAAGATGATCGTGCGAACTCTTTCGGGATGTCGCAATGCAATGAATTGCGTCAACATTCCGCCCATGGACATACCAACGATGTGCGCCTGCTGTACACCAAATGCATCTAGGACGTGAACAGCGTCATCCGCCATATCTTCAAATGTATAGCCTGGTTCCCCAACCTCGTAGGTCGTGGAGCGTCCGACATCCCGATTATCAAAACGAATAACAAAGCGTCCAGCATCGGCTACTCGCTGACAAAATTCTTCCTCCCACCAAAGCATGGACATCTGGGCTCCCATAATCAGCAAAATCGCCGGATCTGTGGGCTTCCCAAAGCTTTCCGCACATATTTCTACACCGTTCACTTTTAAAATCTGTTCTGCCATTGTATGTTTTCCTCCTAAACGAATGGAAATAAAAAAACACAGGCTAGACTGCCTGTGCTTACGTCATCGAAAAAGGAAGAAGAAACGAAAACCATAAAATCAGATACCAAAATCTGATTGTACAAAGATTGGTTCCATTCTCTTCGCAGATCATGCAAATAGAGGAGGTCATCACGCTTGCCTTCCTCACTCCATTTGCCCATGATTCAATTGGGTTACCGTAGCGGCAATCCATTTTTCGATTCGTATGCACACAACATAGCCTTTTCACGCTATTTCATTGATTGTGTTGTGCGAATAAAGTATCGAAAAATTAATTTGCCACACGTACCCCTCCGTCCCTGATAAGTTGTGACCATCCTACCACATGCTTTTTCTTCTGTCAACGATTGGCAGTTTCAACGGTTGTTCGTATCCCTGGCTCCGCAAAAATCGTTTCAACATCTCGGGTAAGCCGCAACTCAACCACTTGATCACATGCCAGCTTGGAAAGAATCTGGTCATGCGTGATCATGACGACCGTTTTGCCTGCTTCAGCCAGCTGTTTTACCCATGCGGCCACCTTCAGCACTCCATCGCCGTCAAGTCCGCTTGTCGGTTCATCCAGCACAATCAGTTCTGCGTCAGAGCAATAAGCGGCTGCCATCGTGACCCGCTGCTTCTCTCCACCGGATAATGACGCCGGATGCCGATCGCGAAGCTCGCGCAAACCGAAAGCATCCATCGCTTCATACGCCTTTCCGCGGAGCTCTTCATTCAAGATTTTTCCCAACACGATTTCGTTTCCGACACTATCTGCGTAGAGCTGGTAGTCCGCATCCTGCATCACCAAATAGCTGACAGCTCGTCTTTTGCTAGCGGACAGTGAACGACCTTGGCTGACAATCGTTCCTTTTCGCTCACGAAGAAGACCACATAAAATTTTGCATAGCGTCGTCTTGCCCGTACCGTTTTCTCCAGTCAACGCTGTTACACTCCCCTGTGGAAGCGAGATGTCGATATCGGTGATTCCGTCGTTTTTCTTTTTATAAAAATAGCTAAGCCCTCTTCCTTCCACCATGAATTCGGACATTTCTGGCTGTTCACGTTTCTTCACTGTCTCGGGAAGCGTCATGTCAGGATGGCGCAGACCATACATACGCACGTCATCATGAGACAACTGGCAGAACTCGTCCTTCGTCCACGTACGTGCGATTTTGCCATTTTCCATGCAAACAAACAAATCGACAACGGGTAGAAAAGGAGCGAGCCGATGCTCGCTGATGAGCAGGGTGGTACCGTTTTGCTTGAGCTTGCTTACGATTTCAATCAGGTTTTGCGTAGAGGAAGCGTCCAGATTCGCAGTAGGCTCATCCAGCAAAAGAAGTGGCGGTGTCAAAACCGATGCGGCCGCTATCGCTACCCGTTGCTTTTGCCCGCTGGACAGCTTATGTAAAGAGGTATCGAGCAAGTGGGAAATCCCGAGCTGGCTCGCCTGCCTATCCATCCGGCTTCGAATCTCGTCTGGTGCCATGCCGATGTTTTCTGCGGAAAACGCCAGCTCATCCCGGACGGTTTCCATAAAAAATTGGCTGCGGGGGTCTTGAAATACGACGCCCATTAGCCGGGTACGTTCCTCGGGCAGCATGCTCGCAGGACTTTTGCCGCCAACGCTTACCTCACCCGTGAGACGTCCGGCATAAAAATTCGGTGCGAGACCATTGACCAGCCTCATAATCGTACTCTTGCCGCAGCCAGACCGCCCACATAGTACGACACACTGTCCAGCTTTTACAGATAGGCTTATCTTTTTCACGCCGGTCTCCGTGTCATGTCCCCCATCTTCCTGACCATAATGAAACGTAACATCGTTTAGCTCAATCACGCAATCATCCCTCCCGTCCAGTAAATTACCGAGCCTATCAGCGCATACAGCCCTACAACGATGCCATCCATGATCTTGAAGCCAACTGGATAGATAGAGGTCCGCGCGTTTGTGCACTCGATGCCGCGGAGCTCAGCAGACGACGCCAGTTCTGACGACAGCTTCAGGCAACGGACGACCAACGGCATAAAAAAACATTCGTAGGCCATGGCCGGATGCTTCAGTACGCTGTACCAATGCGGAAAAATCCCTCTGGCGCGAATACCGTCACGAATCGCTTTCATTTCCAAAATGACCACGGGGAAAAAACGGATCAAAATGCATATCATCACCAAAATCGGTTTGGGGACTGACATCTTCTCAAACGCACTCATGATACTACCAGGTGGCGTATAGATCAGAACCGTGCCGATCATGATGACAGGCATCATTCTCACCATCGTGTAGACAATGAGCTTCATCGTTCCCAATGCCAACACATTCGGCATGAAAAACACAAAAGCCATGCACACCCAATAGAACACAACCAGTTGAAACGCCTTTCTGGACAGGTGATTCCATACCAAGTACACTACACTTAATGCCACCAGTAAGTGCACCTGTATATCATCACGAACGGTCATGGCCAAGATACTCGCTATTACCAGCACTAACAGATGCGTTCTGGGACCGAGACGTCTCGTACGCGCTGTTTCTTTTTCATAAGCTTTTTCCTTCATCCGACAAACACCCCTACAACCGAGATCACACACAACCTGATAAAGGGGACATGGAACATTGCTGAAGTCCTCCTTACAAATCGTAATGATAATGATGATCATAATCTCTAGCAATACGACAGGTAGACATACGTCTTTTCGAAGTATGTTTTCGTCCGATCACGGCATGGGTGGTGACTATAATGAAAGATATTTTGACGGAACTGCATACGCCGTGTTTAATGCAATGCGGCTTTTATCGTGACGACGACCACGGTCCATACAATCGCGAGGGTGTTTGCTTTTCTGTTTTGCCAGAGAAAGGGCAGGGGCGCTACTGGACTTATACCCGTGACAACCTGTTCTCGATTTCGATCCAAGATTTCGTCTTTTACGAGGATTTGTTTCTGGAGTTCCAGCAACCCAAGTACCTGAGCTTCAATTATTACGATTCCGTCTCTGGCGAAGAATTCAACCCATATAAACGATTGTCATGCGGCTGCATCCGCGTCCATATCGGCTATAACAATTTGTATCGGGCCAGTTATCGCAAAAACATTCCCATTCGCTCGACGGCTATTGAAATCATGCCGGAGTATTACGAGGATTATTTGAAAAGCAAATATCCAGTAGAGTATAAGGATCTGCGCTCGTCCTTTATTACGGTAGATGGGATGACGAATTTCGCGGAGCTTGTTTTCGTGCTCCGACAGATACGGAATTTTCGGGGAACGGGAATTGCCGCAAAGCTGTACTACGAGGGAAAAGTCGCAGAAGCAGTATCACTGATCGTGGAGAAAGCCAAAGCACACAAAAAAACGCATCCAACCAAAAGCATATCCCAACAGGACTTGGACGGCCTGACAGCTGTGACCGCCTACATTGACGATCACTTCGCATCCGAAATACACTTGGAGCACCTCGCCCGGATCGCCTGCATGGGACTCACCAAGCTGAAATACACCTTTAAGCAAGCGAACCAATGCACCATCACCGCATATATCCAAAACAAGCGAATGAATCACGCCGAGCAACTGCTTACGAGCACCGATTTACACATTAATCAGATTGCGTATATCGTGGGCTACCATAACTCCAGTCGCTTCTCCCAGCTGTTTCGCAAAAGCACCGGGTTGTTGCCCAACGAATACCGGAGACTCACGGTTATAACTAAATAGCATTATGGAAAAAGCTGTAGCCGATGATGTGGCTACAGCTTTGCACTAAATAAACAGTTTTCGCACTCGCTCATCCCGCAGCCACAATCCGCCCCACATCAAAATTGCGAGGTAGACAGCAAACAACGTATGGGAAAAGAGTGGCGCGTCTACACGGATCTGGGTAGCGATGACCCCACCGAAAAATCCAGTTAACAGAAGTGCACCCAAAACTGCTGTCCGTGGTATCGCATACAACACCGTTGATACAAGGGCGAGAATTCCAATCACGCCAATGTGATGCTCCGCATAGCCGAGTACGAGAGTTCCCTCTACGACAGGAGCAGGCTGGATGAGTTTGAATACGCCGTCAAAAAGCATAAAAAGAATGACAAGTCCGCTCATAATCCGTGCAATCCACAGACGTGTTTTGGAAATTTGACTCCGCATGGGGGTCCCACCTTTCATTTTTTCCTAAGCAGATCGTAGCACAATCAAAGCGGCGACATTTCTTCTGTATTGCTCTTTTGAGGATCTCCTCATCAGGTCAATAAAAAAGATGACCCCTGTGAAATTCAGAAGTCATCGTTACGCATAAGGAACAATTTTATTTCTTCTGTCCCTAAAATTTTATAAAGGTAATCGTAAATTTTGTATAGCTACTTCTCTCACTCTCCACTTTAATCAAGGCATGATGTGCTTCGATAATGGCTTTGACCAGCGCCAATCCAATCCCTGACGAGTCATGCTTCTTTGAACCTCTTGCTTTGTAAAATCGATCGAAAATATGCGGCAATTCCTCAGTTGCAATTCCTTCCCCAAAGTCTTGAATCACCAATTCTGTAAAGATCGGCGTATCTTTGACTTGAATCATGATTTTACTATCAGGTTTGGAATGCTCGATCGCATTCTTCAGCAGGTTTAACAAAGCTTCCTGCATCCATAGTTTATCGTGAACAACGATTATTTCCTCCGGGGCATCCCAGTCAATCGAAATATGTTTATCACTGATCATGCTCGCCAAACGATCCAATACTTCCTCGATGGTCTCCACCAAATTTGCTGGTTCTTTATCAAATGATATGGCTCTGGCGTCGATTTTCGCTACCTTTAGCAAATTTTGAATCAAGACATTCATTCTCGAGATTTGAACTTCATTGTTTTGCAGTAGTTGAACTTGCTGCTGCCTGGGCAACTCTGTATTCAACATCATTTCATTGTAGATGGATATTGTGGAAAGAGGCGTTTTTAATTGATGGGAGATATCTTGCAGCATTTGTCCTAAAAACTCTTTCTCTTCCAGTAGATCCTGCATGCTTTTTCTAATAATATCTTTCATAGAACGAAAGGAAGCCGCTAGTTTGGCGAGATCCCCTTCTTTATTTTCGTTGATGACAACCGAGTAATCCCCATCGATTATTTTTTTGGCTGCGGAAGTAAGTTGTCTAATTTTATGGAAGACCAACTTATGCTGCATATAACTTGCCCCAAACAGCATCAATCCGAAACAAAGCAATCCCCAAATAATAAATTGATTATGGCTGAAAATATGTTGATTTAAAAGCGGAAAAAGCTCTGTTTCCAAATCTTCATATAATCCGTACTGCCTAAATATCTCTCTTCCTTTTTCCTGATACTCACTTGAATCAGAAGTGTGCATCGTTATGACTTTCATAATTTCTGCTTCATTCTCGGGATTTAGTTCAACCAATCTAGCAGTAATTTCACCCCAGCTTGAAATGTAATCGCGTTTCAAATCATCATAAAACATTTGATGTGCAATAAACTGGTAAATGGTAAATAGAGATAACAGAACAGCCAGTATCGTTATATACCCTTTCCATTCGGTATTCTTCATCATCTTACTCTCTGTTCACATCCTTATTCCACCGATAACCCAATCCTCTTTGGGTGACGATAAACTGTGGATTCTTGGGGTCATCTTCAACTTTGTCTCTTAATCGCTTAATGTATACAGATAACGTGTTTTCATCAAAAAAAGCATCTTCTCCTTCCGATACTTTCATGAGGATCTCATCTCTTTTTAGAGCTTTATGAGGGTTCATCATGAAAGTTAGCAGAAGCTTATATTCTAGATTCGTTAATGGAATATTTTCATGATTTTTATAAGCCTTGATTAGGTTCGTATCGATTTTTACATTCTCAGACGCTAAGATCATGGGAGAAGTTTCCGACCGCCTTTGTTTGCGCATTTGCACTTTCACTCTGGACATGAGTTCCTTGACTCGAAAAGGTTTCGTTATATAATCGTCCCCACCAATATCCAGACCCATTACCACATTTGCTTCTTCATCCAGCGCGGTTAAGAAAATAATAACCGCTGACTCTTTTTGTTTTTTGAAATGCAGACATAAATCATAGCCGTTTCCATCTGGAAGGCCAATATCCAGGATAGTCAAATCAAAAGTATGATGATCAAACTCGTGTTTCGCTTCTTTTACGCTAGAGGCTCTGACCACCTCATAGCCTTCATTCTTCAATGAAAATTCGATGGCTAGACCGAGAGCTTCATCATCTTCAACAAGCAAAATTTTATTCAAGAAGTCCCCTCCTTTTGACCAATCCGAATAGCCCGACTATCAAATAGCCAGGCCTTTTTCTGTGAAAAACGTCTCAACGCTTTTCATAAAAAGTGGGTGTGACCGCTTGCGGTCAGCAAAACAGTCATGACCGTTTTTTATTATTGTTCCCTGATAATATCGATAATATTATCTTTTTGAATTTTTCTCAGTGGGATTAGAACCGCTAAAAAACTGATGAACAAAGCGGAAACAAATGTAATGATACAAGCTTCATAGGGGATCATCCATTCGATCCTCACGATACCAGAAACAGCCAAATAGATAATATAAGAAAGTATACAACCGAAAAAGATCCCTTGCAAACTTCCCGAAAAACCGTAAATCAGCGCTTCATAGATGATCATTTTTTTCAAATCCCTTTGTGACATGCCTATGGATTTTAACGCAGCCAATTCTTTTCGCCTGATGATAATGCTGATCGTAATCGTATTGAGGATATTGAGACTGCCAATCAAAGAAATGACTGCAATGAAACTATAGACCAGCACTTTTATTACCAGCTCAGAATCCCTCTTTACTTTATTCTCATCCATGTGATTCGCAATAGTAATGGAGTGTTTGATTCCGACAGTCTGCTTGATGTCAGCAACAGTAGCAGAAGACTGAGTTGCATCCTTCAAATTGATTTCAAAACGGTAGTCCTGTTCCTTCACTTCGGATATATTTTCAAGCGACTTCAATCGCTCCAAAATTTGCTGTATTTCTACGGAAGAATCCTCTTTATCCTGTTCCAGATAGATGGTCAGATCCGATGTAGCGGATAAATCTTTCACATACTTGGATGCAAAGGCGATATCCATCAAAGACGAGAAAGTAATAAACAATACGCTGGATATAATGATGGATAGAATCGTAATGGAATACCGATTTTTATTTCTTTTGACATTTTTCAAGGCCAGGCTCAAAGGAAAAGAGAAAGGCTTTTTCAACACGTCTTTGTTATGTTTTTTGATCGCCTCTTTCTTAATGGATAACCTGCTGCTGATTGCCAGCAAAGGGGATATTCTGCCAGCAAAAAAAGCCGGGTAATAACTGGACCCTAATACGGCCGTCAGGGTAATGATCGAACTGATGAATAAAATCTGCCAATCGATATGAAAAAAAGAAACACCTTCACTATCTTCTAAAAGGATCGAGAAGATGAATTGGAGAGCAGCAACCGCTAGTATGCTGCATACTAGCCCAATCGGTATGGCGATGACAGCCATCACTGCTGCTTCTCTCATCACGATTTGTCTAATTTGCTTTCGTGTAGCACCGATGCTTCGGAGCAAGCCGAATTGCTTCATCCGCTCTACAACGCTGATTTGAAAAGCATTGTAAATCACAACAACCGTCGCGATCACAACAATACTGACGACGATGACGAGCATGGCGAAAATCGATTGGTTCGATCCCGGTTTCAAAACTTTGATCAATTCGTCATTGATCACAATATTCTTGTCTTGCGTAAGTGATTTTATTTCCTCTACAACCTCTTGAAAGTCCGCTTTCTCGTTTATTTCGAGTAAAATCCTGCCTTCACCAATAGCGAAATCACGTTTATAGGTTAAGAAACGGCCCTCTTTATTCTTCTGAGTGAACGCGCGATTATCCAGCAACCCAACCAGTTTATAGGTTTTACCATCCAATTCAAATGAGTCGCCGATCTGAAGACCATTTTTTATAGAAGGAAGCACCCATGAATCAACAACTGCTTCCTGATCATTGGTTGGTAATTTACCATCAGCGAGGCTGTACGTTAAAAACTCCAAGGCGCGATGATCGGCGAAATTCATTTGCACCGAAACTTCTCCAACTGGAACAATGTTGCCTTGAGACATCCAACCAAACGATTCAATCTGGGGATTATATTTGATTTTATTTAATAACGCATTATCGTAATTGGAAATACCGACATGAAAAGAATGCCCGTTTAACTTTTTAATGTTCTCAATTTGGGAGATTTGTGATCCTTTCATAAAAAGGCCGATCGTGGAAATTAACGCTACAGAGAGTATGATTCCGACCAAGGTCAAAATGGTTCGTTTTATATTCCCTTTTAAATACTTGCTGCTTAATTGTTTATAACTGCTGATCAAAATCATTCACCTCCAGTCTTTTGGCTAATTCGCAGCAAGCCGTTGATCTGAAATGATCGCACCGTCTTCTATCGTAATAACGCGGTCAGAAGCCGATGCAATGGTAAGATCGTGCGTAATCAATACGATGGTTTGATTGTATTTTTTTGCAGTCAATCTTAATAAATCCATGACTTCCTTCGTATTTCGCGTATCTAGATTACCTGTGGGTTCATCCGCCAGAATCAAATGCGGCCGATTAATTAAGGCCCTGCCGATGGAAACTCGTTGCTGTTGGCCGCCCGATAGTTCGGAAGGCAAGTGGTCTTTTCGTTCATGGAGCCCCAGGATTTCAATAATTTCATCCAAATACGTCATATCGATCGGTTCGTCGTCCAATAACATGGGCAACGCGATATTTTCCTGGACATTCAATACGGGAATCAAATTAAAGAACTGAAAAATAAACCCGACTTTTCTTCTTCTGAATATCGAAAGCTCATCATCTGTATAATCATAAAGATTATGGTCCCCAATAAATACTTGCCCTGAACTTGGCCGATCCAACCCTCCTAAAATATGCAGCAGTGTACTTTTTCCAGAGCCGGAAACACCTACGATTGAGACAAACTCTCCTTGCTGAATAGAAAGGTCAATCCCTTTTAACGCATCTACCCTGTTGTTGCCTTCCCCATAACTTTTTACTACGTTTTCCATCCGTACAACTTCCATACAGCTCATCCTCTCATCACTCAAACTCAATCTTGTACATCTACAAAATTTACTTTGTTTTCGCTATCTGCATAAACGTTCCCGATTTCCTGTAAGACCTGGTTCACGTTATCTTTATTCTTATAATCGAAGCCGCCATTTCCAAACTGGATCAAGGAGAGCGTTGACTCTACTTCAGTTAATTGGTTGTAAGTTTTGTCGTCAACAATAACAAGATCCGCTTGTGGTATATACCCAATCCACATTTGATGGTTCACATACGCTACAGGTACCATCTGACCGTTCAAATCGATTTGGTTATTCTTCATGTCTGCATCACTTATAGAGTAAAACAGATTTTGACCATTCGATAATTCTTTGATGCTGGTAACAGGGTCTGAAATAATAGACGTGCTTCTTGGATCTTGTCTGGCTCTGAGAATCCCCTTCTTGACGAATTGCTCAGCTGTAGATCGATTCACAACCGAATACTTAATATCTCGGCTATCAAATTCTTGACCCGTTTCTTTCTGATCTTGCTCTGTCAATTTTGTGATTTTTGTTGTTGTAACCAATTTCAGTTTGTAGTCGCTTGTTTGTTTGGTGTTATCTTTATACAACTCTTTGACCTTATTCGTATCTTTCTCTGTGCCGATAACGAGAACTCCATTGACCGGTTGCGATGGACCTTCTACATATCGTTTTACGCCAAACCCTATGCCTACAAAAAGAGCGATAACCAACACGAATCCTATTATTTTTTTCATCTGAACATCTCCTTGAAAATGATTTATGTCTGGATTATAGACGAGACTCTCATGCAAATGAATGACTCCTATCTAACGATTTCGCCCTCTCTCTTACATTTTAGTAAGAAATCAAATGAAAAGGCTGTCCCTCAGTCATTGTTCATGACTTTTGGGACAGCCTCTTTACATTCGTATCAAAGATTAAACAGGAAGCGTCACTCTGTAACCTGGTTGGTTCTTCGGATGGTTTTGATTCACGAACACACCACGGTCATTTTTCAACACGATTACTTCAAAGAATGGACGGAAACGTTCTTCCGAAATACCAAATGCAGTCAAGAACTTGCCAAACAGCTCTTGCTCTTCACGCTCAGGTTGGCCATCTGCCAGGGAGGAATCGATCAGGTTAACCAGGATGCACATTTTTTGAGCATCTGTGAGCAATGGAGTTACTTCGCCCAGGAATTTCTCGATAGAGTTATTGCGTGTATATTTCATTGCGTTTTCGAGCAACTGTCTGTTATTAGCACCTACACCAATCACGCCGTTGCTTTCTTCACCGCCTAATACAGCGAGCAATTGACCGATTTCCTCGTGGTCCATTTCTCCATCCGATTTCATCATGTAGAGCAAGGAGCATGCGAATCCAAAATGAGGGGTCATTTCTTCCCCTTTGTCTGTCTTAAACATATCAAACAAGCCCACGCAAAATACCTCCTATGTATGCCTAGATAGTATAATTTTACTATCCGCTGGATAATGTTAGCAACACTTGTCTGGGTAAGCAATTTTTCTGGAAAACAAGGAAAGGAAGTGCCAGCCTGCGCCGACACTTCCTTTTCTCTCTCTTATTTCAATTGCTGCACGTCATAGCCTTTTGCCCTCAAGTGATCGATAACCATACCTTTCATCGAGAAGTGGGCAGCACCGACCACGACAAAAGAAGTCGTTTCCCCTTTTTTCTCCAACACTTCTGCGAGTTTAATAGCCATGTTTTTGTCTCGCTCACCGAGCAGACGCTGATTCACTTCGCCTTCACCGAAATCGCCATGCGTCGTCATGATTTGGGTAAATCCATTCAGATCGCCTTCTACCCATTCTGTCTGCATGTCTTTTAAGAGTTTTGTGCTTTCTTCCAGCCCTTTTTCGGCCATAACACTATCTAACATGATGTTCAATTCTTTCTCCTGCTGCTCTGCAGGAACACCTGACAGCAAGTCCGCTTGCAGCTTAATACCTTCCAGCTCGTTGATCGGCTTCTCATCCAGCATCGCCTTCGTCAGGAAGTACCTGTCGATGCCGGATAGCATTGCGAACTGAAGATCCGTTTCGCCGTCCACGTAGCCAAGCGTTGGCACAGACAAGGAAACAGCAAACGGCTTGTAGACGTCAAAAGAATTGGCTGGCAGTTGCAGCTTTGCAAGCAATTTTTGCACCTTTTGATACGTCTCAGCGGATACATGATCCTTCAGTGTCGTGCCATCGGTGTATACCATTTTTTGTGTCATATAATCAGTGTCACCGTTGATAATATCGGCTTCCACCCACAGTTCATCCGACTCTTCATACGCTTCCCGGATGTCTTTTTGCATCGGGTACATATCTGCGATCCCCATGTGAATCGAGCCAAGCAAGTACATGGTGTTTTTGCCGTTGGTCACTTTCCACATGAGACCTTCGGCACCGCCGCCCCCCGTATCGTATACGAACTCGACCAGTCGGCTGGCCATCACCGTTGCTTGTTCAACCGTGCTTGGCTGATTCAGCTCGAGACCAGCGCTTGTCCCTTTGACCAAGCCTTTTTTCTTCATATAATCAATCGGGTTATCCCCGGTCATTTCGAATGCTGCTGGCAGTTCGTAGTTCGCCAAGAGTTTGTATAAAGAAGTAATGACTGCTTCTCTCGTAATGACCTTATCAGTCGGAAAGGATAAGGAAGCGTTCTTTTTCTTCATTCCCAGAAGATCCAGCTTTTTCGCTGTCCCCTCCATCAAGGTAATAAATTTGTCAGCAGGAATGGATTGCTGAAAAGAACTCTCTTGATACCACTCCAACGGAAAAATTCCGTATTTCTCCCCTTCGTTCAGCGTTGTTACCGACCAAGGGCTGATTGGGAGAGCTGCGGGTGTCTGCCCGTGGACTGGAAGCACATACCCGAGCAAAAGCGCCAAACTGAGTGCACCTGTACCCGCCCAGCGAGTCAGCTTGCTCCAACGTTTGTTTAGTTTCATGAAACTTTCTCCTCTCGATTCTAAGCTGAATGATTTTATGCCATTCTATCTTAGTGGTAGATTATACCACATTTTTCTGGAAGAGATAACCGAATGATAGAAAAGAATAGAAAATGCAACCATTTTCACTATACATAAAAAGCATCGACATTATCGTCGACGCTTTCGCAATGAATCCGCAAGTTATCGATTCGGTTTGGTCAAATACAGACGCATTGTTAGCGGAGCAAATATGACCATGAGCAGCAGACATAATGCACGAATCCTGACATCATGTGTGTCAGGATTATAAAAAACTCACCCTCTTATTTTACAGGAGGGTGAGTCCTTTTTCGAAATCGTTATTGAACGGATGCTTCTTCAATTTCTTTATACGCCCAATAACCAGGTGCAACATCCGGCCATCTTTGCAGGCCAGCTTGGTTCTGCGGCACGCGATTCAGCACGCGATTGAGAATGGTTACAGCTTCGGCACGAGTCAGCGCTTTCTCTGGCTGGAAGGTGCCGTCGGGATAACCTGTCATGTAGCCTTTGGCAACAACCGCTGCAATGATTGGAGATGACCAGTGATCTCCCCTCACATCAAAAAAGGCAGTGCCCCCTCCCGCACCTTGCAAGGCCTTGTACTTATAGATGACCGCGGCTATTTCCGCTCGGGTAATGTTGGCCGATGGACGGAATGTGCCATCTGGGTAGCCGCTCATCATACCCGCTGCACTTGCTTGATGAATCGAATTTACTGCCCAGTAGTTGTCGGCTACATCGAAGAACCTTCCCTTATTCGCAGAAGACTGGCTCACCATTCCAGCGTTCAGTAAAATGGCAGCCATCTCCGCACGTGTCACTGTACGATCCGGTTGAAACGTTCCGTCAGGATAGCCATTCATATAGCCACGTTGGCTCTTACTTTTTATATTGGTTGCAGGGAGAACCACTTTCTTATCTGCAGGGCTACCACCAGTGAAAAAGATGGTTGTCGGCGTGGTATAGGAACCCTTTCTACTGTCTTTATCCCGATCCCGGTCTCTGTCTCGATCATCATCCTCTAGATTTCTCCATGCTTTTCTCAAATCGTACAGAGCGTCATCTACTTCAGACTGCGTAGCATGTGGATCGTCAATGACATCCCACGCTTGTTCAAGCGCATCCTCCAATTTGCGCCAGCTCGATCTGGTGTAGTCGTCTTCATCCAAGTCTTTGTCCTCGATCTCTCTCGCTTTGGCCCTCAGCTCTCTTTTATAGACAGCGTCATCTTGTCTCTTCAAATCTTGTCTCGCTTTGATCAGTTTCTCCAGGGCAACATCTACGACAAGCTGGCTCGCATGCGGATCATCCAGCACAAAGTAAGCATTCCCTAGTCGATTCTGCAACTCTTTCCAACTGTCCCTCGTGTAATCTTTTTCTTGCAGCTTTTCCACTGCAATTTCCTCTACTTTCGTTTGCAGTTTACTCTTGTCGATTGTACCTTCCTGCTTCTTCAGCCCTTCTCTTGCTAGGACTAACACGGACAAGGCACCATCGATTTCTGCTTGGGTGGTGTTTGGCTTCGTCAGTACGGCTTTTGCAGCATCCAACGCATACACCAGCTTGCTCCAACTGTCGGGCGTATATTTTTCCTGGATTAAATTCTCGGCGTTAATTTCATTGACTTTTCCTTGTAAGTGGCGAAGATCTACAGTGGATTCTACCGCGGCAGGTGTTTCCTCTTCACTTGCTGCTTGGCTTACAGGCACGAATATGGATGCTTGGAAGATCAAGCAAAAGAGGCTAAAGAAAACAAGACTCGTTACTGCTCTTGGAAAACGTCCCAATTCCCATCCTCCGTTCTTTACGATGACCCATCTGATCATCTTTTTCCAATCGTTTACATTATATGATGGAGACCGATCAGAGGATTCATATTTTTAGAGGCCAACAATCAAACAAAAAACCAAGTAGCCCATAGAGCAGCTGCTTGGTTTTTATTTTCTGGTGCTAAGCAGAAATAGGTTTTTCCGGGCGTTGCTTTGTCTGGCCGGAGATTGAAAAATTCGTCCACATCCGCAGTAGTCGTTCCACTGGGCCATAACGGAACCGCTTTAGATACAATGGGCTTATGAACAGCTGTCCCACATAAATCACAATCGCTAATCCGCAGCCAGCCAATACCCCGATCTTTCCGAACCATCCGAGTCCATAGCCATAGAAGATCGTCGTACAAATGACGGTTTGCAAAAGGTAATTCGTTAAGGAGAGTTTACCCACGGCTTGAAATCTTGGCAACCAAGTTGATTTCGTACTTCTGGAAAAGAACCAAACAAAGGCGAAAATGTAACCGATGGCAAGGATGGTCCCCCCCGATATCTCACCGACGCCACTCCACCAAGTTCCCGGCAGATACACATGCAGCACTTTTAACAAAAGTCCCGCTGGCAAGAAGATCAGCATGTTTCGGAGATACGAGGTTCGTTCTTCCTCTGGCTTCTCGAACCACCTGCGCTTCGCAGCATACATCCCAAAAAGGAACATGGGTGCGCTCATAAGCGGCGCCATCAACAATAAAGCAACCATCATGTATTCTGGCAAACCAAGCGGATCTTCACTGCTTCTGTGATGTACGATTTCCTCGTATGTGCCCGTGCCATAGACGGTCATGGTTTTGACGACATAAGCTTCCATACGGGCAGAATCGGTAATACTCGTAGGATCATTCGGATCATCTGGAGCAAGCCCCATTAAGCTGATGAGGCAGAGTAAGACAATCCCCCAAATGAGCAGAGTTTTCGGATTACGGTTCATGAACAGCAACAGAAAGAAGCCCATCATGCCATAAAACCCCAAGATATCCCCTTCCCACAGGAAGTACGAATGAAGGAAACCAAGTCCGATCAGCATCAAAAATCTGCGGGCAAGGTAGCGTTTTTGCTTCAAACCTTTGGCGGCCAAGCTTTGCTGCATCTTGATCATGCCAAAACCAAACATGAAGGTAAAAATCGGCATAAAGCTGCCTTCCACAAATATTTTCACAAGCTTATAAGCTGTCATTTCATAATCGGGGAGGGCGTATAAATCCATTTCTTGGCTTCCCCAAATCCCATACTGGAAAATCAGCATATTCGCCATCAAAATCCCTACTAAACTAAATCCCCGCAAGCCATCGATAATTCGGACGCGGTTCTGTTTTAGCTCCATGACTATCACCTCATGCCTGATTGTATCGAGCTAAGCTTAATGGCTTCTAAAGGGCACCTTATCGTTACCTTAATTTTACATCCCTTTTCTATTGTTTACCCAAACAAAGATAGATGACTTAATTTTGAATAGTATCATGAACTCGTCCAATCACTCCCCCATTGTCCAACATAATTTGAGGTATCAAAGTAAAAAGGGGGTGATATTATTGGTACGTATTCTCGATAAAGCAGCCGTTCAGCCACGCCGTCGATTCAACTTGGCAAATTCCTTTACCATCAGACGCGCGCCAGGAAGGTCTCGCCTCGCCACTATCCGAATCAGAATCCCATCTAGGCATTCCCAACCGAATCGTGTTGAATTAGTTGCTACGGTTGGTGTTCGGGGGATTACCGGTATTGCGCAAATCCTCTTCCGTATATTTCGTGATGGTAGAGAGATTTTCAACACCCTCCAAGGTATTGAATCTACTGGTTCTGAACAAAACTATGCTGTCACCTTTCAGGCAATCGATCGAAATGTAAGAGCTGGTACCCATATTTACACAGTAACCGCAGAAAACCGAACGGCAAATACCAGAGCTGATGTTGTTGGGCCTGTTACGTTTAGTGGACTCGCAGTAAAAACGAGAACGAGAACCTGAATGCGTTAAAAAGCACCTGAATAAGGTGCTTTTTTTGCACATGCGCTGATTCTTTTTCCGAAAACTAGCAACAATTCTGTCGATCAAACGTACAACTCTTAGAAGATACATAATTTAACAATGTAATCGAGGTGTTAACAAGCATGGAAGCATCAATCTCAATTGTCACCTACCGCCCTGAGCTGGCCGCAGCGGTCGCAGAAATGTGGAATGCCAGCCGAGATAGCTGGGGAGGCGGAAATTCGATTACGACAGCAGAACAAATTAGACAAGAAGAAGCAGCCTCTGACGCTATCACCGTCTATCTCGCTATGGAAGGTGAAACGGTCGTTGGTTATTGCAGCCTGGCCGAATATCGGGAAGATACCGGTGCCCTATACATCCCATTGCTCAATGTACGTCCCGACTATCATGGAAAAAAAGTCGGCCGGATGCTGCTTTCATGCGCACTGGAGAAAACGATTGAGCTGGGCTGGCCGCGACTTGATCTGTATACGTGGGCAGGAAACACGAAGGCTGTTCCGTTGTATAAGAAGTTCGGCTTTTTCTGGGAAGACCGGGACGACGCCACCCATCTGATGAACATGATTCCTTCCGTGCTCCGTACCGAAGCGATCGCCCACTATTTTGAGGAGCTTGACTGGTATCAGGACTCCACGCGGGAGATCGTTGTAGAGCCAGATGGACGCAAGGAAAACGGCTTTGATTACTTCACATACTCCTGGGCAAAAGGAGAAAAGAGCTTGCACGTGGAGTTTGAGCGGCGGGGGCGAGGCATGCGCCTCATCGAGACGGAGGATTATCTCGTGTCTGCCGAAGCAGAAAAGCTGGAGCTGGTCTTTGGACGGGAGTATCAAATTCACTACCGGATCGTCAACAAATCAGGCAAGCCGCTACAGATTTCGTTAAACGGGCAACCGAGCGACACGATCCGCTTTGATTATCAGCACGAGCTGGCTGTAACAGGTGAAACGACGCTGTCAGCTACCTTTTTTGTCGATCCAATCACAGAAGAGCAAAGCATCTGGCGCACGCATCCGCGTGTTTGTACCCAGCTACTGATTAACGGCAAGGCAGCGCTATTTGAGGTAGGAATCCTTCCCAAGTTTCCTGCTACCCTTTCCTTGCATGTACCTGGCCTCTCCTATCCGGGACAGACAAAGCTGTTTTATTTGGACGTGGAAAACAACTTTACGGATGAAGCGGAATTTTCATTCGAGCTGCCCGTTTGTTCTTTTTTTGGCTTACAAGAGCAACGCCACACTTTGAAACTATCTGGCAAAGAGCGCATTTCGCTTCCGCTTAACGCTGACCTGTATGAACACGGCTTTTACGAAGCCATCGTACAGGTGGAGGCAAAGCTCGCAGATGGCAGATCGGTTTCTTTTGCCAAAAAAATCGGAGCTGCCTTTACGGGACTTGGTGCGATGGTGTCTGGAGAAACGGAACAGGCTTGGCAAGTTCACCATGGCCGCCATACGCTCTACTTGAACAAAGAAGATAATGAGATGACCGTTGCCGGCGGGACAGGTGGGGAGCCAACCAACTTTCTCTATCCCAAGCTCGGCAAACCGTTTTCTAGCGAGTTCTCGAAGAAGCGTGCCGAGAATGTTGCGTTTATCGTGGAAAAGGGAGCAATCGGCATCCATGCAACGTATCGCTCCGGGGCATACCCGCAAATTGCCCTGGTTAGCAAAACGCTCCTGTTCGGAGATGGTACCGTTGAACACGGAATGGAGATAGAAAACCACTCTGCTGACAAACTGACTACTGAGCTTTGGCTTAACCAAGGATTTAGTCACAGTTTTCATCGCCCGATTGTGCCGTATCAAGGCCGTTATGTTGAAACACCATCCTCCTATGGCAGCGATATGGATTATTGGGATGCAGAGTTAGTCAGTGAAAACTGGCTATTTACACAGGATGAAACGGCCCCCTGGGGAATGTGCTGGCCTCCTGAATACCGTTTTGATATTCAAGGCTGGTATGTCACACTCGAAACCAATCTCGGCATGCTTGCTCCACATGAAAAAAAATCGTTTGGTCCCTTCCACTTCTCACATGGGGGCTATGCTGACTGGAAAGAGTTCCGTGCCTTTGCCTGTAAAGAACCTATGCCAGCAGACCTGACCTTGAGCTCTCATCTAGAGTTGAGCGCTAATGGGCAAAATCCTTTTGTCACAAGCAAGGAACTGGATGTACAGGTGAAAGAATACAAGCAACAATATTTGGACGGAGAACTGATCGCATCCCTTTTGAGCGAGTCAGCTTCCGAACAAGCACAGAGCTTTACAGAAGATGAGGAAGAGACGGAATCTGGCTTCTCTTTCAAGACGCCGGAAAAACCATATGACCTCGTGCAAGTAGAGGGACGTTTTGCCACGCATGTGTCGCATTTGCAGAGCGCGATTTTCCCAATCGGTCAAGGCAAGGTCATACAGGAGCAAACAGTGGAAGAAGGACAGCAGGTCTATATCGCGGACAATGGACGATTGCGGATCAAAGCCGCTCCAGATTTTGCTCCGACGCTCTACTCGCTTACAAGCAATGGGCAGGAGTGGCTGGACAGCGCCTTCCCTGAGCGGAAGCCGAAATCTTGGTGGAATCCGTGGACTGGTGGAATCGGCAACTATATGGAGGAGTTAAGCGCGTTTTCACTGGTTAAGGAAGAGCGGACGGCTTCCTTTGTCGAACTAATCGACAACAAGCAAAATGCGTGGCAGGGAATCAAGGTGAGCTACCATGTGAAAAAGCAGGAGAAGTATCGCGGGTTGACTTGCCACCAGTATTACTTGCTGCTACCAGGAGTACCTGTCCTCTGCCATACAGTAGAGATCGAACAAAATACTGGAACGTACTTTGCTGGCAAAGAATTAGCCACTGACATCTTTTTGCAGCCAGGAACCGAGGAAGAGGCGGTATGGCTGAAAACTATTGGTACGAATGGTGAGGAGCTCAGCTACAAGCTGGCACAAGGTGAATTGGATGTCCTTGAAGTTTCCGATTATGTCCTCGGGCGAGCATCCAGCAACGATCAGATGCATATCGTTACTGACCTCGATACTGCGGACCTCCAAGTATACGCAAACAAGGAAGTCGCCGTAGCTTCTGTCATACGCGAACTGAATCTGCCAAACAACAGCTCTACCTTTACTCCGCCTGTCTTTTTCCTGTTTGCCGACAACACGCTTCCTTCCAATGCCTTATCTGACTTACGGACGATACGCTTTGCCAAATAAGGGAGGGCTTCTAATGAAAATCATTGATGCGCACATGCATTTATCCCATATCGAGGAATTCAAGCGGACAGCGGCAGAAAAGTCGTTTGTCGATTACTCCGTCGCTGGTCTCTTGCAAGAATATGCAGAGAATGGCGTGGTCCTTGGGATAGGCATGGGCTTGACAGAGACTCAGCCAGACGGCTTTCCCGATGTGGAAGCTGTCACTCCCATGGGACTAGACCTGACAGACGAGCTGCCACCACAGTTCGTCTATTGTCTGGGAATCAACCCATTCAAGATGGATGAAACGGCAGTGGCACGCTTGGAAGCTGACCTGCAAAAGCCCAACGTGGTCGGGTTGAAAATCTATCTGGGCTACTATCCCTTCTACGCCTACGATAGCGTCTACGATCCCGTCTATGCGCTCGCAGCCAAATATCAGGTACCTGTCGTCTTTCACACCGGCGATACGTACTCGGAGCGCGGGCTCCTAAAATACTCCCACCCTCTCACACTAGACGAGGTGGCTGTGAAGCATCGAGACGTTCATTTCATGATGGCCCATTTTGGCGATCCGTGGGTACTCGATGGGGCAGAAGTCGTTTATAAAAACCGCAACATGTTTGCAGATCTCTCCGGCTTAATGGTCGGTGACGCAGCCAATTGCAAGCGACTCGCGGACTCCCCTCTCTTCTTCTCTCATCTGCGACACGCGATCACCTATTGTGATCATTACGACAAATTTTTGTTCGGGACAGACTGGCCGCTGGCGCCAGTGAAGCCGTATATCCAATTTGTACAGGAGCTAATCCCAGCGGAATATCACGAGGATGTGTTTTACAAGACAGCATTAAAGGTGTTTCCCAAAATCAAGCCGTTAGTTGAATAGACGATACAAATCCCATGTCTCTTCCCCTCGAAGAAGCATGGGATTTTTCTTGTCTGTGCCCTCTTCCCCATTAATCTCCTCTCATTTGTTCAATAAAACTCCTTCTATTTGCGACAAAAAACGACAGTTTTCGTATTATGATAGAATATGCGAGTTTGCTTATACAACATCCGTAACGAACAACCATGAAGCTTTCGCTAGTAAAGATAGAACACGCATTTTAATGGGGGAGGACATGTTTCCTTGAAGAAAAAAATTGCCTGGGTTACAGACAGTACCGCACTCATCCCTGATCACATCATGGAAGAGCATGACATCTACGTCGTTCCGCTAGAGATTATTTTTGAAGATGGCACTTATGAAGACGGTATTGATTTAGCGCCTGAGCAGCTTTATCAGAAAATTGTGCAGGCCAGTTATGCTCCCAAAACGTCACAGCCTTCCTTAGGAAAATTTGTGACGCTCTACGAACGATTAAAGGAAGAGTATGAATGCGCGATTGCTGTCCACCTCTCCTCTGATCTGAGTGGGACCTACAATACTAGTGTAATGGCAGCCAAGATGGTAGACTTCCCTGTCGAGCCGGTAGATTCCAAGCTGATGTCGTACCCGATTACCTCGATCATCTTAAACGGAATCGAGCAAGCCAAAGAAGGAAAAGGCTATCAGGAGATTGCGGCTTCCTTGCGTGAGGAATACAAAAAGTTTGAGAACTATATCCTGGTTGGCAGTCTCGACCAGTTTTACAAGGGCGGCCGAATGACCGGTTTGCAATATTTTATCGGCAATCTGCTTCAGATCAAGCCGATTTTCCAAATTAAAGATGGGCTGTTTGGAGTATATGAAAAGGTTCGTACCGAAGGCAAAGCGGTCAAGCGTATGCTGGAACAGCTGGAGAAAGCCAAGCAGACTTACACCGTCAAGCACGTGCAGATTTTGCATGGCAACGTCTTGGACAAAGCGCTGGAACTGAAAGAGAAAATTCAGAGCAAGTACTCCGATGTCGAGGTGTTGGTTGGACCGATCAGTTCCACGATTGGGGCGCATGCTGGGATGGGGACGCTGGCGTTGGCTTGGCGGAATGAGTAAGAGTTAAATGGGGCAGTCTCACATGCCGATTTTTTCGGCAAAGAGCTGTTCGTTGAAAATAATGTAATAGACTGGAGTTGTTGACTCTATGTAGTTCTTGGATAAAAAAATCTCCAGACTCAGAAAAATTAGTTTTAGACTGAACCCGAATAATAAAACAGCAGCGACCTAAGACCTGAAAAAAAGTCTTAGATTCGCCGCTGTTTTATTACGCTATCGATCACGTTGGTTGAACGAAACTCATTATTTTTTTGTGCACTTTATAATAAAAGCAAGGGGAATTAATGTTGCCTTTTTATGCGTGTACCACACTGCGGGATCTCCCGATTTAAAAGGAAGTGGCGTATACGCGCGACTTCCTTTTCTTTTCTCTGTGAGTTGTTTCAGGGCGACTCGATTTCTCTGAGCGTTACCCCTGAAACATCTTTAGAAATGGTTCCGTTTGGATCGATTACTTTGTCAAAAAAATAGGTACTTTCTAGCCATAGTTAAGTCGGTCTATACCTTATGGACCATGAACGTTTAACATCATCATCGTATTCAAAAGTAGACTGATCATTATTTCTTTGCTGGTTTACAGTGTAAGTTCTCGTTTCAACAGGTATGTATGGCTTCGTTTCAGAAGAAGCAACCAGGCTATTAATCGAATAAATAATAGACATAGCGGTTAGAAATAAAATGGCTATACATAGAATCTAAAAGGAATATTTAAAATATTCCACATTCAATATCCCACTCCTCTTCAACCTTCTTGCTCCATTGAACTATTAATGGCGCTTATAGTTACCTGCCGTTAAGTTAATTCAGTAGCCGATTTTAGACAACGTTCTGTTGGCTAACCTCATGAAGTTGCTTAAAGTTGCTAACGGGAATCGTTAGAAATACGATGATTAATCATATTGCCATACGAGCTGTCCTTTTAGTGGTAAATTCACCCGTTCCTTGTCTTACAATTTGCAATTCATAGCATAACTCTATGAGTATACCGAGTATTCGATTCATCATGTGCCTCTAGGTTTAAAGGCGGAGGCTCTTTCTAGACTTAAGTCCAGTTCTTATTCAAGCCAAAGTCCGTTACCAAATCTTTCTGACCACTGTACGATTAATGTACAAACGGATCACGTAATTTGAAATGACGATCTGTTTAGCATATGCAGAAGAAAGGAAGATAAACGTTTGAACAACAACATGAAGTTAGCAATGATTCTCCTGGCCGCTGCCAGTATCGGAATCGCTGGATGTACGAAGGAATCCTCCGTCACTAGTACACAAAGTTCGTCCCAGCAAAACGCTACTATACAGACGAACACAATTGCAAATTCAGAAACATCGGACATTAAAAATGTCTCGAATGCAGTAAATGGGGATATTTCTCAAATAGATGTAACTAACATTCATTCCCTAAAAATTCAGAGTAACGCTGCTATAGTTAAAGTCATAGGAGACAAACAAATCAATCAAGCAGAATGGGAATTATCCAAGGGCAATTCAAAAGGAATGGATACCAATGTGACTACGTCGATACAAGATGGAACATTACAGATTATGCTTAAACAGGAACAAAAGAAGTTCATAAATACGGAGCCATTGCCATCCTTAACGATCCATCTTCCTTATAAAGACTTCAAATCCCTTGAGATAGATAATGAAGTTGGCAACATCTTCATTGAGTCAGAATTGTCGGTCCAACATTTAAATGTGAGCAGCAATGCTGGCAACATCACCGTAACGGATGTAATTGGCAAGGAAAGCAGTAACATATCTACTAACCTTGGAAACGTCGAATTCGCTCTACCGGATCAATTAGCACCTCTATATGTAAATTTATCAACGGAAATAGGAAATATTGATAATCAGGTTAATCTTGAAAAAGCAACAAATACCACATCGGTTGTTTCCAAAGAACTCCATGGATATGTAGGTGAGGCTCAATCCGAGAATGCAACGCTCAACATTTCCACACAGGTGGGCGAAATTCTATTCAAAAATTAAGTGTCATCATCGTACCAGGCTTGCCATAATCATGAACAGGCCTGGTATTGTTAGCCTCCATTTTCAAATCAACGGACAGATGTTCATTGATAATAGAGTTTTAGACTGACTCATTGAACTATCGAAACCCGTTAGTTCAATACTGGACAAATGACTATCCACTTTTTGATTCATAAAACACCTCGCATAGAATTTACCAATATACAAAAGATAGGTAAGGAGGTGCTTTATGCAGAAGAAAGTCATCTTGCTCTTTGTTACATTGCTTATCGGTTTTGCTTCTGTTGCTGTGGCTATTCAAGACGAGGAGGTCGAACCGTTTACTTGGGATAGACAGTATGTTGATGAACTAAAAAAAGTAGATGTTGCTGTGTATGTTCCTTCTTATGTAGCTTCATCTGAATTTTCTCGAAAGCTTGGTTCTTTATTTGTAAGCAAACTTGAAGTAAGTAAAGACCATTATTTATTCGAGATATCACGCCAAAGAGTGCGTGATGGGGAATCAAAAATGCTTACTTTTGACGTAATGACAATGTCAGCAGGTACTCTTCCTAGTTACCGAAAACAGCCTTTCTCTACCTATGAAATGTTCGAAATACCAGAGGGAGCCACTAAATTTAACGGGTATGATGTAAAGTATTCTGCTAATAAAAGAGCATTTATCTGGAAAGATAACGGCTGGGAATACTTAGTATGGGCAGAGAATACTAACAATGCTATTAATATCATGAAGCGTGTCATGGCTACAATACCAAAGGGAAGTAATCCAGTTCATGGTGCAATAAATGGACAGATTACAGCAATTGATACAAATGAGGGTGTCCGTTCGGATGCTGGTTGGTCTTATGATAATGGAAAAACGTGGTACATAATAACTGGGCGAACTACACCAGAGCAATTATTAAAAGTACTAAAGTCTATGGTTAGATTGGATACCAAATAATAATATTAACCGATGGTATGCTAAGGCCCCTTGAGGACGGGCCTTTTCTATGTTATTACACTATTCTGCCCGTTCGTATTATGAGGTCAGCCAGTTTTTACTGGTTGACCATTTTTAATATGGTTCTACGATTACGGTAGCCGGGGTAGAACGTCCCTA
>NZ_JABSUT010000015.1:0-100031 GCF_013284285.1 Brevibacillus sp. HB1.4B
ACCACAAGACGTGGCGCTTATAGCTGACTTTCCCTGTCCATTAATATAAGTGGTGGAGGCTGACGGGATCGAACCGCCGACCCTCTGCTTGTAAGGCAGATGCTCTCCCAGCTGAGCTAAGCCTCCAGGCCCCCTGCGTTTGCAGGGCGTTTTGCTAGGTGACCCGTAGGGGATTCGAACCCCTGTATGACAGCGTGAAAGGCTGCTGTGTTAAACCGCTTCACCAACGGGCCATTTCTAAGAAAGTGATGGCGGATGGAGTGGGATTTGAACCCACGAGACGGTTCGACACCGCCTACACGATTTCCAATCGTGCTCCTTCGGCCGCTCGGACATCCATCCGTATATTTGAAGTGGATCAAAGCGATCCGCTTGTTTGCCTTTCAGAATTCATATGTTAGCATGCTTTCATCTGAAACGCAAGAACTTTTTTAAAGAAACTTAAAAAGTTCAATGTGACATAACTTTTCTGCTAGGCACAATAGCCATTGTAGCGCGTGGAGCATGTGCTGTCAACGAAAAGTATTGAAAATCTCAACTTTTTTCTCTGTCCCCATCCACGGATGTGAAACACGTATATATCATTACCTGTCAGTCGCTATGTTACTCGCTGAAGGTCACTCTTTTTGTCGAGCCAGCTCGTAACTACACTAACAAGAGATCTCACCATAAGGAATGTTCAAATGGTATAATTTAACTCAAGACAAGACTGGCGGTGGAAGACCACGGCACAGCTTCCTGTAAAGGGGGTGATGCTGATGGTCTCGCTCGGCACGCTTTACCTTTTCCTAAAAGTACTGGCAACCTTGCTAAGCCTCTGGTTTAGCTGCAGGAAGCTCTACCGATGGATAAGAAAGTGGCGTAACAAGCGAAAACCCACCGCCTAAGGTTGACCGCCTGACGGTGGATTCGCTGTTTTAGTATCATGCGCGCCGTGGGTGTTCCACAGCTACTTGTCTCAGGAGCCTTGCCGCTGCAACGGTATTGGCTCCTTTATTATATGTCAGACATTCAATATCTCTACCAATAGTTTAACACCCTTTTTCCATTTCATACAACATTAGCAACAATTTACAAGTAGAAAGGATTTGAAATCGATGACCTCAATCCGTCTCGCTACTCCTCAAGACATTCCTGCTGTCTGTATGATTGATTCAAAGGTGCTCGGTTCAACCAGTCGTTCACCTGAACTTCAAGAAGCCATCGAGCAAGGGCATTGCTACGTGGCGTTAATCGATATGAATATCGTCGGTTTTGCCATCATCAATCAATCGTTTTTTAAGAACAGCTTTATTCATCTACTCATTGTTCACCCTCACTATCAAAAACGCGGGGTTGGCGAGGAGATGATGCACTATCTGGAAACGATCTCCCCTACGGAGAAATTGTTCACTTCCACTAACCTTTCCAACGAAAAAATGCAACGTCTCTGTCTAAAACTCGGATACGCTCACTGCGGAACCCTGACTCACCTAGATCCAGATGATCCTGAAATGTTTTTCTGCAAATACGTTCGTCATCCACTATGATTGATTCCGCTCATAAATCAAACGAAGTCCTTTAAGGGTAAGGTTCTGATCCACGACATGAATACAAGACGTCTCATTGGCAAAAAGCGCTGCCATCCCTCCCGTAGCAACTACGGTAGGTCGCGTACCGTATTCATCCATGATTCTACGTACAATGCCTTCGACCTGACCGATAAACCCATAGAAAATGCCGGACTGCATCGCCGCTATCGTATTACGACCGACTACACTTGCAGGCTTGGCGATTTCGATTCGCGGCAGCTTGGCAGCACGAGTGAAGAGTGCCTCAGTTGATATCCCAATACCGGGAGCAATCGCCCCTCCCCAATATTGTGCCCGCTCGTCGACATAGCAAAAGGTCGTCGCCGTACCAAAATCGACAACAATGAGCGGTGCACCATAATGATGAATCGCAGCAACAGCGTTCACGATTCGATCGGAGCCTACCTCTCGCGGATACTCATACTTGATGTTCAATCCCGTCTTGATACCCGGTCCGACAATCAACGCTTTTTGTTGCATGTACTTCCCACACATGCGTTCAATCGTGAGGTTTAGAGGTGGAACGACAGACGAGATAATAACGCCTCTCACCTGTTCAAAGCCAAGCCCCACGCTACCAAACAAGCTTTTGACGAGCATGCCGTACTCGTCTTCCGTTTTGTTACGATCTGTGGACACTCTCCAATGGTGTTGGAGCTCGTCGCCTTCATACAAGCCCAACACAATATTGGAGTTGCCTATATCTATCACCATTAACATCGAGCTCGCTCCTTATCGCTTGCGCGTATTCAGATCGAGGCTGATATCAAACGCTTTGACAGAATGAGTCAGAGCCCCTACCGAAATGATATCTACGCCCGTTTTTGCAATGTCACCAATCGTCTCCAGACTGACACCGCCAGATGCCTCGACAATGGCTCGTCCATCGATAAACTGCACGGCTTCCACCATTTGATCGAGTGTCATGTTGTCGAGCATGATCGTATCTGCACCAGCTGCCAATGCTTCCTGAACCTGTTCGAACGATTCGGCCTCTACCTCTACTGTCATCGTATGGGGAATAACTGCGCGGGCCGCTGCAACAGCTTGCGCAATACCGCCCGCTCCTTTGATATGATTGTCCTTGATCATCACGGCATCATACAAGGCAAAACGATGATTGTAGCCTCCCCCGACTCGAACCGCGTACTTTTCCAAAGCCCTCAGCCCTGGCGTAGTCTTCCGCGTATCGACAACTCGTGCTTTCGTCCCTGCGACGGCCGTTGCGTATTCACTCGTTTTCGTGGCAATCCCAGACAAACGTTGCATTAAATTAAGAGCAAGCCGCTCTCCGCTCAAAATCGAACGAACCGAGCCGCTGACTTCAGCGATCTGCTGACCAACCTCGACTCGTGCTCCTTCTTCTACTTTTGCCTCAAAGACGAGGGCAGAATCAACCGTGGCAAATACTTGCTCCGCAATCGGCAAGCCTGCCACGATTCCCGCTTCTTTCGCATATAAAATGCCGATACCCTGCTCCGATTCAGGAATCGTGCTCATCGTTGTCACATCACCAAATCCTACATCTTCCTGTAGCCATTCCTCTATTTTTCGCTGAAGCTCCCGTTTATTCCACATCATGCTTCTCACACTCCTCTTGGACACCATCTTCTACGGACTGGATCAAATGCTTCCGCCATAGCAAGTCATCTTTATTCGGAAAATCAGTACGATAATGCCCGCCTCTACTTTCTTCCCGCATCAGTGCCGCTCTCGTTGTCAGGACGGCAGCATTCAGCAGATTGAAGAATTCAAACGTTTCCAGGCTCTCAGGCTCGTACTGATAGTATTGCTCCATTCGCGCAAGCTCTGCTAGTGCTTTCGTTAATCCTTTTTCGTCGCGCTTCACACTGACGTGCCGCAGCATGAGCTTTTGCATTTTTAATCGTTGTTCACGTGTATTGAACGTTTGGGGCAGTTTTTGCTTGGAAACAATCTGGAAGGGATGAATACTCTGCAAATCAGCCAGCTGCTTGATCCGCTCCGCTATCCGGTGACCGAACACAACCGCTTCCGATAATGAGTTGCTGGCCAGTCGATTCGCTCCGTGTACCCCTGTGCAGGATGCTTCTCCACATGCAAAAAGCCGCTTCGTCGAGGTCTCCCCGTTCAAGTCAGTCTGAACTCCGCCCATAATATAATGGCAAGCCGGAGCTACCGGAATCCAATCTGTCACCATATTGAGCCCGTATTGTAAGCAAAAATTATAAATCGTCGGAAAACGACGCTTAATAAGCTCTTCCGATTCGTGAGTGATGTCGAGATACACGAACGTAGACTTCGTCTGTTCCATCTCAGAAACAATCGCCCGGGCGACAATATCACGCGGCGCCAGCTCTTTTTGCGGATGGTACTTGTCCATGAAACGATCACCATTGCTGTTGCGCAAAATGGCACCCTCCCCACGAACAGCTTCCGAAATCAAAAAGCGCGGGGCACCCGGATAGTAAAGCGCAGTCGGATGAAACTGGATAAATTCCACATCTTTAATGCGAGCACCCGCCCGATACGCGATGCCGATCCCATCTGCCGTTGCGATTTGCGGATTCGTCGTATAACGGTAAAGCTGACCTGCACCTCCTGTAGCCAGCACCGTTGCTTTTGCTTCCAGAAAAAACAATTCGCCATCCGGCTTCCGCACGAGGACACCCACGCATTCGCCATCCTGCGTGATGACATCCACTGCAAAATGATATTCCAAAACCTGAATGTTTGGCTGCTCCATCACACGCTTGGACAAAGCGCGGACAATCTCTGCCCCAGTGGCATCTCCGTTCGCATGCAAAATTCGTCGTTTGCTATGCGCGCCTTCCTGTGTCAGCTCGTACTGCCCTTGTTCATCCCGGTCAAATTCCGTTCCATATGCAATCAGTTCATGCAAGCGATCAGGGCCTTCATGCACAAGGACTTCCACAGCGTTATACGAGCAAAGACCTGCTCCAGCGATTAACGTATCCTGTCGATGAAGGGCGGGGGAATCTGATTGGGCTGTTACAGCAGCGATTCCTCCCTGAGCCCAGCGTGTGTTACTATCATCGAGTCCCTTCTTGCTGATCAACACCACATCCGCATACTCACTCGTTTGCAACGCCGTATACAACCCAGCAATTCCTGCTCCAATAACAGCTACATCTGCCCTCATCCGAGGTAAGGTGTGCAAATCAAAGTCCACAATATAACGGGGAATCATGACTGTGTCCCTTCTCTCTTGTAACTGATGATTTTCCACCCATTATAGCAAATACACGCTTGAAGGAGATGCAAAAAAAGAGCGCCCGCAAAAGCGAGCACTCCCCTCTATCCGATTAATTCGAATGCGTTACACATTCCTTACACGTGCCATATACCTCGAACTTGTGCCCCGTCACTTGAAACTCTTCCGGTACCGCAGAAATGATATTCATCGGACATCCTGGCAAAGAGGAAGTCTTTCCACATTCCGTACAAATCACATGGTGATGATGGTGTCCATCTGTCGAACAGGCCAAACGGAATCTGCCTTCCCCGTCCAGCTCCGTCTCTTCCAGAATCCCCAGCTCAACAAAAGTGGAAATGTTGCGATAGACGGTATCGAAGCTGAGTGTTGGATACTGCTCCTTGATTCTCTCCATAATATCTTTGGCAGACAGGTATCGCTTCTCGGCCGCGCAGATTCGAATCATCTCCTCCCGCTTGCCGGTATACTTGAAACCATGTTCTTTCAATATTTGCAGCGCTTCTTCTACTTTCATCGACAAACACTCCTTCCTTTTGTCATATCCGGATAACTCTTACCGGAAAGCGACCCGCAGCTTCTTTACACCCAATACAACCAGCATAACCAGTACTGCCATCAGTACAATTGTACCACCAGATGCCCAATCAAGGAGATAGGCAAAATACAAACCGCTCAATACGGAAAACTCCGCAAATAAAATCGACAAGAAAATCGTTTGTCGAAAGCTTTTCGCGATTTGCAAACTGGCAGCCACCGGAAGGGTAATCAGCGCCGAGATTAACAGGACACCGACTATACGCATGGAAGCCGCAATCGTCAGAGCGACGAGCACCATAAACCACAGGTTGATTGAACGCCTTGCCACGCCAGAGACGCGAGCGAATTCTTCGTCGAAAGAGACCGCGAAAAGCTCCTTGTAAATCAACAAAACTGTCCCTAAAACAACAACTGCCACACCAATCAGCGCATACAGGTCTTCGATGGACACTGTTACGATTTTTCCGAACAAGTACGAATACAAATCGGCATTAAAACCGTCTGCGATACTGATCAATACCGTAAACAGCCCAAGTCCCGCGGACAAAATAATCGGAATCGCCAAATCCTGATACGCTTTGTACACCTTACGCAGCCGCTCGATGAACAACGAACCGATCACCGCAAACAACATTCCGAAAAACAGCGGATTGACTGCGGAGAAGAAGGCGACCTTTTTGGAAATGAGCATCCCGGCAGCTACACCGGAAAGCGTGACGTGTGACAAGCCATCTGCCATCATCGACAAGCGACGAACAATGAGAAACGTGCCCAAAATAGGACAGATCAGACCAATTAAAATCCCTGAAAACAGGGTATACCGCAAAAAGTCATACTGCCACCAATCAGCAAGCATGTGCATATTCCTTCTTTCTTACCTATTTACAAAGCTTAATGATGATGAGACAGCAGTCTGACCGAATCACCGTACATACTTTGCAAGATTTTTTCTTGGTTATGCTCAAAATCGTGCGCTGTTCCGTGGAAGTGAATTTTCTTCTGCACACAAGCCACCTTGGTCACCCATTGCGACATGACTCCCACATCGTGGCTGACGATCATCATCGTCAATCCGTTCTCTTCCTTCAGCGAACGAAGCAAGCTGTAAAATTGATCGATCGATTCCTGATCGACCCCGACTGTTGGCTCATCGAGGATCAACAGCTCCGGTTCAGCTACAAGAGCACGCGCTATGAATACGCGCTGCAATTGCCCACCGGACAAGTTGCCGATACGTTGATCCAGCTTCTCCAACAAGCCGACTCGCTCCACCGCAGCTCGTACACTCTCATGGTGCTGTTTCGTCAGTCTGCGAAAAAGGCCTACTTTACCGACCAATCCAGATGACACGACTTCTCGCACCGTCGCCGGGAATCCACCCGCTCCATGCGCGACCTGTTGAGCGACGTATCCAATGCGATTCCATTCACGAAACTTGGATAGTGGTTGCCCGAACAGCTCTACTGTTCCTTTGTTTGGCGTCAATAGACCCAAAATCAGCTTCATCAGCGTAGATTTTCCTGACCCATTCGGCCCGATGATGCCCACAAAGTCCCCGCGCTCCAGTGTGAATTCAACCTCATCGAGAACCTGTTTGTCTTCATATTGAAAGGAGACGCCTGTGAGCTTAATGACAGGCACCTCTTGTTTATTTGGTTCCATGAAATATCCATCCCTTAAATCGGATTTGTTCTTATTTGATTCCTTTCATCGTACTACGATTTTGCCCGAACCACAAGCATCCTACTAACGAAAAAATGCCGCCTGGGAAGCGACATCTTTTCGAGGGAAAGCTTATTGGAGTGCAGTCTTTAATGTATTCATATTGTCGCGCATGATGGACAAGTAATCGCGACCTGCTTTCACGTCGTCTTCCGTCAAACCTTCCAACGGATTGAGCGTGGCTGTCTTCACGCCAGCTTCCTTCGCAATTACTTCCGCTACCTTCGGAGAAACCAACGTCTCGAACAGCACATAAGAAATGTTGTGTTCTTTTACATGCTCCACCAAGCGCTTCAACTCTGCTGTGGATGGCTCATCAGAAGGATTGACCCCAGAGATTGCTACTTGCTCCAGCCCGTAGCGTTTTGCCATATAGCTGAATGCGCTGTGAGAAACCATGAATTCTTTCTTTGGCGCTTGCGTAACCATATCTTTGAACTCTTTATCCAGCTGCTCCAGGTCTGTTGCTAGTTGTGTGTAGTTTTTTTCGTAATCGGCAGCGTGCGCTTGATCCTTTTGTACGAGCGTATTTTTGACCTTCTCTGCCTGTGCCTTCAGTTGCATCGGATCGAGCCATACATGAGGGTCCAGATCGCCGTGATCATGCCCTGCTTCTTCTGCGTGACTTTCTTCTGTGTGTCCTTCTCCTTCATGCTCATGTTCAGCTGCACTAATCAGCTCGAGACCTTCCGTCGCATTAACGATCGTTGTCTTGTTTTTATCGAGGTTGGTTACAGCCTTCTCTACCCACAGCTCCAAACCACTGCCGTTATAGGCGAAAATATCTGCTCCGGCCAGAGCAACCATGTCTTTTGCAGTTGGCTCGTAGTCGTGAGGCTCTACGCCAGCGGGAACCAGATTCGTTACCTCCACGTGTTCACCGCCGATTCGCTTCGCTACATATTCCAAGGGATAAATCGTCGTGTATACTTTTGGCTTCCCGGACGCGTCACTGCCAGTTTGCGGAGTACCAGCCGTTTCGTTCGCTGCTCCACATCCCACCAGCCCCACTGCCGTAATGAAACTTAGGGCTGCCAACATAGCTCTTTTCATATAT
This sequence comes from Brevibacillus sp. HB1.4B, assembly GCF_013284285.1. Lineage (NCBI taxonomy): Bacteria > Bacillati > Bacillota > Bacilli > Caryophanales > Paenibacillaceae > Brevibacillus > Brevibacillus sp. HB1.4B. The sequence goes on from NZ_JABSUT010000015.1 coordinate 8,105, forward strand.
ATTTCCTCCTGCTCCAATTCAAAATGATTCCGATTTACGCTCTCGTCGTTTTTCATTATACGGAGAGGCGCCCAAAAAGTAAATAGGATTTATTCCGATTTAAACATCATAAGTGTTCATCTTCTCTCCCAGCTTCACAATTTCTCCATCTCATTATGATAAAATAACTGGCAGGAGGTATGTCCAAGATGAAACGTAACTCATGGTTAGCCATTACTTTTATCACCGCAGCTCTGCTTACTGCCGGCTGTGGCTCTACTGATCAAGCTGAACAGAATCATAGCGATCACACGCAGCACGCCCCCAATGGTGATTTGCAGGAATTGACTGCTTCCGCTGATCAGCTACCAAAATTTTTAGACAACCAAGACCCTGTCATTATCGGATCCTACAAAGTTGCTGCCGCAAATCGTGAGTTGCTCAAATCCATTCCATGCTATTGTGGTTGCGGTGAAAGTGCTGGACACGGGCATAATGGCAACTGCTTCATCAAAGAAGAAAAGTCTGATGGCTCCATTGTCTGGGATGACCACGGCACTCGTTGCGGCGTATGCATGGAAATCGCCGTTATTTCCGGCAAGATGAAAGAAGAAGGCAAATCTACAAAAGAAATTCGTACCTACATAGATCAAACCTATGGGCAAGGCTATGGAAAACCAACTCCTACCCCGATGCCTTCCTAAACACATATAACAAGACTTCCCGATGAGGAAGTCTTTCTTTTTTCCCTTTTATGGAATAGAATGATACATAGATATTCGAGGTATCGAAATCCGAGGTATAAGGAGGTAGCTATGGCAGTTAACAAAGAGTTGATGAAAGGCAGTACGGTCATTCTCATTCTTACCTTGCTGGAACAAAAGGCAATGTACGGCTATGAGATGATCAAGACGATGGAAACGAGCTCGAACGGTGTGCTGTCGCTCAAGGAAGGCACCCTCTATCCCATTCTTCATACCCTTGAGTCTGAAGGAAAGGTCGAGGCGTTTTGGAGCGAAGGTGAAGGAGAGCGAAAACGCAAATACTATCAAATCACCCGCGAAGGCAAGAAGCATCTCAAAGAGAAAAAACAGGAGTGGGAATCTTTTCGTACCGCTGTTGACTCCGTGTTGGGAGGGCAGGCAACATGAGCGAAAACAAGCGAATTGCGCGTTACATAGAGGAAGTTTGCGATCAGATCAAAAACAAAGAGGTTCATGCAGCCATTACGCTAGAGTTGGAGAATCATTTCGCCGAAAAGATCGAGGATTATCGTGAGGCCGGGTATGGGGAAGATGAAGCGACTCGAATTGCGATTGCGGAGATGGGTGATCCTGTCAATGTAGGGCGTCACCTCCATCAGGCGCATAAACCGCGGATGGAGTGGGGAATTGTTTCGATTGTGGGAATCCTGCTCGCTATCGGGCTGGTTACCCTGTATTCTCTTCATATTGCGGAAGATAATCGTAATTTGATCGGGAGACAACTAGTCGGTATCATGATCGGAACAGTCGTCCTCGTGGCGATTCTCTTTTGGGATTACAGTAAATTAAAGAGATATAGTAAGTTTCTGTATTACGGCACGATGATCTTACTCCTATATACACTGCTCACAGGGAGTCCTATAGCCGGTATCCAGTATCTGAACATCGGAGATTCTCCACTCCATTTCATTGGAATCAGTCCCTTCCTGTTCATCGTAGCCCTCGCAGGAATTTTCACAGAGTGGAAGGCGCACAATCACTACACCATCGTAAAAGTGATTTCGTACTTCTTACCCCCTTGCCTTCTTCTCACGTTAGGCAAATACGAATTTGCCGTTCTCTTATATGTCGGTGGCTACATCGCGCTCGTGATTGCCGCTAAGCCTAGAAAGCTTGTTATACTGAGCTTCCTCACTATGATTTTCGCGTATGTCGGAGGGAGGGTTTACCTGTTCGCTAAACCTTATCAGCTAGATCGTCTGTTTTACTTCCTGAATCCGTACCTCGAGCCGGATGGAAGAGGATATATCATCATTCAATCCTTGAAAGCCATCCAGTCAGCTACCTTATGGGGACAAGGCTTCGGTGCCTCTCTAGATGCATTGCCCGCCCTTGAATCTGACTATATTTTTGCCTACATGGTGTATATCTTTGGACCAATTGTAGGGATAGCTTTTTTCATTCTGGGCGTTATGCTGTTGCTTCGTTTGCTCCATGCCATCAGACGAGTAAAAGATGTATACGGATCCTTGCTTTTATCCGGTATGGTTGTACTCTTTTTCACGCCGTTTTTCTGGGGTATTTTCATGACTGTCGGTCTGGCTCCCCCTATCACTGTGAATCTACCATTCGTTGGCTTTGGAATCGTGCATACCGTATTGCAAATGGCCTTGATAGGACTCGTCCTGAACATTTACCGACGAAAAGACATCCAGCCTTTGACCAAAGCCTCCTAATAGAAAAAGGGAGAAAAGCTCTCTAAGCTCTACTCCCTTTTTGCATTTTATCAGACTGCCCCTTAAGCAGGCGCTACCGCAAGCATGCGCTCCAACGAAGCACGTGCCGCATCAGCAACATCTGTTGGCACAAAAATCTCCGGCTTCATATTCTCCAGCGCCTCGACGCACTTCTTCAGGTTGTTCACCTTCATATTCGGGCAAACGAGGTACTTGGAAGCGAAAATGAACGTTTTGTCCGGGCTGTCCTTTTCCAGCATGTAGCGTGTGCCGTCTTCCGTTCCGATAATAAACTCTTTGTGCGAAGACTCACGACAGTATTTCAGAATTCCGGTCGTGGAACCAACGTAGTCAGCCAGGGATACCACTTCTGGGCGGCACTCCGGATGAACGACAACCACAGCCTCAGGGTGTTGCTGCTTCAACGTCATGATGTCTTCTACAGACAGTTGGTCATGCGTGTTGCAGTACCCTTCCCAAATAATCATTTTCTTGTCCGTGAATTGGGATACATAGTGGCCAAGGTTTTTGTCCGGCACCCAAATGATCTCGTCACTGTCGATCGACTCGATCACGCGCTTCGCGTTGGACGACGTACAGCAGATGTAGGTTTCAGCTTTGACATCCGCAGAAGTATTGATGTAAGCCACTACCTTTGCATTTGGATGCTGTGCCTTGAGCTTGCGGAGCCCGTCTACGTTCACCATGTCCGCCATCGGACAGCCAGCCCGTTCATCGGGAATAATGACGGTCTTCTGGGGATTGAGAATTTTTGCACTTTCTCCCATAAAGTGAACGCCACAGAACAAAATCACATCGGCATCCGTTTCTTTCGCTTTTTGCGCCAACCCAAAGGAATCTCCAATGAAGTCAGCGACCTCCTGAATCTCGGGACGTTGGTAAAAGTGAGCAAGAATGATGGCATTACGCTCTTTCTTCAGCTGCAGCAGTCGTTCACGTAACTCAGCGTTGCGCTGGGCTTTTTTTTCTAACGCTAAAGCGTCCATGGAAAAAATCCCCCTACGGTGGTGTCATAATTTACGGTCATTGTAAGCGTATAACCTCACCTTGTCAACGTGGTACGTCTGAACGAAACTACTCCTCGTTGAACAACCATTGCAGTGCTGCTGGTACGTATTGCACACCCAAGTCAAACGAGTGGAAGTTGCTCTCATAAATTACCTGTCGGATCGAGTCCTCATGAAAACCATTTTGCAGCAAATATTGATAAACTCTTTTGCTATTTGGCACCATCCATTGCTGTCCGTTCGTTCGACCCGAGCCCTCCGCATGACCCAAATTCATGTAAAGGCGCTGGCCTGTATCACGAATGGTGAGCTGCTCGATCCAATCTACGATCCCCGGGAACCAGAAGGAGCCGGAAAAGCTGCCAACCCGTCCAAAAACATCGGGATAGCGTAACCCTGTGTAGACGGAAATGAGTCCCCCAAAGGAAAAACCCATGATCCCGGTGTACTCTCGCTCCTGTAATGTGCGGTATTTGCTGTCGATGTACGGCTTCAATCCATTGGCGAGAAAATCGGCATAAACAGAAGCGTTTCCGCCAAACTGCTTGCCAGACCCCGGCTCAAAAATATTCGGCGACACAAACGGCGTATACTCATCATTTCGGTCGAGCGATTCAATACCGACAAATAACAAGCCTGGCAGTTGAGTTGTCGCGGTTAATTCTCTACTCTTCCGAAGAACATCACTATCTTTCGGGTCAATCAAATCACCGTCATCCTGCAAATAGACAACCGCGTAACGCTCTTCGCTTTGATAATAGCCCTTCAGGTAAATAGATTGTGAGCTTGCGGTTTTGGAACTGCTCCACGATAGGTTGCATTCTCCCTTCCTCCTCCTTTCTCAAAAGCTTTCGTTGGTGGACATGTATTCGAGTACCCTATTCGTCGCATACTTGATCGCCAACGGTCCTTTCGTACTAATCGATACATCCAACGGGAATACATGCTTTTCTTTTACGGCTTTTAACGATTGCCATACTTTGCTTTGGTTTAACTCCGCCATCGTTGTATCCATTCTGTCCGCATGATCGACCACGAAAATATAATCTGGATTAAGAACCGTGACACCCTCCAGTGAAATCACATCGCCCTCCAGCTTGTACTGCCCCGGAGACTTCATTCCCAAGCCTGTTTCTTGGTCATATGCATACGAAACGTCATTGTCGTCCAGTACATAAAAAGTGCTTCCATCACCTGTCGCCCGTAAAAACGTTACGGACTTGTCTTTATGCTTGGCCAATTTCTCCCTGGCTTCACCCATTAGCGTCTGCAAATTCGTAATATAATCCTCGGCCATTTGCTCTTTGCCGATCAGTTTGGCGTATTCGCGGATTGTTTCTGTCCAGCTCCGTTCCTCCGTATTGTTAATCATGGCCACCGGCGAAATACTGCTTAAATCTGCGTATACTTCATTGTGTGTCCCGGAGAAAGCGACAATCAAATCTGGATTTAGGTCTGCCATCATCTCTAGATTCGGCGTCCTCACTTCCCCGATATCTTTTACCGTTGCGGTACTCGCGTATGGCTTCAACGTTTCAAAAGTAGTCAGCATGCGGTCAGCGAGTGTAGACGCAATCGGTGGCGTTTCCAACGCAAAAAAGTATTCCATCATCCCGAAATGAGTCACGACGATGCGCTTCGGCTCTTTGGGAATCACTACTTCTTTTCCGAGTGCATCCACATACGTTCGCGGCCATTGTTGCTCTGTCGGTTGTGAAGTCGCCTCTGTCGCCGAAGTCGCAACGGGTGTAGCATGCTGTCGTTGTACCTGAACATGCACTGAGTAACAAAGCAAGCCCCAGCACGAGCTTGTGCATTCTTCCTTTCACGTCTATTCCCCTATCCCTCTGAGAATGATTTTCAACAACAATCAGATTGTATGTTTCATTCGATAGGAAGACAAATTCTGATCTTAGCCTTTTCATAGGATATTCTGAGCCTTCATCAACGTACAATGCTTGCTCCTTGAATTGTCCGGGAGTCAGACCCGTATATTTTTTGAAGGCTCTGATGAAATAGGAGAAATCCGTATACCCGACACCTTCCGCCACTTCCTGAAGAGTGGCATCCGTACGAACCAACAAGTCCTTTGCCTTTTCGAGTCTCACACCAATCAAATAATCGATCGGACTATGACCCGTCTGACGCTTGAACTGCTTCGACAAGTACGGAATGCTGTAATTCAACGTCTGAGCGATTGCCTCCAGCGTGATTGGTTCCGCATAGTGTTGATGGATGTATTGCTTCGCAAGGAAAACGAGATCATGTTGGGTAATCCCCTCTTCTTGCTCATCCATCTGATCAAGCAGCTCGCAAATAAACAGATGAAACCATCCTTTGGCCCGCAATTGTCTCAATTCATCCTCATCCCCGCTGTTCCAAACGGACCGTAGATGATCCAACTTGTCCAACAGAGTGATAGGCTGCTGTGGCACAATAGAATAAGGAGACAAAAACCAGTTGCGGGATTTCAGGAGATTCATGATTTCCTGACGACTTGGCAACGGAATGATTGCTTTATAGAAAATGATATAGGATTCCCATTCGTTATCCGTAACGCTTACGTTGAGAGTCAGCCCTTTGCCCCCATGAATCACATGAAATGTATGGACCGGGTACATCACATCATTGAGCTGCACGACTGCTCGACCTCGAACCGTAAACAAAAACACGCTGGCCGGGAGCTGATAAGCCGTTATTTTTTCACCTGGCTGCACGATCTGATGGCGTACATCCAATACTTTCACGGATGCATGGTTCCACAAAATCATAAGCTCTTTGCGCATCATCGTTGCAATCACTCTCCACTTGCCAGTATTTATATGACCATTATAATTGATAATAATTCTCAATAACAACGAGAAAAAAGCAGAAACCGGCCTGTACAGACGCAGTTTCTGCTTTTTCATTCTCTTACTCGCCTTTATCTCCGAGAACGCGCTCCCGAATAAATCGGGCAACGCCTTCCTCATTATGGTGTGGGGCGATATATTTGGCCACTTGCTTGATCTCGTCAGAAGCGTTTTCCATTGCGACGGAATATCCTGCGCCTGTTAATGCCTCACGATCGTTTTCTGCATCGCCAAATGCCATTACTTTCTCTGGGGAGATTCCCCATTTCTCACAGAAGTATTGAAGCCCTTCCCATTTGGAAACCCCTTGAGGAATCACTTCGACATTCTGCTTGCCAGATGAAGTGATCGTCACTTGCTCGCTCCAAGGCCTCAGTTGCTCTTTCACCCACTCAAGACGATCCGGGTCTTGATGCCAGATGAAGAACTTGACGATTTCTACTTCCCCGGACTCTACTTTTTCCAGCATCTCTGCCAATGGCTCTACGCGAGCGAGCCTGTAGTAAGGAAATTTCAAGATCGAGAAGCCTTCCACAGATGCGTCCTCACTCAGAGTCGCTTCCAAGCGTTCACGGTCTTCTTTGATCATCCAGCGATTGCTGTTGGTATCATGAAGCTCATAATATATCGTTTCTTGCCTCAATGCATGGATCGCACCGATTACCATCTCAGTAGGAAGGAGCCATTTACGGACCAACGTGCCATCCCCTTCGAAAACAGCACCCCCATTGCTACAGACATACCCGTCAAAAGGAAAGGATTCGATCGGAATTTGAGCGGAGCCATACATCCTGCCCGTAGACAAAACGAGTTTGCAGCCTTGCTGTTGTAATTGGCGAAGTGCTTCTTTGGTTCCTTCTGTCAGCTTTGATTCGTGAGTCAGTAAGGTTCCATCCATGTCAAATGCAGCCATACCCGGTGTAAGCAACATATCCAATCCCTCTCATTCGCTTTGGATTTGCCATTGAGTCAACATAGTGAAGGAGAAGAAAAAGCACAGTTCTCTTCGACTCTGACACGCCAGCAGGGGGGATTCACTGGCCGTCTCCACTTTAAAAAGGGGCCCGTCGAGCCAAAGCCACCCTACGGGCGGAGGTTTCTCAAAGAAGAAGTGTTCGACAAGCGTGGTCCCCTTTTTTAAGTTCCGACTAGGTAGGCGTTGTCAAGGTCTGCGAGCCCTGTGCTTTTTCTTCTCACCAGCTTTATTGGTTCATCGATACCTTTTAAAAAGGTAACCTAATACATTCCGATATTGCAAAAAAGGGCACCTGAGGCGCCCCTTATTGTTTCGGTTCTTCGTTTGTATCTTCTTGCTTTGGTTCTTCTTTTACTTCTTCTTTTACTTCTTCCAGCTTCGGTTGAATGTTCACGACCACATCTTTATTTGCGTCTGGATCGTTATCCATTTTACCTGTTTCGATCAATTGCTTGATCTGCTCAGCATCGAGAGTCTCTACACGGAGCAGCGTGTTCGCAATCAGATCGAGCTGATCACGGTGCGTCGTCAGCAATTCTGTACACTTTGCGTAGCACTCGTTGATAATATTTTGCATTTCTTGATCGATCTCGTATGCAATCTGATCGGAGTAGTTACGCTCATTGCCATAGTCGCGGCCCAGGAATACCTGTCCTTGACTCTTACCGAACTGCATCGGTCCGAGCTTGCTCATTCCGTATTCGGTAATCATGCTGCGAGCGATAGCAGTCGCGCGCTGGAAGTCATTATGTGCGCCGGTACTAATGTCCCCAAGCACTATTTCCTCCGCAACACGTCCACCCAACAGACCGACGATTTTGTCGAGCAGGTCCGTTTTGGTAGCAAAGAAACGGTCTTCTTTCGGCAGCATCACTGTGTATCCGCCAGCTTGGCCGCGCGGAATGATTGTTACCTTATGTACCATTTCTGCATTTCTCAGATGGTATCCGATGATTGTATGACCAGCTTCGTGGAAGGCTACTAGGCGTCGTTCGTCTTCGCTCACTACGCGAGACTTCTTCGCTGGACCAGCAATTACGCGGTCGATCGCTTCATCCACTTCTGTCATGGTAATTTGCTTTTTGTTTCTACGGGCAGTCAAGAGAGCTGCTTCATTCAACAAGTTCTCCAAATCTGCACCCGTGAAGCCCGATGTACCCCGAGCAATCACGTCCAGCTTCACGTCTTCACCAATCGGCTTGTTGCGGGCATGAACCTTGAGCACCGCTTCACGGCCTTTGATATCAGGACGATCTACTGTAATTTGACGGTCAAAACGTCCCGGACGCAAGAGAGCCGGGTCGAGAATGTCAGGTCGGTTGGTCGCAGCGATCATGATGATCCCTTCGTTTCCACCAAAACCGTCCATCTCTACGAGCAACTGGTTGAGAGTTTGCTCGCGCTCGTCGTGGCCGCCGCCGAGTCCAGCTCCGCGTTGACGACCCACAGCGTCAATCTCGTCAATAAAGATAATGCAAGGAGCATTTTTCTTCGCATTTTCAAACAGGTCACGTACGCGAGATGCACCCACCCCAACGAACATTTCCACGAAGTCAGAACCAGAGATACTGAAGAACGGTACACCAGCTTCGCCTGCAACAGCGCGAGCGAGCAAGGTTTTACCAGTACCTGGAGGTCCTACAAGCAGTACCCCTTTTGGAATACGAGCACCAACCGCGTTGAACTTACGGTTGTCTTTCAGGAAGTCAACGACTTCCTCCAGCTCAGCCTTTTCTTCGTCCGCTCCTGCTACGTCGTCAAAGGTAACGCGTTTCTTTTCTTCGTTGTAAAGCTTCGCGCGGCTTTTACCGAAGTTCATGACTCGGCTTCCGCCACCTTGGGCGTTGTTCAGAAGAAAGAAAAACAGGATGAAGATGATGACAAAAGGAATGATAGAGGTCAAGAACGTGAGCCAAATGCTGTTGCCCTCCGCAGGATTGAACGCTACATTCTTCACTTTTTGTGCATCGATTTTCTCTTCGACTAGCTTCACAACATCTGAATCATACAAAGGAACATTGGTAAAAAATTTGTTGCTTTCCTGTCCCGGAATAGCTTTTGCCAACGTACCCTCAACCCTGTAAGTACCATTCTCTGGTCGAAGCGCCAACTCAGTGACGTTGTCAGCTTTTAGCTGTATCCGGAATTCCTGATATGTAAGTTTCCCAACCTTATCAGTACCGGAGAGGATGAAATTCACGATCCCGACCGTGACAAGAAAAATCAGTAGGTAGAACCCGGTATTACGAAAAAAGCGATTCATTCCTTACCTCCTCTCACGAACAGACACTTTTCACATTTTATCATAGAAAGCACAGTCTCCACAACAAACCTACTTTGTGTAGACCTCAGGCTTCAATACACCGATATAAGGCAGATTACGGTAGTGCTCGTCATAGTCCAAGCCGTATCCCACAACGAATTCGTCTGGAACATCGTAACCCTTATAGTCTGGTGAAATATCCACCTTGCGACGCTCTGGTTTGTTCAAGAGAGTCACCACTTTTACGGAAGCAGCTTCCCGATGGCGCAACAGCTCTACCAAGCGGCTCAGCGTCAGCCCACTGTCCATGATGTCTTCTACAACCAGCACATGTCTGTTTTGCACAGATGTATCGAGATCCTTCAAGATTTTCACCATGCCGGAGGATTCTGTCCCGCTTCCGTAGCTGGAAACAGCCATGAAATCCATTTCGCACGGAATATCCATGTGACGGATCAGATCAGCCATGAAAACGACTGCACCTTTCAGCACGCAGATGACCAATGGATTTTTATCCTTGTATTCTGCAGCCAGCGTCTTGCCTAATTCTTGAACTTTTACTGCGATATCCTCTTCTGATAGCAAAATCTTCTCGATGTCTTGATTCATGAAAAAACCTCCCGCCAATCTTCTCCAAACTCTACCCGCACGTGTAGAAAACGCCTGGTCTGTCCACTGACAGGCGCTACGGCGGAACGGCGCACACCTGGTATCAAAATCACCTCATCGCCCGCCGTCAAAAGCGGAAGTTTGTCACGCCATGCTCGCGGAAATTTGGCATCAATCAATAAATCCTTTAGCTTCTTCTTTCCATCTGCTGAGCCAAACAGGGTGATGCGGTCTCCAGGTTTTCGGTTACGCAAATACAGCGATCCTGGCAACTGATCGGCATCAAAGACCGCTTCATTCGCCGGGAGTCGCTCCCAATCCATGGGACCTTCCAGGTAAGTAATATGTACCGTGGCCTTACTCTCGTCGATCCAGGTTACACCGGGAACGGCGAGCTCGTAACTATACGTATGTATGCGATCCTGTCGCTTTCTACGACGAAAAGTGATTCGCTCGTACACCCGGTCGACTACCAGGTCATTGGGCAAATGCAATTCCGCAGAAGGGCGACTTCCCCCTAGCATGTGCAAAACGGTCTCCACATGTTGCGAAGACCATTCGGTATGTTTTGAGAGATAACTTAATATTAGAGTAATCATTCTCCTTTGTAAAGCAACGTCACAAGTTTGAAACTTGTCATTGTCCATCAAAAATGCTTCGGGTTTTTTCTCAATCGTTACCTCGTCCAACTGCTCAATCGCCAGCCTCATTAAAAGCGCTTCGTCCTGCCGGATTGCCTCTGCGGTAGCCAAGATATGCTCCCGATACTTGTCATTCACTTTTTCCAATAAGGGCATGACATCCAGACGCAGCAGATTGCGCGTATACTTGCGCGATTGGTTGCTGCTATCCTCACGAGGGACAAGTTGATGTTCCCGACAGTAGCCTTCCAGTTCTTGACGCGTTTTATGCAAGAGCGGACGCACGAGCTCAATCGGGCAATCCGCAAGCATTCTTCGCTTCGGCATCCCTGTCAGTCCATGCAACCTGCTGCCTCGCACAAAACGAAAAAGAATCGTTTCCACCTGATCGTCAGCATGATGGGCCAATGCCAGCTTGGTCGCTCCTTGCGCCAGACCTACTTCTCGATACAGCCGATAGCGAATGTCGCGACTTGCTTCTTGCCCGCCCAGTCCCGTTTTTTCCATATAAGCGGGGACATCATACTCAAACAGGTGGAAAGCCACGCCGAGTTCACGACACAGCTCTTCTGCATAGAGTGCGTCCTGCCTTGCTTCTTCCCCACGAAAGCCGTGGTTCAGATGGACAGCATGCAGCTTCCAATTATACTGGTATTGTTGATTGAGAGAAGCCAATATATGCAACAGTGCGGTAGAATCGTTGCCACCGGAAACTCCGACAACAATGGTCTCACCTGGAAGCAAAAGCCCCTCGGACTCAATCTCATTGCGCACGCTTGCCAGCATAGCGGGCTCCTTTCCAAATCGTCAGAACCGAAATTCCAAATATAAGTCCAGAAGCAATCGCGCCAGCCACCATCAAAGTCTTGGTCGCCAGTGTAATCCCTCCGACATAATCGTTGTTCACAAAAGCAAGCATGGCTTTGTAAGCCAACGATCCTGGTACCAGTGGAATTATGCCCGCGACACTAAAATTCGTAGAAGGAACTCGCAGTATAATAGATAAGAGCTGACTGAGCAAAGAGACAGCCGCCGCCGAAACAAACGTCGACAACAATACCTCTGCACCGTAGATAGGAAGAATCGAGTAGACGAGAAAACCGACCACTCCAGCAAAACCACCCGCTACGATGGTTCGAACCGGCACATTGAACAGCACACACCACGCTACTGAAGAGGCGAAGCTAAGCGCCAATCCTTGTATCAACATCGTACTCACCTCGTAAACGAAAGAATAATGGCTGTGGCTACCGCTACGGAGACAGCTGTCAGCATGGCTTCTACTCCGCGTGAAACACCTGCAACCAAATCACCAGCCATCAAATCCCGAAGCGAGTTGGTGATGGCGATCCCCGGAAACAACGGAAGCATCGCACCAATAATAATGATGCTTAAATGCAACTGCGGAAAGATCGTCACGGTCAACAACGCGAAAAGTCCCCCTAGTAAAGCGGCAGAGAACTCCGTAAAAAACTTCATCCGGACAAACTGTTCTAAATATTCCTGGCTCAGATTCACAATCAACCCTGCCATCGCAGAAGGAATCAGACTACCCCAATCTCCCCCTGCAAGCATAGAAAAGGAGCCGCTGGCCGTAGCGGCTGCTAGATGCTGCAACCATTTCGGATAGATCTGCTTTTTTTGATCGATCTCACGCAGCGTCCGATAGGCTTGCTCCAAATTAATTTTCCCACCGACAAACTGTCGGGAAACATCATTCACCAGCGTAATTTTATTGAGATTGGTCGTACGTTTGGGGGTGCGAACCATTCTTGTATGATCCAGTCCACTGCAACGAAAGGACAAGATGATGCTCGTGGGCGTAGCAGAGCTGTTGACATCATCCATCCCCGCAGCCTTCGCAATCAATGCCATTGTCTCTTCCGTCCGATATGTCTCCCCACCGTTTTTCAAAATAATCGAGCCTGCCAACAAGCAAGTATCCATCACCAAATCTGAGGACACGAACCGTCACATCCTTCACATAAACCATGCGTAATACAAAGTGCCAGCCAATAGGAGTAACGAGGCGACAAAAAGACCGCTAATGCCCGCTCCTACATTCCCTTTCGTCCGCGCTTTCTTTTGCGTCTTTTGCGGTTTGGCGCCCATGCTATCTCGCAAGACTGCCAACAGCTCCGCACGCATTTCTTTCGCGGTCGCAAACTTACCGTGAAACGCCTTCAATAAAGGCTCCCGGTAAGGGTACAGGCTGTCACTTTTTCGTATTATATCACAGAGCAATATCGTGTGACGTGGGTCACCAAGGCTGTTTTTCCACGTTTCCGTTCCAACCGTCAGACGCACCATCATCACGGCTGTCGAGAACAGATCATAGCTTACTTCAGCCCGTCTATCACCTGCGTGCCAAAAAGCTCGATCATACTCTTCTGTAAACTGCCGAACGGCGTTGCCCAGCTTGGTCACTCCACCGAAATCAATCAAGCGTACCTGCTTGTTCGTTTGGGTAACCATCACATTCTGCGGTTTCAAATCACCAAAAATATAGCCATGCTGATGCAAAACATCCAGTCGCGCCAGCAATTGAACCATCATCACGGCCACCCAGTCCGTACCCTCTTGCTTGATATATTCATCCAATTGCAAGCCTTGAAGATACTCCATAGCATAAAACGTACAGGCCTTCCCGTTTACAACGAGATCGTCCACGTCGCACAGGAGCGGTCCCACTTTGGAATCCCGCCCCTGCTGTGTGCTTTTCAACACATTCACTTCCATTAAAATGTCTATGCCTTCCACACCGATCTTAACCGCGCGCTGTACGCCACCTTGGGATACCAAGTACACGGTCCCGTTTGCACCACGCCCCAACTCCCGTAAGACGTGATACGATTTTTTGTTCCATTTGCCTGTAAAGTGCTTGGGCAGGTCGGGGGTGGCTGCCTTAAAAGACATGGTCACGCAGCATTCCGTTCGAGTCGTCCTCTTCGTCTTGGTCGATGTAACGCTCTTGCAGCGAGCGTGGGAGCTTGTCCTGCTCAAACAGGGCAATTGCCTCTACGATGGCGGGGCCAGTAGGAGTAGTTCCGCTCATCGCCAAATCACTCGTAATTTGATGAGCCTGCTCGACCTTTTCTGTCCACGGAATGCGGATATCGAGATGCTTTTGTTTCCCCGGAAATGAACCGACCGCCATTCTGCTTTGTCCACTCCGCGAATGCAGACTGATACTGAAATCGTGTATCGCTTGCTGAACAGCCGACAGCTTTGGCTTCATACTTCCTGAGGTATCCACCAGCATCACGACGTTCAAGCTGCTTTTTTCACCCAACTCGTCAACCATTCCGGCCACCTGCACTCTTTTATCAGGTGCCAGCTCCTCTATTCCGGAATCGCCCAAAATCTCTTTTAATTCTTTATTGACCACTTGATGAATGGTGCGCGTCATTGCTTTTCGCGTCAGCATTTGTACCGTTTGCGCAAGCTGTTGGGGGAACACGATGTCGCAGAGTCCACCACCTGCTTCCGCAATATCCCTGATTTCCTTCTCCCCTTTTTCACCCAACTCACTCTTGTCGATTACACCAATGACATTGACTGTAATCCCTTGCTCCCGTGCCAATGCCGCTGCAGCAACGGGACTCATTCCCGAGTTGGAGCAGCCATCTGTCACTACCAGTATTTGACGAAGTGTCGCTTCTTTCACAATAATCTCCCCATTCGATCTGTTTTTATTGCCTCAACTATTGTTGAGGTTCCCTGCTCCGCGCAGCGACCATACATCCACTTCACTTCGCAGGATATTTTTAGCAACAGTATCGACGGGTAATAGAGAAAACATACTCCTAACTCACAATCCGTGGACGCTCGAGCTTCTCCATCCCATGCACTGCGATGGCAGCCCACTGTGGTACAAAGCGGTCAATTCGCGCCACCAACACGGTCATGTCATCGACAATTTGTCCGGAATGCTGGCGAATGACTTTTTCCAATAGTAAATCAGCAACCTCCTGCGGATCATTCGTCTCCAGTTCGCTGATGATTCGCTTCATCCACGCTTGCCTATTCTCAATATGACGTGGCGCCTCATAGATGCCATCGGACATCATTACGAGCAAATCACCTGGCTTGAGCATACGAGATACAACATCCACCTCGATTTCTTCCAAAATCCCCACTGGCAGGTTGTTTGCGGTGATTGTGATGACGTCTTTATTTCTTTTGACAAAGCTCGGGGTGGAGCCGATTTTTACAAAACGCGTATGAGCTGTTTGCAAATCGATCAGAGCCAAGTCCACCGTCGCGAACATTTCCTCCTTGGAGCGCAGGGCGAGCACGGAATTAACGGTTTTGATCGAAATTTTTTCGTCCATACCAGATCGCAGAAGCTGCTGGAGCATATCGAGGGCGGATTGACTCTCTATGGATGCCCGCTCGCCATTTCCCATTCCATCGCTGATCGCCAGCGCCATTTTTCCATTACCCAAATCCATCGTGCGGAAGCTGTCACCGGATAATAGCTTACCGTCTTTGGCCGCACCTGCGACCCCGATATCGATTTCATACGTTTTGGCGGAAGCAAGGCACATCGTGCATGAGCCGTCTTTTTGCGCTTCACAATGCCGCTCGCGAACCACAATGTTTTCTCCCAAAATCTCCGTGAGCATGGGAGCCACGATCTTCGCGCATTCGTCGCGGCCATAGCAAGTCGGCTGACTGATTTCGATATCGACCTTGCCTTCTTCCAAGCTGTGTATTTCTACGCGGCGTACCGACAGACCCAAACCCTCCAATGCTTGTGAGACCTGCTTTTCCTGAAAGCTCAGCTCCATGCCCTCTCGTTGTATTTCCCGGGCAAAATCACTCATGACACGAGAAACTCCCGATAGCTGGTCAGCTACAAGCATCCGGCTTTCCTTTACCTGCTTTTTCAGTTGGTCAAACGACTGCTGGCGATCGTATTCTTGCTCCATTACAGTCATGACCTTGTCGGTTTTGACGCATTTGCGCTCCCAATCACGCGGCGGAGTAACACCTGCCAAGGTACCGTGCTCATACACTTTTTCCCTTAAAAAGCGCATTCCCTCATAGGTCGATTGCGTATCTTTTTCCCAGCATTGTTCTTTTTTCCAGCATTTCTGGCAGGTGAATTCAGATACGCGGCTGAGAAAGGCATCGGCCTGTTCTTCTATTTCTTCAGGATCGGCTGTCTGGGCAAAGCTATGGGAGAGTTGCGTAAACAAATCGGAGAATTGCTGGATTTTGCCCGCTGTCACATCGCGGACTCTGCGCATGTATTCTTGATGGGATTGTAGATTCTCGGGGGTCCCAGGAATAAATCGGGCCAATTTTTTCCAAAGAGCAGCAGGGGTCAGAATGAAGAGCACAATGGCCAGAGAGGTTTCAATCAAGGAGTAGTAGAGTGTCTCTTCTGCTCCACCGTAAATCGCAAGAATAGCCGTACCAATCAACAAGCCTGCGGATACGCCGACTTTGCCGCCTTCCTTCAGCAAGCCTGCCAAAAGACCGGAAAAAGCGAGCAGATTGATTTGTAAAAGCGCACTCACATTAGCCAGACTGAGGATGAGACCTGTGACCACACCAACAGCCGCACCGATCGTGCCACCACCGACAAAAGCAAAGACGAGCAACAAATAGCGTGTAAGTACATGCTCCATCGAAATGCCTTCGACCATCCAGTCCACAGTACCCGTCATCAAGGAAGCCAGTAAAATGACTAACGAAACGATCTCTTCATTTTTGAGAGGTTCGTAAGGCTTCGCCAAATGAATGATTGATAAGGACTGGATGAAGATGAGCGTCAGTACAAAGCCAAGAATCGCTTCCACTGCTACCATCACAAGCTCGTAGGTCGTTACCTGATTGGTCAGAACCGCATACAACAGACGACTGATGAAAATCGTCCCGACGACCAGCAAAGGCGTCCGTGAAAAATCTTTCTTGCGCATTTTATTCATCAATTTGCAGGCAAACAAGGCAAGTATCACGCTCAACGCTGTTTCCAGTCCAACAGGCACCGACTGGGTAAAAGCGCCGATAATAAGAGCCATCCCCGTGACAAGCAAGCAATCTCGGCGAATATAAAACATGACAATGAAATACGGTATAGCAAAGGGGGTTAGCTCTTCCACGATCAGAGCTCGTCCTAATAAGAAGCCCATGAGGATGGGGAGAACATTCCACTTTTCTATGAAATCTGCTACTTTTTCTCCCCACGTCTGGGCAGTGGTACCCATTCGATCGGACACTTGCCGCGTCCAAGCTTGTCCGGCCTGTGTTACGTTTTTGTTCGCAATCATTTCGCTCCACCCCGTTCTTGGTCAATGTGTTTCTCCATTATACGGAGGGGGCATTGTAAAATTTGTCAAAAATCCAATGAATATTCACAGAATCGTGCGACAAATTCAGTAGCGAAAACGGACAAAAAAAACCGACGTTATGGCGGATAACGTCGGCTGACAGGTGATTCGCGCTTTGCGAAACGGGCTTAGGATACTTTATTCGTCAAGACTTTGAAATGACCTTCCTATTTTTACAGTCAAAATGCGCTTTTCACAAAGAAAGAAAAGTCACAATTTTCCGAATCAAAAAGACCGACCGCGACCCTTTTTCTCTACGCTTTTCTTCAAGGAGGACTGCCTGTCTTCACTTTCTTTCAAAAAGCGGTTCAGCTTTTCTTCAAAACCTTCACTTCGCTCCCGCTGATAGCGGGGTGGCCGTTCCTTTTCCATTGTTTTTTTGATAGAAAGCCCGATCTTGCCCTCACGGAGGCTGAGGACTTTTACCTTTACCGTGTCTCCCATTTTTAAAAATTGATGGATGTCCCGGACGTAGACGTCAGCAATTTCACTAATATGCACCAGTCCGGTCACATCGCCCGGCAGTTGAACAAACGCTCCGAATTTGGTGATACCCGTGACTTTCCCTTCCAGTATGCTCCCGACCTCGATCTCCATGACGTGGAATGCCTCCCTCTCGTTGAAGATCAGATGTATACTCAATCCGGAATGATATAGATGCTTTCGCCCTGCTTGGTAAACAAAATTCGCTTACGGACCAGCTCTGCCAAGTACTCCTGATCGTTTAATCGGCTTGCTTCATAGGTCAGATCTTCTTGCTTTTGCTGCAAGATCGCTGATTCTTGCTTCAGGGCTTCCAGCTCTGTCTCCTTCTTGGACAACTCGCCACTTTGCAAAAACAAGGTATAGCTAGTCCAGACGAAAAAGCACAGGATCACAAAGAAAAAGAGACGCATTCTCCTTCTTTGCCCTTTTCGGTTAATGGAAGAGGTTCTTGCTTCCTTCATCAGTACGCCACCTCGAATCTACTCCCGCTTTCTCTTTGAGTGAAACCAATTCTTCCAATTGGTCCAAATTCCTGTTGTTTTTCCGTACATTTTTTTCCACAAATGTTGACCCCATCTGGCAAAAGGGGAGGTGACAAAACGCGTCACTTTCCACAAAAAGCCGAGAATCGCGAGCAACACGGAATACAAAAATGTCAGCACCATGATGATCACTCGGAAAAGAAAGAGCACAGGACGTACAAGCAGGATGTCTATAATTTTTACGACCGTACGGTAAAACCACTGACAGAATTTTATCACGCGATGCAAGAAAAGGATATACTTCTTACTACCTAATAAGAAGTAAAGCCACGCGCCAAATAGCATTCCAAAAAATATCGGAAACCGAATAATCCCGTCGTTCACTTTCACCAAAATCAAGAAGACAGCGCCCATACTGCCCACCCAAAAAAGGATATCAAAGAAAAAGACTAACCAGAGTGGCAGTCTGGCCTTGCCCTTAAATACATGGTACGTATCGAATCCCATACCCATCAGTGCACCACACGTCGACATGGCCAATACCGTCTGTAACTGGATGGCAATGTTCACTTGAATAACTTGCCGAAGAATCCTCTCGACCGATCGCCGGCCTGCCCTTGCTCCAGATAGGCCATCTCGTGAACGAGCCCCTCGATCGCTACTTCTCCGGTTTCCAAACTCAGATTTTTCATATGCAGGTTTTGGCCTCGTATGGTTAAAAAGCCGCCGTCCGTCTCCAAGAGGAATTCTTCGCTATCAAAGCTTTCGACGTTTTTTACTCCCGATATCGCTAAGCTGCGACGATTAATCATCACGACTTCATGACGTGGCCGTCTCGTGTGATCGTTCATGATTACTCCCTCCTCACGTACCCTTCTTGTACTATCATATGGGGAGGGATGTCCTGATAGAACAAAAACGGTCAATACCGTTTTTGTTGACTGCAAGCGGTCGCATTAACTCTAATGAATAACATTTCGATGTTTTCTACAAAAAAAACCCCGTATGAATACGGGGTTTTTGCCAGACTGTCCTTACTTGTAAACGGTGTAGTTCCCGTTCACATAGATGATTTTGTAACCGGTACG
This sequence comes from Brevibacillus sp. HB1.4B, assembly GCF_013284285.1. Lineage (NCBI taxonomy): Bacteria > Bacillati > Bacillota > Bacilli > Caryophanales > Paenibacillaceae > Brevibacillus > Brevibacillus sp. HB1.4B. The sequence goes on from NZ_JABSUT010000015.1 coordinate 27,290, forward strand.
CTCCGTGATGGTTTTAAGAGGCAGAGTAGGAACGTTGTTTTTCAGCTGAACCGCTGCAGGCAGCGTTACATTTTTGCCATTGATGGTCGCTACGTTTGAACCGACCTTGAATTGCATGACCGTATTGCCGCTCACGACTTTGGCAGTCGTTTTGGTGTAGCTGATCGAAAACCCGAGGGCATCACGGAAGAACGTAGTTGGCATCAGCGTGTTGCCATTTACGGTATACGGTGCCACTGCGAGTCCGGTTGTTTTACCAGCCTTCGTAAAGGAAGCGACGTTCTGCTTGAAGCTGACGCCATTTAGAGACACGATGGTCGCTGGACGAGAGAAGAGTAAGCCCCTCTCCTCGGAGTTGTAGACACCAATGTTGTACACACCTGGAGTAGCCGGATTCACAATACCAGCTGTCTCGGCGATATTGACCTGAGCTGCTGTTTTTGCCGGAATATCCTGGGCAGGAATAATAATCAGATTTTGTCCGCGCACACCAACAAAGCTAGCGGCCACACCGTTCACCGTTACTGTGTTTGCTGGCAAATAGGCTGGAACACGGAAGCCAACAGGGAGTACGACTTCAATGAATCCCTGATTGCGAACAATCGGAGCACCCATGGCTTTGATACCGATTGAAATTCCAGCAGGAGTAGAGGCAGTCGCTCTCGTCAGCCCAACCGTTGCCAATGCATTGTCCACGGCGACTGGTGGCGTCATTCCTGTAATTTGGAATTCCTTCGACTTATAGGACTTGTTGTCGATCTTGGCCGCCACGGTATATGTTCCCGCTGTTTTCGGAGCGGTCAAGTAGCCTTCGAATGCAAACTTGATGCTCGCGCGATTTGTGCCATTGAATCCGTATGGCGTGCGGAAATAAACTTTATTCCCCAACACGCTTACATTCGTCACTTGAGAACCATTGACAGTGACGCTATTGCTGGTAAGAATCGGCGGAACAGTTACCTCACTTGGGAATTCAACTTCGATTTCTGCGTTCGACCCCAGCTTGGAGGAAAGATCCACTTCAAACGTATAGCTCGTGCGCGCCCCAGCTGCACTGTCCGACAAAGAAACGGTGAATGGCGTATTACTTATGCCTGTAATTTCAACATCTTTTGACTTGTATTTCTTGCTGTCATATTCAATTTCATACGAATAGTACTTGTCTGCTTTGGATGGGTTTACAATCCCCGCTGAGGACGTAAACTCCAGCTTTATGTAGCTATCGCCGTCTGCACCACTCGGAACCTCAATCCGAATCGAGTCGTTGTCAACGATCGTGACGTATTCTGCTTTGTACCCATTTACAGTCACATCAGACTTGCTAATACTCTTTGGCAGCATGTCTTTGGAAGGGAAATCGACATAAATGTACTTGCCATCTTTCAGCTTGCTCTTCGAGGAAAGATTAAATTTTCCGAGCGTTAAGGAGATTCCGTCCTCGGCATTTTTACTACTATGGGAGGCCTCGAAGTCGCCCTTGCTGCTGCTACTACTACTGCTCGAAGATTTGCCGATGGTGATTTTTTTACCCTTGTAGCTGTTTTCCTCACTCGTTTTTACTTCGATCTCATAGCTGCCCTTGTCTTCCGGGTTGGTGATGTTATCAATAGTCAATGTGAGAACAGTGCCTTTTTTGATCTTTTCATCGACTTCAATCTCCACTACATTTTTGCTGACGGATACGCTGTCGATCGAGATCTCATCATCATCGTCATCTTCAAGCGTGATGTCTGATGTTCTCAGCTTTTTATCTACCGAATAATCTGAAGGGAATCTAACGTAAATACTATCCCCTGCTGTTAATTCCTTATTGATTTCAAACTCAATCGTATATTCTGTTTCCTCGTCTGCATCGGTATCGTCTGCAGAAACATCCTCAATAGAGAGAGCATAAGCCGCTTTTGGCTCGAGCATCAGTGGACTTGCCAAAACCGCAGTGGCCAGCAGCACTGAGATCCCTTTGTTTACGCTTTTTTTCAACGGTAACGCCTCCTTCTCTACAATTTCCTTACTATGATAGGAAATGTTCGGCAAGAAAGGGTTACAGACTGGTAACGAATGATTTAACCCACAGTTTGGAAAAGTCGATCCATCCAAACGAATCGACCGCAATTTCTGGGGATCGTAGGCGTTATCCTCACCCGCTCGATCGTGTTGCAAATGGATTCCAAAGAACGTTTACTTCCCCACACAAAAGAAGCTGCCCGATGACACAGGCAGCTTCTTCTTTTGTAATGTCTACTGGTTCGACAGGCTCTCCAGGATGGCATCGCCTCTCTCACCAATTTTCACAATAGCGTATTTGGCATTCCGCTCGACTTCAAGTCCGGTTCCTTCTGGGACAAAATAGCTTTCTATGCCGTATTCCACCTGATTGCCACCGATTGAACTTCCATTAATCACCACATCCGATGACTGAGGATCGTAGGCTCGATTCCATCGACCATCGATCTCATAATAGCCACTGTAGCTGTGCAAGCCATCCGCTTGTTGGCGGAGTACGACTCGAATCTTATCCCCTGAGTCAACCTGTTCCTGGTCCAGTGTAGAAATGGTGTAGCCAAGTCTGACGTAATCACCTTGCAGTAACGAACGCGGATCGATTGGAACCAGCTCCAGCTTCACCGTTTTTCCGTTGGCCAGGATCGTCTCACTGCTCCATACTTGATAGCCAATCAAAACAAATTGCAGCAAAATGACAGGAAGCAACACAAACGCTTTTCTCACAAAAAGGGAAGGCTCGCTTCTCGGCCACTCAATTTTCGACCTTCGATCCCACCACAGGGTAGCGATGAAAAACACCAGGCTGAGCAAAAGCAGGCTCAGTGACTTGTGCAGCAAGCTCCATAGCATGTCGTAGTACTTCATGAGGAGAAAGGCAAACCAGAAACCGAGTACAATACCGAATCTCACCTTATTTTGCTGATGCAATGTCCGATACAACAAATACGTGCTGACTGCGAAAAAAGCCAGATTCACTACCACATTCATGGAGCCCGATTGAAACCCTTCCTCTGTCAGGATCAAAAGCGAGAGTAAGGCGTACACCAACGAGCTGTTTTGCAAAACGACTGGCAATTGCTTTACGTAATGCATCGCCAACTGCGTAGCAAATATGATCAAGAGTACATATTCAAAGGAAGGCAGGTACTCATCCAGCTTCGTAGCCAGAACGACTAAAAAAGTCAACTGTGTCAAAAGCCGCGCCGGAATGGCAGAGACAGCTTTCCACACGTATAACAGTACCAACAGGAAAACGATCCAGTAAGCTCCTTCTAAAAACAGAACAGAACCGACACCCAATATATACCCCATTGTGAGCAGCGTATATCGTACCGTTGCATTCATCCCGCTCATAAACACCACAGGGCCAATAAAGCCAATTAAGGAAAGGAAAAACAGCAAATCAATAACCGTTTCCTCTTGAATGATCAGAAAAAGCAGACCTGCTATCGAAATAGCTCCAATAGATGCGGCAATGGTCGTAACGAGAACCGTAAATGCCTCTTGAAAAAACACAACCCATTTGCTTTTTTGATACGCTGATTCCTTGCGCAGCCAATTAATCCCTGCAACTGCTCCCCAAATAATGAGTACGGTCAGCAGCAGCATCAAAATAAAGAAGCCTTCTGAATAATACATCACCATGTAAGATATGAATTTAACGAGCACAAACAGCGAGAGCAGCGAGGCTGTCACAATCAGAAGCCCGCGACTCGGCACCCACTTTAAAAACGTGACAAACAGGATGCCCCCGGTAAGGACATATAAAAGCTCAGGAAACGAACCGTATACATCCGTGAAAGCTGACCAGAAAAGACTGACGGAAAAGGTCAGAAAAGATAAGTAGTAAATCGGTTTAGAATGTAACCTTCCTGTCGTAGTTAGCCAGAACAAGACCATATTTCCCAAAGCAATCAACCAAAAAATCATGAACCACCACTCGTCTTCGCGCGCTACATGAATGACTGATGGATGGAGAAAGAAGTAAATGGCCAAATGAGCGAGGACATAGCTGATGACATAGAACGGCTGATAGCGCGTGAAAATCGCAAATAACAAATTCGGAATGAGCCATACGACGAACAGCATGTAGCTATCGGCGTGACTATTGTATATTTGCCCCAACAAAGCCACGCTGATGCCAAAGGCCAAGCCACCAGCCACCAGAAGCCAATTGCTCAAAAACGTATGACGTTTGATGAAACGCAGTCCATAGGATAACAAATAAAAAAGAACGAGGATTGCCACACTGACGCCGATCTTTTGCTCCCTGACCATAAGCGGCCAGTTCGAGGCAAAAAAGTACAGGATAGATGATAACAGAAGCGAAATAGACAAAAAGTAGCCCGTTCGAACTCCGTTTTGTTGCACACAGCACACATCCCTTCGGAAATGCCTTCAGGTACTCTCATTATATCCTTTGCTTGGAAAAAAAGCCTAAAAAAAGACTGCCATCTCGGCAGTCTCTTTTCGTTGTACATTACCCTTTGAGGTAGGCGTCTTCTTCTTTTTCATCACGCGGAACGGGAACTTCGCCAATGACTGTATACAGCGAAGCCGCTTCTTCCTTGCGCGGGTTTTCCTTAATGTCCTCTACTTTTACTGACACGATTTTTTGTCCGAAACGGATCGCCAGCTTGTCGCCGATTTTTACGTTACTGGACGCCTTTGCAGGGCGATCGTTGATTTCCACACGCTGTTTGTCGCACACTTCTTTTGCGAGCGTGCGCCGCTTGATCAGTCGAGACACTTTCAAATATTTATCAAGTCTCATGTTTGGCTTCCTCCCACCATTTGTCCATCTCTTGCAGGTCTGTCTGCTCGAAGGTACGACCCGCCTCTTGCAGCTTGCCTTCAATATAGGAAAAGCGCTTCTTGAACTTGTTGTTGGTCAACGCGAGGGCTGCTTCCGGATCGAGCCCCAGGAAGCGCGCCAGATTGACTACCGCAAATAGCAAATCACCCAGCTCGCCAGCGCGTTCTTCTTCTGATGCTTCTTGCAGCTCGCGGTACTCCTCTTCTACCTTTTTGTACACGTCTGCAATATCATCCCAGTCAAAGCCGACTTGGGCTGCTTTTTTCTGCAGCTTGTACCCATACATCAGTGCTGGCAAATCACGTGGTATTCCCGCCAACTGTGATTGAACCGTTACATCGATACCTTTTGCTGCTTTTTCCTGTGCTTTGATCTCCTGCCAATTCGCCAGTGCTTCCTCGGAATCATTCGCGCTCTTTTCCCCGAATACGTGCGGGTGGCGGCGAACTAGCTTTTCATTCAATGTCGCGACAACATCATCTACCGAAAAATATCCGTCTTCGGCTGCCATCTGCGAATGCAGCATGATTTGCATCAACAAATCACCTAGCTCCTCACACATCGCATCTGGATCATCGTCGTCGATCGTCTCCAAAACCTCGTACGTCTCTTCAATCAAGTTTTTGCGGATGCTTTGATGTGTTTGCTCGCGATCCCACGGGCATCCATCCGGACTGCGCAGGATCGCAACGATCTCCTTCAAGTAGGAGAATTGGCGGTACGATACCTTCTCATCCTTCGTCGGCGGTACATACACCAGGGACAAATTCCCGAAATGATCGAGTCTGTCCAGTTCATACAACGGCACTGTCTCAATGATTTCTTGTCCCGCTACCCCTACGGCAGTCGCTACCGTCACCTCGTAATCGTCCGGCAGCACTTCCATCAAGGTCAGCTTCACATCAGAAGCCACAAAGGCATCGTACACTTGCGCGATAATCGTATGCAGACCCGGAGATACTTGATGAGCAGCGAGCGCCGTCCCATCTAGCAAAGAGAATCCCTCGATCGGGTCGATATGTAGGCGGGCAAACAACGGATCGATAAAGCTCTGTCCACCGCCAATTTCGATCTCTACTCCACGTTTTGGTCCCTCTGCCAACAACAGCTGCACAGTACGTTCCGCCACCAAAGGATGGCCAGGCACGGCATAGACAAGACTGCCTGCTTCGTTTACCTGTGAAAAAAGTCGCTCCACAATATCGGTGTACACATCGGAAAACGTATCGTGCTGCTCATATACAGCATCAAAGGACTCAATCGCGATGCCTTCTGCGATCAGATCGGCTACGACCGGATGCTCTTTCGTGCGCAAATACAGCTGTTTGGCAGCTTTGAGTGTACGATAGATGCCATAAGGGAGCTGGTCCAAATCTCCGGCACCAAGACCGACCACGGTAATGGTCTTATTCTTCATTTCCACTCGTCACGCCTCCTTTTCGTTCATTCTCGCTTTCTCCGCTGGGAGGAGCTTATATTTCGTTAACAGCGAAGCAATTCGCTTTCCTTTTGGCAAAAATTGAATATCATTTCTCGTAAGTCCACCCGTTTTCAAAAGTGCCAGCAAATAGACCAATGCTCCTGAACCGACAGCAATCAAGCCTACCAGCGTATGGAACAAGCGATTTGAAAGTCCGGTACTGCCGAGCACTGTATTAGCGAGCCACTCGACCAGCAACACGACAATCGACATCACCACGACGGAGATGAATGGCTTTTTCACCGTTTGGCGGAATCCGATTTGTGCCCCCGTGTATTTGCTTACCGCAAGAACGTTCAGTCCCATGGCGACCAAATAAGCTAAAACGGTGGACACTGCTGCACCAGAGATGCCCCAGAACGGAACGAGCGCCAGATTGAGGATGAGCTTCACCAATACACCAATAAACAAGTTGCGGGCAGGTCGCATTACACGTCCCAAGCCTTGCAAAATCCCCGCGCTGGCAATACTCACCGTGGCGAAAATAATCGTGAAGGACTGTACAGCGAGGGCCTCGGTACCGTTGCTGTCTCCGTAGAGCATGACGTTGATCGGCTCCGCCAACAGAGCAAGTCCAAAGGAAGCAGGCAATCCTAACAGGAAGGTCAACCGAATCGCTACTTCGGAACGATGAGAGATCAATTGATGCTGGCGCTGAGCAACAGCTTCACTGATCGCAGGCACTAATGCCAGAGACAAGGACGTAGCGAAAAACGTACCAAACTGAATGAGTGGCTGACCACGGTCAAATGCACCCTTCAAAAGCTTGGCTAAGTCCTCCGGGGTCCCGCTCCATTGCAGCATATTGACGACGGTCATCGAGTCTACAAGCGGAACAAGCGGCAAAACCAGTGCACCCATACAAATCGGAACGGCATAGGTCAAGAGATGACGTAATATCTGGCGATTGGTCCACGAATTCGCGGTTGATTGCTGCACTTGATTGATGGTCGTTAGCCCCATCTGCTTGTCTTTTCTCCAATACCAAAGCAAGACGAGAATAGCAGCAATGGCACCTGGAAAAGCAGCAAAAACGGCACCTGTACCAGCCATGTACGGGTCCTGATACATGTTCATCGCCCAGAATGCAGCGACCAGGATGAAAATCACGCGAATGAACTGCTCAGCAACCTGAGAGACGCCAGTCGGCATCATATTTTGATGCCCCTGAAAATAGCCGCGCAAGATCGCAACCATCGGCACCAACGGGAGTGACCACGCTACTGCTCGGAGCGGGGTAATCAAATGCTCATCACCCATCATACGGGCAATCATAGGTGCCCCTCCATATAACAGGAAGAAGAAAAAGATCCCGAGAACAACCAGCGATATACTGGCTACTCGAAACGCCCTGCGCGCCCCGATCGCATCCCCGACAGCGACGCGCTCTGAGACGATCTTGGAGATGGCGATGGGAAAACCCGCCGTCGCCAGAATCAACAACGTGGTGTACAGCGGGTATACTTGCATATATACGTACAAGCCGATATCTCCGGCAATGTTTTGGTATGGGATGCGGTATACAGCGCCTAACAGCTTGGAGACAAGACCGGCAATTCCAAGTATCGCCGCGCCTTTCACAAATTGAACGGAAGCCTTTTCTTGAGCCATGTGCGTGAAATTTCTCCTCTCCAACCTAAAACTTCGTTCATTATACCACAAGGCCATAGGCACAAGAAAAACAGCCCCGGGGTACGAGGCTGTTTTTGCTGATCCTATCCTACTGCTCCATCTGCTTTGCCAGGAAACCGGCCGCTGTTTCCGACATTTTGATCTCCAAATCACTCATCTTGGTTGACTCGTTTTTGTTGAGGAGGATCACGGACCCGATTGGATCGCCTCCTGCCACAATGGGTGCAACGACGAACGATCCATATGTTTCGTTCATATCACGACAAATTTCATAAGAGCCTACGTTTTTCTCCAGTCGGGTTTTTCTTTCCTCCAAGCATTTCTCAACAATACTACCAATGGGTTTCTCCAAGTATTCCTTTTTGGAGGCACCTGCCACAGCAATGACAGTATCCCTGTCTGAAATCAGTACGGTATGATTCATGCTTTCATACAAAGAGTCGGCATACTCTTTTGCAAAATCACCCAATTCTCCAATTGGTGAATACTTTTTGAGAATGACTTCTCCGTCACGATCCACAAAAATCTCAAGCGGGTCGCCCTCACGAATGCGCAGTGTACGACGAATCTCCTTAGGAATCACGACCCTACCGAGGTCGTCAATTCGACGAACGATACCAGTTGCTTTCATGTCTTGTTGCCTCGCTTTCCCTGAGAAGTGGGTAGTGAATAGATGGTGGTTGGTTAGTTGTATTTTTTCCTCAAATTCTAATTTTAACTATGGGTGATCGTATCAATTTTTACCAGTTACCTCAATTACTCTCCCCCGGGTGGTAGCGAGTGATAATAGTATTTGCCCATGTTTGAAGAATATGCGAGAAAACGAAAAAACAGGGAAACGAATTCCCTGTTTTTCTTCGGACTTCTTATTTCTTCGCCGGAGCGTCGTTTTTGGACTGCGGGATGTTGAATTTCGTAATGAGCTTGTCCAGCTCGTTCTTGGCGAAAGCATCGTAGGCTTTCTCCAAAGAACTCGCGCGGAGCTGTTCTTTCATCTCATCAAAGGTCTTTTCTTTGCGATTCTCGACCTTAATAATATGGTAACCAAAATCAGTTTTTACTGGCGGGCCAACTTCACCGACTTTTTGTGTCAGCGATGCTTCTTTAAATTCTGGTACCCATTGCGTTACATCCGCATTTTCGTACAAGCCGCCAGACTCCTTGCTGCCTGGGTCATCTGTAAACTCTTTTGCCAGCTTCGCGAAGTCTTCACCCTTTTTCAGGCGCGCTACCAAGTCGTTGGAGATTTTCAACGCCTCTTCTGGTGTGCGCTTTTCGGTAGAGATCAGGATGTGGCGAACAGAAGCAACGGTACGGGAAGCTTTGTCCATTTGATCATAGGTTTGCTTCATCGTAGCATCGTCGATATTCTTTTTCATCACATTGATGGACTGGTTGATCAGGTTCATCTGATTGACGATCATGTCCTTCGTTACGCCTTGACCTTCCAAGAGCTTGGTGAACTGAGCTTCATCCTTGCCCAAAAAGCCCATGTACTGCGTTTTGATTTTCTCGAAGGTTTTCTCAGCGAGTTCTTTGGCCTCTTTTTTCATGGCATCGTCAGAACGGCTAGCCAAAACCTTGGTAGCTGTATACTCACGCGCAAAAGCTTTCAGTGAGTTGCTATCTGCCATTTCAATCATGGTACCTTGTTGTGGGTTCATGAAGTTAATGACACGCAGGAACTCTTCGAACTCATTTCCTGTTACAGTTCCTCCTTGATACTCCACAATGACCGCTTTCGGGTCTGCTGCGTAAGGCAGAGTGAGTTTAGGGAATTGTACCAAAGGATCATTAGCAGCTTGATTGCTGCCATCTGTCTGATTCGCTGGAGTTTTTGATTCTTGTTTCGCTTCTTCTGCTTTTCCGCCGCAACCAGTCATGAGTGCAACGACCAGAACAGCCGAAGATAGAATCGCTACAGAACGTTTCATAAATAAGGTTCTCCCTTCCCGGGCAAGCCCATTTTGTCAGTTAAGACACGGGGCTTTCCGTACCGGTGTCTCTTCGCACCTGGTGAAATTGACGCAGCAGCTTTTCAACCAACTGCACGCCCTCATCTTCTTTTAACCCCTTTACTTTAACAGCAATCGTGATCTGTTGTCCACCCGACAGCCCAACCCTCTTGCTCCAGTTACTGGTAAGTGCAAACAAGGCTCCACCATCGATGTTGTTGTTCTGACTAGGGTGCAGGAACAATTTAATCTCGTCTGGATTCTTTTGGCTAATTTCGGTGATGTGATGCTTCAGGGCATACACACGCAAACGGGAAATGGTCAACAGATTATCAACCGGCTTCGGAACTGGTCCAAAACGGTCTAGCAGCTCCTCTGCCAAATCGTCGACGTCTTCCAATGTAGACACCGCGACAAACTTTTTGTACATCTCGATTTTTTGTCGGCTGTCCGTAATGTACATCGACGGAATATAGGCATCCAGTTGCAGATTGATCTCCACAGGTGTGACAATTTCGTGTTTGACTTCGCCCTTTAGCTCATCAATGGCCTCTTTCAGCATCTGGCTGTACAAGTCGAATCCGACCGTATTAATAAAACCATGCTGCTCCGCGCCCAGCAAATTACCGGCTCCACGAATGGACAAGTCTCGCATCGCGATCTTGAAACCAGAGCCGAGCTCGGTAAATTCCTTGATGGCTTGCAGACGTTTTTCCGCTACCTCTGTCAGCACCTTGTCCCGTTGATACGTAAAGTAAGCGTACGCAATTCGGTTGGAACGACCTACACGTCCACGCAGCTGATACAGCTGGGACAAGCCCATTTTATCTGCATTGTAAATAATCAGCGTATTGACGTTCGGGATGTCCACCCCGGTCTCAATGATCGTCGTGCTGACCAATACGTCAAAATTCCCTTCCAAAAAGTCGAGAATGACGCCCTCCAGCTCACTTTCGTTCATCTGCCCATGCGCCACAGCGATGCGCGCGTCAGGAACGAGCATAGAAATCTGCTCCGCCATCTGTTCGATTCCTTGTACTTGGTTGTAGAGGAAGAACACTTGACCATCACGAGCCATCTCACGCTCAATCGCTTCGCGAACCAAAGCAGGGCTGTAATCCATCACATACGTCTGCACCGGAAAACGATTTTCTGGCGGTGTTTCGATAACAGACAAATCACGCACACCGAGCATCGACATGTGCAAGGTACGTGGAATCGGCGTAGCGGTCAGTGTCATGACATCCACATTCGTTTTGATCTGCTTGAGCTTTTCCTTGTGGCTCACACCGAAGCGCTGCTCCTCGTCTACGATTAACAGACCGAGCTCGCGGAATGTCAGGTCTTTGGAAAGGAGACGGTGCGTACCGATGACGACATCGACTGTGCCTTCCTTCAGTCCTTTTAACGTGGCATTCTGCTCTTTGCGCGAACGGAATCGACTCAATACCTCCACGCGGATCGGATATTCCGCAAAACGCTCACGGAACGTCTCGTAATGCTGCTGAGCCAGAATCGTAGTTGGAACCAAAACGGCTACCTGTTTTCCGTCCATGACAGACTTGAAGGCAGCACGAATCGCAACCTCTGTCTTCCCGTAACCCACGTCCCCACAAACGAGGCGATCCATCGGACGTTTGCGCTCCATGTCCGCTTTGACTTCAGAAATCGCGCGGAGCTGGTCTTGTGTTTCCTGATACGGGAACATCGCCTCAAATTCACGCTGCTCTGTCGTGTCGGGAGAGAATGTATGCCCGACAGCCGCTTCGCGTGCTGCGTACAGCTTGATCAAATCTTCAGCGATATCCTTTACAGACGACTGGACTTTATTTTTGACCCGTTTCCACTCGCTGCCGCCCAAGCTGTAAATCTTCGGCTGTGCCTCTTCGCTCGCCACGTACTTCTGCACATGGTCGATTTGATCAATCGGAACAAACAGACTGTCTCCTGCCGCGTATTGAATATGAAGGTAATCTTTATGAATTCCGAGAATTTCCTTGGTTTCAATTCCGAGGTATTTCCCAATCCCGTGATTGACGTGGACGACGAAATCACCGGGCTTGAGCTCAAGGTAGTTTTTGATACGCTCGGCGTTGTTCATCGTCTGTTGAACTTTGCGTGCCTTGCGCTGTTTTGCTGTAAAAACTTCGCCTTCCGTAATAACGACCAGCTTGTTTAATGGCAGCTCAAAGCCTGTCTGGAGATTTCCTAAAATGATCGTAGGACGCCCCGGAGGCACCGTTTCCACTGCATCAGTTAAAACATCCGCTTCCATTTCGTAGTCATGCAGGACACGCTCCAGTCGCTTTGCACGCTCCAAATCAGCTGCGACAAAGACGATCTGATCCTGGGACTTCTTCCAACGAGCTAGTTCTGTTTTCAGTACGTTCATCTGTCCATGGAAGTTTTGCATGGTACGACAAGTCAGATTCACGATGTTTTGCGGCTGAGTCTTTGGTGATTGTCTCAAAAATAGGGAGAGGTAAACGATCTGGCGCTTTTTCGTCGACACGATCTCGTCGTACGTGCGCGACAGGCTGAGATTGGACATGTATTCGCCCTGGATGATGCGTCCTGTCAGCCATTCCCCTTCTTCTTTTTGCAATTGCGCTGCCGTATCCAACACACGGGAAGGCTCATCAACGATCAGCAAGGTATCGGAAGGCATATAGGACAATAAGGTATCACCCGTCGGGTAAATGACAGAGATGTACGAATACAGCTGTGCAAAACGCTGTCCTTGCTTCATTCTCTCTGCATCAGAGCCGATTCGCTCCATGACTTTTTCCTTGGCAGCCCCATCCTTCAAATTGGCGATGGTTTCTCCCAGCTTTTGTTCCAAGCGAACAGCCGATTCCTGCAATAACGGAGTCGAAGCGATCATTTCTTTTGCCGGACCGAGAATATAAGTCTGGACGGATTCCAGTGACCGTTGGGAGAGCATGTCAAACGTACGGATCGAGTCGATCTCCACATCAAACAGCTCAATCCGCACCGGCCACTCCGAATCGATCGGATACAAATCGATAATTCCACCGCGAATACTCATTTCTCCCTTGCGCTCGACCATGTCCACTCTCTCATAGCCAAGCTCAATACATCGGAGTAAAAAGGAATCAATATCGAGCTCATCACCGACAGATAACTGAATTTGTGCTTCCTTCCATACTTGCGGGGGAACGACTAAGCGACGCAAGCCAGCAAAAGGTGCAACCAAAAAACCCGTAAAGCCTTGGGCCAGACGGTTGAATACATGAATTCGCTGCGCCAGCATTTCAGGGCTGGCAATGGCAAGCTCAGAGCCAATCAGCTCATTACCGGGATAAAGCAACACCTGATCAGAGGGAACCAACTCGATCAAATCTTCGTATACTTTTTGTGCTTGGTACATGTTATGCGTCACTACGCAGACCGGACGATCTGACATTTGTTGCAATGACGCCATCAATACTTGCCGGGCGGAACCAGCTAAGCCAGAGACAAGCTGCTCATGAAGCCCCTTCTCCAAACCAGCCACGATTGTCCCGACATTCGTGTCCTGTTTCATCGGGTTAATGATGACTTGCATTCACTAATCCCCTCTCTAATTCTTCTGTCAACTAAAAGCAGAGCCTCGCTCACGTTCACAATAACCGCAGGTCAGCCATGCGAAAAGAAGCCTTAGCTCCCCAAGCTAAGGCCTTGTCAGTGCAAGCCTTCCTAATGCGTATCCACTTATTGAAGTGGGTTTCCGACTAGCGAAAGCTCTGGATGCTGAATCAGCGCTTCACGGCAATAGTCGCACGTGATGCTGACGACCGTATCTCCACTTTGTTCTCTCGATATTATAAGAGCACGTTCCTCCGGGGTCAAGGAATCAAACCCGAGCTGCGCTTCTGTTACTTGCGATTCGTCAAATTCTGCAATCTTCATGCCGCAGCAACGACATGTATAGCGTATGCTCATGCACATACCACCCCCATACTGTTCCTATCGGTTAGTATGGACGATTGGGTGGGAAATCATACTACTTCTTCAAGCTGTTGTAATGGTTCATGACCTTTAAAAACGACTCTCTTGTCCACATGGCGCATGCTTCAGCAGCCACGCTCACCGCTTCTTGAATGTCGGCTCTTTCCGCCACTGGAAACGTATTCAAAACATAGTCGCTGACGCTCCGCCCTGGTTCAGGACGACTGATTCCTACCTTGATTCGTTTAAACTCCTGTGTGCCCAAATGCTGAATCATCGATTTGATGCCGTTGTGCCCACCAGCGCTGCCTTTTTCTCGCAGACGAAGATGTCCGGTCGGCAAATCAAGATCGTCGTAGATAACAACGAGATCGTCTGGAATCAGTTTGTAAAACTTGAGGACTTCCGCTACCGATTCACCAGAGAGATTCATGTACGTCTGCGGCTTCACCAGCAGCACCTTCTCGCCTTCGATTCGGCCTTCGCCAACTAGTGCACGAAACTTGTTTTGCGTAACAGGAATTCCCCATTTGTCGCTAATCTTATCTATGGCCATAAAGCCAGCATTATGTCTGGTGTCTTCATATTTTTTGCCGGGATTACCCAATCCAATTATGACTTTCACGCTTATTCCCTCCCACTCTCTCCCCATTGTACTCGAATGGTTACGTGAACAAAAGTAGAAGGGCAGAGATGAAATCACCTCGCCCTTCTTTTTTTAAGCCATGATTTTATTCGTTAGCGGTTCCTGCTTTTTCGGCCACTGCCTCTGCTTCTTGCTCCGCATCAATCGATTCTTCGGACTTGACCTTAACTGGCAGGACACTGATCAGCACTTCCGTGGAATCAAGCCCTAGCTCCACTCCTGGCGGGACTGTCAGATCCGCTACCAAAACGATATCCCCGATGTTGAACCCGTCTACATCGACTAGGAACGATTCTGGTATATTACCTGGCAAGCAAGTCACTTCCACACTATGGCGGACAAGAGTAGCCACACCCAACTCCGGATCTCCTGTCATGAGGACAGGTACGGACGTGTGTATTTTTTCATTCATATTGATCTTCTTAAAATCTGCATGCAAAATGTTTCCCTGCAAAGGATGCCGTTGCAGCTCATAAACCATGACATCGTGCGTGTCCCCGTCTACACTCAACCGAAATGGCTTATTCGTCGTCTGATGACGCAGGGCCGCATCCAGTTCTCTTCCTTTGAGCTGAATCGGCTTATTGCCCACTTCGCTGCCGTACATAATACCGGGAACCCAGCCTTCCTTGCGCAGTACCTTTACAGCATTGCCTGTCTTTTTTTCACGAGACTGTGCCTGTAATTGTTCCACAAAAAAACCTCCTTCGGACTGCTAGTAAAAGTTTCCTCACTAGCTTGTCCATCGGAGGTTTAGTTCAATCCCCTACAGGGGATTGTATATTAATCGAACAACTTGCTTACGGAAAGCTCTTCGTGAACACGAATGATTGCTTCACCAATGATTGGCGCTACGGAAAGAACGGTAATCTTATCGATAATTTGTTCTTCTGTCAGCGGGATCGAGTTGGTCACAATCAGTTCTTTGATCGTCGAGTTAGCAATACGCTCGATAGCAGGACCAGACAGAACTGGGTGCGTGCAGCATGCATATACTTCACGTGCGCCTGCTTCTACAAGTGCACTTGCAGCCAGTGTGATCGTTCCAGCGGTATCGATAATATCGTCGATGATGATCGCTGTTTTGCCTTCGATGTTACCTACGATGTTCATTACTTCGGCTACGTTTGGTTCTGGGCGGCGTTTGTCAATAATGGCAATAGGCGCTTCCAGACGTTCTGCCAATTTACGAGCACGAGTCACTCCACCGTGGTCTGGAGATACGACAACGATATCTTTCAGACCTTTTTCAGAGAAGTGTTTACCCAAGATAGGCACACCCAGCAGATGATCAACTGGAATATCGAAGAAGCCTTGGATTTGTGTTGCGTGCAGATCCATCGTAATCACACGTTGTGCACCTGCAGTCTCGATCAGGTTAGCAACCAGCTTGGCTGTGATTGGATCACGTGCACGTGCTTTGCGATCTTGACGAGCGTAGCCGTAGTAAGGAATTACCACGTTAATACTCTTAGCCGAAGCGCGCTTCAATGCATCGACCATGACCAAAAGCTCCATCAGATGCTCATTAACGGGAGCAGATGTTGGCTGAATGACAAATACGTCACAACCGCGAACGCTTTCATTGAGTTTGAGTTGGCATTCGCCATCACTAAAGCGCACTACTTGTGCGTTTCCGAGTGGTACACCGATGTGTTCGGCGATTTCTTTTGCCAGTTCCGGGTTTGCGTTGCACGTAAATACCTTCAGTTTTGGGTCGCGGTAGTTAGCCATGATCTTCTCAAGAACCTCCCGTTTATGATTGCTTTTTGCCCTTGCGAGGCATTTTGTTCGCGTAATCGATCTTATTGACTTGACGCTCACGTGCGATCGCAAGCGCATTATCCGGCACATCTTGGTTAATGGTCGAGCCAGCAGCTACATAAGCACTTTGTCCAACTGTAACGGGCGCCACCAGATTGCTGTTGCAACCGATGAATGCGCCGTCTTTTACTGTCGTTTTATGCTTTACTGCCCCATCGTAGTTGACGGTAATCGTTCCACAGCCAATATTGACTCCGTCTCCGATCTCCGCATCTCCTACATAGCTGAGATGAGGAACCTTCGTACCGTCACCAATTTTCGCATTTTTCAATTCCACGAAATCACCGATTTTAGCATTGCTTCCAATCTGTGTTCCTGGTCGAACATAAGCAAATGGCCCAACAGAAGACTCGCTTTCCACACTCGAATCAACCATTACCGAGTAAGAAATGGTCACGCCACTCGCTACTTCCACATTCGTCAGATCCGCTTGAGGTCCGATTACACAATCAGCTCCCACGGTTGTTTGTCCACGCAGGAAAGAACCTGGGTGGATCACGGTATCTGCCTCAATCTTCACATCAGTTTCGATGTACGTAGAAGCTGGATCGATGATTGTCACACCATTTCGCATGTGACCAATCATAATACGTTTTTTCATGTAGGCTTCTGCTTCGGATAGCTGTACACGATCGTTCACACCCATCGTTTCCTCCGGGTCAACCGCTTCGTACCCAACTACCTTTTCACCTGCCTCACGCAAAATACCGACAACGTCTGTTACATAGTATTCGCCTTGTGCGTTGTCATTTTTCACTTCCGCCAAGGCTTTCCATAATTTTCGGTTGTCATAGCAGTATATGCCCGTATTAATTTCTCTGATCGCCCGTTCCGCTTCTGTAGCGTCCTTATGTTCCACGATTCGCAATACTTCGCCCGCCTCATTGCGCACGATACGCCCATAACCTGTTGCATCAGGTAATACGGCGGTTAATACAGTTGCAGCCGCTTGCTGCTCCTCGTGATAGGTCAGCAAGGCCGACAACGTAGTCGCTGACAAGAGGGGAACGTCGCCATATAAAAGAAACGTAGTTCCTTCTTTATCCTGTAAAAACGGCGCTGCCTGCGAAACGGCATGTGCCGTTCCCAACTGTTCTTCTTGCAGTGCATAAGTGATATCCTCGCCTAGCTTGGCGCGGACAGCGTCAGCACCATGACCTACGACGACAACGATATCCTGAACCTGCATGGACGCCATCGTATCGACTACATGCTGAACCATAGGCTTTCCGCACACAGGGTGCAGGACTTTGTACAGCTTCGATTTCATCCGTGTACCCTGACCAGCAGCCAGAACCACGGCATGGATCTTAGACATGTCAACCCTCCATCGTAGAAGTTCCACAATGACTATATCCTAATTCATATGTGAATTTCAAGACAATCGATACAGGATTATCCCCGATTCCTTGCATTGCCAGTAGTTAGACACAAGGCAGACAACATTTAATTTTCTGACAGAAATGTGATATATTGTTGGGCGAAAGGGGTTATTTTGAAGGAGGTAGGATTAGATGAGCGCAGAGGTATACTTGCTGACTGGGTATTTAGGAAGCGGAAAAACCACCCTTTTGCAACAATGGCTGACTCATTTGCGCATCACAGACCAGAAAGTAGTCGTCTTGATGAATGAAATGGGGGAGGAAGATATTGACGGGGAACAATTGCAAGGCTTCGGCTTTCCTGTCAAAAAAATGCTCGATGGCTGCATCTGCTGCTCGATCAAGGGCGAGCTGACGGAGGGTTTGAAAGATATTATGAACGCCATTGCGCCAGACCGAATCCTCATCGAGACTACTGGCGTAGCCGATCCACTTGATGTCATCGATACGATTACCCATCCAGAGCTGTATGATCGACTGGAGTTAAAAGGGACCATTAGTGTTGTCGACGCCTCTCGCTTTCTGGACCTCAACTCCCGATTCTCCTCGACTGGCACTCTGGTCAAAACGATTCGAAACCAAGTGCGTTACGCAGACTTGCTTCTTTTGAACAAAACCGATTTGACCAGTCCTGATGTCATAGAGCGGGTTCGTCAAAAGCTCAGTGAAATCAATCCCACTGCACCCATACATGCTACTGTTCAGGCGGAAATTGAAGTCTCCCGGCTTTTGTCTGTCAAACGCACCGTTCATGAGCGACCGCTCGACAACGAGACAAACCGCCCTATTGCCGTACAGAAAAGCATCGGCCGAATGTCCACGATGGACAGGCTCAAGCAATCCCTTGGCCTAAAAACAAGCCAGCCCTCTCTCTACAATAGTATCGAAACATTTTCCTATGTATTCACCGGACCAGTAGACGCGAAAAAATTCGAGGACTTCCTATACGATCTCCCCAAAAACGTCTATCGGGCAAAAGGTTACGTCCAGTTTCACGGAAAGCCCGAGCTGATCTCGTTTCAACATACCGATAATCAGGTGCTCCTGTTCCCTTTTGAAAATTTCGGACCAAAAATGGTGGCTGTTTTCATCGGGGAAGGCATGGACCGAGAAATTATTTTGAACGACCTAAAAAAATGTTATGGTTAACGGACGCCGAAGCACCCTGCCGCAAGTGACAGGGTGCTTTGTGTGTTTTAAGCACCAGCTTCGATAGTGCTTTCTTCCTCTTGACCTACGCGGTCGTATTCTGTGAGAACTGCTGCCTGGATTTTTTCACGGGTAGTCGAAGAAATCGGATGGGCAATATCACGGAATTCTCCATCTGGTGTACGCTTGCTCGGCATAGCTACAAACATACCATTGTTTCCGTCAATGACACGGATATCATGAACCACAAACTCATGGTCAATTGTAATGGATGCAATCGCTTTCATCCTACCATCCGTATTCACTCGGCGCAGCCTTACGTCTGTTACTTCCATCTAGTTCACTCCCTTTATCTATGTAACGCGTTTAGGATTATTTCCACTCGCTGGGTAAATATTCCTGCTTACCATTATGCAATATTTGAAAAAATATATAAATATGTTTATATGTCATTTTTTGGAAATTTTCTACAATCACACAAAAAAAAAAGCCTAACGCGCGTGGCATCAGGCTATTTTCCAATTTTTTCTATTCGATATAAGCTACAATTTCGATCTCGACTTTTACGTCGCGTGGCAGACGTGCCACTTCCACAGTGGAACGAGCTGGCTTGTGATCGCCGAAATAGTGGCCGTACACTTCATTCAGTTGGCCAAAATCATTCATGTCTTTGATGAATACAGTCGCCTTCACTACGTTCGTCAGGTTGCCACCGGCTTCTGCTAGTACTGCTTGAATGTTGGAAAAAACCTGATGGGTTTGCTCCACGACGTCACCTTCTACCAAAGTGCCGTCAGCACGCAGCGGAATTTGACCCGATGCAAAAAGAAATGGACCTACCTTCGCAGCTTGGCTGTAAGGACCAATAGCGGCAGGAGCCTTGTCAGTTGAAACAAAAGAGATTGCCATACCTATCTACTCCCCTCTATTTTCAAAAAAACTGCCTAGCTCTATTTCAATTTGCTTGCCCTTGAAGTCTACATCCTGCAGTTTTGCAAGCGATACATATTCATCTACCAAACGCTCAGAAACATCCGCTGTTGTTTCTACCAGTACGCCGCACCCTACTACGGTTGCACGGAATTCCTGCAACAGATCAATCATGCCCCGCAATGTCCCGCCAGCTTTCATAAAGTCATCCACAATGAGGACGCGAGACTGCTCGGCCAAACCGCGGCGAGCGAGTGACATGGTTTGAATTCGTTTACTGGAACCCGATACATAGTTAATGCTCACTACTGAACCTTCAGTCACCTTGTTGTCACGGCGCACAATCACAACAGGCACATTCAAAAACATAGCCGTCGCATACGCAAGTGGAATCCCCTTTGTTTCCACCGTCATAACGACATCCACATTTTTATCCGCATAAGCGGTTGCAAAGAGCTTTCCGATCTTCGCCATCGTTTGTGGATTCCCGAGAATGTCGGACATGTACAAGTATCCACCTGGCAAAAGTCTCTCTGGATTAGCGAGTTGACCGATCAGTTCGCGCATGAAGTGAAGGGCCTCTTCCGTTTTGACCTGTGGAATATACTTCACTCCGCCTGCCGCTCCCGCCACCGTTTTCAACAAGCCTACCCCTTGGACTTCAAAAGCCTCTTTGATGATAGACAAGTCTTCACTGATGGATGATTTCGCTGCGCCGTATTGTTCCGCGAACAGAGTGAGAGGAGTCAGCGTATGGGGATGGGCGAGCAAGTGCTGCGTCATATCAACCAGACGTGCACTTCTGCGCAATTTCTTCATGGCTCTTCCTCCAAAACCGAATATTATGCTGATAATGTATCATTTCCATACGGGTTTATGCAAGTATTTCCCCATCTTGAGCGCCTAACATTCGGACAACAAACACATCTTTGACAAAACCTCGCAACGCGTTGTAGATCCGATGTACTTTCGCTTCCTTTTGCACAAGAGCAAACACAGTAGGACCACTGCCAGACATCAGGACACCATCTGCCCCCGAAGCGACCATGAGATCCTTGATCTGTCTTACTTGTGGATGGAGCGATAGCGTGACGTTCTCCAACACATTCCCAAGAGATTGGCACATGAGTGAAAAGTCTTGAGTCGCGATGGCTTGCAGCATTTGTTGGGTATCGGGATGATTATCGATCTGGGCCACACGCAGGTTTCCGTATACATCCGGGGTAGATACTCCGATAGGCGGCTTGGCTAGAATGACCCAGCACGGTGCAGGCGCTCCCAGATGCGCAATCTGTTCGCCACGCCCTGTCGCCAACGCTGTTCCTCCATAAACGCAAAATGGCACATCAGAGCCAATTTCTGCTCCGATTTTGGCCAGCTCATCTCTGGTCAACCCGAGATTCCACAAATGGTTCAAGCCGCGTAGTGTTGCTGCTGCATCACTACTGCCACCTGCCAGTCCAGCCGCAACCGGAATTTGTTTGTCGATATACAAGTGTACGCCCTGGCGTACTTGAAATTTTTCTTTCATGAGCGTTGCCGCTTTATATGCGTGGTTACGGATATCATCCGGTACGAAGCTGGCAGAACAGTCCAGCGTAATCTCACCATCTTCGCGTAGAGTCATGTCCACACGATCTGCCAAGTCTACGGTTGTCATCACCATTTCCACTTCGTGATAACCGTCCGGCCGTTTGGCAAGCACGTCGAGAGTCAAATTAATTTTGGCCGGAGCTTTGACCGAGATACGCACGTAATTCACCTCTGCCTACTTTCTAAATTTCCTAGTCTCTTATTGTAGCATAGGCAAACTCTCCCATGCCACTTGATCAATTAAAAAGAATAGGATCGAGATCATTATGGGTATTTCGAAAATTCAGCTCTCTTTACAGAAAAAAAACCGGGTTGCCCCGGCCTTGTCAACGAGTGTTTATATGGTGAGAAACGTCCGTACGATCAAACTAAATGCTACAATCGCTTAGCGGCTAATGCTTCCTCAGCAAGCTGAACAGCACGCTTGACCATGTTACCCGCATCCCGTGTCGTGATGCCTCCCCAACCCTCGGCTTTTACTGTATCGTAAAACCCAAGCTCTTTGGCCAGTTCCATCTTAAACTGCTCTGACATCAGTCCTCGTCTGCGACCCATAGCACCCTCCTTCTCGTTGACAGGCTTAGTGTGCTCTATGCTGCTCTTTTTATTGCCTCAACCAAATGTTCAGAGCTTTTCGATATAAAAAACAAAACAGTAGAACCCAAAAGGGCTCTACTGTTGTACAAATGTGATGCGGATGTGCTCGTTTTCGCGGCACACCGTCAATTCTACTGTTTCCGTCAAGATGTCAGCATAGCTGTAAGATACCCGCTCAAAGAGTTGGTCGTCATCCAGCTTTACCACAAACACAGATGGGTAAGTTTCTTCGAGGATGCCACTACGTTCAACGGTTTTGCGGCGACCGCCATTAGCCTTCAGCAGGATGCGCTCACCGATGTGTCCGTCTAAACTGCGTTTAATGTCAAGTAACGCGTTTCTTGCCATTGTTCCATCCACCTCGCTTACATCTATTATAACAGCTCACTTATATTTTGTCAAAGAAATAAAAAATTATAGCAACCCTGTAGATATTTTGTCAACGGGGTTTTTTTCATAAAAAACGTAGATATTTGTCAAAAGATATGCATAAAGGGCATAAATACACAAAAACCCCCATTCTTGGGTGATCTCGCCCAAAAACAAGGGGGTCGTCTACACGATTTATGTAATCAGTCCGCGGCGCATACCTTCGTTCGCTAGGCGGGCAAATTCGTCCAAACTGAGTGTTTCACCACGTCGAGTCGGATTGATCCCGATGTCAGTGAGCATCTGTATTACTTCATCCTTTTGGGTTTTAGGAAACAGTCCGTTCATTAGGTTGTTCAACAACGTCTTACGGCGCTGCGCAAACGAGCTGCGTACCACCCGGAAAAACACATCCTGGTCGTCTACTTCCACTGGAGGACGATCCCTTACCTTTAAGCGAATCACTGCCGAGTCGACATTCGGACGCGGAATGAACACACTTGCAGGCACAATCATCGCTACTTCTGTTTCTGCATAGAATTGAGCTGCGACTGAAAGAGAGCCATAGTCTTTCGTTCCTGGTTTGGCTGCAATTCTCTCTGCCACTTCCTTTTGAATCATGACCACGATGTTTTCGAGGGGCAATCTCTCTTCCAACAGCTTCATCAGGATGGGGGTCGTCACATAGTAAGGCAGATTCGCCACTACGCTCAGCTTTTCCACTCCTGTCATCTTTTCTTCTATTAACTTCTTCAGATCCAGCTCCAGTACGTCCCCATGAACGACTTCAATATTTTCATAGGGTGACAGCGTGTCCTGCAAAATAGGCAAAAGACGCTGGTCAATTTCGATCGCCATTACTTTTTTGGCTGCTCGTCCCAATTGCTCCGTCAGCGCACCGATACCGGGCCCAATTTCAATCGCTCCCTTTTCCTTGGTAAGGTCTGCCTCTGAAACAATGTTATGTAAAATGTTGGTGTCTATCAGGAAGTTCTGGCCCAGACTCTTCTTAAAAGAAAAGCCGTACTTCTCCAATATTTCTTTTGTACGCGTAGGTGTCGCAATATCCTTGCCCGCTATTTGGGTCATGGCTTACTCCCTCTCTTTGTTGATAGCCGTAATGGCCGCTTCGAATTCTGCTCGACTGATTTGGAAGGCATTGAGCCGCTGCAGCATTTGCTTGGCGTTGGCGTATCCGATCCCCAATGCTTCTCCCAGCTTAATTCTGCGATCTTTAGCATCTACTCCGGACGTAAGGCCATTTGCCAACAGATCGTCTGAGGTAATCTCTCCAGCCGTTTCCGCCATTTCGGTACGCACCTCTGAAAGCGCACGAATAATCACGTCAGGTGACGCGTTCTCAACGCCGATGTCGCCCTTTTTGGTCCCGTCCTCCTGGGTAATAAATGCGTGCTTGCAGCCTGGAACCGACTTGCTAATAATTTTTCGGATGCGCTCCCCTTGATAATCAGGGTCTGTAAAAATAATAACACCGCGTTTTTGTTGCGCCAGCCTGATTTTTTCAATCGTTCTTTTATGAATGGCAGAACCACCAGTTTCAATCGTATCGGCATTAACCGCACGCTTGATTGCTGCGGTATCGTCTCGTCCTTCCACCACGATGACTTCCTTGATCTTCATCATGTGCTCCCACTTTCGTACAAAGTCGGTACGATACTAGTGTTCCAAAAAAAACCGTACCCAAAGCCAAAAATACATGTAACATTTGGTAAAAAAGATCGTCTAACTAACAAACAGCTTATCACAATAACCATGTAGGAAACAGAAGAACAGGAGCAATCGCTCCTGTCCTAAGGCTTCTGTGGTCCAATGATATATACAGTTTTGTTTCGCTTGCGACCGAATTTCCTCGCCTCGGATTCCGTGCCTACGAATACGTCGATTTTGCCACCTTTCATGGCACCACCCGTATCTTCAGCTCGACGATACCCAACACCTTCAATGTACACCCACCATCCATACGGAATGACTTTAGGATCTACAGCGATTGTGTGACCTGTCTTGGCTTTTACCCCTGTCGATGTGCGTCCATATCCCGGAGAGCTTGGGTGTTTGCCACCTCCCGAAGGAGTATAAGCAGTCAGGGTAACCCCGTTCAGTACTTTTTTCGGCCTAAACACTTTTCCACCACGTGATACCGGACCCGCTGCTGAAGCAACCAGGACCCGATCTGGTTGACCCTTTTTCTGCAACGTTGGGACTGCGGTACCCACGGCTACGACATTATCTTTCTTCGGTACAAGTACATCTTTTTTGACCAGATCACGGGAGACTTCTTTTCCATCTTCCATGACTAGCTTATAGTGTGCAATTGCCTTACCTTCTTGCCCGCTCTGTAATACGCGGGTCTTACCTTTTTCCAGCGCTGGATCATTTTTGCGTATTTCTTGAAAGGTGACTCGCTCATCGACTTTTACCATTTTCTCAACAACCCGCTTTACGCTGATCGAGGAGTCCTTGGTAAGTGTAGCGGTCAATACCGGTTCTACCCGGTCCTTCTCACCTAGCACGATGCCGCCGTCCTTCAACGCACCAGCAACATCACGACTAAGTGTCTCTATCGTTTTTTTCTGCCCGTCAACCTGGATTGGTATGGACCAGGTTGTATATAAAGTAATGAGTGCTCCGTCTTTTAGCTTCGTCTCGGGGGTCGGTTGAAGGGAATCCTTTTCCGTTACCGTAATGTTTCGCTCGGTTAAGAACTGCTCAACGGTCTTGGCTTTTGTAGCGACCGTCTTGCTTTCTCCGTCCAACGAAAAAGTGACCTGTTTTGGCTGAGTAGCCTGGGCAGAGAAATAGCCAATCATGGGAACGAGCACAAGAGCAAGGCAGCCAAACATGACTAGCCCACGATTCTTATACCTTTCCCATATCGCGCGTAACTCCATTTCCCACACTCCTTTTCCTAGAAAAGCGCAAGGCTCTTCTTGTCTAGCCAGGTAAGGGTCGATGTAATTGCACTAATATTCTGGAAGTGGCCGGTACTTCACAAGGTCGGCTTTGATTGTATTTCACTTTCCCGGCTTTGTCAAATTTACCCTCCCTTTTGGCTGAAGCGATAATGGTACCAGACTAGCAAAATAGGCATGGCGAATGGTAGCAGAAACCTGTCGAGAAGCCATGTCGGATGGACAATAATCGTTCGACACATTGTTCATCGTATGCGTCGACAAAATAGAGTAGAACCCGGTTACATAACACAAAAAAAACGGGAAATCACGTAATCAATCGTGATTTCCCGTTTTTATTAACCATTCATGCGAAAAAGACGTCTGGCGTTGTCTGCGGTAATTTGTGCCATTTCCTCGTAAGACAAACCATGAATGTTCGCCATTTCCTCACAGACGTAGCGCACATATCCACTCTCATTTCGCTTCCCGCGGAAAGGATGCGGAGTGAGATACGGGCAATCTGTCTCTATCAACAGCTTGTCTAGCGGTACCTTCGCTGCTACTTCTTTTGGCTGCTTGGCATTTTTGAATGTAAGCGGACCACCGAACGAAATATAAAAATTCATATCGAGTGCCTGCTTCGCTGTTTCCCAGCTGCCAGAGAAGCAGTGCATGATGCCGCCAACATCTGCTGCCTTCTCTTCCTTCAGGATCGTTAAAACGTCTTGGTGCGCATCGCGATTGTGGATGATGATCGGCATGTCGAGCTTGCGAGCCAGACGAATCTGCTTGCGAAACACCTCTGCCTGCACATCACGTGGCGACGTATCCCAGTAGTAGTCCAAGCCCATTTCACCCAATCCCACTACTTTCGGATCACGACTGAGCTCCTCGATCCATTCTAGGTGTTCGTCTGTCATGTCCTTGGCGTCTTGTGGATGCCAACCGATGACGGCGTAAATAAAGTCATACGCATGAGCCAAATCCATGCAAGTTGGAATTGTTTCAGCGTTGAATCCGATGTTCACAATTGTACTGACGCCATTTTCTTGCGCACGAGCAATGACCTCTGCACGATCTTCATCGAATTCCTTCGCATTTAGATGAGCATGGGTTTCAAATAACAAGATGGGTCCTTCCTTTCCTTGCCCTCGTTACTTCACGATTGCTCCATTTGGCATACTTGGGTCAACAGTCGCAAGTGTCAACTGATCTCCTGCCGATGCTGCCAAGATCATCCCTTGAGATAGCTCGCCGCGAAGCTTCACTGGCTTCAGGTTAGCTACGAGGATCACTTTTTTGCCGACCATATCTTCTGGGGAGTAGTATTTCGCGATACCAGAAACAACCTGGCGCTTCTCGTAGCCAAGATCCAATTGCAGAACCAACAGTTTGTCAGCATTTGGATGCTTGGCACATTCCACTACCTGTGCGACGCGCAGCTCTACTTTTCCAAAATCGTCGATGCTAATTTCTTCTTTTGCATCAGCTGGTTTGTCCGTTGCTGCTTCTGTTTGGTTAGTGTTTGTCTCACTCACAGGTGCTTCCCCTTTCAAAGCTGCTTGCTTTTTCTTGTTTTCCTCTGCTTGGCGACGTGCCTCTGCTGTCGAATCGTCGATGAAAGCCAGTTCTGCTTGAACATCCAGACGAGGGAAGAGCAGTTCCTTGCGGCTAACGGTGCTTCCAGCAGGCAATCCACCCCATACACTTGCAGATTCCCAGCTTGTTGCTTCTTCATTGCCCAAAATACCCAGTTGGTCCCAAATTTTCGCTGGTGCTTTGGTCATGAACGGTTGGATCAGCACGGAGCTAATGCGGATGCTTTCCACCAAATTGTACATAACGGTTGCCAGACGACCTTTGGTTTCTTCGGTTTTTGCCAAATTCCAAGGCATGGTCTCGTCGATGTATTTGTTTGTACGTCCCACCAGTTCCCAGATGTGAGCCAGTGCATTGGAGAAGCGCATTTCTTCTATGTGCTCTTCCACCAGCGCTTTCGTTTTCATCGCGAGGCCGATCAAGCTGTCATCCGGCTCTCCTGCATCCTGTGGCGCTGGAACGATACCATCGAAATATTTCTCAATCATCGTAGCGGTACGGCTCAGCAGGTTTCCGATGTCATTAGCCAAGTCGTAGTTCAGGCGCTGTACGAACGATTCTGGCGTGAAGATGCCATCCTGACCGAAGTTGATTTCACGAAGCAGGAAGTAGCGAACGCCGTCAGAACCGTAACGGTCGATCAAAACCTTCGGATCAATGACATTGCCCTTGGATTTTGACATTTTTCCATCTGGCATCAGAAGCCAGCCATGACCAAAAATTTGTTTTGGCAATGGGATATCCAGTGCCATCAACAGGATTGGCCAGTAGATCGTATGGAAGCGCAAAATGTCTTTTCCAACCATATGAACATTGGCAGGCCAGAAGTTACGATATTTGCTGTCATCCTCGGACAAATAGCCGAGAGCAGAGATATAGTTCGTCAATGCATCGATCCATACGTAAATGACGTGCTCTGGATCGCTTGGCACCTTGATTCCCCAGTCAAATGTACTACGGGATACAGACAAATCCTGGAGACCTGGCTTCAGGAAGTTGTTGATCATTTCGTTGCGGCGGCTCTCCGGCTGAATAAATTCAGGGTTTGCTTCGATGTGCGCAAGCAGTCTGTCCTGATACTTGGACATGCGGAAGAAGTAGTTTTTCTCCTTCACTTTTTTCACTTCGCGACCACAGTCTGGGCAAGCATACCCGTTGTCCGTTTTCGCTTGGGTTTCTGTCCAGAAAGCCTCGCAAGGTACACAGTAGAAGCCCTCATACTCGCCCAAATAAATATCACCTTGGTCGAGCAGGCGCTGGAACACTTTTTGTACAACCTCTTTATGACGAGGCTCTGTGGTACGGATGAAATCGTCATAAGAGATGTCGAGCTTTTGCCACAGGTCCTTTACCCAATCGACAATCGGGTCGATGAATTCAAGCGGTTGTTTGCCATCCTCGGCAGCACGCTCTTGGAGCTTTTGACCATGCTCATCTGTCCCTGTCAGGTAATACACATCATAGCCGCGCAAACGCTTATAACGAGCCATAGCATCACACGCGATTGTGGTGTAGGCGTTACCGATGTGGAGTTTGTTACTCGGATAGTAGATCGGTGTTGTGATGTAATAAGTAGGTTTCATTGCAACTATTCCCCTCCTGTTTACGTTTATTAAAATAAGGAAAAGCCCACCCCAAAAAAATTGGGGCGAGCTCTATCTCGCGGTACCACCCAAACACTCCGTCCCCTCACGGAGAACAGACTTGGTGAGTCAAAACATGACTCTACCCGTAACGTGGGCATACGTCACAGACTACTAGGTACGGTCAATGCCGTCACTGTTCATCTGCAAGACTCAGGGTCCATGTTCAGCTTGCTCACTTATACCGGTTTTCAGCTACCCCGGCTCTCTGAAATAAGGAGGATCGGCTTACTCTTCCCATCATGGTCGTTTGGTATCATTTGCTGCATTTATCCTCTATTGTACACGACCAACCTGTTTTGTAAACATCCTCGGCAAGCCCATTTTCCTAAGGAATTTTATCGCTTGCTTCATACCAACTTTACAAATTACAAGAAGAAAAGAGAAAACTTGGAGTTTTTGTCGAATTGCCTTGATGTGTTTCGACATTCATCGACTTATTCGACACCCAATAATCCCAGTAAATTTTATCCATAAAAAATTTCCATATCGCTTCCAATTCTTTGAGAAACACTGATTTAACGGCATTTTCGTTTTGAAAAAACATTTTTCTTTTCAAGGAATTGTCAAAATCATGTTGACACCTTTGGGAATGGCTGGTATGATTATCCCAACAGAAAATGTCGAATATTGACGATAAATGATGAGTGTATAACAATAGCATCGACATATACAGTTTTTGGGAGGAGATTTTAACTATGATGAAATCAACCGGTATCGTTCGCAAAGTAGATGAATTGGGTCGTGTTGTTATTCCAATCGAATTGCGCCGCACTCTGGGTATCGCTGAGAAAGATGCTTTGGAAATCTACGTTGACGGAGAGCGCATCATCCTGAAAAAGTATGAGCCTGCATGTATCTTCTGTGGAAACGCTGACAAAGTATCTCACTTTAAAGGTAAAATCGTGTGCCAAGATTGCCTGACAGAAATGCCTGTTAAACGCTAATATCATTTGATTACATAAACATGCCTTTGTGGGACGAGCCTCACAAAGGCTTTTTGTTTGCTATTTTTTCTTCAACAGCGCTCGGAAGAAGAACAGCCTAGGCGCATACAAATCAGAATAGACCACATCAGCCGGCATTTCAAAGGATACATCGTTAGAAAACTGTAGCCCAACCTCCGACAAAACTTGCTGCAGTCGCACTAAATTGATCAGCGGGTAATCAAAAGTGAGTACAAGCTGCCCATCGTCTTTTAACACTCTGTGCAATTCGCGCAACGCTTGCACCATAATCGGGTCTTCGAGATGCTCAAGAACAGAAATACAAAAAACCGTATCAAACTTTTGATTCGAGTACGGCAAGTTGGTCAAATTGGCTCGACAATAATGAATACCGTCAAAATAATGCGCAGGCAAGCTGTCTGCTACTCTTTTTCCAATTACGTCCACAATATCTTGATAGATCGCTTCCTTAGACAGAATCCGATTATCGAGATCACAAGCGTGTACTTCTCGACATTGATCAGCCAAATAAAATTTGAATGGATGGCATATCCCGCATGCCGAATCAAGCACAACATCATTCGGATTGGCAAATTGCTTGGCCCAGGCATATTCGTACGGTCTACTGTTCCATGTAACCGGCAGTGTAAAAATGAAGTGATCGTCTTTTTCATCTGTATTCACAATAAAACGAGAATCACGTATACTCACTGCTGATTCCCCCTTCCTTCCCTTCCGAAAACACCGTCAACGCCCATTACCATCGTATTCACGTACACCGTCGACATGACGAAAAGAAAAAAAGCCGACCGTATCGGCCAGCTTTGCTCACTCATTGCCTTCTATTCACGATGATATTCGTTGTAAACATCTCGTTTGGATACGTTTCGATCATCGGCTGCTTGCTTGATGGCTTCCTTTTTCCCCATGCCTTGTGCGCAGTAATGATCCACGTGCTCCACGATACTCAGCGATTGCCACCATGTATCATCGACTTCCGCTTCCAGTGGTCCGGTGTTCCCTTCGACAATGACACAAAACTCACCGCGCACCTCGCCGCTTCTGAGCCATTCCAGCAGCTCGTCCAACGTCCCACGCACAAATTCCTCGTAGCGCTTTGTCAGTTCTCTTGCCAGGACAGCTCTCCGATTCCCCCACGCCTCCCGCATGGCAGCAAGCGTCTTTTCCACTCGATGGGGAGCTTCATAAAAAATGAGCGTTTCTGGATATCGCTTCAATCGTTCCAGCTCTTCACGTCTTTCTTTGTTTGCCCGGCCTATAAATCCGCAAAATACGAAGCGATCAGTAGGAAGACCGGAAGCAATCAAAGCTGTCAACGCCGCATTGGCACCTGGAACGGGGATAACAGGAAATCCCGCTGCGGTCGCATCTCGTACCAGCTCCGCACCCGGGTCGGAAATAGCCGGCAAGCCAGCGTCGCTTACCAAGGCAATCTTCTTGCCCTCGGCAAGCCACTGCAACAGCCCATTTCCACTTGCTTCCTTATTATGCTCGTGATAGCTGACCGTACGTTTTTCGATTTGAAAATGATTCAGCAGCTTTCTTGTCTGGCGCGTATCTTCACACGCGATGACATCGACTTCACGCAACGTATTTAGACACCGCACCGTGATATCATCGAGATTGCCGATAGGTGTAGCCACCAAATAAAGGACTCCTGCTTCTTCTGACGCAAAACTGCGTTGCACATTCATTCGGAAGCCCCTCCAATCAATTCTTCTTTTTTCTTGCGCGTTAATCGTTTGATGCTCTCTTCACGCTTGAGACCCCAGGAACGGTCTGCTCCTTCTTCCCAATAGAGCAGCTTCACTGGCCCGCGGCCTCTCGTATACTTGGCACCTTTTCCTTCATTATGAGCAGTCAAGCGGCGGATCAGCTCTGTCGTATATCCAGTGTAGAGTGTCCCATCCGCACAAGACAGGATGTAGACATAGTGACTCTTACTCGAGGGAATCTCGTCTGCCATAATAGATTTCCTGTAGTTCTTCACAGTATTGCTCTCCATTTTCATACACAATCAGCGGCGGCTGAATTCTCAGCTCCGGCTTTCCACCCCTTATTCCCTCGATCAGAACCATATTCGGCTCTGCTTCCTTGCGCGGGTAAACCAGACGCATCCGTTTCGGCTCGATGCCGTATTGGCGCATAAGCGAAATGATGTCGATCAAACGTGTGGATCGATGCACGAGCGCCAGCTTTCCGCCGTTTTTTAGCAACTGACTCCCCACGCGAATGACATCCTCCAAGGACAGCATAATCTCATGCCGGGCGATCGCAAAGTGCTCGCTGATGTTTTTCTCCCCGCTCGTCGCAGGCATATACGGCGGATTGCACGTGATCAAATCGAAGTTCCCGTGCCCGAACAACGACACCGCATCCTTTACATCGCCATGATGCATCGTAATTCGTTCGTTCAAACCATTCAACGTCACATTGCGGCTTGCCATGCTGAACAAACGCTCTTGAATTTCGATTCCATCAAAACTGGCTTCTGGCGTACGCGTGGTCATAATGAGTGGTATCGCCCCATTGCCCGTGCACATATCCAATACTTTTCCGCGCTTTGGCACCGATGCGAATCGCGCTAAAAGAACCGCGTCCATCGAAAAGCAAAACACTTCGTGGCTCTGGATTATTTTCATTTCATGTGTCAATAAATCATCGATGCGCTCTGCTTCGTAAAGCGGCACGTTGGTGACAGGTTCCATCTACGGCTCGTACTCCCTTTTGTTCTTGTCTTATTATTCCTATCCGGAAAAAAGCGACCTGACACGTGGCCCAGGTCGCTTTTTCATGTGGTGCTGGTTACTCACCGCTTATTTTTGAGGGCCGCCGCTCAGGAATGAGAGACAGAACAGGCAATCCCCTTCTTTTCGCAGGCTGCCGAAATGCACATTGCAAATATGAAATCCTTCCGCGTACAAACGGGCGAGGTTGTCATATCCTTCTCCGACCACTGCCTTTTTGGCTTTTTCCTTCGCGACAGGGCTTGTTCCCTTTTGTTTTGCTTGGGCGCCGGTCTTTTTCCTGTCTAGTCGGTTGCGAAGGTGCTGGTTTTCAACGAGTAATTGGGCGTTTTCCTCCATCAAAACAACGATGACGTCTTTCAGTTCACCAATTTCTTTATAAAGGTCACCAATACGTTCTTCAATGCTCGCCATCTTGACGAAGATTTCCCGTTTGTCCACTAGCTCACCTCTCCCCTACCCCCACGCTTTATTCAAAGGTGGGGAGACCTATCGCAATCTCATCCAATCCAAATTCGGTGACACGCTTGTCGATTGAAAGCTCTACTTGGACAGATTGATCAAGTACGTTTACGGAAACGACTCGTCCATTTCCCATCGGGGTGGTGACCATTTTGCCAATGTCCGGCATCTCATCCTTCGAGCTTTCATAGTTGTCGTTCTCGTATTTTAAACAGCACATCAACCGGCCGCATAGACCAGAGATTTTGGCTGGATTCAACGAAAGATTTTGGTCCTTGGCCATTTTGATCGAGACAGGCTCGAAATCGCCGAGGAACGTCGAACAGCAAAGCAACCTGCCACAAGGCCCGATCCCGCCAAGCATTTTGGCTTCGTCACGCACACCGATCTGGCGAAGCTCAATTCGGGTACGGAATACGGAAGCGAGGTCTTTTACCAGCTCACGGAAATCAACCCTGCCGTCAGCGGTAAAATAAAAGATAATCTTGTTGCGGTCAAACGTGTATTCCACATCGACCAGCTTCATATCGAGCTTGTGCTCTTTGATCTTCGTCTGACATACAGCAAAAGCATTCTTGGCGGCTTGCTTGTTTTCATCCACCTGTTTTGCATCTCGCTCGTCTGCCATCCGAATGACCTTTTTCAGCGGTAATACGACATCAGACTCAGCTACTTCTTTTTTGCCAATGACGACCTTACCAAACTCGACCCCTCGCGCCGTTTCAACGATGACGGTGCAGTCTTGCTCAATCGGCAGTCGGTCAGGGTCGAAGTAATATATTTTGCCCGCTTTTTTAAAGCGGACCCCAACAACCTCGTACAAGGGTTATCCCTCCTGGAATTGAAGAACCAACCGCTCAAGAGCCAACTGTGCGTTGGCATTTCGCTCTATCCGATTTTTCGTCTCCATGACCAAATCTATCCCACGCAAGAGCTCAGCTTTTGTCCATACCAGTGCTTGTCCTTGCAGCACATCCTGTTGGTCGCTGTTAATGAGATGGGCATGCCTGCCTACTTGCAAATACAGGATATCGCGCAGCCAAAGGATGAGCAAATCTAAAAAGAGGGGTAGTTCCTCTTTACTTTTGTCGCTCTTTTGCAACATATCATGGATCGTTAAGAGTGCAGATGAATTGCGCTGTTTACACTCCTGCACCAATTGTATCACTAGATTTCTTAGCTGTGCAAACGATTCTGATTGGCTGAGTGTCATGGCTTCTTCCACATTTGTCGTAATGTGGGAAGCAACCTGCGCCATTCCCGCTAAAACGCCCTCTGCACGCAACTTTTCCGCAATCAATTCTGCAGAAAGTGGTGAAAATTGAACGATTTGGCATCGAGATAAAATCGTAGGAAGAATCGCATGGCTGTGCTCTGTCAAAAGCAGTGCCAGTACACCGGCGGGCGGTTCCTCCAGAAACTTGAGCAGACTGTTGGCAGCCTGTGTCGTCATTTTATCGACGTGCTCGATGATATATACCTTGCGTGACGACTCGACAGCGCGCATCGCCATTTCTTTTTGCAATGAACGGATCTGGTCGATTTTAATCGAAGCCCCATCAGGCGTAATAAACAACACATCCGGGTGATTGCCACCCTCTATGCGCCTGCATGTAACACAGGCCCCGCAGGCGTCTGCCTCCCTTTCCGAACAAAAAAGGGACTTCGCCAGATGCAGGGCCATCTGCTTTTTACCTGAACCTTTGGGACCCGCCAGCAAGTAGGCGTGTGCCAGTCGTTCGTTGCGCAAACTATGATACAGCAGTTCCTGTGCTCGTGGCTGCTGAGAAAATCGGGTCCATGTCATGATGGTTTCACACCCACTAAAAATACAAATTGATCAACATGCCGCGGATTTCGCCAATCCTGGCTAACAAATCAATCGTTGGTGCCTGCTCGCTCAAGAGCTCATCTGTCAGTTTGAGCAGCTCTGCATCCACCTCTTTGACGATTTTGTACAGCCTGCTACGGCCACGCCGATTCATTCCTCGTCTATCGTCCAAGGCAATGCCAAACTTCACAGCCTCTTCCATGAACTGCTTGACGAGATTTTTATAAGCATAGAAGTCACGAACGGCGCGGGAACGAGCAAGAATCTGTCCCTGCCTGTCTATGTCTGTCAGTAGCCGGGTAAGCTTCTCCTGAGACATACGTTCGTCTTCTCCTTGAATCATCGTGCCAAAATTCAGCTTTTCCAGTTGAGGATTCTTACGTGAATCCGTCGTTTTAATCAAGTCCAGTTTAGGCCGTAACCCATCACTGATTTTCATATCGCCACCTCCGTCGCCCGATCCAATACAGGGTTTATCCCCGTGAGATCAAGTATATACGAAAGTTGCAAAAAAAGAGAGAAGGAACCACTAAAATGAGTGGAACTCTCCGACATCCAATACGAATACTGCCGCACCACCCACCTGTACTTCCAGCGGATATGGCATGAACGAGTCTACAGCATTACTGAGTGGAGAGACGGGAGTGACCATTTGTTTGCGGGATTTGCAATTATGCGCAATGATGTCGATTACTTCCGGCACGCTTTCGTCAGACGTACCGATCAAAAAAGTTGTGTTACCGGCGCGTAAAAAGCTACCCGTACTAGCCAGCTTCGTAGCACGAAAACCTTTTTTCACCAATTGTTGAGACAGACGACCACTGTCTTTATCTTGGACGACCGCAACTACCATTTTCATCGGCTATCACCCTTTCTCCCATGATCCATTCCCAATTTGACTTCTTCATTGTATGAAAAACACGTAGGCTTGGTACGTTATTTCGCTTAAACATATTATACAGCATGTACATCATCCTGCGGTACAGGGAACCTTATAATCTGTCCAGCAGTGCCTGTAGGGCAGATTGATATACATGTTCCATCGGCTGCTCGGCATCAATCACGACAAAACGTTCTGGGTCGCGTTCCATAACCAGCTGATACCCTTCCCGAACAAGCTCATGGAAACGCATCCCTTCCAGATCGAGACGATTCACTTCGCGTCCACGGGAGGCATTAATCCGCGCCAATCCGATTTCAGGCTGTACATCAAAGAACAAGGTCAATTCCGGCATGCAATCACCAACAGCAAATCGGTTAATCTGGTAGACAGCATCAATGCCCAATCCCCGCGCATGTCCTTGATAGGCAAGACTACTGTCGATAAAACGGTCGCACAGTACCAGCTTGCCCTCTGCCAAAGCAGGTAACACCTTTTCCGCTAAATGCTGGCCACGGGCTGCCGCATACAAGAGAGCCTCGGTTCTTTCATCCATCTGTGTGTGGGCCGGATTCAAAATAATTTCCCGGATTTTTTCGGCGATATCAATTCCACCGGGCTCACGAGTCAAAAGTACATCGACTCCCCGCGCCTTCAGCTCTTCGTACAGCTTGGCGATGACGGTGGATTTTCCGGCCCCTTCTCCGCCTTCTATCGTAATAAATCGGCCTTTCTTTCCTGTTGCCACTTCCATACTCCTTCCACCCCTGTTGTAGCAGGCCAGTTGCTTAGATTATCGTAAAACCTGTATCGTTTGTAGCTGGTCGTCCTGTACGCCATGGAATCGCGTTTGTCCTCTCGCCAATTCCTTCAGCATGATCAGACTTTCTTCATCGATCCGCTCGCCTGGCACCAACACTGGAATCCCTGGCGGATATGGAATCACCATCTCTGCCACAATGCGTCCCAGAGCCTGCCCCAAAAGAATCGACTCCCTTGGGCAGTCAACGGCTTCATGCATCGGCAATGCCTGCTCGCGCAAATAATGGGAAGACACAACTCCCGTCAAAAGAACGCGTTCCTCCCCTGGTTCTACTTGTGGCGCCATCGTTTCAAAAAGTCTCCACAAAGCGTCCAAGTCACGGGAGGATGTCCCTGTCGAGGCTGCAAGGAGTACATGAGAGTCATCCGCCAGCTCCGAGAAAATCCCGTGCTTTTCCATCCACTTCTGCAACTCAAATCCACTGAATTGGGCCGTTCGCAAATGGAAAAATAGCTTCAACGGGTCAAGCGTAGCGTATACGCTATTCGTGGACAACCGCGGCCAATCCAGCCAGTCCAGTCGATCGAGTCGCTCTCGAAACTTGTCCAAAAGTGGCAACAACCTGTTCCACTCTTCGGTCGCCGCAAGCGCCATATGACGTCTGGCTAAATCGAGTGAAGCCATCAGCACATACGACGGGCTGGAAGACTGAAGCATAGCGAGATGACGGAACAACCGTTCACGATCAATCCGCTCCCCCTGAATATGCAACATCGAGGACATCGTCATCGCTGTTCCCATTTTGTGTGTCGATTGGACCGAAGCATCCGCACCTTCTTGCATAGCAGAACGCGGAAAGGCAGGATGAAACCCGTAGTGGGCACCGTGAGCTTCGTCTATCAAAAGCGGTACATCAAACCGATGAACCGTAGCCGCCATTTTCGCCAAATCAATACCCATTCCATAGTAGGTAGGATTCGTCAAAAACACTGCCTTGGCATCGGGGTGTGTAAGCAACGCACGCTCTACATCTTCGCGCCTTACACCCGCAGCGACTCCTGTTGCCAGATCGACAGCAGGTACTAAAAAGATCGGGGTTGCTCTTGCCATCATAATGCCGTTGAATACAGACTTATGGCAATTGCGTTGTACGAGAATCTTGTCGCCCGGTCTGCATACCGTCATGATGAGAGCGATATTTCCTACTGTACTTCCCCCGATCAAAAACTTGGTCTGTTCCGCATGGAAGGCTTGCGCCGCCAAATCCTGCGCTTCTGCAATGACACCTTGTGGCTGATGCAGGTCATCTGTCCCGCTAATTTCCGTTACATCCAGCTCCAATATGTCTTGAAAGCGATTTTTGGCATGGTTGTCAAAGCTGTGGCCCATTTTATGTCCTGGCACATGAAACGGATGCGGCCGATGCTTGGCGTGCCGTTCAAGCTGTTCATAAAGGGGCGCACGCTTTTGTCGCTCCCGAAATTCAACATCTCTCTCCAACACGCGCGACTCACGTCCTTTATTTTTATTCCCCTATTTTAGCATGATTTGGACACGCATGAGGCCAGCAAAAAAAAGACACCGGAATGCACCGATGCCTTCTTTCTTCACGCATCTTTTCGCAACCAAATGCGTCTCATCTGATGAATAAAAAATGGATACTTTTCATCCTGTACATCGGTATTGACCATTTCCTGTTCGCACCGTTGACAGATAAACTGCTCACAAATGGCGATTCCGTCATTCTGCTCCTGTTCACAGACGATACATCGCTGAGCAACTTTTTCCATAGTGAAAACGCCTGCCCTTTTCCTCAATATATCAACCATTATACCCTATTATAATCAGCATCATTCCCAAACGTTCGTGTTTTCGCCGATAGCTCGGTAGGCTTGGAAGTAGGACTGGGCTTCCTGCACAGGGAAGCAAGCTGCCGCATCAATGACGTAGGACTGCCTCATCGCGTCAACCAGCTCGGGTAACGGCAGCTCTGCAATGGTCGTTCCCGCGGCATTTCCGATCACGAGCAAATCCGCATCCTTTACAGCATCCTGCCACGAATCGTATAGCGTCCAACCCATCATCCTTTTGTTCGGAATTGGCTTGTCCTCTCCGGTGTACACCGCAACGTCTTTTTCAGCCAACCAGTCAGAAGACATATGCTCCCATAGCCAGTCCTCTCCCCAAAGTACGATCCGCTGTATATTCACTTTTTGTAGAACGAGCCTGCACTCTTTTTCAAGCCATCGAACGATGAAGGAAGAGTCTTGACGGGAAGGATAGAGCCAGCCCTGACCGATTCGTTTGTCCATACCGAGCGCGCGACTAACTTGTAGCAGAGAAATTCCTTTCTCATCGCAACTGGCACCAAGTTCGATGTAGAACTGCTCCTTCCACGCCAAATAGCGCGGTAATTGCCGAAGCACTTCATCCACCTCACGCATCCCGCATACCATCGATACCAGTGAGTAGCGAGCGAGGTGTTTACAGAGAAACCGCATCCATCTCCCATTGGGTTCCCCTCCAAGCAAAGCACGCTCGTGAGTAAATAACGCCATGCGAATGACCTCATGCTCCCCGGTGTGCTCGTATTGGGCATGTAAAGTATTCGCCCAGTCGTATGGCACGTCGCTTCCGTAGACAAGTGTGAGCCATGGCCCCGTTCCCAGCTGTTGCGTCCTTTCCTGCAAAAGCTTGCCATCAGTCTCTTTTGTCAGTAAAAACCCATCAGCGACTTCATCTGAGGAATCTGTTTGGTAAACAGACAGCTCAATCCCACATGCTCCGAGCTCATTGCCGAATCTGTTTACGACCTCCTCTGAAATGACCCATAGCCTCACGCTTTCCTTCCCTCCTCATCACACCCTACCGAATCAGTTTCCATATCGTTCCTTTTATCCTACCCATAACAAAAAGCCGTCAGTCCAGTCATGCTAGACAAACGGCTTGTTTCATTCCTTGTATGAGCTTTCTCAAGATTTGCGACTGTGCGATAATGGAAACGCAGACTTTCATTCATCCAGACCGCTGTAAAAGGAAGTGACTTCTCATGAAGGAAACCGCCGCCCATACGATCTATAGCTACAAGCTGCTCCATCGTTTTCGCTGGCGATTCGTCGGCTACCTTTTTCAACTGTTGTTACTAGGCTTGTCCCTTATTTCGCACTCTTTCATACTACAAGTACCCGCTTATACGCTGATTGTGACGTTAGCGATTCTACCTGTAATACCGATCTGTCATTTGGTTTTATTTCGACTGTATGCCCTTCTACGCGGCCATAAGCCAAAGACAACTGCCGATATGCTCGTCTCTCCGTGGTGGGGTGCAGGCTATCCACTTCCCATCCCGCTATCTGTCTATCGGGGCAGTGAGCTCACGGTAATCGTGGGAAGCATGGCGATAGCAGCCGGGGCTTATGTGTGGCTTTCGAAAGGATACGCGCTCACCTTGATCACCGGAACGTTGATCGTTGCGCTGCCACGCCTCCTCGCCCTCCTGGCTTCCTTTCGTCAGCCAAGTCGTAGCCGGGTGAAATACGAGGATCGCGGCGTTGCTTTTTTGCTTACCGATGGATAAGCGAATCGATACACCTTTACATAACCCATAGCTTGATGACAATCAACGCCGCCAATCCAGGCAAGCGGAGAAGTCCGACGAGCAGAGCCGTCACCGGGTTGATCGGGATGTGGAAGTTAGCCAACTCTCCAACCAGATTGGTGAAAAACAGCAATAGTGCGCCAATTACGACTTGCATGATCCCAAATCCAATCCACCTGATTGGGCCCGTGACAGATTTGCTGGCGGCAATCACCAGCAAAATCCCAACTACAATCAGTGCTATAACCCACCCTGTAGTCATCGGCTTTTCCTCCTATGCCTGTTGGCGATTCCTCTCGCGCTTTGCTTGCGCGAGCAAATACATATACCGCTTTTCGGTCACATGCAAATAATAAATGACATCATCCAAACCGCCATCCGGTTCACTGATCTCCACAAGATGGCGAGCATGCTGCCAGTCCATTCGCGCCTGATTGACTGCCACATCCAAGCTCGCTTCATTCCATTCCACCACGAACCGCGCTTTTTTTCTCCACCTACTCACCTGCAAGCTTCCCCCTCAGTGAAAGTAGTAAAGTACTCCTGTCATGTTGTTCACTGCATGCAACAAAACAGCTCCCCAAATTGATTGGTACCGATGTCGAACGAATCCGAGTAGAAGTCCAATGACAAAAAGCGGAGCGAACAGAGCGATATCCATATGAAGAAGCCCAAACCAGAAACTGCTCAGGAAGATACCCATAATGGGCCCGATTCTCCGAACCAGATAAGTCTGAATCACGCCGCGAAACAAAATCTCTTCCGCAATCGGAACCAATATGCCAATGACCAGAAGTGAGGTGAGCGCCGCCAAAATATCCGTTTCTTTCGCCTGCACAATCTCTTTTTCGATCAGCTGCTCTCGCTCTGATGACAGAGACAGTCCAAACCAGTCCGCAATCGGGTTAGTCACCACCGCATCCAGCACCAGTGCAATCAAAAGAAACAGAGCAGCGAGCATCAACAGCATCCGGCCTAGTCGTACAGGTCGGCGAACGCCGATTTCCCCCAGTCTTCCACAAAACCACAACGGAATCAAAATCAACAGGAACAGTTGAAAAATAGCTGATTCCAATATCCCTCCGATCGTACCGGTGGAAAAGAAGGTACCTTCCAGTAAAAACCCATACAACAGTAGTACGCCTGTTTGAAACACATGCAGCCAAGCAACAATATGAAGTACATCATTCCCTGTGAGTTCGTCATATTGCCATAGCCATGACGTCTTCTGCCGTCTTTCTCGGAGCAAGCTCACAATAAAACCAACGGTCGCAATGAAGCTAAATACCGTCACTGCAAATGCAAGTAATCCTAGCCATACCTCCGGTTGCCCGATGGTGGTAGCGACCCACTTTCCGTCTTCCCCCTTGTGAAAACGTATCATGGATAGCTCCGCAGCAAACATGAGCCAATACCCAATAAACAGCATGATCGCCCATGGAGTGGACTTTTGTCGCCGTATCCCACTCGCAAGCGACAGTCCTGGTCCTGTCAGCATCTCCTCACGCTCCTATTTCACTGTATGTCTCGTCCATTCAAAAAAGTCCGGCATTTCTATCAGGATTGCAAAGCTTTTATCTGTGCTTCTGCTACTTGCTTGAGATATTCATTGCGCGTCCGCAAAAACCGCGTCATATACGCCTCCAAGAACAACCAATCCGCGAGCTTCCCCAAAATACCCAGCGGAGATGTGTAGTCAAAAATATCGATCATCCTCGTCTGATTCTCCGTTATCGGAATGAACTCATGCGTGTGATGAAACCGTTTGAATGCGCCAGAAACCATCTCATCCACGAAATAGCGCGGTTCCTCCATCTCTGTGATTTTCACCGTCAAATTCTGCTTGATACCGAAGTGAATGGCTTCCCAGGTAACCGTCTCCCCCAGGTTTATCAGTCCGCTCGTTACTCCCCCAATCGCTTTCTCCTTTGTGCTGGCGGTCGATTCCATATGCAAATCAATGCTTCTGGCAGCATCGAAGCAGTCCTGTCGCGGAGCATCTATCAAAAACTCCATACGAATAACCGGCATACTGCATCCTCCTCTCGAAACGAAAAAAAGACAGGCAGCCCCCGTCTTCTTTTCGTTTCGACTTTTTCAATTTCCTTACAGGTCGCGTCTGCCTTCCAATGCTTTGGTCAGCGTGACTTCATCGGCGTACTCCAAATCTCCACCGACTGGCAAGCCGTGCGCGATACGCGTCACGCGAATGCCAAAAGGTTTAATCAGCCGGGAAATGTACATCGCTGTCGCTTCCCCTTCGATATTCGGATTGGTCGCCAAAATGACTTCCTTCACCTGCTCGTCACCGAGGCGCTTCAACAGGTCGGGAATGCGAATATCCTCCGGACCGATCCCATCCATAGGAGAAATCGCCCCGTGCAAAACGTGATAATACCCTTCAAACTCTCTCGTCTTCTCCATCGCTACGACGTCTCGCGGCTCTTGCACCACACAGATGACTGAGCCGTCACGACGTTTGTCCCGACAAATATGGCATGGATCGAGATCGGTAATATTGTTGCAGACCGAGCAGTAATGAAGCTGACGCTTGGCATTAACCAATGCTTTTGCCAGATCAAGCACGTCGTCCTCTTTCATATTGAGCACAAAAAAGGCAAGCCGCCCAGCCGTTTTTGGACCAATGCCGGGCAATTTCATAAAACCATCAATGAGCTTTGAGACCGGTTCTGGATAAAACATCGCCTACTCCTCTTTTCCTGCCCAATTTTTAGAACAGGCCTGGGATGTTCATGCCTCCGGTAAATTTACCCATTTCCTTACCTACCATTTCATCTGCTTTGCGCAGTGCATCGTTCACAGCAGTGAGCACCAGGTCTTGCAGCATTTCTACATCTTCAGGGTCTACTACTTCTGGCTTGATCACGATGTCTTTAATTTGCTTATGTCCATCGATTTTCACAGTGATAGCACCGCCACCAGCAGAGCCTTCCACGATTCTCTCTTTCAAGCCTTCTTGCGCTTTTTGCATATCTTCCTGCATTTTTTTCACTTGCTTCATCATTTGTTGCATTTGCTGCATGTTTTTCATTGAGGTATCCTCCCTAAATGGTTATGAGTGTATGATTTAGTCTTTGACTTCAACAAGACCTTCTCCGACAAGCTTGATGGCTTCCGCCAAAAACGGGTCCTCTTCTGGCTCATCAGAAGCGTCTTTTTGACCAACCTGCTGGTCTACACTTTGCCACTCTTCCTCCATGACAGACAAGAGCTGCAGGGGCTTGCCCAGCACAGTAGACATAACGCGCTCGATCACGCTCCGAAGCTCTGCCTCCATCGTCTTATCGCAATGGATGGCACTGTTGAAGGTTACGACAACAGCATCATTGCCGGCAGCTACTGGTTGACCATTGACTAGCCAAGCCTGGTACTGGATCTTGATCTTTTTCAGTTCAGTCAAAATTTGACTCCACTGCCCGCGCACCTGTCTCGCCAAATTCTCATCCATGGCCTTCGCGACTTCCCTGACTCTATTCATCGGGGTTCGTGATCCACCAGAAGCCGCGGCTATGCGCCTTGGCTCGTTCTTGCGCGTTTCTTCGGCCTTTTGTTGGCCGGGAATGCTCACCTGACCTTGCATCACTTGAACCAAACGCTCTTCCAAAACGCGGATGCGATTGGACATCGCGGTCAGTTCCTCGCTGTTAACGGGTGAGGCTCCCATAGATTCCGTCGCATTCGCATTCGCATTAGGCTGGCACATTTTGGCAAGGGTCAGTTCAACTAACACCCTTGCATAGGTCGACCATTTTAATTGCGACAAAGCCTGATTGCAGGTCTCAATCGCTGCGTAAAGCACCGGAAACGAGTACAGCTTTGCAACCTCTGCAAACTGATCATCAATCATGGTCCGCTCGACAATCTCTTCCAACTGCGGCGCTGTCTTCAATAACAGCATATCGCGGTAATAGTAGAGGAAATCGTGCAGGAACTGCTCTGGGTCCTTCCCTTGCACCATGACTTTATCAAATTGCTCCATGACCTGTGCAACATCGTTTTCGGCAATATGTCGCGCAAGCACAGAAAAGTAAGATTGGGCAACTGTGCCCGTAATCTGCATAATATCACTAGCACGAACCTCGTCCTTGCTATAGCTAATCGCTTGGTCCAACAAGCTAAGAGCATCACGGGCTCCACCTTCAGCCATCTTCGCTACGAGCTGCAGGGCCTGCTCCTCCACCTGCACCCCTTGTGATTGGCAAATCTTTTGCAAAAGATCGACCATCACTCTCAGTGGAATTCGGTGAAAATCAAAGCGCTGGCAACGAGAGATAATCGTCGCTGGCAGCTTGTGCGGCTCTGTTGTCGCCAAAATAAAAATGACGTGGGACGGCGGCTCTTCGAGGGTTTTTAACAAAGCGTTAAATGCCTCTGTCGTCAGCATATGCACCTCATCGATGATGTACACTTTATACCTGACGTCGCTCGGGGCAAATTTCACTTTGTCGCGAATGTCGCGGATCTCTTCAACACCACGGTTGGATGCCGCGTCGATTTCCAGCACATCCGTTACAGAACCGTTGGAGATGGCTCTACACGTATCGCATTGATTGCATGGTTCGCCATCTATGGGCTGCTCGCAGTTCACTGCTTTCGCCATAATTTTGGCTGCACTTGTTTTTCCCGTACCTCGGGGACCGTTGAATAAATAGGCATGGGACAGCCTATTTTCGCGTAAAGCATTACGCAAGGTTGTCGTAACATGCTCTTGTCCGACTACGTCTTGAAAAGTCTGCGGTCGGTATACGCGGTATAGCGCGGTATAAGCCATGTTCGTG
The DNA here is from genome assembly GCF_013284285.1 of Brevibacillus sp. HB1.4B. Taxonomy (NCBI): domain Bacteria; kingdom Bacillati; phylum Bacillota; class Bacilli; order Caryophanales; family Paenibacillaceae; genus Brevibacillus; species Brevibacillus sp. HB1.4B. The sequence continues at coordinate 71,819 of NZ_JABSUT010000015.1, forward strand.
TGACACTCCCCATCTGCACAGTCCTCTTCTATATCCTATTCAGTATACACGATTGCCACCGTTCGTACAAAGTGAACGGACATGTCTCACAGAAAAACGCCCCGTTCACAATTGTGCGGGACGCATTCTGCTCCTAATACGGTAGCATGATATGGAAGGTCGTCCCAAACCCTTTGGAGGAGACACGGATTTGACCGCCAATATCGTGAATGATTTTTTGGCAGACAGACAATCCGAGCCCTGTCCCTTCCTCTTTTGTCGTAAAAAACGGATCAAAAATCTTATCAATAATGTAAAGCGGGATGCCCGGACCTGTATCGTGAATATCGATACTCACTTTGTCGCCATCCTGATCGAAATGATGGGAAATCCGAAGCGACCCTTGCTCTCCCATTGCTTCTATTCCATTTTTGCATATATTAATGAACACTTGCTTCAATAGCTCGGTATCCCCAACGACCATCGGAAGCTTACCCCGAGAGGCAAACTGGACATCAATTCCGTACAGATTTGCCTGTGACTCGACGATCGGCAAAATTTCCTCAAAAACAGTATTTAAGTCGACCATAGAATATTGAATATTACGCGGCTTGCTCAATAGTAGGAATTCACTGACTAAAGAATTGATGCGATTGATTTCGGTGAGCATGATTTCGGTGTACGTTTTCTCCCTGTCCATGCCGCTGTCACCGAATAACCTGAGGAACATTTGCAGAAATCCTTTGATGGAGGTAAGCGGATTGCGAATCTCGTGTGCTGTACCAGCAGCAATTTGCCCGATCATCGCCAAGCGTTCATTCCGCTCGAGCTTTTGAGCGAAGGATCGAAGGTTTGTTATGTCTTTGAAAAGAATAAACGCCCCTACTGTTTTCCCTGACTCGTCTTGGAGCGTATTTGCGTCGACAATCAGCTCATAGCGTTGGTTGTCATTGGTCCAGGAAGTCGCGACATTTTGCAGCTTTACGCCTTCCAACAGTTCTTTTTTAATGAACCGATGCGGTTCGGGGATGCCGCTAAATACTTGATCAACGTGTTTATTGATGACGTCCAGTCTCTCCATACCCAGTAGCTTGCACGCCGTCTGACTGGCTTCGATAATGATCGATTTCTCGTCGAGGATAAACAAGCCCATGCTTGTATCATAGGTCAGTTTGGTCAGCAATCGTTGCGACAAAAGCTGGTCGCTTTCTTTTGCGAGTTGGGGAAAATGGATCATGTACAGAAGTTCTTCTGCTTGCTGTGCCATGATCATGACAGATGTGCTCCTGCATCCCCCCTGTTTATCACACCATTCCAGTTCGACATCGCCTTTGGTTCCCACTTCTTCTTCCTTTCGCAAATATTCCTCATACAGGTGCTCCATGGAACCTCGATGGGGAAGAAGAGAGCTGATAGGCTGATTGATAAGTTGATCGCGTGAATATCCGGTTACACGAAGCAGTTGTTCGTTGACCTCCACGATACTACCCGCTTGATTCACCAATAAAACGGCAGTAGGCAGTTGATGCATGAACCGCTGCAATCGACCGGACGAGCCAACGAGATGTAACGAAGAAAGAGCACTCATAGCTTGTCCCTCCTGGCCTATGACGTATTTTGAAAGGAAAGAAACCAAATCCTTTCCGCCTATTATGAAAATTCGTGAAAATACTCATAAAACCTTCATTCTATCCACTTGAAAAGCACGGAAATGTTTCGCTAGTTATCGTCAATTTCCAACAAAAAATAATTGGATCGCAAAATAAAAATAGCATGCTTCCCTTCGGAAACATGCTATCTGTACATGCGTGATAAGTACCGTGCACCTATCTTCGATAATCCTTATCCGAGCGTTACTTATGGTAGCAGCTCAGAGCAGGCTACCCTGCGGCACACGCGATGATCCACTTATGGCTGCTTCCTTCCGGACCTGACCAGGTTCATGGGTTCGCGTTGCACAGGACCCGCTCCTCAACACCGCCGCCATAAGGCAGCCTCACATAAGAAAACCTAGGATAGGAATTCAACCCTGCTATTGCGGATTGCAGGTTACAGGGCACCGCAACCTCCCCGTCTAGCACGGTAGAACTAGAATACCAAAGTTAGTAACCGATAGCAAGGAGTAAACCTATCCAGTGCTAGGAAATCTCTCTATCCTTACTAACTCTTCCCTTACAATCCGCCGATTGTATAATCTGAATAGCTCCATCCTCAAAAGCCTTCTTAAAAATCGAAACAATGGAGGGGTCGAACTGAGTTCCTTCACATCGCAGAATTTCTTCGTATGCCTCTTCTGCTGACGTGGCTTTGCGATAGGAACGCGTAGAAGTCATGGCATCAAATGTATCTGCTACGGCCAGAATACGGCCAATCAGTGGAATTTCTCCCCCTTTGAGCTGATCAGGGTAACCTTTTCCATCCCAGCGCTCATGATGATGCCTTACCCCTGAACTGATATGTGACAGATTTTCTATCTGCTCCACAATTTCTCCACTGATGATGGAATGAGTTTTCATGCATTCATATTCGTCAGGTGATAGCTTTCCTGTTTTTAAAAGGACGTGATCAGGAATGGCTACTTTTCCGATATCATGCATTAAGCCAGCATAACGTAAATCATCTCGTGAAAAGGCAAGCTGCTCCTGTTGCTGTAAATAATCGTAAATGATAAGGGCATAGTGCGTAACTCGTTCTGTATGTCCTGCTGTATAAGGGTCCTTCATCTCAACGGCTAAATAAAAGCTGCGAACGATTTGATCCAAGCTCTGTTGGGAATACTCCCGCTCTCGAGTAATTAACGCATGCATCTGTTCTGCCATCGTGTTGAACTTATTCTCCAGTAACGTTATTTCTTTCATCCCCTGTATCGGGACGCGTATGGAAAAATCACCTTTCAACATGGAGTCCGTGGCGGATACCAAGCTATAGATCGGCTCACCAATCCATTTTGATAAACGATGAGCCACATAACAGGCAAATAAAACAACAATAAAAAGGGTGAAACAAAAGATGAGGTTCAATCGTTGTAATCGTTCGTTTATCCCCTCTCTCGGCAACCATTCAAAATAAGCACCACCGCTTTTTTCTGATACTTGACGGTATACGTAAATGTCCTTGCCTTGGATGAGCAACGAAAAGAGGCCATTTTCATTGGATTGTTCCCACTGACTGCGTGCCATTTCATAATGAGGAAGCGCCGAAACATGATTTCCAATCATAGCTTTATCGGTGTGAATCATAATGGTTCGGGAGGGGGAAAGGACCATCATGCCATACTCTTTTGGAACCACATAGGTACGGATCCAGTCAGTCAGTTTATCCAGATTGATTTCCACCAATAAAAGTCCCGTAGCTTTTGGATTCGAACTCTCCAGGCGCTTCTCGAGAAAAAATGATCTTGGGCGCTCCTCTTGCTCTCTTTTGGTAAGAAAATCCACCCTGTTTTCTCCGGCTCCCCATTGCTCTCGTTCCATAAATTGATTATCCGCACTCCAGCTCTTATCTTCGTGTAATGAGAAAACCCTTCCATCCTCACCGAGAAAAACAATATTTCCTACCACGTTTTGGTTGCGGGAGAAACGCTCGAATAGATTTTGGACTTGTTCCTCCGATGTCCACTCACGCCGAAAGCCATTCTTCTTTCCTTCGTCAAAAGATGGTTCCTCTGTGATACGGATGGCCAGTCTATTCGCCAATTCATCGGTATCCTTTTGGATAGACTGAAAAAGGGACAAAAGCCGTTCATCGACGAGCCCTATATTCGCATCCATGTTCGTCTTGTATAGTTCAAACACTGCCTCTGTGGACTGATCATAAAAAAGGAAGCAAACAAGAATAGTTGGTCCTAGAATCAACAATAAAAATGTAGAAAATAATCGATCCCTCCACTTCTGGTACACAAGCCTCCCCCTTTTATCTAAGCTGTTCACCAAGTCAATAGCTACACCATTTATAGTGGGTACGATTATATAGTGTCATTTCACTATTTCCCGCTGGGATCAAACATAAACCTTTGTTCGAACTAAAAATGGAATCTTCTTCATCCATAGACAAACGGACGCTGTCGTAATATCCTAGCTAAGAATTATTATCGTATGTGAGGAGATGCATCAGATGAGATACATCCTCCTGGTTTTTCTCGGAGCATGTAGTTACGGCATACTATCAACCATCGTAAAGCTTGCCTACAAGCAAGGCTATTCGCCCGCAGAAGTAATTGGTGGGCAAATGTTTTTGGGTTTTGTGCTGACTTGGATACCCGCTCTTTTCTTCCTGCGGACCAAGCCTCCCCTCCGCCAGTTGTTTTTATTGGTCGCCGTAGGTCTGTCTGTCGGCTCCACGGGAATTATGTACTACAATGCCCTGCAATATATCCCTGCCTCGATCGCCATCGTCCTTTTGTTTCAGTTCACATGGATGGGCGTACTGGTTGAAGCTGTGATGACTCGCCGAATGCCGGGGAAGGAGACGATTTTTTCCCTCCTATTGCTGCTGACAGGAACCCTTCTTTCAGGAGGAATTTTTGAGAGCGGCGGTTTGGCCCAATTTCATATCCTTGGTGTCGTCTTCGGTCTACTCTCAGCCGTTTCTTTTACATTGTTTATTTTGTTCAGCGGGAAAATTGCCATTGCAATTAATCCGTGGATTCGTAGTTCCAGCATGGCGACTGGCTCTTTTCTGTTGGCCAGCCTGATTTACCCACCCGCTTTTCTATTCAACGGAGCATTGTTGGACGGGTTGTTTCCATACGTATTTTTGCTCGCCTTCTTCGGTATTTTTATCCCGACCGTTTTTTTCAATTATGGTATGCCCCATATAGGGCCGGGGATGGGAGCTATACTAGGAGCAGCTGAGCTACCTATGGCTGTGCTCTCCTCCTATGTCATTCTGAATGAATCTGTCACTCTGCTCCAAGTGAGCGGTGTCGTGATCATTTTACTCGGAATCATCTTGCCGGAATGGCTGCGCCAGCGAAACATTCGAAGAAACAAGGCTACCTCTTAATCGTTGTCCAAAGCCCCTCCATTGTGCCACTGCCGCACATACGGACGGGGTTTTTTTATGATAAAAAGCAAAAAAACCTCTGCTCCGCGCAGAGGGTTCGTTATGATTACATTCAGATTACTCTTGCCGATCACGATCGATCATCAGAGGCTGTGGTGCAGCTGCGATGCTTTTTTGTTTTTTCCAAACAGTAAATCCATAATAAGCAGCAGCAATGAGAACCAGTACACCTAAGACAGAGAAAATCACGGTTCGATTATTCAACAAGGCCACATAAGAAGTAAGCATCTCCACCTTATTTCCCATGAAATGACCAAGCAAAAACAAGATCAACGTCCATACAAAGCCGGTTGTGTACGAAAACAGGGCGTACCGTGGAAACGTCATTTTCCCGATCCCGACTAAGTAAGGAACCACATGTCTGACGACAGGAAAGAAATAGCTGATACATAGAGCGTAGCTTCCGTAACGATCGAGCAGCGACTGTGCTTGATCTACGTACTTGTTCATTCCTTTTTTGCGACTAATCCAGTTCAGTGCAGGTGCACCTAGCCATCTTCCGAGCACATATCCCAATGACAGCCCAGACACGACACCCAAATAGGTCGCAATAAATGCAGGAACAACATGCAGAATTCCCATCGAGGTCAGCACTCCTGCAGACAGCACGATCACCTCGTCAGGAATCGGCATACCAACAATCCCTAGCCATAACATAAAGAAAAGAGCAAAATAGCCAAACTGACCCACAGACTCGGACAGCATATCGACAATCATGTAGAAATCCTCCTAGCCGACACCCTTGCTATCATCCTTCCGGCAAATGTAGACAAAGGCAGGTGGCAGATTCAATGGAACCATCTTCACCGATACTTGCTCAAATACAGAGGAAAGCTGCTTTTTCATTTGCAGCGAATATTGAAAGGCGACAAATACTCCACCTGGTTTTAGCGCATGATATACCTGATCCATAATTTGATCACGCAGCTCTTGTGGGAAGTTGGCAAATGGCAGTCCTGACAAAATACAGTCGGCTTTGCCCAATCCCGCGTCCGAAAGAACCCGATTCAAATCTACCGCATCTTCGTGGAATCGTACATCGGGAAATAGTGGTTCCAACCTTTTGCGCATCTTGGTCTCCTTTTCAAAAGATACCAGTACGGCTTCCGGTTTTTTCTTTTGCTCGATCCACTTCGTAAAAATCCCCGTTCCTGCTCCTAATTCTACAATTGTATGTGCGTGCTCCCAGTCGATGGGCGCAACCATTTGTTTACAAAGCGCACGGGAGCTAGGAGTAATACTGCCTACCTGGCCAGGTGACCGCAAAAAATTATAGAAGAACATCATCCGATCCTTCATGCTGGACGGATGATGACAATCGATCATCATGTCTATATGCTCCCTTCTCAGTTCTTGCTTATCCATTTATCATATCCAAAAAACATTACGAATTATCTACCAAAAACGAAAGATTTTCTTACTACTATAACAGTAAACGAATGGAAATAAAAATTCCTCCGTCTATAGTCGGATCAAATAATCACGCTTATGATGGTTTTTTGAGTGATATCCATACGTTACAATGACAGTAGATCAAGTTTTACATCTAATCAAGGAGGACTTATTTATGGATTATAAAGGTGTAAAAGTCATAACGCACGCTAGCACATTTTTTGCACCGATCCTTGTGCCCATTCTTGTCTGGCTGCTCGTACAAAATCGTGACGCCAAAAATATGGCGCTGCAAGCTTTGTTCTTCCACATCATTATGACGGTGCTCATCGCTATTTCCTGGTTCTTCACCTTCTTGTTGATTGGGATTCCGTTCCTGATTGTGTTTGGACTGATGGCGATCTACTACCCGATCAAAGGTATCATTTATTCCTTAAATGGACGCCCATTTTCCTACCCATTCGTCGGTTGGATTGGCAGATAATCTCGATACACAACAAAGACCAGCTATCCTTTTGTAGGAAGCTGGTCTTTTTGTTAAGGAGCCTAATTCCAATCGAGATTAGGAGCCTACTGTGAAGCGCTCATTGCGATGCTTCGGATTTTCGATTTCATCGAGCATGGCTACAGCATAATCGGCATAGCTCACATAGCTCTGTCCGCTAGCGTTCACTAACAGATGGTCTTTTCCGAGTTGGTACGCGCCTGTTCTCTCCCCTGCTGGGTCAAAAAAGGCAGATGGACTGATATACGTCCATTGAATGCCGTTTGACTCTTCCAATACATGCAAGTACTCTCCATGCTTTTGCGCAGTTGCCAAGTAAGCCTTAGGGAAATCAGGAGTTTCTACGAGACGCAGTGTTTTTGCTTCGTCTACAAACAGACTACCTGCACCACCTACAACGAGCAAACGTGTAGAAGGAGCACCCTTCAAGGCTTCAATCAAAGCCTTCCCTGATTCTACGTGCAGATGTTCTTGACCTGCTGGTGCCCCAAAGGCATTCACGACTACGTCAAAGCCGTTCAAATCTGCCGCTGTCAGGTCAAACACATCTTTCTGAATCACAGCTACGTCGGCTTGCTCGATTTTCGATGCATCACGCACAATCGCTGTCACTTGATGGCCACGATCCAGCGCTTCTTTCATAATTACCTTACCTGCTTTACCGCTTGCTGCTACAATTGCAATCTTCATGATGATATTCCTCCATTTTGTATGTTGTAGATGTAACTGAATTAGTTACAACTCTTTTAAAAAGAATAGGCGCTTACCGCATCACCTTGTTGTAATCATTGTAGTTACAACGAAACGAAATGTCAACCCTGTTTTTTATCGCATGAAAAAAAGCACCCAGGTATTCAAACATACACCAGGTGCTAGCTGTTATTTCTTTTTCGTCGGACCACTCCAAGTAATGAACCCGCCTTGTAGATGGGCCATCTGAGGAATGCCGTGTTTCTTTAAAATTTTTGCTGCCTGCTTACTACGCATCCCGCTCCGACAGTATAGCAATATATCGTTTTTGCTGGAAATTTCTTTTGCACGATGGTCGAGCTGAGACAAAGGGATGTTCACCGCTGATGGAATGTGACCCGCTTTATATTCGTGCGGCTCGCGTACGTCGATGAGCAGCACCCTGCTTTTTTGGTTGACCCGTTCCTTGAACTGATCTGTTTTGAGATTTTCTAATCCTTTCACAGGAAGGAAGCGAGAGACCAAATACCAAATGATGATCGCGTAGGCTAACAGCAAAAGAATCGTAGTGAAACTCATAGGAAGCTCCTCTCCAAAATCGGTTTAACGGCTCTTGACCAAAAGCTCTACGGCTTCTTTCACCAGCTTGCTCGTGTCTCCTCCAGCAGCCTGCTCTTCTAACAAACAGCGTTGCAGGTTTTCCGCTACAATCTGGGCAATAGCCTTATCTGAAGCGTTGCGAACAGCGGAGAGCTGCGCTACTACGTCTTTGCAGTTTTTCTGCTCGTCCATCATTTTCAGCACACCGCGGACTTGTCCTTCGATTCGTTTTAAACGTCTTTTGATATCGTCACTGTAGTTGTAATCCATATGAATTCCTCCTGTTTCACGACAAGACATACGTATCAATCTTGGAACTACCTTACATACAGGTATCTTATGCGAAATCCAGGTAATGTCAAGCAAGCTGCCTACGCGTTCTGTTTAAATGAATAGGTTTACTTTTGCCTGTGTCGCATCCCCCAAATAAGCGGCCACACCTGCATACTCCATTCCGTCGAGCAATTCCTCCTGTTTGAGACCGAGCAAGTCCATCGTCATCGTACAAGCGACCAGCTTCACTCCCTGCTCCTGAGCCAGCTCGATGAGTTGTGGAAGCGTCAGGGCATTGTGCTTTTTCATGACATGCTTGATCATCTCTGGCCCCATGCCCATCATATTCATTTTAGACAGTCCGAGCTTCTTGGCGCCTCTTGGCATCATCCAACCGAACGCTTTTTCAAGCCACCCCTTTTCTACTTTCACGATCTCGTCCTTGCGCATGGTATTCAGTCCCCAGAAGGTGAAGAAAATCGTGACATCATGATCATAGGCCGCAGCTCCGTTCGCAATAATAAAGGCTGCAATCGCTTTATCCAAGTCACCGCTGAACAACACAATCGTCGTTTTTTCTTTTTGTTGTTTTTCCATGTAAGAACACCTCTCCTATATACTTATACTTGTATGGGTATAGAAATAAACGAAAGAAGCTTTTGCAACGAAAAGCATCTTTCCTTATAGAATGCCACTCCAAATCTTGATGGCCGTTCCACAAATCAGCACAATTAGGCCATAGCGCAAATATTTCACATCGCTCTTGGCGCTGATCATACTGCCCACCGGTGCACCCAAAACACTTCCGATGACCGTATACAAAACGGGCAAGAGCGGAATTTGCCCACCCGACAGCTTCCCGATCACACCACCTATTGCGGAGATGAATACAATAGCCAAAGATGAGGCAATCGTCACCCGCGTGGGTATTTTCAACACGGTCAGCATAATCGGAATGAGGATGAACGCTCCCCCTGCACCGACAATCCCGGATACGATTCCTACGGCAAACGCAGCACCAGCAGCAATGAAGCGGTTATATGCGACCTCCCCTGCTGCCCCTTCTGTCCCCCTATTTTTCACGAGCATCAAAATCACGGCGATGATCGCCAGTATCCCGTACACCACATTGATGTTTTCATTCGACAAGTATCGGGAGAGAGCCGCACCAATCAGGCTGCCCGCCAAGATGCTTACCCCCATATCTCTGACGAGTCCTTTATGAATCAGGGGCGAGTTTTTTCCGTTTCTTTTGCGGAAAGCCAGTACGCCAGACAGCGACGCGAAAAATACTTGAAACATCGATATCACCGAAACTTCCTGGGCGGAAAACTGCGCCACACCTAGTGCCGGTGGTATAAACAGGAGCATCGGGTAGCTGATGATCGCTCCGCCGATCCCGAGCAATCCGGAAAAAAAGGAGCCGACAAAACCGAGAGAGACCATGAGCAGAAGCAGTAAAACGTCCATATATCCTCCTCGCATTCCTACCTAACACATCGGAATGCTCAACCCTCTTTTCAAATGAACCTTCTTCAAGTAAAATTAATTCCAAGTAAATAACTGTGAATAAGGTGATTTAAATGGTCCGCTTTTTCAAATCCATTTTTCAGCATCGGTGCCCCACCTGCCAAGAACCTTTGCGCTCACACAAAAATGCCTTGTTCAGTGAAAAGCAATGCCCCAATGGCCACTACAAAGAAGAAATCTATACGCACCTTGGCGTACGTATCGTTTATGAAAATCAGGAGTAAGCGAGCACTACAAAAACGGTCAAAAGTGCTCGCTTCTGTCTCCTTACAGCTTTTTCACTAAAAATTTGTACACACCGTTCTCAACCTCATGGGAAACCAGCTCATTCCCTGTTTGTTTGACCCAAGCAGTGAAGTCGTTCAGAGAGCCTTTGTCCGTCGAGAGTACTTCCATGATTTGACCGGATTGCATTCCGTCCATGGCTTTTTTTGCTTTGACGATTGGCATCGGGCAAGCCAGACCTTTTGTATCTACCACAATATCCGCCATTTTTCATTCCTCCTGTTATATAAATGCCTGTTCATTTTGAACAACCTTTTCGTTATTTATCGTGAATGGCGCAGCGATTTGGCCCTACTTCCATCTCTTGTTGTTCCTCTTCGCTCGGTTTTAATTTCCCCATATTCACTTGACGAATCTCTTGATACGCATTCGGCTGCGGCGGCAAATGATGCGTAACGATATGCCGGAATTCACTTTCATCCACAATCGTTAGTCCTGGATTGTTGCGATACAGGTCACCCAAACGGGCAGATACGGCACCCATTGGCCCCATCTCCATGTAGCTGCCAAAATGAGCAGGCAACACGACTAAATGCTCGGGAAGCTCTTTATATCGATTATACAAGGTGTTGTGCAGGTCTCCCACCCAATCTTCTGCTTTCCCAGCCAAATCCGGGCGTCCGATCGAAGCTACGAACAGACTGTCTCCCGTGAGAAAATACGTATCATCAACAATCAGTGACGTACTCCCGATGGTATGTCCAGGGGAATAGATCGGCAGGATCACAATTTTGGTGGTACCCACTTGGATTTCTTGCCCTTCCTCTAGCTTACGATAGGAATACGTAACTTCTTCCGCATCTTTTTCTGGGAGCCAATACGATGCATCGACCCGATCTGCCAGCTTCTTTCCACCGGAAATATGGTCGGCATGCAGATGAGTGTCGATGGTGTGCTTGATCGTCCACTGATGCTTTGCTGCAAATGCTTCGTACACATCCGTCATCCGCAACGTATCGACGACAGCCGCCTCCCCTCCTGATACGATCATGTAAGACAAGCAGCCTTTTCCAATGCGGACAAACTGATAAATCGCTCCGCCATCACGGAGGTCTCCCACCTTCACTGGCTCCAGATGCTCACTCCACGCCTTCATTCCTCCTTGCAGGTAAGAAACATCCGTAAAGCCCGCTTCTGCTAGCATCTCTGCGACAAAAATGGAAGAGCCCTCTTTTGCACAGACGACCAACACCTTCTGTTTCACAGGGATTTTCTCAAGAACAGTCTCCACCCCATCCAGCAAATCAAAGTAAGGGATGTTCATGCTCACTACTCGATGCCCTTCGATTTGCCAAGCCTCGTAATCGCTCGTATTGCGAACGTCGAGAATAAACAATTCCTCCTGTGCAAAAAGAAGCTGCGTTAGCTCGTGTGCTGTCATCGCCTTCACACTTGTTTGTTGTTCCATCATCTTTCTCTCCCCCTTATTGTTTTTCTGCCGGGTCATTCCAGCCAGACATACCCGGTACTACATTGGTGATTTTGGTAAAACCTTTTTCGGCCAGCAACTGACAAGCCATGTCGCTGCGTTTACCGGATCGGCAGATGATGTAGATGTCATCATCGAGCTGTAGCTCATCCAAGCGCTGCTCTAATACTCCCAGGGGTATTGAAATGGCTACAGGAATGCGGTGAAAAGCGTATTCTGCCGGCTCTCGCACATCAATGAGTGTCAGCTTCTCGTTGGCTTCCAGCCTTTTTTGCAATTCTTCATTGGAAATGGTCCGTAGGAAGTTCGTCTCCTCCTTCACCTCATGGGTACTCGCTTTTCGCAGGAAATGCTTGAATACTTCCCCCTCCTGAATCGTGCCCAGAAATTCATGCCCGGTATTGTTTGCCCAGCTTTTCAAATCGGCCATTGAGCCTTTATCAGTCGCTTGTACCTCCATCACTTGACCCGGTAACATCTCTTCCATCGCTTTTTTTGTGCGTACGACAGGCATTGGACATGCCAAGCCTTTGCAATCTAACGTTTTATCAGCGGTAAAATTCGGTTGTGCAGACATTTTGTCTACCTCCTACGTTTTGATGAAAATGTGATTGATCAATTTTATACGTATACCCCTATGGGTATTATAATATGCGCCTCGTTTTTCTTTGTCAATAGGTGAGACGTGACCGACTCACTCATTCATACGTATTTTCTTAGAAATGATCTTGTGTCAACATGGAGGCGCCCAATGAAACTAGCTGATCGGATGAAGGAGAAGAACACGAAGACAACAGAGCTGTCTATTTGGGGACCGTACTTACGGGAAGAATGGGAGAAGCATTTTGCGAGCCATCTGACCGAAGAAGATAAAGAGAGGATTTTTCTCAAAAATAAAGACGGCTACCAGGGGTATCTGTGGCATTTATTCAGCAATAAGCTGAGGGATTGTCTTGAACGCGAGGAAGCGGATGAAGCCTTTCAGAAAGTTGCCCATGAGTCGTACTATGTGTTTTACCAGCTTTCCAATGAAGTGTTGATCTTGGAAAATGCTGCGGTGTTTTCTGTCGCGGACTTGGAAACGGAATACGATGTGTATGTCGTGGATAAGGATTTTACGTGGACGTATGTGAAGACCCATGAAACCCAATGGTGTGGGCCTTATTTTTGTAGGAAGTAGGATGGGGAAAACAAAGAGAGGAAGCATTCGGATACCTTTAGGGGTATGCCGATATGCTTCCTTTTTTGATGGAGTGACCAATCATTCTGAACGGCTCTAATGGGGTAAATTTCGATTTTTCAATGACTATCCAATCCCCCTTCCACCTACACCTAGAATAAAAACGCATAAAAGGGCCTTTGTAGCTCGTTTGGTAAGGGGTCTAAACATAACCGGTAGCAAAGGAATTTGGCCTGATCAAGATGTTGATCGGGCTATTCGTGTTGGGTTTAGCCTTCACAATCGTCTATCTTCTTCGAGAATAACCGCCGTATACCGAAAGGTACGTACGGTGTTGTAGAAAGTCGGCTATCCATTAGTTGGATAGCCGACTTTCCGATTCTCTGAACTTTATTTTGAAAAATTCACTTCAACATCCATTGGATCAACCAAATGTCCAGGTGTCTTCTTATAGAATCTATAAAGTTCTACTGGAGTCCCTTTATCAATTCGTTTATAAATCTCATGATTAGGGAAACCATCGTGTCTTCCGTTAAAACTTACACGTCCAGTTTTTCTATCAACAGAAATGTTGTACTCCCAGTCAATCGCAGGGGAAAGTTCCGGCAAAGCAGAATTTCCAGCCGAACCTTTGATATATAGGGACGCAGTCGTTGGGGTTAAAACTGTATTCTTATATGTGATATCCTTGTCGCTTGTCAACGGATATTCTTTAATATATTCCTTTCCGGTTGCCCTATTTTCAATTTTCGTTCTAGTTGGTCCCACCGCTTTGTATACGTCAATTGTGGAAGTATTCCAATTAATCACAATGTGTTGAGCCATTTTAAATAGCTTATTCTGATTTTCCGTCCAGTAGGTAAAATCACGGTTGTTTCCTTCACCATAATAATTGTTATAAGGATCAGCAGTAACTAATAACCATTCATCAGGGATAAACGCTGCTACACGCAATTCTACAATGTTTGCCATTTATATCCATCTCCTATAGGAATTGTAAGATGAATGATAAGGGCGCATAACATAAAGGTCGCCCAACCTTCATGCTATGTTGATATCAATCACCTTCACCCATATAGGTAATCAGGATTGGTTTTCTACAACCGAACGTTAAACTTTTTGATAAAGGTCCTTCAATTAAAGGAATCTCGGTCATTTATGCCACGACATCGAAAATCTCAGAATAGGTCAAATCTACTGGGCCAAGTAATTAACATTCAAGCATAAGTAGCGAAAAACGCTTAAATAACAAAGAGATCGCGATCCACTAATGAAGTGCATTTGATAATATGTGGAATTTATTGATAAATAATAATAATATTGAAACTAATTCAATTGGGGGAGGGAGCGACCATTTGTATTAAAGTGCGCTCTACGTTAGTAGGTCTTATTTACGGTTTGGTGACTATGTTTTTTTTGAGTTTTATCATTTCTTTTCTCGGGGATTTCGCAGCTGGTGGCATGTCGGTTGGGGGAGCATCGTTTGGGGGATGGTTATGGTTTTTTGTGACATCCCTATTTCCTGTATCTGTTATTTCTGGTATTTCAGGTTACTTCCAGGCATTCAGGAACATTCGCCTATGGGTATATTGGGTTTTATGTGCTTTTCTAGGTTTTATAATCCCCCTTTTCATGGGGTCAGTTGGTGCTACGCTGATGCTTATTTTAGAGTATGGCTTTGAGCGTGTAATGACCCCGTCAACAGAGATTACAGCGAATGATATCATGCATGACTATTTTAAATTAGCACCCCTATATGCCCTGATAGTACTACCAGTTACGACACCCTTTTTGGCTCTTTGGCTTAAAGGAATGCAAGCTTTTCTAACCTATGTTGAAAATAAGCGGAAAAAGGAGACCTTGTGATCTGTAAGGATCGAATCTCCTTCGAACCGACCAGATCATTATGAGCGTCAATAGGCTAGTAAATGGGGTACCGCCAGCAAAGTAACCAGAAACCCACGTTAAGGGAAAAAGTAGCTTATTTGTCATTTGGTTGGCGGTCGCCCAAACAAGAGCCTCAACTTTTTAGTTGGGGCTCTTGTTATAAATTAGAGCGTGATCGGGTTCTTTTTTGATGGAGTGACCAATCATCTGAACGGTTCTAATGGGGTAAATTTCGATTTTTCAATGACTAGCCAACCTTACACCTAGAATAAAAACGCATAAAAGGGCCTTTGTAGCTCGTTTGGTAAGGTGTTTAAACATAACCGGTAGCAAAGGGATTTAGCCTAATCAAGACGTTGATCGGGCTATTCGTGTTATAAAAAATTTTAAAAAAACCCTCCATTTGGGAGGGCCTACGACTTAACTGCTTGCAGGTTAGACTCTAATTTTTTTCGAAGTATCCCTAAATATTTCCGTTTGTATTTGTTTACGCCTTGTTGAGATATGCCTAAATGCTGTGCAACTATTTCTTCTGCAACTCCATTGATCACTACTTGCTCAATAACAAATCTTGCTTTGTCCGGAAGGGAGTTCAACATTTCTTCTAAGTGTAACTTAGAATCTACAGAAGACATTTGATTCTGCCCACAGATATTTTCTATGATCGGAAGCTCTCGGGTGGAAATCTTCTTTGCTTGATACTGCAACCGCCAAGCGATCCTTCTTAAAACTCTTCTACACTCCTCTATTAATAACTCATCGTTCATGCTTTTCACCGTCCTACCTTATAGGTAAAAAAAGAAGGTAAAAAACAACCGTTTTTCATAAATTATTCCATTCGTTTTTACGCAATTTCATTGCGTTTTCGTATCATATTAAGATTTTTTTTGGGGGCATTGGTTGTAAAAAAACCTCATTTTTCTTCTATATGTATGAAAGCGACAAAGTGACCCATTTCGAAGTTGCTTTTAAAAAACATATCGGAGCTAATATTATATGGCACCATTCCATGAACCTGGTCGTAAAAATCTTCTCGTTTAAGGGTAGCACCAGCAGAACGCGAAAAAACCACGTTAACGATTGTGTTGCATTGTGAAATACAATCTTGAGGCTAAATTGTGTTGCGTAAAGCTCTAAAAAGAGTAAGATTCACCCTCATGGATACAACATAATTGGTCTTGTGCTGCATGCCTTATTGTGGTTAAAATCGGCGTTTTTAGCTGTCCGCATCCCCTTAACGTTGTTAATCCGCGTTTAACTTAACTAGTCAGAATGGGTGACTTTACAGTATTCAATGTAGAGTTACCCATTCTTTTTATTTCTTTAAATACTTGATATCTATATTTGGTTTTATAGTATTCATAGTACATTGAGTTAGGTTAGGGGTACAGCCAACGAAATGACATAAAACCCGCGCTAAGTTATTCATACAGCCGCCGCAGCTTTTTCATGTTGACACATCGATAATTTGCGATATTATAATGTGTATGGAACCGATTGAAATCTTTAAAGCACTGTCCAACGAGTCGCGATTGCAAATTTTGCATTGGTTGAAAGAGCCTGAAAAACATTTTACGCCCCACGAAGGGATTGATATGAGGAAAGTCGGGGTATGTGTTTGTCAAGTCACGGAAACGCTGAAGATGACACAGTCTACAACTTCCCAGTATTTATCGATACTCCAACGGGCAGGTCTGGTCACAGCGGAACGGATCGGTAAGTATACGTACTTCAAAAGAAACGAGGAAGCGATCCGCGAAATCGGTTCATTTTTCAATAACGAGATTTAATGACAACAAGCTGAATGCTCTCTTGAGGATTCGGTTTGTTTCAAGCCTACATATCGATATATTGAGATGTGTAGATTTTTAATGTGAAACACATCGATAATTCATTATATATAGATGCGAAAAAATTAGGAGTGGTGAAATTGAAGGGGAGTACTTGGAAGGTTTATTTTTTGGCGATTGTCAGTTTTTTGGTTGGGACATCCGAGTATGTCATTTCAGGTATTTTAGACAAGATCTCGGATACGCTTGGGATCTCCATTACTTCGGCAGGGCAGTTTGTGACCGTTTTTTCCTTTGTATATGCTATTTGCACCCCCATATTGATGGCTTTGACGGCAAAAATTGAAAGGCAAAAGCTGCTCGTTGGTGCACTGGGACTTTTCGTGTTTGCCAACATTTTGTCTTTTGTACTGCCGGGATTCGGACTTTTTGTGCTTGCGCGCGTGTTAATGGCTTTAGGCGCTGGAATGGTTGTTGTTACCGCCTTGGATATAGCAGCGAAAATCGCGCCAGAAGGTAAACAGGCGAGTTCAATTGCAACCGTAGTGATGGGGTTTACTACATCATTAATTATCGGGGTTCCTCTCGGACGCATGATCGCTGAGGCATACGGCTGGAAATCAGTATTCGGTTTCATTGCCATAATGGGTCTTCTTGCCATCTTTGTTCTGTATAAAACGATCCCGCAAGTAAAGGGGGATGCCCCCGTACCTTTAGCCAAGCAACTTGCTCTCCTCAAAAGCAGAAAAGTGGCTCTTGGACTCTCGATCACTTTCTTTTGGCTCGGTGGCTACTCTATAGCGTATACCTACATTTCTCCTTATCTACTCACGGTTGCGGGCTTAAATGAAGAAGTGCTCAGCGGAGTATTGTTGGCGTTCGGCGTGGCCAGCTTAATTGGTTCCAAATTCGGCGGCTACAGTACGGATAAATGGGGGGTAGCCCCCACCTTGACTTGGAGTATGTTGCTGCATATCGCCGCCTTGATTTTACTCACGGTTGCCGTCATATTCACGCATTCATGGTTGCCGGTTGTAGCCATCCTTATGCTGTGGTCGTTCGCCGCCTGGTCTAGCGGTCCTACACAGCAGTATAATTTGGTACGGATCGAACCCAATTATTCAGGCATTATGCTTAGTCTCAATCAGTCCACGATGCAATTATCGATGGCAGCAGGAGCGGGAATCGGCGGCCTCGCCGTGGATCGGATATCCTTGTCATCCATCCCGTGGTTCGGGACGATCGGTGTGGCAATTGCAGTCGCGGCCTCGTTATTATTATTTTCATGGATAAGACAAGAGGCAAAAAAAGAAGGCATGCCGCAAGAACAGGCTTTGTCAGACTGATTCAGGTGCTACCTCCTAGTCTACAACTTTATTTTCTTTAAACAGCACTAGCTACAAAGGAATCAAAATAACAAACCCTTAATTAAACTTAACAACCTCGATTTCCTGTACGCTAAGGAAATCGAGGTTGTTATTGCATCCAAATCCTTAATGTGGGTATTATGTCATTTGGTTGACGGTACACCGGTTATTAGATGGGGGGTGTAGCCCGAGCGAAGGCGCGGGTAGCAATCTTTGGCTTGGTCTACGAAAAGTTCTGAGATAATTAAACTAATTTAAAACTACTTTGAATACATGTAAACAATGTGACAACCATTGATTTAATAGTGATTGTCACATTGGAGTTAAGATAACCACGTTTTGCTGGCGGTACCCGTTATTAGACGCAAAATTAAAATTTGCTTACAGTTTTTGTGATATAAAAAAAGAAGCATACCTCTGCCACACTGGCAAAAATATGCTTCATTCTCTTCGATCCGAAAAATCTAAGCGGAGAGAGTGGGATTCGAACCCACGCACGCCTCACGACGCCTAACGCATTTCGAGTGCGTCCCCTTATGACCACTTGGGTATCTCTCCATATTTAGTTTGTCAGAAACATTATTTACTATAGCAAAATACAGTCAAAAATGCAAGACTCATTCCTTTGCATTCCCCTTGATTTGCGCGGCTCATTAGGCCAAACTAATAACAGCACACACGATTGTATCCGATCAGAAGAAAAGCGAGGAACATATATGAAACGTGAACGTTTGGACAAGGTGCTGGCCAATATGGCAATCGGCACGCGCAAGGAAGTGAAAGCCTTAGTGAAACAGCGACTGATCGTCGTGGACGGCGTTGTCGCAACAGACCCGGGGATGCATGTCATTGCCGAGGAACAGGAAATTCTTGTGGATGGAGAACCGCTTAACTTTAAGCGCTGGGTATACGTTTTACTGAACAAGCCGCCTGGAGTCGTTTCTGCTACAGAGGACAATGTCCATGAAACCGTAGTGGACTTGCTCCCGTACGAGTGGGCTATCAAGGTGCATCCGGTAGGCCGACTGGATATTGATACAGAGGGTCTCTTACTCTTGACCAATGACGGTCACCTCTCCCATAGTCTCTTGTCCCCGAAAAAGAAAGTGGACAAGGAGTACTTTGCCCGCATCGATGGCCGGGTTACTGAGCACCATGTACAGGAGTTTGCCAAAGGCGTGGAATTGGAGGACTTCACTACACTGCCAGCCAAGCTGGAGATTATCTCTTCAGGAGAAACATCAGAGATTCGCGTCACCATCATGGAAGGAAAGTTCCATCAGGTAAAACGGATGTTTGCTGCTTTCGACCTGCAAGTCACCTATCTGCAACGGATTCGTATGGGCCCGCTTCACCTTGACCCGTCACTCGCCCCTGGTGAGTATCGCGAACTGACCGAAGAAGAGCTGCACCTGCTGCAAAACGTAAACAAATAAAAACCGCCTGCATGCAGACGGTTTGTCCAGACAGCCCGGTCATTCCTGTACCGGCTGTCTTTTTTTTCGCAATCCACGAAAGAAGTCCTTGAGCATCTGCCCGCATTCCTCTGCAAGAACACCCTCTAAGACTGGCACCTGATGATTGAAGCGCGGTTCCGCGAGCAGGTTCATTAATGTCCCGGCACAGCCCGCCTTCGGATCGCGAGCGCCATACACGACCTGTTCGATACGGCTTTGAACGATTGCACCTGCACACATCGGACACGGCTCCAACGTCACGTACAGCGTACACCCGATCAAGCGCCATCCACCCAAGCGTTCACTTGCCTCCCGTATCGCGATCAATTCCGCGTGCAAGGTAGGGTCTTTTTGTGTTTCCCGCAAGTTGTAGCCGCGACCTACGATTTCCCCGTCGCGCACGATGACCGCACCGATCGGAACCTCGCCAATCGCAGCAGCTTTCCGGGCCTCTTCCATGGCTTGTTTCATATAATAATCATGTTCATTTGCTTGTATCACGTTTCTCTAAAGCTCCTTCAAAAACAGTCTTTCGTCCCGAACAAACGGACCATTTTACCCAAAAAAGTTGATTCAAGAAGTTTTTGTCCCTACCCGTTCACATACTATCTGCGAGATTACATACATTAATGATGTAAGGAAGAAGTATGCAAATCATTGTTAGCCTCTTTCTGGAGGGATGTGAGTGGGCTTAACCTCTGCAAATTCGTTATTTGATCGCTTTCACAGTCCGACTAGAGGTCTACTGGCAAAAGAAGAAGTGTTTTCCCACATCGAACATACCATCTCATCAATAGGTGGTCCATTTGAAATTATTGTGGGGGCCGACTCTCAATTAAAAAGCCGCGGGACTTTTTTTGCTCTTGTGATCACAGTGATTCGTCCCGGCCATGGGGGCACCTTCTTTTATCACAAATTTCAAGAACGCCGGTACGCATCCTTGCAACAGCGTATATTTCAGGAAGCGATGTACGCAGTCGGACTTGCCACAGAAGTACGCCAATATTTGCGGGACCACCACTTAGATACTCCCATCCGCCTGCATTTTGATATCGGTACGAATGGCCCTACCCGTAAGTTTATCCAGTCTTTGTTGAGCTTAGCAGAAACCAATCACTTTCGTGCCGAAATCAAACCGAACTCCTTCTGTGCATCTACGATTGCCGACAAGTACACCAAGTAACAAACCAGGCGGATTGCTAATGAGGCGTCCGCTTGGCTTTGTTTTGCCCTTATCCTGCTTGGTTCAAACAATTCGGGACAGGCTTCTGCTTCTCCTGCCCACCGTGTTTTTTCCCGTTAACAGGGTGATTGACAATGTACGAGACGTGAGCTATTATAAGCTTTAATTGAAGCGTTTTCACAAGGCGTGTTACTGGTAATGCAGGCATGAGCCGAGAAGATCTTTTTCTTGTTAAAAAGGTTTTTTCGGCTCTTTTTTCTGATTAATGTCATGGTTCATCGACATTTTTCATTAAATTGGATGTGACCGCTTGCGGTAAGCAAATACGGTCATGGACCGTTTTTGTCTATCTAAAGGTGGTGGAATGGATTGTCCCGTGAAAAGGAAAAAACGTACGCAATTACGCGTGTGTTGAACCATAACGTCGTACTCGTGGAAGAACCCGGACCCGGACAAGAAATTGTCCTGTTCGGAAAAGGAATCGGATTTGGCGCAAAACCCGGGAATACCATCCCCGCCCATGACTCGCGTGTGGAAAAGCGCTTCAGGCTCGAAAATGAGAACCATCAGAAGCAGTATCAGAACATCTTGAGCCAAGTAGATCCTGCTGTCGTAGGAATTGCGGAAGAAATTATCGCTCTCATTGCGAGTGAGATTACGCCAGAATTGAACGAACACGTCCACGTTGCCTTGCCTGACCATATCCAGTTTGCCATCTATCGGCTCAATAACGGCATGGAAATCGTGAATCCGTTCTTGTTCGAAATCCAGACGCTGTACACGAAGGAGTACGCGCTGGCGAACCGGGCAGCGGATATGATCAAGAACGCATTCGACCTGGACATTCCCGATAGTGAAATCGGATTTCTGGCCTTGCACATTCACTCCGCGATCAGCTACGTCCCAGTAAAAAAGGCTGTCCAATTCACCAACATCATCACGGATTTGGTAAGCCTGATTGAAGAGCGAACAGCTATTACGATTGAACGCAGTACCATTGACTACGTTCGCCTCATTACCCATTTGCGCTTTGCCGTTGAGCGCATCCGTCAACAAAAGTTCATCAAGAACCCGCTTCTGGACCGAGTCAAAACCACCATGCCAGAAGCCTATCAATTGGCAACAGAGCTGGCTGAATACATCTCCACCCGTCTCGAGATCGCTGTACCAGAAGACGAGGTTGGTTACATGGCTCTGCACCTTTATCGCTTATTACAACAAAATTAAATCATAATCCTGCGTGTTACTAGCTCGACTAGGCATGAGCGGTGAGATCATACGGACATAGTAAGTATGTCGTCGTATGAATTCAACCGTCTCATGCCTTTTTTGGTTCAGACGCAAAAGGAGGATACTATGCTACGCAGTCTTTTTTCCCGAAAAAAACAACAACAAGAGGTAACCTTTCTTGCACCTTTAACAGGTACCGTACTCCCCCTGTCCGAAGTTCCTGATCCTGTATTCGCAGGAAAAGTCGTCGGTGATGGAGTAGCGATTTTGCCAAGTGCAGACACTCTCGTCTCCCCTGTCGATGGAAAGGTAACGCATCTTTTCCCTACTCACCATGCTATCGGGCTGTCGACTGAAAGTGGTCTTGAGATATTGATGCATATTGGAATCGATACCGTGAAATTAAACGGGAAAGGCTTTACCCCATTTGTCTCCGTTGGCGATCAAGTGAAAGCTGGCGACAAGCTCATCCAATTCGACAAGAGCGTACTGGAAGAGGCGGGTTGTCCGATTGTAACACCGATCGTTATTACAAACGGTGATCGGGTTGCTGAAAAAAATGTGGTGGCAAAAGCAACTGTGCAAGCAGGTCAAGAGCCACTGATGACTGTCGTCTTAAAATAAAGCGAAGCGCATGGTTGAAGGAGGTACAACATGGTTCAATTTGAAGTAACCGTCAATGTAGAGGGTGGGCTCCACGCGAGACCAGCAGCTCTACTCGTGAATTGTTCGTCGCAATCTCAGTCAAAAATTACGCTGAGCAAAGGGACAAAACACGCAGATGGCAAAAGCATTCTCGGCATCATGACGTTGGGTGTTTCCCAAGGCGACACCCTGACCGTTCAGATCGACGGCGCGGATGAACAAAACGTAGCCACTGCGATTCAGCAGCTATTGGAGCAATCCTCGTCAAACATATAGTGTAAACGACGGACAGGAAGGTGAAGGATGTATGTTAAAAGGAATCCCAGTTTCCGCTGGCATTTCGATTGCCCCTGTTTTACGCCTCACACACGAAACAGCCATCGCGCAGGCAGAGTCCACCACTCCAGTGGATACGACGCAGGAGCTAGGGCTACTTAGCAAAAGCGTAGAGCAAGCACGCGAACAACTGGAAAAGCTAAAGGAACAGACAGAGGAACAATTAGGCTCGGAAAAAGCGGCCATCCTCTCTGCTCATATCGCCTTTTTGGATGACCCGGCATTTGTCGGGGAGATGAGTGCGCTCATCGAAAATCAACAACTGGCGGCATCTGCCGCCGTCTCGCAAGTAGCCGATCAATTCATTGCTCTCTTTGAGAGTATGGACGATGCCTACATGAAAGAGCGTGCGGATGATATTCGTGATGTGAGCCGCCGTCTGATTCGAAATATTTCGGGCGGTGACACCGTCATCTCCTACCCGGAAGAGCCTTTCATCCTGGTTGCATGGGACGTCACCCCATCCGAGACGCTTCAGCTTCCACTCCAGCATGTACGGGGAATTGTCACGGCCAAAGGTGGCGCTACCTCACATGCAGCCATATTGGCACGCTCTCTCGGTATTCCCGCTGTCATGGGTGCAGGCGATACCTTAATGGAAAAAGTAGACTCCGGAAGTTTGCTGATCATCGATGGAACTTCTGGACAGCTGATTGTTTCGCCTGATGCGGATACACTGGCTGCCTATCAGGAAAAAGCCGCGCAGGAAGAAAAGGAACGCAAAATGTACGAAGCCATTAAGGAGCTGCCTGCCGAAACAACCGATGGCCACCGCGTTCACCTGATGGCAAACATGGCCGTGCCTGAAGAATCGGATGCACTGGTCGCATCTGGTGTAGAAGGAATCGGGTTGTTCCGCTCCGAGTTTTTGTTCATGGATCGCAGCACCCTTCCCGATGAGGCCGAACAATTTGCTGCATATAAGCATGTAGCCGCTGCTTTTGGCGACAAGCCAGTCATCATTCGCACCTTAGATGTTGGCGGTGACAAGCATTTGCCAGCACTCGCGCTTCCACAGGAGGAAAACCCGTTCCTTGGCTTCCGCGCCATGCGCATCTCATTAGCTAGACCGGAATTGTTCCTGGTGCAATTACGCGCTCTCTTGCGTGCCAGTGCATTTGGTCGCCTGCTGATCATGTTCCCGATGATTTCCCATCTGGAGCAGCTGCGTGAAGCCAAACGATTGTTAGAGCAAGCGAAAGCAGAGCTTCGGGCAGAAGGAATCGCTTTTGACGAGAAGATCGCAGTAGGCATGATGATGGAGATTCCGGGTGCTTGCCTGCAAGCAGATGCGTTTGCGAAAGAGGTAGACTTTTTCAGCATCGGCACGAATGATCTCGTTCAATATACGCTGGCCGTAGACCGGATGAATGCCAATATTGCCGAGCTGTACAGCTACTACCATCCGGCCGTATTACGATTGATTTCCCAAGTCATCGAGGCTTCCCATCGGGCGGGCATTTGGACTGGGCTGTGTGGAGAAATGGCGGGAGATCCGTTGGCAACCAAGCTCCTGCTCGGATTGGGACTCGATGAGTTCAGCGGTGCCGCTTCGTTGATGCCAAAAGTCAAAGAACGTATCCGCTCCACCAGCGTAGAAGAAGCGAAGCAACTGGCCAAACACGTTCTTACACTCTCTACTGTAGACGAGGTTGTTCACTATCTGAAAGACAAAGCCTTATAAAAGGTTTTGTCGCCTGAGTAGTGTAAGCGCTTTCAACATATCGATCAGAATGGTCTCTCTCCGGCTTATTCCTTGTGCCCTCATCATTTTGCCATTCATCCGGAGAGCGGCTTCCCTGATAAATTCATTTCATTCCAAGGAGGTTTTATCCTATGCTCGCTTTTCTGCAAAAGATTGGGAGAGCCCTCATGCTCCCGGTTGCAACGTTGCCAGCCGCAGCGATTTTGCAAAGCTTTGGTCTTCTCAAATTCGAGAAGGACCTCAATCTCGGCGCCTTTGGTGCATTCATGGACTCCTACATCGCTCCGCTTTTGGCTGCTGGTGGTTCAGCCATTTTTGACAACCTGGCTTTAATCTTTGCTGTCGGTGTTGCCATTGGATTGGCAGGAGATGCTGTTGCTGCTTTGGCTGCTGTCATCGCCTACGTCGTATTAACGAAAGTACTTGCAGCTGTTCCTGCTGCCTTGCCTTTCATCGCGGATGATATAAAACTGAACATGGGTGTCATCGGCGGTATTATGGCGGGTGGTATGGCAGCGTTTTTCTACAACCGCTACCATTCGATCAAGCTACCAGAATGGCTAGGCTTCTTCGGTGGAAAACGCTTCGTCCCGATCATCACTTCTCTTTCCATGGTTGTCATCGGTTTGATTTTCGGGATCATTTGGGGGCCCATCCAGATTGCCCTTGACTCATTGGGCTCTTGGATCGTAGGTCTCGGCGCAACAGGTTCTTTCTTGTTCGGATTCTTCAACCGATTGCTCGTTCCATTTGGTCTGCACCACGTACTCAATGCGATTGCCTGGTTCCAGATCGGTGACTTTACCGATGCGACAGGAAAAGTCGTACACGGCGACTTGCATCGTTTCTTTGCGGGAGACCCATCAGCAGGAATGTTTATGACTGGTTTCTATCCGATCATGATGTTCGCACTTCCTGGAGCGGCTTTCGCTATTATTCACTCAGCGCGTCCTGAAAAACGCAAAGTAGTTGCTTCTATGTTTATCGGTGCAGCTCTCGCTTCGTTCCTGACCGGGATTACCGAGGTAGTTGAATTTGCGTTCATGTTCGCTGCTCCACTCCTGTATTTTGTTCACGCGATATTGACGGGTGTGTCCGGGTATATCGTGACCTCTCTGGGTATCAAGCACGGCTTTGGATTCTCAGCGGGTCTGATCGACTACGGCATCAACTACCACCTCTCTACGAATGCTTGGATGATCATCCCGATTGGTCTGGCATTCGCCGTGGTCTACTACTTCCTGTTCCGTTTCCTGATCGTGAAGCTGAACCTCAAGACGCCAGGACGAGAAGATGACGAAGAAATGACAGTTACAGCTACAGGAAGGAACAATTCGATGCAGGATAAAGCGATCCAAGTGCTCACTCACATTGGTGGAAAAGAAAACGTCGTTAGCGTAGACGCTTGCATCACTCGTTTGCGTCTCGTCTTGAAGGATGACAAGAAGGTCAACGACAAAGCCTTGAAGGACCTCGGTGCAGCAGGTGTTATGCGACTGGGTCAAGGAAGCGTGCAAGTCGTCTTCGGAACCCATTCGGAGCTGCTAAAAGAAGAGATCAGCAAGCTATAAAATACAACGAATGCCCGGTCACGGTGAAGTCCGTACCGGGCTTTTTTCTGTTTCCTGAACGGGTAACGGACGCGACCCGGCATCATTCCCACCATGTGTCGTACGATATGGGCATCCCGCGTTGTTTTCCAACTCCTTTTCAAATAGTAACAAGCGCTCGAGAAATCCCTCGCAAGCCGGCATACTCTGTGGCGCCATCATTTCAATTTCGTAAGCGACGGTTTTTCTCCATATTTCCAGCTGCCTTCTATTTGCCTCCCAAGCGTTCAAGCCCCCCACCCCTTTTGCTAAATCAGCAAACCATTCGGATAAAAAGATCAAGCATGTTACATCGTAGTTTTTTAGCCAACACTGGCAAATGATTAGCCTTGAAGTCATATTCTCCCTTCTCGTACTTCAAGTATGTCGAAGCATTTCGAAACCCGAGTGCTTCCGCCATCTCTTGCAAGGTCAGCTTGCACTCATTACGTCGTTGCGCGATAAACGGGAGGTTGAGTCGTTCCACCAGTTATCCCCTCCTGATTTGCAAAAATGGCAAATATTTATAGTTACATCATATCCTTTCAATTTTAGCAAAGTCAATACAGATTTTGTCATATTAGCAATCTTGTTTTTTCCGTTTTGGAAAATTGTTAGAATGGAATTGCCAAAACGATAAAGGTGGTCTCACGATGTCCATAATTGGTCAACGCATAAAATGGCTGCGCGAACAAAAACAATGGTCTCAACTTCAATTAGCTGAAAAGCTGGGCATACATAATACCGTACTTTCGCGGATCGAGTCAGGCGAAAAGAAGGGCGTCGATTTTCATCTGATTTCCAAAGTCGCAGATTTATTTGAAGTATCCACCGATTTTCTCCACGGGCGCACGGAGGAACCAACCTGGCAACGCGGTTCTGTCCGGGAAACACCGGCGACCTTCTTAGATGTCGATGGCCTGTCAGAGGACGAGCTGGTTGAGGTCAAGCGCCATATTGAATTTTTAAAGTGGAAGGCTTTGCAAGAAAAGAACGAAGATCCTTCGTAAGATGGACAGATAACAGAAAAACCCCTGTCTCCAGGGGTTTTCATCATGGCAAGCGTCAAGCGTACTCACCTGATGCTTTTTTATATAGGCTGTGTTATTCTTCGCTGTCGTTAGCCATTTCGTCTGCATTCAACTCGATCCAGCTCTGCGACCAGGTCTCAATCCCTTTGAGCACTGGAGTCAGAGCTTTCCCCATCTCCGTTAAGGAATACTCTACGCGGACAGGTGCAGAATCAGTAAACACCTGCCGATGCACGAGTCCTTCCTTCTCCAAATCCTTCAAACGCTCAGAAAGTAGCCTTCCGCTAACTGGCAGTGCCCCTTCCAATGCACAAAATCGCTGTGGTCCCGACAACAACTGGTATAGGATTAGACCTGTCCATCGCTTTCCCAACAACTGCATACCTTTTTCGAACTTCGGACAGAGGGTAGACTCTTTCATAGGTATCACCTCATTCTCCTTTCAGTATACCGCTCTTTGTTCAATCCATCAAAACCAATGATGCGAATCAACCTTGAAAATTGCACTTGCCAACCGTTGGGATTTTAATCGAATGACTTGACTTAAGAAATTATTATTGTATACTTACTAACGAAAAGTAACTTTGTTACACATTTAAATTTATCGGAGGGATTCATACATGTCAAATCGTTTTGAATGGAGCGCACTTATTCTACGTGTGATTGCTGGTCTTACTTTTGCCATTCATGGAGTGGCTAAATTCCAAATGGGGCTGGAGAATGTCGCTGGTTTCTTCGGAACCATGGGACTTCCTGCATTCATTGCTTATCTCGTAGCCTTCTTGGAGGTAGTCGGTGGTATCGCCTTGATTCTGGGTCTGGGTACTCGCGTGTTCGCAGGTGCTTTGTCTGTTGTTATGATTGGTGCCATCTTTACAGCCAAGCTCGCTGCTGGCTTCTTGGGCGGTGAAGGTGGAGCTGGTTATGAATTGGATCTGGCCTTGCTTGCGATGTTGGTTGCTCTTGGCATCAGCGGCAGCTCCAAGTTCGCACTGGACACTATTCTGTTTGGAAAAAGCTCGGTTGAGTAATTCCATTGTTACATGTATAAAAGCCAGTCTGAAGG
>NZ_JABSUT010000016.1:0-83815 GCF_013284285.1 Brevibacillus sp. HB1.4B
TCTTAGCAATCATGCATATCTAGTTTTGAAGGTGCATATAATCACGGAGAGTTACCCAAGAGGCCGAAGGGGACGGTTTGCTAAACCGTTAGTATGCGCAAGCGTAGCGAGGGTTCGAATCCCTCACTCTCCGCCATTTTTATTTTGGCGGCGTAGCTCAGCTGGTTAGAGCGTTCGGTTCATACCCGAAAGGTCGGGGGTTCGATTCCCTCCACCGCTACCAAACTACATAAAAATATGGCGGTCGTGGCGAAGGGGTTAACGCACCGGATTGTGGCTCCGGCACTCGTGGGTTCAAGTCCCATCGATCGCCCCATAACAACATGGGAGTATAGCCAAGGGGTAAGGCACGGGTCTGCAAAACCCTTATCCCCGGTTCAAATCCGGGTACTCCCTCCATTTTAGTCCCAGTAGCTCAGCAGGATAGAGCAACGGCCTTCTAAGCCGTCGGTCGGGAGTTCGAATCTCTCCTGGGACGCCACGCCTTTTCAAAAGATAGCCTCCTTAGGACGTTGTGGCGTCCGCAGGAGGTTTTTTTCGTAGAAGATATAAAGTGTCTTTCAGGATACAAACAAAAGCATGTGATGAGACAAATAGCCTATTTCAAAAAAAAGTTAAAAAACTTCCATCCAAAATTGGAAATATTTTGTCTGACTTGTCATAAATTATGTAAAAAAATCACAGAATATGGCTCCTTTTCTATTCGGAAAATGTGACGAAACAATGATATTTTTGTAGAGATGCGTTTGCATTCTTTCAAAATTTTTGCGACATGTAACTTTCTTTTTCGACAAACGTATCTACTAGTAGACTGAGCAATAAAAAAGATAGTTTGACAGGAAAAATATGGGCTCCATCAAATCGAAAACGATATTGACTTGCGAAAATTGATTGTGTATACTCAAAAACGTACTTCGTGTCAACAGAAAAACACGAGTAAAATCAGCGTTTATAGGCGGTCGTGGTGGAATTGGCAGACACACCATCTTGAGGGGGTGGCGGGGCGACCCGTGCGAGTTCGAGTCTCGCCGACCGCACCAATCCCGAAAGCAATCAGGAAGAAATGGAAACGAGCGTTTGTATTTTTCTAAATAAATGGAGCCTTTTTCGACAAGGGCTTTTTTTTCTGCCAACTGCTAAGCACTGTCGAATAGAAAGAGAAAAAGGTGGGAAAGGTGATAGCAGTGCCTTATTTTTTCCCACTTTTGGGTCATTGCTTATGAATCGCATTTGATGTAAACTGCCAATTGAGAGAAAAACAATAGAGAAATGTTGGAAAAACAACACTACCTAAATTCAGATCAGACCCAATCTGGTTTAGGTCGAGGAGAAGAACCCATGAGTGTAATTAGAGAGATCATTGAGGGATTATTCATCGGATTTACGTCTGCGGTGGGTGTAATCGGCACATACCAAACACTGGTTTCTTGTGCAGGCCTGTTCCGCAAAAAAGAGCAAGTAACAACAGAGCCGCAAAAGACGTTTGCTGTGCTCGTGGCAGCTCACAATGAGAGCGCCGTAATTGCTCCGCTTATTGAAAACCTGAAGAAACTCGACTATCCACGTGAAATGTACGACATCTTCGTCATTTGCGACAACTGTACAGATAACACGGCAGAAATTAGTCGGGCGCATGGTGCAATTGCATGTGAGCGTTTTGACACATCCAAGCGTGGGAAAGGCTACGGCATCGAATGGATGCTGGAGAACCTCTGGGCAAGACCTAAGCAGTATGACGCTGTCGTCATGTTTGATGCTGACAACTTGGTTGAGAAAAACTTCCTGAAAGTAATGAATGACCGTCTCTCCAAAGGGGCGCGTGTAATTCAAGGCTACCTCGACTCCAAGAACCCGTTTGATTCCTGGATTACGCTTTCCTATGCGGTTACCTACTGGTTTACAAACCGTATGTGGCAGTTAGCTCGTCACAATTTGGGACTGCCGAACACTTTGGGCGGAACGGGCTTGTGCATTGAGAGCAACCTGCTCAAAGAAATGGGCTGGGGAGCAACCAGTCTCACGGAAGACCTGGAATTTGCAACACGTTGTATTGAACGCGGTATTTACCCGACATGGGCACATGACACCAAGGTCTGGGATGAAAAACCGATTGATTTAAAATCGTCGATGCGCCAGCGTTTGCGTTGGATGCAAGGGCACTACGATGTGGCAGGACGCTACATCCGCGCTGTCTTGTTTAATGGTTTGAAGTCAAGAAAGCTGGGAATGCTTGATGCAGCCTTCTACCTCTTCCAACCGATGTATGTGCTGATGGTGACGATGATGTCGGTATTGTTCTTGGCAAGATTTTTTGATATCGGTACGCTGACAACAGTATCCACGATCTTGCCTACATGGCTGGTATACGGTTCTACTGCCGTGTTCTACCTGTTGCCGATCTTGGCCCTCTATTTGGATAAAGTTCCGTGGAAGGGGTATTTCGGGCTCCTCTTACTACCATTCTTTTTCCTGACCTGGCTTCCGATTATGTTTTACGCGTTCTTTACGAAGAAAAACCAAGAGTGGAGTCACACCTCTCACACACGCGCGATTCGTATTGAGGAGATCCAGCAATAGTGACGTAAACAAGCAAAGCCACAGGGGGAATATTCACCTGTGGTTTTCCTATTATCTTAAAGTAGCGAGACCGTTGCCGAATTTGGTATAATGACGTGATCAAGCAAGTAGCGTTCGCCAACGGGATTAAGGCACCAGCGCCAGACGTAGCGGTGCCCATAGGAGGAAAACAGCAATGAAGCTCGCGACAGATATTCACAACAACGACGTCCCATTGTTGTGGGGCGATAAACGATACCATACATGGAATAATCATTTAAGAGGAACTTTTCACGAAAAGATTTTTAAGGTTCCATTGGATGGCGGTTTTAGTTGTCCGAATCGGGATGGGAAAGTAGCGACAGGCGGCTGCACGTTTTGCAGTGCGAGAGGATCTGGAGATTTTGCTGGTGATCGCAGAATGGACCTGGAAAGACAGTTTCATGATGTGAAAAATCGCATGCATGAGAAATGGCCGCAAGCCAAGTATTTGGGCTTCTTCCAAGCGTACACGAATACGTATGCACCTGTAGAGGAGCTGCGGGAGATGTACGAAGTCATCCTCCAACAAGAAGGTGTAGTTGGGCTCTCCATTGCCACACGTCCTGACTGCCTGCCTGACGATGTT
The DNA here is from genome assembly GCF_013284285.1 of Brevibacillus sp. HB1.4B. Taxonomy (NCBI): domain Bacteria; kingdom Bacillati; phylum Bacillota; class Bacilli; order Caryophanales; family Paenibacillaceae; genus Brevibacillus; species Brevibacillus sp. HB1.4B. The sequence goes on from NZ_JABSUT010000016.1 coordinate 3,185, forward strand.
GTGGAGTATTTGGCTGAATTGAATGAGCGCACATATTTGTGGGTGGAGCTCGGTCTACAGACAGTTCATGAGCACACAGCCCAGTTAATTAATCGAGCACACGATTATCAATGCTACGTGGATGCTGTAGAGAGATTACGCAAGCACAACATTCGTGTATGCTCACATATCATCTACGGATTGCCAGGAGAGAGCCAAGAAGAGATGATGCAGACGGCAGATGCTGTGGCACATCTCGATGTGCAGGGGATCAAGATACACCTGTTGCATCTGCTGCGCAAAACGCCGATGGTGAAGCAATATGAAGCAGGTCTTTTGGAATTCCTGTCACAGGAAGAGTACACAAAGCTCGTTGTGGATACATTGGAAATTTTACCTCCAGAGATGATCGTCCATCGAATCACTGGGGACGGCCCACCTGATCTCTTGATTGGACCGATGTGGAGTCGCAAAAAGTGGGAAGTTCTGAATGGCATTGATGCAGAACTGAAAGCGCGGAATAGCTGGCAAGGAAAGTTTTTCGTGCCACGTACGTAAGGATGCAGCAACAAAAAGGGAGCCTTTTTAAGGGCTCCCTTTCTTTTTTATAAATTGCGAATCAGATTTCTCGCACGCTTCGGGTAATTGGTGATCAGACCATCTACACCACAGTCAATGGCTCGTTGAATTTGCCGACCACTGTTCACCGTCCAGCTCAATACTTCAAAATGATGCTCCTTTGCTTGTTTGACCAAGTCTTCCGTCAATTGATCATAAGGGACGTGCAATTGATCAGCTCGATAGCTGCTGGCTACTTCCCAGGGCTTGACGAGTGGTCCAACGTATAAAAGTCCCGTCCTTTGCGTGGCATCCAATTGCTTAATTCGTAAAAGGCTGTCGAAGTTAAACGCTGAAATGATGGTTCGCTCTGTTAGCTGATAACGTCTGATTTGTTCGATGACGAGCTCCTCTAAGTGGGGTTGATCGAGGAAGAAATTTTTCAGCTCGATGATGAAGCGCAGTGGTGTGTCGACAAACGTCTGGAATACCTCCTGCAAGGTTGGGATGTGGGCTTTTGGTACTCGCATAGACGAGTCTTTATCCGCACGTAGCTGACGCAGTTCACGCAATGTGTATTGGCGCACCATACCGGAACCATTGGTCGTGCGTTCCAGGCTATGGTCATGAATGACAACCAGCTTATTATCACTGCTGAGCTGGACGTCCAATTCGATCCCATTAGCTTTTCGTCGGACGGCTGCTTGAAAGGATCCCATCGTATTTTCCGGAAACAGGCCGGAAGCGCCACGATGGGCATAGATAAGTGGGGGCACGAGGGCTTCCTCCCTTCTCGAGCGTGTGATTCCCTATTACCATGATATGTAAAAGGCCCCTCGATACGACCTGACATGAGAGGCATCTCCAGAAGTCTATCCGATTACGACGAGTACGATGACCAAAAGGACAAAGAGGACAAGGATCAGGGCAAAATTGTTATTGCAGCTCACAAAAAACACCCTCCTTCTCGCACATGAAGCATCTACTTTTATGGTATGAAGAACGAGTAAATATGACCCAACAGAATGCCCACCCTGTGTTTTTTTGTGCATGAGGAACGCTTTTTTATACAGATTGGCAGATGACGGCTTTACTTGTTTTGCTACAATGAGAGGAGGAGTACTGTAGGGGAGGATGAAGACCGTGATAAATGTTGTAGGCGCACAGGACGCTGGCGACCTGATCATTGATCGACAAAATCGCCGGGTAAAGCTGCACGTATATGAACCATCACAAATCGAGCAGTGGGATCGGGTCATGAAGGAGCTGGCCGAAGAGTCAGAGGCAACAAAAGTGATTGTGTACGGGAAGAAACAAGATGTTTCACAATGGCAATCCCTTGGTTACGAGCTGGAGGGAACCATCGATGGTTTTTTTCAAGGGGAAAACGCACAGATGCTCACCTGCTATCTGACAAAAGAGCGGGCCACCTCTGGTGCAGCAAAACTTGCCGAGGAAATTCTTACGTTGAGCTTGTCACGAGCGGGGGGTACGATAGAGAAAACATTACCCGAGGGATACCACCTGCGTGAAGCAACGGAGGCAGACACGAAGGAATTGGCTTTTTTGTATGGACTGGTATTCGCGACGTATCCTACACCGATGAACGATCCGTCCTACATTCTCAAAACCATGCAAGAAGGCACCATCTATTATGTCGTTGAATTTGACGGCAAGATTGCATGTGCTGCATCGGCTGAAGTATCCGAACGATTTGGTTCAGCGGAAATGACGGATTGTGCGACCGATCCAGACCATGCGGGGAAAGGTCTCCTCCAACCGTTGTTTATCGCGCTGGAACAAAGGATGGAGGAGGCGGGGATTTACTTTTTATACACCTTGACCCGGGCACAATCTGCAGGAATGAATGTGACGGCTGCCAAAATGGGCTATGCTTACCGCGGACGGTTGATTAACAATTGCACGATTTTTTCAGGATATGAAGACATGAATATATGGGTAAAGCCACTTCGTCCGACGAGGGAATAACAGGCTACCTGTTTGTAGGATACAACTGCTGTTGCAGACGACGGGCCATCAGGGCCAACTGAAGCTGCCAGCGTTGATGAGCATCCTCCAGGCGGTAGCCTGTTTTTTCTTCAATCTGGGTCAATCGGTACTTGAGCGTATGTCGATGGATATACAAGGCTTGCGAAGTCTGTAGACCGTTTCCATTTTGGGCCAAATACACTTCAAGTGTTTCGAGAAGCTGTTGATTGTATTTCGTATCATAGCGAATTAATGGCTCTAGCAATGGGTTCCACAGGCGGAGCAAGCTATCTTTTTCACGATGGTACGGAAATAAAAACTGATAGCCCTGCATATCCCGGTATCGCAAAATTTGCGGGGATTGGGCCAACAGCGGATACGCTTGGAGAGCAAACATCGATTCTTCGGAGGCACTGACGACGTTTGGCAATTGCTCACAGGGATTGCTCAAGGCGATCTGTAGGTCAAGAGAAGGGTGCAACCCTCTCCAGCGGGAAGTGAGCTGTTCCAACAAGCGCAGGCTCGTCTGATCATCCGGCAAAATAAATAAGAGGCAATGTGGACGCTCGCGTAGCAAATAAGAGCGCTGATGACGGTCGCTAAGCCTCCGCATCAATGTAATGACACTTTGATGCATGTCTCCAAGCAGCGTCTGATCGGCTACCTCTACGCGAACAGCGACACAGAGATGATGTCCAGCAAGCGGGTACCCCAGCATGCGACAACGGCTCTCCAGCTCCGTATGGGTCATCTGCTGCCCGTTTAGCAACTCCTCCACAAAATCCCCTTTTAACCTCCATTCCGTTGCGGCTACTGCCCTTTCCTTTACATATTCGAGTGCACATAAGGTAGAGGCATGCTGTAGAGCGACGTCATCGAGCTCTTTCCAGGTGTGCTCGGGCTTCGTTAAGGTCAACGTGCCAAAATGCTCGCGATTGGCGCGAATCGGTACACGATGCGAGATTTCCTGGGACTGCTCATGCGGCAGTGCTTCCGAGCTGCCATGCTGTGTGACTTCGAAGCCTAATGCATCGATGAGCGACACGACGCCTCCGGTAAGTGTAGCGAGCTCGCCAGCGATGGCGGGAAGGCCTCCTTTGGACAGGGCAGCGTCAATCATTCGATTGTGAATCGCCGAGGAATAGGCCAGCGTCTCAAATTGGCGATTCATGATCGGCTGCAAGATAGCTTTGGTGATGATCGAAAAGTTAATCTCCGTGGGAATTTCAATCAATGGAAGTTGATAGTGATCCGCCAAAGACAAAAACGTCTCGGGAATTTCTCGTAAGTAAAAGCCCGTATGAATCGCAACGCCACTCAGCTTTTGCTTCGCCAACGAAGGAATAAAAGAAGCGAGCTTTTCCATGTTTTCAGCCAGCCCAAAGCCGGTTGTAATCAAAAATTCGCCTTCCTGCAAGCGACTCGTATCCTCCAGCACCTCGACAATAGTCACCCACCGAATCGGATTGTCCAGTCCGCCTGCTCCTGCGATCAGCCTGGTGTGAACCATGTCCGGCAGTTGTAGTGCTTCTTTTATCGTGATGGTCATCAGGCATCTCCTCCAAAAGCCTCGGTAAAGGTTCTCTTATACAAAATGTACAAAAGATTTTGTCTCTTTGCCATGTTTTTTTGCCAGCACGTAGGATGGCTCTTGCGTGCTGCTCAGCTAGGATAGAGGTAGAGAATAAGCGAGGTGGCGACGAAAATGACGAAAAGCTATGTAATCAAGCCTGAATTGGGCAAAGAGTATCCGGTAATTTCTCACGGAAAAGGCATCTATCTTTACGATAAAGAAGGGAATCGTTACATCGACGGTTCCAGTGGAGCGGTGACGGCAAGCATTGGTCACGGTGTAGAAGAAGTGGCTGAGGCGATGTATGCGCAAGCCAAAGAGGTTTCCTTTGTATACCGCTCGCATTTTAGCAGCGATGCTGTGGAGAAACTGGCTGCGAAGCTGGCTGAGTGGGCACCAGGCTCACTGAACTGGACGTTTTTTGTCAGCAGCGGTTCGGAAGCAACAGAGACTGCACAAAAAATCGCGATTCAGTACTGGCAAGAAAAAGGAAGACCAACGAAAAATCGGATTATCTCCCGCTGGATGAGCTATCACGGGATTACAATGGGTGCACTTTCGATGTCTGGACATGTCTTGCGCAGAAAGCGGTTCACCTCATTATTGGCTGACTATCCGGCGATCACAGGACCATATCCGTATCGTAAACCAGAAGACATGTCCCTCGAAGCGTATGCGCTTGCGTGTGCAAACGAGCTGGAGACCGCGATTTTGCGCGTCGGACCTGAGCAAGTAGCGGCATTCATCGCTGAGCCTGTCATCGGCGCTTCTGGTGGGGCTGTTGTGCCGCCAAATGGTTACTTCCAACGCATTCGCGAGATTTGCGACAAGTATGAGGTTCTGTTTATCGCAGACGAAGTGATGACAGGGGTAGGTCGCACGGGGAAAGCGTTTGGGATCGACCATTGGGACGTCGTACCTGACCTGATGGCATTGGGTAAAGGGATGAGTGCCGGTTATACGCCAATGGCTGCTACGATTGTCTCGGACGAAATCATTGAGACCATTACAAAAGGCAGCGGCTCGATTATGGCAGGACATACGTATAGCGCCAATCCACAATCTGCTGCTGTTTCTCTGGCTGTCCTCAACTATGTGGAGAAGCATCAGCTAGTCGACAAAGCAGCAGAACAAGGTGCCTATTTGCTTGCCCGCCTAAAAGAACTGGCTGACGAGCTCCCGTTGATCGGAGATGCACGTGGTCTTGGTATGCTGTGCGCGCTGGAATTAGTGAAAAACAAGCAGACAAAAGAGCCGTTTGCACTTTCACAAGGGGTAGGCGGGAAGGTCATTGAAAAAGCATTTGAAAAAGGCTTGCTTATTTATCCGGCAATGGGCGGAATCGAAGGGGTGGCAGGAGACGCTGTCATCATCTCACCTCCACTGACCATTACTACGGAGCAAATCGATGAGCTGATATCTCTGCTGAAAGAAGCGGTGGTAGCTGTTCAGCAAGAGCTCCAAGACAAGGCACTGATCGGATAGAGGAGGAGGAACGAGAATGACAAACCGATTTGAAAAGGTCGTCTCCCTGTCCGAAGCGCTCACCCATTTTCACGATGGGATGACGCTGTTGGCAGGGGGCTTCGGTGGGGTAGGGAACCCGCCTACGTTGATTCAGGGGATTTTGGATAGGGGCGTGCGTGATCTGACGTTGATCAGTAACGATACTGCTTTCCCGCATATCGGAATCGGCAAGCTGGTGACCGAAAAGCGCGTTAAAAAAGTCATTGCTTCACACATTGGCTCAAATCCGAACGCAGGGGCCCAAATGACGGCTGGAGAGCTGGAAGTAGAGTTCTGCCCGCAGGGGATACTCGCAGAGCGTGTACGGGCAGGTGGAGTCGGTCTGGGAGGCATTCTATCGGATGTCGGCATCGGGACGATCGCGGAAAAAGGGAAGCAGAAGGTCGTTCTGGATGGAAAGGAATACCTGTTGGAGACACCGCTTACTGCCGAAGTGGCTATCGTACATGCGAAAAAAGCGGATCGCTTTGGCAATTTGGTGTTTGATACAAGTGCACGCAATTTCAATCCGTTAGTGGCGATGGCGGGCGACATTACTATCGTGGAAGCGGATGAGATTGTAGAGGTAGGCATGATCGACCCGGAAGAAATCGTCACCCCGGGCGTTTTCGTGAACTTTATCGTCCAAAGTGAAGGGGTGAACTGGCAATGGGCATGGGAGAAGTAAAAGAAACAGAGAGCTATCGTGAACGAATTGCCCGCCGCGCAGCGTTGGAAGTAGAAGACGGCATGATTATTAATCTGGGAATCGGCATTCCAACATTGGTTGCGGATTTTATCCCAGCTGACAAGCGGGTCATGTTTCACGCGGAGAACGGCATTCTCGGTACAGGACCAAGCCCTGCGAAAGGCGAGGAGAACGCCATGCTATGCAATGCGGGCGGTTTTCCTGTCACGCTCGCCACAGGGGCATCCTTTTTTGACAGTGCGACTGCTTTTGCCATCATCCGTCGTGGACTGTTGGACATGACGATTTTAGGAGTCCTGGAAGTAAGCCAAAATGGTGATATTGCCAACTGGATCGTTCCAGGTAAACGCGTCCCAGGCATGGGAGGAGCTATGGAGCTGGCACAAAAGGCCAAGAAGGTCATGGTTGTGACCACGCATCTGGATAAAAACGGACGTTCGAAAATCGTTCGGGAATGTTCACTGCCGTTAACTGCGACAAAAGCAGCGGATTTGATCATCACGGATATGGCAGTAATGGAGGTCATGCCAGATGGGTTGTATCTGCGAGAAGTCATGTATCCTTACAGTGTCGCTGACGTGATTGGAGCAACGGAAGCCGAGCTCAAGATGGACGGAGAGGTTGGCGTTTTCCGCTAAGCAAAGACAAAAACCATGGAACGGGGGAAAAACATGGCAAACTGGCAGGTGCTTATTCGGGAGCAATTGGAAAAAGATCGCGAGGCGGCTGTTCAACTGCTACAGCAATGGGTAAAAAGCCCGAGCGTACAAGGCGAAGAGCAATCCATCCAGCAAAGCATTGCAGAGCTTTTGGGGCAGATGGGGCTGGACGTTGACTTATGGGTCATGGAAGGCGAGGAGCTGGTGTCACATCCGTATTTTGTCTCCCCGCGCACAACGTTTGAAGGCAGCCCGAATGTCGTCGGTGTGTGGAAGGGTCAAGGAGATGGGCGTTCCATCATTCTAAACGGACACGTGGATGTAGTGCCTGAGGGCGATCTGGCACAGTGGAGCGATGCTCCGTTTAGCGGGAAGGTTGTGGACGGCAAGCTTTACGGACGTGGAGCAACAGACATGAAGGGTGGAAACCTATCTTCACTGTTGGCGATCCAGGTTCTACAGAAGTTGGGTGTGCAACTGAAAGGCGACGTCATTTTTCAGAGCGTCGTAGAAGAAGAAAGCGGCGGTGCTGGAACATTGGCGACCATCATTCGCGGGTACAAAGCGGATGCTGCCCTGATTCCAGAGCCGACCAATATGAAAATTTTCCCGAAGCAGCAAGGCTCCATGTGGTTCAGATTGACCGTCAAAGGGCGTTCTGCTCACGGAGGGACCCGCTACGAGGGAGTCAGCGCCATCGAAAAGAGCATGCTCGTCGTTCAAGCAATTGGTCAATTGGAAAAAGAGCGAAATGATCGACTCGACGATCCGCTCTACGCCAAGCTGCCCATTCCGATCCCGATTAATCTGGGGGTGATTGAGGGTGGCAAGTGGCCTTCGTCTGTAGCTGACCTCGTCAAGCTGGAAGGAAGGATGGGGGTTGCCCCAGGAGAGCAGATGGACAATGCCAAAGCCGAAATGGCAGCAGCACTCAAAAAGCTGGCTGAGATCGACCCGTGGTTTGCAGAACAGCCCGTCGAGCTGGAGTGGTTCGGAGCTCGTTGGGTTCCGGGAGCAGTGGAGCTAGATCATCCGTTGATGGAAATTCTGCAAGCACAGTTTGAAGCTGTGACAGGAGATCGTGCCATTGTGGAAGCATCGCCTTGGGGAACAGATGGCGGTTTGTTGACGGCTTTGGCTAATACCCCAGCGATTGTTGTCGGACCTGGAGTCACACAGGTTGCACACTACCCGAATGAATACATCGTTTTGGATGAGGTATTCCGTTGTGCTGAGATCTTTGCGCTTACGTTACTGGAATGGTGCGGTGTAGCGAAAAGTGTGAAAGAGTAAAAAGATATCCAAATATTTCAAAATCAAGACAGGAAGGCATGCGCATGAGGGAGAATGTTTGGAGGTGAACTCCAATCAATGAGAGTGGGGATACCAATGAAAAAAACGTGCTTTATCGGGGGAGAGTGGGTGCCAGCCACTGCTCATGCACCGCTATTCTCTCCATGTACGGGTCAAGAGATTGCACAAATTTCGCAAGCAGACTCATCATTGGTTGAAAAAGCAATTGCTGCGGCCCACGAAGCGACAGCCGTCATGCGGCGTCTTCCTGCCTATCAACGCTCCTTCCTGCTTGAAAAAATCTCAATTTTGATGAATGAACGTTTGGAGGAAGCGGCACGGATCATCGCAATAGAAGCGGGAAAACCAATTAAAACAGCCCGCGGTGAAGTGATCCGAACCATTCAGACGTATAAGTTTGCGGCAGAGGAAGCCAAACGCCTCCATGGAGAAACTGTACCACTCGATGCAGCTATCGGCGGAGAGGGGCGCCTGGCTTACACCGTGCGTGAACCACTGGGAGTCATCGGTGCCATTACACCCTTTAATTTTCCCATGAATCTCGTCGCCCATAAGGTCGGACCTGCTCTCGCTGCTGGTAATACTGTTGTTCTCAAGCCTGCATCGCAGACACCACTTAGCGCATTGTTTCTCGCAGAGCTCGCAGAGCAAGCGGGTGTGCCTGCAGGAGCCCTAAATGTGATCACAGGCAGTGGTGCGAGTGTTGGCGATAAAATCGTGTCTGACCCGAGAGTCAGGGCGGTGACGTTTACAGGGAGCCCAAGTGTTGGGCTGGATATACGCAATCGAGCGGGCATGAAAAGAGTCACGCTCGAGCTGGGATCGAATTCGGCAGTGATCGTTGATCGCGATGTGCAACTCAATGATGTGATACCCCGATGCGTTTTTGGCGCATTCGCCTATTCTGGGCAGGTATGTATCTCTGTGCAAAGAATTTATGTGGTCAAAGAAATCTATCATGATTTCGTCCAACAGTTTGTTGAACACACACGAGCACTTCGCGGTGGTGATTCGCTCTCTGAGGACGCGGACTATTCCGCTATGATCAATCCACGCGAATCAGAACGTGCGATGGCGTGGATTCATGAGGCGCTCCAGCAGGGGGCACGTTTGGAGTGTGGGGGACAGATCGTGGATCGGATGCTCCAACCTACGGTGTTGACGGGTGTTCCGGCAGAGGCAAAAGTTTCTTGTCAGGAAGTATTTGGTCCTGTCGTTCTGATTAATCCAGTGGAGTCTGTCCGGCAAGGCATTACGTTGGTCAATGATTCCCGCTATGGATTACAGGCTGGTGTCTATACCAACAATCTGTCGTTGGCTCTGGAAGCGGCAGAAGAGCTGCGCGTGGGTGGTGTGATGGTAAATGATATTCCGACTTTTCGCGTGGACCATATGCCCTACGGTGGCGTAAAGGAAAGCGGACTTGGTCGGGAAGGGGTCAAATACGCGATAGAAGAAATGACGGAATTGAAACTCGTTGCCTTCAAACGATAAAGGAAATGGATACAGGGCTCTTGCAAAAAATAGTAGAGCTGTGATATAGTAAGTATTGTTGAAATACGGAGGGATACCGAAGTGGTCATAACGGGGCGGTCTTGAAAACCGTTAGAGTGCAAGCTCACGCGGGTTCGAATCCTGCTCCCTCCGCCATAAATACAAATGAACCGACTCCAGTTGAGAAGCTGGGGTCTTTTTTATGGTTGAGAGCTTTGAGTGTAAGTTGTCGTTTCTTTATTGTAAAAATATCAGAAAATAAAGAAAACTATTATATAATGGAGAGGAGACTAAAAGTGATGGGGGAATTTGCATGCTCGAAGCGCAACGGGTTCGTAGAAATGCACTAGGCGATATTTTGCGAAGAAGTCGTGGGCGAAATCCTGATAAGCCTGCCCTGTACTTTGAGGAAGAAGTATTGACCTACACGCAGCTTGATCAGCTTGCAAATAAGACGGCTCATACGCTTCTTTCCAAAGGCTTGCAAAAAGGGGAGCGGGTAGCTGTACTTTCACGCAACTCGATGGATTTTGCGATTCTGAACTTTGGGCTAGCGAAAGCAGGAGTCATCATGGTGCCGATCAACTTCATGTTGAATAAGGAAGATGTCGCCTATATTTTGGGTCATGCGGAAGTGAGTGCGTGCTTCGTATCCCCTGAATTCCTGCAGCTCGCTCAAGACGGACTCCAATTAGCTGGAATTTCCCCCAAGCTGCTTTCCCTCATGTCCAAACCTACAGTACAAGCAGGGGAATGGTTGCCTTTTCGCACGCTGATGGAAGCGGCAGACGACCATGAGCCTGAAGTAGATATAGCGGAAGAAGATGTTGTACAGATTTTGTATACCAGCGGAACGGAATCAAAGCCAAAGGGCGTTATGCTCACGCATAAAAGCATTATCTCCGAATATGTCAGTGCGATCATTGAAGGCGGGATGACGCAGGATGATGTGGCTGTTCACGCGCTTCCCTTGTTCCATAGTGCGCAGCTTCATTGCTTTTTGGGACCGTACGTGTACCTAGGTGGGAGCGGTATTATTTTGGAACAGGCAACCCCTGCGTTAATGCTGCAGACGGTAGAGGCGTATAAGGCTACTCAGTTGTTTTGCCCGCCAACCGTATGGATTGCAATACTGCGTTCTCCCGATTTTGCCGTGCGCAATTTGAGTTCTTTGCAAAAGTGCTATTACGGTGCTGCGATCATGCCTGTAGAAGTGTTAAAAGAGCTTGGTCAACGTCTCCCGAACGCACAGTATTACAATTTTTACGGGCAGACGGAAGTGGCTCCATTAGCAACTGTTTTACAGCCGAAGGATCAGATGAGAAAAGCGGGCTCTGCAGGCAAGCCAGCGTTACATGTAGAAACGAAAATCGTCGATGATGATGGGAATGAAGTCCCGCGTGGAAGTGTTGGTGAGATTGTACACAGGACCAGTCATGCGATGCTGGGGTATTTCCGAGATGAGGAAAAGACACGGGCTGCTTTCCATGGTGGGTGGTTTCACAGCGGGGATTTGGGCATCATGGATGAAGAAGGCTATATCACGGTCGTTGATCGGAAAAAGGATATGATTAAATCGGGGGGAGAGAACGTTGCAAGCAGGGAGATTGAGGAGCTTATTTATCAACATCCGAAAGTGTCTGAGGTCGCAGTGATCGGAGTTCCCCATCCGTACTGGATCGAAGCAGTGACGGCTGTCGTTGTGCCAAAAGCAGGTGAGTCACTGACTGCTGACGAGATGCTTGCTTTTTGCAAAGACCGTCTTTCCTCCTTCAAAGCACCCAAATATGTAGTGATTGCCGACAATCTTCCTCGAAACCCTAGCGGAAAAATTTTGAAAAGAGAGCTGCGCCTCCGATACGAAAAACTGACGACTTAGCCAGTCACAAGGTCTAACATACAAAATAACCCGCTCTATTACAGAGCGGGCTTTTTGCTGCTGTGATTATTTTACGTTGGAAACAGTTGGACGATCGGCTTGAATGACTTCAAAACGATAGCCTTTTTCTTTCAAGTACGAAATGATTTCTGGGAGAGCTTCAGCTGTTGGTGACTTGGTACTGGAATCATGCATCAAGACGACGATTTCTTTTTGTGACTTTACTTGCTGCTTTATATTGGCCAGTGTTTGAGCGGCTGTGTATTTGTTGCTTCTTGCATCGCCGTTTGTTACATTCCAGTCGATAAATGAATAGCCACGTTGTTGCGCCTCTGCTTTGATCGCATGCATGACTGTATGCTGCTTGTTATAACGTTTGGGATCTTGATATTTCAAACTGACGGTATTCGTGCTGCCACCTGGATAGCGGAATACTGCTGGTTTTACGCCGGTTGCTTTTTCAATCATTTGACTGCCTTTTTCTAGGTCTGCAAAAAAGCTCTCCATGTTTTTGTAAACAAGTTGATAATTATGGGAATACGAATGTCCTCCCAACGCATGCCCTTCAGCTACAATCCTTTTGAGAATGGCCTCATGACCAGCTACCTCACGGCCTACTATAAAGAAGGTAGCTTTAACCTGATGCGTTTTCAGCGTATCCAAAACACGTGGAGTTACTGAAGAAGGTCCATCGTCAAAGGTTAAATAAGCGATCTTCTCAGAAGACTTCGGTGTCTGAGGAATCGGTTTTGTAGCTGGTTCAGGTTTCTTCGCTGGATTGGTCGTTCCATTATTATTGCCAGGCTGCTGTGGAGTCGGTGTCTTTGGCTTTTCTGGCTTAGATGGTTTCGGTTGTTCTGGTTGTTCAGGCTGCTTTGATTGCTTCGGTTGTTTCTGTTGAATCGGCTGCATTGGGATAAACGGTTTATCGCCATAGATCAAATATTTTTGCCGCAGCTCTACAAATTTCTTAAGATCCGCTTCATAGGAAGAAACAATCTCCTGCGGGGATTTGCCTTGTTCGAGAAGCAGACCGATTTTGTTGGTACCCATCACCTTGTCGAACATAGAGATTTGCATACTTGTACTTTTTGGCATAGGGAATGGCTGCAATTGCTTGGCATAGGTCAGCGCGTAAATACCTGTTTTTACAGGGTTAAACTGATGTAGATCGTTGATCTGAAGGCGTACGCCCCCGGCAGTTCCTTTATTCTCAGGAATAAAGATGACACCAGGCAGAAGACTTCCATTTAACAGATCGGCGTACTTGTGCGAATCCAGACCCTCAGCCCCGATCCAGGTGAAATGGTCGCCTTGACGAATGGGGGTACCCTCACCCAAACCAGTTGCCATATACCCGAAAACCGAGGTCAAGTTAGGGATATGCGGAGAACTCGGAATCCAGGCTAAACCTGTCTGTTGATAAATCATGCTGCGTGCATACCCTTGCATCGGAATGACGGTAAGGTCTACACCGATGGTACGGTTGAAAAACAATGCCAGCTCTCCGATCGTCATGCCATGTGCAAGCGGGAGGGTGTCCACTCCGATAAAGGAGCGGTAAGGCAGTTCAACTACAGGACCCTCGACAATTGTTCCGCCGAGAGGATTCGGTCGATCCAATATCATTACTTCTTTTCCTTGTTCCTTTGCAGCTGTCATGGCGTATTGCAAGGTAGATATGTATGTGTAGGTTCTCGATCCGATATCTTGCAAATCGATGAGAAGAATATCAATGTCTTTCAGCATTTCTGGTGTCGGCTTGCGAGTTGATCCAGACAAGCCGTAGACCGGTATAGCGTAAACGGGATGAACAAAGCTCGTTACTTGTTTTCCTGCGACCGTTTTTCCGTCGAGGCCATGTTCAGGTGCATAGAGAGTGGTTAAATGCACGGAGCGATCACGTCGTAACATGTCGATCGTGCTAACCATTTGACTGTTCAGACCTGTTTGATTCGTAATCAACCCGACTTTTTTGCCTTCAATGAGATGGTGGAACTGATTGAACAGTACATCACTTCCCAATTGGATGGCCGTCGTATTGGCGGAGCTTCCTACTGGAGGAATTAACGTTAAGATAAGTGCCAGGATGAGGAAAGGGAGAAATTTATTCATCAGTCATTGCCTCTTTCAAGATAAAATACTGTCGCTTCTTGTCTATTGTAACGGTTTTGGAAAGCAAGATGGTTGCATTTTTGTAACAATTTGAAATTAGGTCAAAAGGAGGAGGAAAAAGTAACGAGATGGAAGAGAACTACTAGGAAAGAACGATCTTTTGAAAGGGAGACTGTAGGAAATTCTTGAAACAGTCCTCATCCTATAGTAGATTAAGAATCGTATGAACTTTTTTGGAAATGGAGTGAATGTTTTGCTTAAAAAAGTAACCTCATTACTGCTAGCGATCGCCCTGGTACCAATGGCAGCGTTTTCTGCAGCGGCAGCATCTGCACCTGTTGCGCCGAAAGCAGTACAGACTGCTGTTAAAGTGGAGTACAATAAAAAACAAATCGCGTTTCCTGACCAAGCACCTATTATCAGCCAGGGGCGTACACTGGTTCCGATTCGTCCGATTGCAGAAAGCCTCGGTTTTGAAGTGCAGTGGAACGAAGCTACTCGTACCGTAACGATTAATAAAGGGAAAGATAACATCAGATTGGTCGTTACACAAAAAATTGCCAAGAAAAATGGACAAACGATCAACCTGGACGTGCCTGCACAGATTGTGAACAAGCGTACTGTAGTACCTGTTCGTTTTATTGCGGAAGCGCTGAGTTACAAAGTAGAGTGGGATCCAAAAACGCAAACCGTTTTGATTGCGGATAATGTGAACCCTAATCAAGTCGGACAACAGGAAAAGCCAAAAGATCCGACGAAACCAGCAACAGACGAGAAAAAGCCTGAGCAGGTTGCATTTATTGACAAGGAAAGTGTTAAAGGTAAGACCTTTTCTTTAGCCAATTTGGGAGTTTACCAAATCGTCGGTAAAGTAAAACCTGGAACAGAGGTTACCGTAACGTTGGAAGACAAAACATACGAAGTGGAAGTAACTGCTGAAGGTACTTTTGAGTTTTACCAATCCACGAATGATGGAATCAGAAGCTACACGCTCAAAGCTGAAAAAGACGGCAAAAAAGATACATTTGAAGGTGACTTCCAAAAGGCGAATTAAGGCAGCTACTTCCTGAGTAAGAACACCTCCTGCACATCACACTAAGTGCAAGGAGGTGTTTTTGTTGTGAGACGAATGAGTGGGAGTATCATTGCTGTGCTCCTGTTTGCCGGCTTGCTGACAGGGTGTTCGCCTAACAAAGAACAGGGCACCGAAGATCAGAACGGAAATCAGGCCAAATTTGAATCTCTCGGGATTAACTTCCAGAACGATAACGTCGCTAGGGATAAAGGACCGGCAGCCATGATTAGCCAAAAGATGGTTCATCAGCGTGAGCCGCAGCTCGTGACACACTTGGAAGGGCATGCGGAAAAGCTGCCCGGTGTAACCGATATCAAGGTGTTAGCGTACAAGGATAACTTGATTGTAGGTGTGCTGCCAGTCGATACTCCGAAGCCTGACGAAGTCAATCCGCGGACGTCGATCCCGTATACACCTGGAAAAATTGTGCGAGTCGATAATGGACATCCAGATTCGCTGCATAAACGTGTCGTGGATCGGATGAGGTCACGCTTGCAGGCAGAAACACGCTTCAACATATTATACGTCTCCACCAATCGCGCTGTTTATGACCGAATCGCAAATTTGCATTCACGAATTACACACGGAGAGCACATTAGTGACGAAGAATTCCAAGTTTTGTTAAATGATATTGGATATACTGTTATTGGATATAATTTAGTGGATTGAATGAGCACCACCTGGACTCCCGGGTGGGCTTTTTGTTGATTAAGAGTCAATTGGCAGGAGAATAGTTAGAAATGGGGAAATAGTCAAAGAAGAGCAGGAGAACGGCAAGGAGTGCACATTTTATGATTCCAATCCACATCCCTATATCCAAAATAACTCCTCCAGGACAGAAGCCATATGTCTTACGGCGACCTGCATTGGCAAAAAAATTACGCCTGTTGAAATATACGCAGCTTTGTCTCATTCATGCAGGGACAGGCTATGGCAAAACGACTTCTCTGGCTACATTTTTGCATGATGAAGCACTGGCTGCATCCTGGTATACGATCCAGGATGGAGACGATGCCCTTCTTGCGTTTGTCATCTGTCTCGTCGAAAGCGTTCGTCAGATTCATTCCGATTTTGGACAGGTATTGCGAGAGCGACTCATACGTATCACTGAGCAAAGTCCGGTGCCCTCCATTGACAGTAAGGTATTGGTCGACTGGTTCGTCGGGGAATGTGTACAACTCCAGGTGGACCACATACTTGTTTTGGACCATTACCAACGAATAGATGATGGTAGTGACGTCGATCGATTTATTCAACGGTTAGCCGAGGCTCTCCCACAAAAAGTCAAGCTGGTCATCTTAACGCGCTCTCGACTGAAGTGGTCTAATCTCGACTTGTTGTCCGCAAGAGGCGAGTGTCTGGAACTTACAACAAATGACCTTTCTTTTACGTTGGAGGAGAGTGAAGCCTTTTATTCAGATCAATACGACATAACGCTGTCCGAAGACGATTGGGGCCGTGTAGAAGAGGTGGCGCAAGGCTGGGTGATGGCGCTGCGCACTTTTGGTGAAATGGTAACGAGGGGGCAGACGGTTTCTGACAGTCTGCGTGAGTTATCGCGATTGCTGCATTTGCTGGAAGTGGAAGTCTGGACACAGCTGGATGCAAGTATGCAATGCTTCTTGATGGAGGCAGCGGTTCTCGAGCAATTCGACCTGGAGGATTGCAAGCAAATACTCGGGGAAGGATACATCGAGCACCTGTATGAAGCACAGCGTTGTAATCTTTTTTTGCATGTCCAGGCAGGATCTCATTATTCCTTTCATCCGCTTTTCCAGCGTCTCCTGTCTAGTAAACTGGCTGCGAATCAAGCGACGTACGTGCATGTCAATCATAAGGCCGCAGGCTGGTACAGACGTAAAGGGGACGAGGCAAAAGCTTTTGGGCGGTTGCGGCTCGTCGAGCAGTGGGAGGTGCTGGGTGAATGGTTGTGCCAAGCATCGGAAAGGTTGCTGCAAGCAGGGAAGCTGGATTTTTTATACGAGTGGATAACACTGTTACCAGAGAACATCAAGTGCGAACAGCATTGGCTGCTGTTTTATCAGGGTGAAGTAGAACGCTATCGCTGTCTGTATGCGAAGGCCTTTTCTTCTTATGAGCAATTTTTGAAACAATGTGAACACAAGCAAGATCAAATCGGATTGTGCCGCGGGCTGGAAGGGCAAGCACGCGTTCATCTGGACAGCGTACAAGGCGTCCGGGCAGAAGAACTGCTTAAGAGAGCGATTCAACTTTTGCCCCCATTTGAACAAGAGAATGAAATGGCACCGAGGCTATACCGTTTGCTGGCAGAAATTTATACGAATCGCGGAGATGCCAAACAGGCGGCAGCTTGGTATGAACGGAGTCAGGAATTAGAGCAGCAGACGGAGGTTGAGCTGGAATCGCGCCTGTTGTTCCGTACTGGCCGATTGCAGTCCTCCATTCAGCTCCTGGAGAGTAAGTGGCAGGTAGAACAGAGGAAGCATCCTCCGCTGACCAGATCGTATCGGGAAACCTCTTTGCTGCTATCTTTTGTGTATGCATTGAATGGCGAATGGGAGCGGGGGTGGGAAGCCGCAGAAACTGCGATCCAACTCGGACGTGCAGCGCATTCACCATTTGTAGAGGCAAATGGCTATGTTCGAAAAGCCCATGCTGCCCTCATCAGTCAAACATTACCTATGGATGAGATTCGCCAGCTTTATGAAAAAGGTTTGCAGATCATGGAGGAGCTCCAGTCGACACGCGGAAAGTCAGAAACGCTTCTGGGACTAACCCTGCTTCACGCAAGAGAAAAGGCACTCGACCAAGCCCTTTTGTATGGCAACAGGGGGATACAAGAGACAGAGGCAATGCGCGACGACTGGTTAGGCAGTCTGGTACGGATGGCGATTGGGATTGCTTATGCGAAATATGGTAAAGAAGAGGAAGCATGGGCTACCTTTATCGACTGTGCCGACCGACTTAGTCACTGCGGGGATAGCTACAGTGTAGTCATTTGCCAATTATGGCTGAGCTTCTTGGCTTATCGCAAAAAACAATGGGATTTGTTTGTACCTGCGGTGACGCAAGCTCTGTCCTTGATGAAGTCCGGTGAATATCAATTCCTTTTGCAGCGACCGACCCTGCTTACCCCACATGATGTACAACAGCTTATGCCGATTTTGATTGAGGCAGAGCGACGGAAGGTATCACCGGATTACGTCTCTCAGCTGTTAAATGATTTGGGCTTGCAAAACGTGACCTTCCACCCCGGCTATACGCTTCGTATTCAGACGCTGGGCGCGTTCCGTGTATGGCTGGGAGAGCGGGAGCTGAGCGAAAAGGCATGGCAGCGTGGGACGGCCAAGCTGTTGTTTCAGCTTTTATTAACGAAGAGACATCATTTGTTAGCCCGGGAAGAAATCATGAACCGACTTTGGCCAGACAGTATCGAGGAAGCGGCAATCCGCGATTTTAAAGTGTCGTTGAATGCGTTGAACAAAGCCCTCGAGCCAGATCGTGCCGCCAGAACAGATACATTCTTCATTCAACGCCATGGCAGCTCTTACGGATTCAATCTGGCATCGGGCTACCATATGGACGTCGAGGAATTCGAGAAGCTCGTTACATTGGGCTTGGCAGAATCAGACCGGCGTCAGGGAGCCATCCTTTTGGAAAAAGGGCTTGCGTATTACTTGGGCGATTACATGCCGGAATGCCGTTATGAGGATTGGTGCGTAGAAGAGCGTGAGAGAGTGCAGGCACTGTTTTTACGCGGAGCAGAGAGGGTAGCCAAAATCATGCTAGAGGATGGGCAATTGGAAAAAACAATCCGCTGGTGTGAAGCGATTCTGCGGGTGGATGATTGCTGGGAGGAGTCGTACCGCTTACTAATGACTGCGTATTATCAGCAAAATAATCGGACACAGGCCATTCGCTGGTACGAGAAATGTGTAGCAAAACTGAGGGAGGGCCTCGGTGTCGCGCCAATGCCTGCAACCATGGAAACATACCTTCAAATTATCGAGAAGTAAAAGATCGCCCACAAAGCGATCTTTTTTTTATACATAGAAGGAATGGCTGCTTGACAAAACTAGGAAGTATTCGTAATATAATCTTTGTACTGACCAGTCAGTTCAAAAAATTGAAAGGGGACAGGAGTGATGGCACCATCTAAAAAAGATCAAATTGCAAATGGAGCTTTAACCGCATTTGCCCAATTGGGATATAGCGAAACGACCATGGATGCAATCGCGGAAATGGCGCAGGTGGCAAAAGGAACACTCTATTATCACTTTTCCACAAAGGAAGAGCTGTTTTTGTACGTGATAGAAAAAGGCGTGAAGATGCTGATTTACCATGTAGATAATGTAATGCAAAATGAAGAGCTTTCCTTGGAGGATCGCATTCTGAATGTGCTGGATGAGCATCTTCGCTTCTTTTCCGAGAATCAAGATTTGTGTTTCCTGTTGCTGAGTGCGTTCTCAGGAGATGGACAGCGCGACAGGATGGTTGGCAATCTGTTAGGTGGCTATTTCAGCACAATGGAGTCACACATGCTGGAATTGCAGCAGCAAGGGTATATCCGGGCAGATATCGATATTCGTACACTCGCTTCCGCATTGTTCGGCATGGTTGGTTTTACCGTGCTTCGCAAGCAATTTCGCAAAGAGCCAGTGAACAGTGCCGCAGATAAACAGACGCTTCGTTACATGCTTTCAGGAATGTTTTAAACCAAATAACGTCTAGAGAAACGTAAAACAAGAGGAGAAGACAGATGAACAAACGTGCATGGATCGGTATAGGTAGCTTTGTAGTCAGTATTGCAGTACTTGGAACCGTATTGTTTGGTTCAAATGTGAGTAGCATGGCTGGTAAGAACACAACGAAATTAGCAGGTGTAATCGAGGGAACAGAGGTAGATCTCTCTTTTAAAATGGGCGGTTCCATCGAACAGCTCTCCCTAAAAGAAGGGGACGAAGTAAAGGCAGGGCAAGTCGTTGCCACGCTAAACAGCGCAGAGATTCTCGCGAAGAAAGAGCAGGCTGAAGCTGCTTACAAGCTCTCTCTCGTCAAGCTTGATCAGGCGAAAAAAGGAGTATCCGTGACAGATAACTCCAGCAATGCTCAAGTCGACCAAGCAAAAGCAGCAGTCAGCTCGGCGCAAGCGCAGCTTGACGCGAACAAAAATGGAGCGCGTTCAGAAGAAATTACGCAGCTCAAAGCGAAATTACAAGCAGCACAAACTTCGAATCAAATTGCCGCGACGAATTTGGAACGAATGAAAAAATTAATGGCGGAGGGTGCCGTTCCACAAGTGAAAGTGGAAGAGGCGCAGATGCAAGCAGACAAGGCGCAAGCGGAGTTTAAAGCAGCAGAAGAACAGTTGAAAATGGCTCAAACTGGTTCGCGCAAAGAGCAGGTCGATGCCGCACAAGCACAACTGGATCAAGCAAAAGCTGCATACAACCAAGCTGTAGCAGGGAGAGGCCAAGTAGGCTTGAAGGAGCTGGATGTTAAATCCGCAGAAGCGAACGTCATGCAGGCAAAAGGTGCGCTGGCTGAAATGGAAGCCTATGTGAACAACACCAAGCTGTCAGCTCCAGTAGACGGTATTGTAAAAGCAGTAGCTGTTCAAAAGGGAGAGCTGGTTTCGCAAGGTTTCACCGTTTTGACGCTCCAAACGAAATCAGACAACTATGTCAAATTTTATGTGAATGAATACATGCTCGCGAATGTGAAAACAGGCGATCAAGTGAAATTGTTTGTCCCAGCTCTGAACAGAGAAGTAGACGCCAAAGTGGTTACTGTAGCTCCTGCTGCTGACTTTGCCGTAAAAAAAGCGACACAAGAACTCGGTGATCGTGACATTCGTTCCTTCCAAGTGAAGTTGTTGGTGTCCGATCCGGAATTGCGTCCAGGCCTGACAGTTGAGTGGCAACTTGAAGGAGCTGGTAATGGTGAATAGTTTCTCTCACCTGTTCTGGAGCGAATGGAAAAATCTTTTTGCAAACAAAACCATTCGTAATATTCTCTTCCTCGTTCCGCTGATTTATTTAACAATGTTCGGTTTTCTGTACAGTGAGAAAAAAGTGATGGAGATCCCTACTGTGATGGTGGATGCCGATCAAACCGAATTGAGTCGTGAGCTCTATCGCGCCTTTGAGGTCGATCATACATTTCGGATCACGTCCGTTGTAGGAACAGAAGAAGAAGCAATGAAATTGGTTGACAAGGGCGAAGCAAATATCGCCCTGATCATTCCTGCTGGATTAGAAAAGGATGTGAAGGCTGGGAGAGAGGCAGAGGTACTGACTGTTATCGACGGCAGCAACATCATGATTTCGAATACGGCAGTTCGAGCGGCGAATACTGCGATTAAATCTGTTTCAGCAGGAACCACGCTGAAGAAGATGGAAGCAATTGGCGGATGGGGAGAAAAAGGGAAAAACATGTTTACGGGTATCGACTATCGATACAGAGTGCTGTATAACCCGACCTTCAGCTATTTGTCCTTCATGGTATTCGGACTCGCAGGTACAGTGCTACAGCAAGTGCTGTTTCTTGGAATCGTATTGTCGGTTGCCCAACAAAAAGAAGAGGGTACCTGGAAGGATACACTCTCTCGCCATAGCTTCTTCGCGATCACGGCGAGCAAATTGTTGCCGTACTTTCTGGCAGGAACCCTCAACATGTTCCTAGCGTTTACACTGATGTTAAAAGGTTTTGATATCCCTTATTACGGAAGCACGTTCGACCTGATGCTACTGGCTACCATGTTTAACTTGGCGGTATTGGCTATTGGTTATGCCATCTCCTTTGTGTCCAGCAGCCAGCTCCAAGCTACTCAGATCGGGATGATGATTGCAGTACCTTCGTTTATGTTATCTGGCTATACTTGGCCACTCATGTCGATGCCGACTGGAATTGTCGCGATTGCAAAATCTTTGCCGCTGACGTATTTCTTGAATGGTGTCAGAGAGATTTTGACGAAGGGACATGGTCTGTCAGCTGTCATGAATGACTTTGTCGTTCTCGGCTTCATGACTCTCATCGGGTTGTTCGCTGCCTATCTCATTTATTTGTTGCAGATAAGGAAAATGAAGGGAAAAGTTAGTGAGCAAACGGCGGTTTAAATGGCAATTGAATAGGAAAACTTGGCTACGCTAAACCTTTGGCGTAGCCTTATTTGCGCTTATACGATGCTATCTATCATCTTGTGAAGCGGTCTGGTTGTATAAAAATAACCCTTGTGTAATAAATAATCTTTCCTTTATACTTATTATAAAAAAGGCAGATTCTTCAACATTAGGGGGACTTTATGTCAGCGACTCATCTAAAGCAATTGTGCGAGGAGACGTACACCAAGTTGAAAAAGGTCAGCATGGAAGTGGAACGTTTTTTGAATCAGGTTACTCTAGCTGGTCTCGTATCCACGTCAGGTGATCCTGAAGAATTTGAAACATATTACCGTAACTATCTTTCCGACTTGCGCCACCTTTTGGTTTACTGCGAAAATGCATACGAAAGGCTGGGAGTATCCCTCCGGCGCGCACGATTTCATGAGGAGTTTGCCGAGGAAGTATTGTATCAGGTCTACCATACCTGTATAAATAACTTCTATTATCCCAAAGGTGAGGTTTACGAAGAAGATGGGCGATTGGCCTATACGGGTCAGGACTGTATCGTTTTCCGCAAGCAGGTCACCCCTGAATTGCAGCAGTTGACCTTGTCCCTGTCCAGAGTGTTCGAACAGATGCGTAATGATTTGCAATATTACGAGTCAGACTATATCGCGAAAAAGCAGATGCAAAATGAGAAAGCACAGGTCTAATAAACCTGTGCTTTTTCCATGATTTTCGAATTAGTAAGGAACCCTGTAGGAAGTCCTATTATAATCATTTTTCTCCTCCTCTAAAGAAAGAGGAGCGTTCACGAGAAAAAAACGAATTTCCTCAATAGATATCCCCATTTTGCGTGCAGTAAATATAAGATCAATCCATTCTTTATCCAGGGGATCTTTAGGAGATGAAGTGGTTTTCATGTTCGTTCCTCTTTACCCTCCTTTTGTAAAAAACAAATAAAATACCCAAAAAATGGTTGAAAAAAATAGAAGGTAAAAAGCTTATATGAGAAATAATACTTAATTCAGTTTCAGATGTAAATCTTGTATTTGTGACTTTTGTTTTAAATTATTGCAAAAAATAATGAGCCAGCACTATACCAGTGCTGGCACCAATTTTATTTATCTCGATTGATTCGCCATTTATTGTACTCTAAAAACTCTCGAAACTGTTCTTTACTTACCCCGGATTTCATAGCCTCTTCGATCAGCTCATACCATTCTTCATCAACATTCTCAATGGAAGGAATTTCTTTATCCTGAAGCAATGTGTCTACCGTCACATTTAATACTAGTGCAATTTTCTCAAGAAATTGAATCGAAGGATTACGCTGAATGCCGCGCTCGATTGAGCTTAGATAAGACTTGGCGACACCAGCGCGCTCAGCTAAATCAGAAAGAGAAAGGCTTTTGTCTATTCTAAGCTGCTGGATACGCGAGCCGATCATGTCATAGCCACCCCTTTAAATCTCTTCGTTTATTATAACGGCAAAATAACTGGAACACAACTTTTTATGGGACTAGTCCTGTGTCGTTTGGCTCATTTATACAGTATAAGTTTACTGGAAATGCCAAAAAATTACTTTCCTACTAGATGATACGATGGGTCGGTATGGCTTAGTATCTATATCTTTGATTGTTCTTTATAAGAAACGCAATGTTCGTTATTAATGTCGAGAAAATGCGAGATATTCAGACGATATTCTACAATAAAGTCGATTTTCGGCTATTTTTGGCCTATTTTTAGAGGAAATTGATATTTTACATTCCGTTGTCCGTGCAGGATACTAATCCCAAGTTGTTCTTTATACAGAACGAAAAGTAAAATTTGTTCTTTATAAAGAAAATGAGAAGGGCGAAAGAAACAAGCCGGAACTACGTTTGCACCTGCCAATTTTAAAAGCAACATGGATAGGAATGCACAGAAAAACTTACAAAAAATTGGAGAGGAGAGATCCATTCTGCAAGCTAATTTGTCTGAAGCAGTTGCGGTAATCTGTCTGTTATTTGTAATAATTATACTATTTTTTCTGGCAATCTTGGTGATTAAATCAAGGAACTTGTGGTTGGAAAGGAAAACAAACGTTTACGTGGGACAGTTTCAAGACTACTTCACCTATATCCAGTCGCACATGGACTCGCCGGAGAGACTGAACCCGCCTTACTGGCAATTAAATCGCTTGGAATTGCGCGTTCTGCAACAAAAACTCATTGAATGGATCGAATCACTTACAGGGAGCCACCAAAAGAAAATCATCGCACTTTGTGAGGATACAGGGCTCGTCAATCAAAATATCCAAAGGCTGTACAGTCGCTTCCATTGGATAAGAATTGACGCTGCCTATCATGTAGGAGCCATGCGATCTGGAGAAGCGGTACCAAGATTACTGCAATTGCTGCATACAAAAAAACTCGATCCCACCCATTTTATCATCGCGAGATCTATCTCGAAGTGTGCGAGAAATCTGGACGATGTAAGGAACATGTTATTGCTCCTCGTAAAGCATCGAAAAAGCAATTGCCATCTTGTCGTTGACATCATGAAAGAGACAGAGCTGGATTGTACTCCTTTATTTCTTGATTGTTTGCGAAGTACGGACAAGGATTTGATCAAAATTGCTTTGCTTGGATGGACTGCTCCTTTAACTGCGGAGATTGCAGATTTGGTATATCGACAAATCGATTCGAGAGATAGGGAAGTACGGATCCAGGCAGTAAAGCTGCTATTCAAATATGATCCTGTATTGGCAGCCGAAGTGATTGAGTCCTTGATGAAGGCTAACGATACGGAAGTTTGTCAGGATGCTGAAATTGTTGAGATGTATACCGTGAACCAGGTGCGGTACAAAAAGCGGATGAATGAGGAAGAACAGTTGAACAAGAAAAATCGTTACGTTCATGCAGTGTAACTATAGCTGAAAGGAGACAAACATGAGGGACTTTTTGCAAGCATACGGGATCTTTGCTATTTATTACGTGATCGTTATTGAGACGCTCTATTTAACGATTCTATCCTTGTCCGTCAAAAATATATTTTCCATCATAAAAAGCTCTATGTATTCTCGCTTTCAGTCACTCTCTGGATCAGAGTATGCTCCGCAGATTTCGATTCTTGTTCCTGCTTATAACGAGGAATTGACTATTATCGAAAACGTTCGTTCCCTTCTTGCTCTGGATTATCCCAAGTACGAGGTCGTTGTTATTAATGACGGTTCAAACGACGAAACGTTGCAAGTTATGCTAAATGAATTCCAGTTGACGCGTACGGAGCATGCGAAGGGTTCCGGAGTATTGGAAACATCTAAGGTACGAGGCGTTTATTACAATCCGCAGTATCCCAATTTATATATGATTGATAAGGAAAACGGAGGAAAAGCAGATTCGCTAAACGCCGGAATTAATCTTTCCCATTATCCTTTGATTGCTTCCATCGATGCTGATTCGTTATTGGAAAAGGACGCATTGATCCGTATCGCCAAGGTATACATGGAAAACCCAGAAGAAATAGTCGCGATTGGTGGCATCGTCCGAATTGCAAACGGCTGTGAAATTGAAGATGGAATGGTAAAAAAAGTGAACCTTCCCAACAAAATTTTGCCCATGTTTCAATGTGTCGAATACTTAAAGGCATTCCTCGGGGGAAGGATCGGTTGGAGTTCGATCAACGGACTGATTATTGTGTCGGGTGCTTTTGGCGTATTTCGAAAAGATTTTGTTGTCCAAGCCGGTGGTTATCGAGGGGGATATCCCGGTGAGGACATGAACATTATCATCAAGCTTCATAAATATATGCTCGAAAAAAAACTTCCGTATCGTGTGGCTTTTTGTCCGGATGCCGTATGCTGGACGCAGGCTCCTGATACGCTGAAAATACTGGGTAGCCAGCGAAGGAGATGGGGACGTGGTAACCTAAAAAACATGCTGGAGTATGGCATTCATATAGTCGGCCGACCCAAGTATAAAGTAGTGGGATTGATTACCTTTCCCTATAACATTATCTTCGAAACTTTGAATCCTTATTTCAGGTTTACCGGTTTTTTAGCTCTGCTGGGATATACAGTCATGGACATGACCCAGTGGAGGCTCCTAGCTATCTATGCGTTGCTGAATCTCTTGTTTGGTGTGTTGCTCGGGATCGGTTCCCTTTTTATTGAAGAGCTGGCCTTCAAACGTTACACAAGAGTTCGCGATAATTTCAAAATGTTGGCATTTCTCTTCTTCATGTTTTTGGGGTATCAGCAGTTAGGAGTCATTTGGAGATTTTTGGGACATATCGAATTTATGCGTAACAACAACACATGGGGGACCATGACGAGAACAAGCTGGAAAACATAGAGAAAAGGGCATAGGAGGGAGATAGTGTGAGTCAGATTGCAAAAGCGTATTCGTTTCCTTTATTTCAAGCCTTTGAACATGTGCTTACCTTCTATGAATCGAGTCAGTTGCCGTGCGGGATTATTCTGGCTGTAACGAATGGAAGCAATGAAGAAAAGGTCCAAAATTTGAAAAAGTCTTTGGCAAAAGAAGAGGGACTTAGCGATATCCATTGTTTTTACGACAAGCAAAGCAGCACGCTGGGAATCCTGTTAGGCGATCAAATGCTTGGTAATACTCACTTTCATTCTCTTTTCATCAAGGAACATTTACAGGCCCGACATATGTTGGCAGGTCCTGTATTCATCGCAAGCTTTCCTGAACAGGGGGAATCAGCAGCACAAATCCTAAGTGGTATGGTACAGGAGATTACTGCTGGTAAGGGAATCGCTGGTGACATTCACATATATGGCGGTAAAAGATCATCTGAAACAAAGAAAAGTCTTTTGCTTGTTTCGCAAGATGAGACCGTGAATGAGTTTTTGCGCATCTATTTACAAAGAAAAGGTTACTGCATTTATTTGGCTGAAAACGGAAGAGAAGCACTGGAGCAATACCAGCGATTTTTACCAGACGCTGTCATCACCGATTTGAATTTGGCCATTGAGGACGGTTACCAGCTCATCAGCAAAATCAAGAAGAGCAATGCGGTTCCGCATAGTACGAAAATCGTGGTGTTAACCCACAAACGGTTGGAAGACGACAAGAAAAGATCATTCGAGCTAGGAGTCTCAGATTATATAGGAAAGCCATTTTCACCCGTAGACTTGGAAGCACGAGTGAGAGGTCTATTGTCTTAAACACAGAGAAAAGGGAGGAACAAAAAATGAGCTACTTCACAAAGTTGAAGCAAAAAATGGAATCAAAAACCGTAAAAGTGGGGGTAATCGGGCTAGGATATGTTGGTCTGCCCTTGGCTATGGAAATGGCAAAAAGCGGTTTCTCTGTTTATGGCATCGATTTGGACCAACGAAAGGTGGAAACTTTGCTCGAAGGCAAGTCGTATATTCAGGACGTTCCGGACGAATTGGTCCAATCAAGCCTTTCTGCTCAACGCTTCTTCCCGACCACTGATTACCGGGTGCTCAAGGAGCTGAATGCGGTCAGCATATGTGTTCCGACACCACTCAGTGAAAATCAAGACCCGGATACGTCCTTTATTAAGGGAGTCGTCCGAGAAATAATCAAATACAAAAAGAAAAACCTTTTGATCACCCTAGAAAGTACAACGTACCCAGGAACGACAGAAGAATTGATTCAATGGGAGTTCGAAAAGCTGGGCCTAACAGTCGGAAAGGATTTCTTCCTTTGCTTCTCTCCTGAGCGAGTAGATCCAGGTAATCATTCATTCAATACACATAATACGCCAAAAGTAATCGGGGGAACCACACCGAAGTGCTTAGAGCTGGGTGCCCTGCTGTATGGAAACCTAGTTACAAATGTAGTAACGGTTTCTTCACCAAAGGTAGCTGAAATGTCGAAATTATTGGAAAATACATTCCGGAGTGTAAATATTGCCTTTATCAATGAAATGGCTTTAATGTGCGACAAAATGGGGATCAATGTGTGGGAGGTTATTAAAGCGGCTTCTACCAAACCGTTTGGCTATATGCCGTTTTATCCAGGCCCTGGAATTGGCGGACATTGCATTCCTCTTGATCCGATGTATCTCTCCTGGAAAGCAAAAGGATTCCGCTTTCATAGTAAATTCATCGAACTGGCGCAATCGATTAACGACAATATGCCGGACTATGTCATCAACAAGACTGCACAAGTACTGAATCTCTATGCAAAATCGATTAAAAACTCACGAATTCTTATTTTGGGGATGGCTTACAAACCTGATATCGATGATCTTCGTGAATCTCCGGGCTTGCATATATACGAGTTGTTCCAGGAAAACGGGGCACATGTAGATTACTACGATCCGTATGCACTAAGCTTTGTGGACAAACGTGGGAATACGGTCCGTTCCATTTCATATGACGTGGATCAAATGAAAAATTACGACTGCATGGTGCTCGTGACGAATCATAAGAGCTTTGACTATCAGAAGTTTGCTGACTTGGGAGTAGCCATCATTGATACACGAAATGCTTTTGACAGCATAACGGGTCAACACATTTACAAGCTGGGGAATCCGGCAAAGATGCACGTCGAGGAAGAACGATTCGTACTTCTGGCTTAACTTGAGAAACTGGCTGAAGATTACGTAACAGGGGAGGCAATCGTATGTGCGGAATTGTTGGATACATTGGTGAGGGGCAAGCCCAAAAAATCCTGACAAATGGTTTGCAGAAGTTGGAGTACCGCGGCTATGACTCGGCTGGTGTCGCGATATTTACCGGAGAAAAAATGAAGATTTGCAAATCGAAAGGACGACTGGCCGTTTTGGAAGAGCGGCTCGACCATTCTCCGATTCAAGGTTCTTTGGGAATTGGACATACGCGATGGGCCACACACGGTCGCCCATCAGACGAAAACTCACATCCGCATGCGGATGAATCGGGAAAGTTTTCTGTTGTCCACAACGGTATTATCGAAAACTATCTGGAAATCAAAC
Organism: Brevibacillus sp. HB1.4B; assembly: GCF_013284285.1. Lineage (NCBI taxonomy): Bacteria > Bacillati > Bacillota > Bacilli > Caryophanales > Paenibacillaceae > Brevibacillus > Brevibacillus sp. HB1.4B. Next base: position 32,059 of record NZ_JABSUT010000016.1, read on the forward strand.
AAGATCTTTTGGATCATGGGGTCACGTTTACATCGGAGACCGATACAGAAGTCATTGCTCATCTCATTGCTGTATTATACGAAGGCGATCTCATCGCTGCGGTTCAAAATGCAGTACTTCGGATGCGAGGGGCATATGCTCTCGGCGTTGTTTGCGAGTACGAGCCAGATAAAATAGTGGCAGTCCGATTGGCAAGTCCATTAATTATCGGGGTGGGCAAAGGAGAAAACTTCATTGGCTCTGATATCTCAGCCGTTCTTGAGCACACGCGTGATATTGTTATTTTGGAAGATGGGGAAATGGCAGTTCTTAAAAAAGACAGCGTTTCTCTCTTGAAAGTGGAAACAAGCGAACCGCTTCAACGTGATTTATTCCGTGTAGATTGGAATGTGGAACAGACGGAGAAGGATGGTTTTGAGCACTTCATGTTAAAAGAAATTTACGAACAGCCAAATGCATTCCGAAATACCCTGGTCAACCGGATTGACGAGGACGGAAAGCGTATTGTTTTGAAAGATTTGCAATTGCAGCCAGAACAAATCAAAGGCTTTGAGAAAATATTCATCGTAGCGTGCGGTACCGCCTATCATGCAGGGCTGATTGGCAAGCATGTGATTGAAGAATTGGCAAGGATACCGGTTGAGGTCGATGTCGCTTCAGAATTCAGATATCGCCGCCCTATATTATCTGAAAAAACGCTGGTCATCGTCGTGAGTCAGTCGGGTGAAACGGCTGATACACTCGCAGCCTTGCGGGAAGGTCAGCGACTAGGAGCAAAGGTTTTGGCTATCACCAATGTTCAGGGCAGCTCTATTGCCCGTGAAGCTGATCATGTGCTTGCTACCTTTGCAGGACCGGAAATTGCTGTCGCTTCAACGAAGGCGTACACCTCACAGGTAATCGTTTTCTATCTGCTCGGATTGTACCTGGCTCAAGTGAAGGGGACTCTTGCGGAAAACGAGAGAGAATTCATGATTGCCCATCTGAGACAGTTGCCGGAACAGGCTGAAAAGGCACTCCTGCATGCGGATGAGATTCGTGTTTATGCCGAATCCATAAGAAATCACACCAGCCTGTTCTTTATTGGTCGAGGCATTGATTATGCTGTGGCACTAGAAGGGTCCCTAAAGCTGAAGGAAATTTCCTACCTTCACTCAGAGGCATACGCTGCGGGGGAATTGAAGCATGGTACGCTGGCTTTGATTGAAGAAGGTACTCCTGTCATTGCCTTGGTGACACAAAAAGAGCTGGAAGAAAAAATGGTTAGCAATATCACAGAAGTCAAAGCACGAGGTGGGCATGTGTTAGCGATCACGCTGGAAGGGAATGTCGAGCTGCACAGAAATGTAGATGACGTATGCTTTGTGCCTGCTACCTTGCCAGTGTTTACCCCCATTTTGTCCGTTATTCCGCTGCAATTGATCTCGTATTACACTTCACTGGCATTAGGCAATGATGTTGACAAACCACGGAATCTTGCCAAAAGTGTAACCGTTGAATAAGCAAAAATGATTTGGAAGAATCCCGGAACCGTCTGCTTATAGAGGTCGGGATTCTTTCCACATTTCGACTTGTTGGATTTACATTCATTCCGTAAGGGGCTGAAGTGTCCATGATGGATTCCACTGACCAAATTCTTGATCAAAAAACATTGATAGAGATCATGATTCAAGTTTACGAGAAAGGTCAACAGACAACAACAATGGGAACGCGAGAGATTGTTCAGGATCTTGTTAACAGAGTAAAGCCGTACTTCAATGAAGGCAAATAAGAGGATAGGATGGGAGGATCATATGAGTAGTCGTTATGCAATCGTATTGGCAGCGGGAAAAGGAACACGCATGAAATCTACGCGTTGCAAAGTGCTCCATGAGGTTTGTGGAAAATCGATGATTCAGCATATTGTCGACCGATTACATGCTCTTGGAATCCACGAGATTATTTTGGTTGTCGGTCATGGAGCCGAGCAAGTAGAAAAGCAGATCGGTGCTTCGGTGCGCTATGCATACCAGCAAGAGCAATTAGGAACTGCCCACGCAGTGTTGATGGCGGCTGACCTGTTGCATAACAAACAGGGGACAACGATCGTGTTGAGCGGAGATACGCCATTAGTGAGGGAGAAAACGCTGGTGCAACTGCTTGAGCAGCATGAAACCCAACAAGCAGCCGCAACTGTATTAACTGCACGAGTAGACGACCCGGTAGGATATGGACGATTGATCCGCGACGCAAAGGGCTTAGTGAAACGGATTGTGGAGCACAAGGATGCAACGGCAGAAGAACGGCAAGTGTGCGAGATCAATACAGGCATGTATTGTTTCGACAACCAGAAGCTGTTTCAAGCTCTTTCCCGTGTGAAAAATGATAACGCTCAGAAAGAGTATTATTTGCCTGATGTTTTAAGCGTTTTAAAGGAGCAAAACGAACGGATTGTCGCTTACATGACCGATGATGCAGCAGAGGGGGGCGGCGTAAATGACAGAATCCAGTTAGCTGCTGCCGAGAGAGTGCTCCGTATGCGAATCAATGAGCATCATATGCAAAACGGGGTGACGATTATTGATCCAGCCACTACCTATATTGATGTAGATGTGAGTATCGGACCTGATACGGTTCTTCATCCGGGAACGTACCTCCGGGGGAAAACAATAATTGGACCCGCTTGTGTCATCGGACCGAATGCAGACTTAAGTGATTGCGTGGTAGGAGGTAAGGTAGAATTTCGTTACTCGAATGCATGTAATAGCACGATTCGTGACGGTGCAACGGTTGGCCCTTATGCCTATATTCGTCCAGGGTCAGATGTAGGTGAGGAGGCGAAGGTCGGAGATTTTGTGGAACTGAAAAATTCACGTCTCGGGAAAGGTGCAAAGGTTGCTCACCTCTCGTATATTGGTGATTCTGATATTGGTGAACATGTAAACGTAGGGTGCGGTACAATCACTGTCAACTACGATGGCGTCCGCAAGCATAAAACGATCGTTGGCGATCACGCCTTTATTGGTTGCAATGCCAATTTGATAGCTCCAGTTACCATCGGGGAGGGTGCTTATGTAGCCGCAGGCTCTACGATCACAGATGATGTTCCGAACGACGCTTTGGCCATCGCCAGAGAACGCCAAAGCATCAAAGAGCAGTATGCCAAACGGTTGATGGCTACCCGAACATAATCGCAGTCAGTAGGAGGATGTCTTATTTTTACAGACAGCATGGAACCAGAACAGAATCGATCAAGCCAAAAAAAACTACTGCTTGGTTTTTTGATCATCATCATACCAGTGATCGCAATCATCGCTTATTTGTATAGGACTCCGCCGATCATCGCGACCTGGATTTGGAATACGCAGCTTATTGTTACAGAAAGAGAAGAAATCATTGCATTTGCCAAGGAACATGGCGTCAATCTCATTTATTTGCATATTGACCAAGAAAATGTTGCCCATCAAGATTATCGTTCCTTTATTAAGGAAGCAAATGCATCTGGAATTGGCGTGGATGCTCTTGCAGGAGATCCGGTATGGTCTCTCGTTTCCAATCGAAAAAGTATTACCACCTTTTTAAATTGGGTTCAGACCTATAATAAATCAGCAGGAGAAGGTGAAAGATTTAGCGGCCTCCATCTCGATATTGAACCTCACGTACTACCCGAATGGAATGAGAACAAGGAAGTAATCAAAAACGAATGGGTAGCCAATATCGAGTACTTGTCCGCGGAAATCAAAAAGGACCAGGCTTTGGAGCTAAGTGTCGATATCCCGTTTTGGATGTACGAGCTGTCGCTGGCAGATAAATCGGAAACTGTAAGCAAATGGCTGGTCAGCACGCTAGATCATGTAACGTTAATGGCCTATCGCGACAGGGTAAAGGGACCGAACGGGGTATTGGAAATTGTAAATCCGATCATGAACGAGACTAACGATCAAAAAAACAAAGTGGTCGTAGGCCTTAACCTGCTGCAAAGCGCAGAGGGAGAAAACACAACCTTTTATGAGGAAGGGCATGGCGGATTGGAGGAGCAACTGGCCGTTCTCGAAGATAACCTCGAAGAATTTGGAGGCTACGCCGGATACGCCATCCATGATTACGAGAAGTGGAGGGAACTGGTCAAAAAAAGCGAAGCACAAATGGAAGCAAGCAAAGCGTCAAAACCGATGCCTGTATTTGAAGGTGAAGGCAAGAAGCTGGTTGCCAAAGTAGACGGTGGGGATATTGCTCTCTATACCGGGCAAGGCTGGGAACCCGTGTTTTGGGCGGGAATCAATCTGGGTGCAACGACACCAGGGCACTATCCTGGAGAGCTCTCCCCGACCCGCGAAGATTACTTGCGCTGGTTTTCGCAGATGAAGGAAATGAATAACAAAGTCGTCCGCATTTATACGATTCTACCTCCGATTTTTTATGAGGCTTTACACGAGTTCAACCAAAAACAGGAAGAGCCGCTGCTCTTGCTGCAAGGAATCTGGTCGCCGGATGAAGCACTGGCGGGTGAAGATCGAAAAGGACGGGATGCATTTACTCCCGAGATAACCAACGATTTTCGCCAAGAGATAAAAGACGCTGTACAAGTAGTCCATGGAGACGTGACTCTCCCAGAGCGGTACGGTCGTGCAAGCGGTGAATACCGAACAGATGTGTCGGAATACTTGGTAGGATGGATACTCGGTACAGAGTGGCATCCGTATACGGTACAGGTGACGAATGCCTCTCATCTGGACATGCCTCCTTACCAGGGAAAATATATCATGGCAACGGAAAAAGCGTCTCCTTTTGAAAGCTGGCTTGCCTTCATGCTTGATTATTTGGCTGAGGAAGAGATGAAATACGGCTGGCAGCATCCAGTATCGTTCACAAACTGGCTGACGACTGATCCTCTGTCGCATCCCAATGAGCCGCTGCCGCAAGAGGATATGGTCTCGATCGACCCGATGAATCTGAAAGCATCGGCGGAATGGACAGCCGGTTACTTTGCCGCTTATCATGTCTATCCGTATTACCCAGACTTTTTGCGATATGAGGAAAAGTACCAAAAGTACCGAGATTCCAGCGGCAAGATAGACCCGTATGCCGGATACTTGCGTGATCTGCGTGCCCACCATAAAGGAATCCCGTTGTTGGTTGCCGAATATGGCGTACCTAGCTCACGGGGAATGACTCATTATGGGCCTGCTGGACGGAACCAAGGAATGCATACGGAACAAGAGCAAGGCGAGATGAACGCCGATATGCTGCGCAATATTTATGAAGAAGGTTATGATGGCGCACTTTTATTCGCATGGCAGGATGAATGGTTCAAATTTACCTGGAATACGATTGACCTGGAGCTGCCTTGGGAGAGGAGGGCGATGTGGAACAATCCGTTGACGAACGAGGAAAAATTCGGCGTCATCGCGGTGGAACCGGGTAATTACGCCTCTGACCAGATCATCCTAGATGGGAAAACAGCAGATTGGGAAAAAAGACTTCAGCGAGTCAAACGTGCTTATCCGGGATTTGATCTATCTGTTTCACACGATGAAGCGTATTTGTTTCTCATGCTAAAGAAGAGCGAAGGAGATTGGGATTTCTCAAAGGACAGGGTGGACATTGGCTTTGATACGCTAAGTGGTGGGAGTCGAACTGCTGATAAAGCACCAGGTATTACATTTTCCCAAGAAATCGAATTTTTGTTGCGAATGCAAGGGGACAGCAATTCTCGCATTTTTGTCAACAGCGCCTATGATCAGCATAGTTGGCTATATGGGTACATCAAGGGAATGCTGCCTTGGGACGAGCGATATGATCAAGCAGATAGGGGCATATTCTTGCCATGGAAGCTGGCACTCAACAAAGCATTGTATTTACCGGAAACCAAGAAAACAGTACCTTTCGAAGAGCTGGAAGTGGGCATCATGAAGCCAGGGATTTCTGATCCGCAAGATCCGGCGTACAACTCACTGGCAGATTGGTATGCAAAGGGCAATGTTTTGGAAATACGCATTCCTTGGATGCTTTTGGGTTATACTGACCCGAGCAGCAAACAGGTTTGGAAATATCCGTATGAGGCGAATGGAATCGTACCAACCGAAAGTAAAGGTGTTGGAGTGGAAGTATTTGCACATTCCAATCAGAAGCCATTCTCGCGGGAAGCTTCCAAGCCACTCTTGTACCAATGGGACAAATGGGATCTGCCAACGTACCATGAACGAAAAAAGCAAAGCTTTGAGATTCTGCGCAAAGCCTATGAAGCATATGATACGCCAAAGTTTGACTGAGTAACAAAAAAAGGTGGTCAACAGCCACCTTTTTTCTATTCGAACTGCACCGAAAATAAATATAAAAAAAGGCGTACAAACCTTGGATGGGTAAGTACGCTTTTTAGTTTACTGAAGTTATTACTGAACTTATTGCCCACCAAAGCGCAGTCGTTGAAAGAATTTATTAAGCAAGCCGCCGATTGTTTTCGGAGGTTGTTCTGTTTTGACTTGCTCGACCGGCTGGGCTTGGCGAAGGGCCTGGTTCACATTGATCATACCGTACCCGTATAACTGATCGTGCCCAGGAGCACCGAGGTCAGTCGAAGATTGTCTAATGAGATTCATCACATCTTTGGAATTCATATTGGGATGAATGGAACGGATGAGCGAAGCGAGTGCAGCGACATGAGGGCACGCCATCGAAGTACCTGATAGCGAGGCATAGTCGCTAGAAATGTACGTGCTCGGAATATCGACCCCAGGAGCAGATACATCCACATAATCACCAAAGTTGGAAAAATCAGCGCGTTCTTTACGATGATCGACAGCGGCAACGGCGAGAACTTCATCATAGGCAGCAGGAAAGCTAGGCTGATCACTCGCATCGTTTCCGGAAGCCGCGACTAACACGACATTTTTATCAAAGGCATAGCGACAAGCTTCCCGCAGAGCAGCAGAGGAGGTATAGTTGCCTACACTCAAGTTGATGACATCCGCTCCGTTATCAGTCGCCCAATAAATGCCTTGTGCGATGTCCACGGCTGATCCCGAACCGTCTGCGCCAATGGCCTTGATCGGCATGAGCTTGCTTTTCCAGGACATCCCGGCTATACCATCTGCGTTGTTCGTTTTCGCGGCAATGACGCCCGAAACGTGGGTTCCATGACCATTATCATCCTCAGGTTTGTTACTGCCATCCAAAACGTTGTAGCCTTTGACTAGCTTACCAGCAAATTCTGGATGCTTCATATCCACACCTGTATCGACGACTGCAACGATGACATCACTGCTGCCTTCGCTAACGTCCCAACTTTGCTCCATGCCAATCAGAGGAAGGTTCCACTGGTATTCTTTGTAATACGTATCGTTTGGTTTCACGTTCGGGAGTAGGAGGTAATTTGGCTCCGCAAATACGGAGTCAGGATGTTCAGCCAGTTTTTTCATGAGCTGCTTGGTAGTCATGCTCTTTGATTTGATAATGAGAAATTTGTCAAAATCACGTTTGATCTTGGCATCTAAAGAAGAAACGAGCTGATCAATTTTTTCTTGCTTGGGGCGTGGTGAAAAGCGCACGACGACTTCATTTTCTACATAATGACTGCGATCACGCTGGTTATGATGAAGCGTTTGAATATGGCTTTTTTTCTCCAGGTCACGACGAATGTCTTTCACCTGTTCAATGTAGTTAATACGAGGAATTCTCGATTGAACCGATGTCACGCGGGGATGAGGTTCGCGCATTTCTTGTTCTGCATTCTGATTCATCCGATACGGGACAACTACGAGACCGACCAAGGCAACAACGGCAACAAAAGGCCAGACGCGCAAAAAAACTCACTCCCTCCAGTGCTGTTGTCTATAGCGTGCACATGAAGGGAGTGATTATGAAGGAAATAGCTTACAGTTAACGTGTCTAGATTAAACCAAGCTTTGCTAAGCCATGTTGGATGCCACTATCGTTTACGTGGCGCGTAATCATATTGGCGAACGGCTTCAGCTCTTCATGAGCATTACCCATCGCTACCCCCATGCCAACATAGGAGAGCATCTCTTTGTCGTTCAATCCGTCTCCAAACGCAACAGCATCCGCAGGAGTTAGTCCCAAATGTTTTAAGACGGCTTCAATTCCTTTTGCCTTGGAGCCATTTGGGGGCAAAATATCCATGCAGTGTTCATGCCAACGAATGTAAGAGACGTCATGGAATTCACCCGTATATCTCGATTCATCAGCGCCACAGTAAAGAAATGCTTGATAAATCGGCGTTTGCTCCCAATAGCGATGGCGATATGCCGGGGATTCCAGTCGCAACCAATCAAAAGACTCGATGATATGTGGGTGGTCCATGGCATTGGCATAGCAGTGATCTGCGCTCAAAAATACCATGGGATGGGAATGACCCTCAGCCATTTGTTCGAGCTTTGCCAATGTATCTGTAGCAATTGGCGTGTGATGGATGATCTTCCCTTCGCTCTTCACATACGACCCGTTAAAGCCCACGAATGTCTCAATGCCAAGCTGTTCAGCGATTGGCATCAAATGATAAGGAGCTCGGCCGGTTGCGATCGCGACATGGACACCGTTTTGTTTTAATGTTTGTACGGCGTCCACCGTTGTTTGTGGAATGATGTGATCGGTGTTCAGTAAGGTTCCGTCAATGTCAAAAAAGACGATTTGATAAGCCACTTCTTATCCGCTCCTCTCCACGCTACCTCTAGTTGTTCTCTCTATAAAAGGTTTTGCACAAAAAAATAGGAAAAGGAATGCCGGATGGGACACTCCTTCTCATATCGCTATTAGAATACAGCTACTTCTGTCTCGCTGTCAAACACATGACATTTGGCAAGATCCATCGCTAGTTTTACCTTCATCTTTGGTTTTAGCGCTTCACGAGAATCCACGCGCGCTACCATCTGGGTATCCCCGATATTGTGGAAATAGACGTACAATTCGGAACCCATGTTTTCTACGACTTCAACTTCTGCTTCCAGCGAACTCTCAAATGGATTTGCTTCCATAAAAGAAGCATCGCTGTAAATGTCCTCAGGGCGAATACCAAAAATAACCTGCTTGTTAACATAACCTTTTTCCCGTAAAGTCTTTGCTTTATCTTCTGGGAAGCGTACATGAATATTTTGCGCATCAAAATAGAGTGCGCCGTCTTTCTCGGAAAGATTCCCTTTCACAAAGTTCATCGCAGGCGAGCCGATGAAGCTCGCTACAAACAGATTGACTGGATGATTGTAGATTTCAGTCGGGGTTGCCACTTGTTGGATAAGGCCGTCCTTCATGACGACGATCCGGTCTCCCATGGTCATGGCTTCTGTTTGATCGTGCGTCACATAAATGATCGTGGTATTCAAGCGTTGATGCAGTTTCAAAATTTCCGTGCGCATTTGTACACGCAGCTTCGCATCGAGGTTGGACAACGGTTCATCCATCAAAAATACTTGCGGTTCCCGTACGATCGCGCGACCCAATGCGACACGCTGTCTTTGTCCCCCTGACAGCGCTTTTGGCTTGCGGTCTAGCAAATGCGAAATATCGAGGATTCGAGCTGCATCTTGAATTCGCTTATCAATATCGGATTTGGAGAATTTGCGCAATTTTAGGCCGAAAGCCATATTCTCGTATACATTCATATGCGGATAGAGTGCATAGCTTTGAAAAACCATGGCGATGTCGCGATCTTTGGGAGCCACATCGTTGACACGGCGATCGCCTATGTATAAATCACCTTCCGAAATCTCTTCCAGACCTGCAATCATGCGCAGCGTGGTAGATTTTCCACAACCAGATGGTCCGACTAGCACGAGGAATTCGCGATCTTGAATTTCCAAGTGAAAATCGTCAACTGCCGTAACGTTGTTTCCATATCGTTTATAAATGTGGGAAAGACTTACCTTTGCCATGAAAAAGGCACCTCCTCGGGTTTGTGAAGAGAGCAAATTCTTTGATGACTGTAAGGATAGGGTACCAATTCACTTGCAAGCTGGATACGGACATTATATACAAAATGTTTTGTTAATTTTGACGAAAGAGAAGGTAGAGCTGAAGCATGACGGCATCAGGAAACAATCGCGGGTCTAATCCGGTTTGTTCCGTCAGCTTGTCCAATCGATACAACAGGGTATTCCGGTGAAGGAAAAGCTGCCGTGCTGTATCGCTTACATTCAATTGTCTGGCGAACAACGTATCTAATGTTTCCAATTGTTCATCTGTCATGTGCGGAATGGTTATGGCAGCGGCCAGCTCGTTGGCGATAGCGGCTGCTATTTCTTTTGGGAGAGAAGCTGCCCATCGTTCTAACGGATAAGACCAGTCCCCAGCGACCATCATTTGTGGTCGATAGGATTGAAGGGCACGGGCGAGTGATAATTGCCGTAAAAGAGTGTCGCCCAATGCAAGTGGACTCGTGAGTGGCGATCCGACAACAAGGCGAACGGACTCCATCCATTCCATCGAAATGAGATCATGCAGGCCTGATGCCCACTCCAAAAGTTCTGAAGCCATTTTTTGATGATCGAGCATGGAGACAGGGACGATGAGAAGGGCATGTGTTTGCGTCAACGGAATGAAATCAGGTAATCCTTCAAAAAAATCATGCAACAAGGGCTGCAAGGAATCCCATTCTCCCTTGCGATCCGGTCTGCATCGCTCTAATAAAAAGGAGACGCGCGCTTCTTTCCACGGCCATTTTGCTTCCAGTTGAGCAGGGATTGCAACAGGAGAGCCAGAGACAATGCCCAAGAGCCAATTGGATATCTGTTTTGGGAGGGGAAGCGTTGCTGGATCATCCACATGAGGAAAAATCAGATCCAACAACGCTCGGGCTGAAGTATGCCATGATGCCGTTTCGATAAGGATCAATGTCATCACACCGTTACTCGAATGGAGGGCTACTTGCTCCCAGCCATTTTTTAGCCAATCCTGCTGGGCTTGTGCTGTTTCTATTTGTGAGACTTGTACATATTCGATAGGTAAATTTGTCGCTTGTCGGATGTGCTCGACATCTCTCTTCCATTTTTCCACAAGGTGACCCCCATCTCGACACGAAAGTAAGGCTATTATACCTTAGTCGAGGGCGAGCGTGGCAGCTGTTTCTTGTAGAGCAACAGCTGGAGCGGCCATCTCGTTGAATGGAGCATCACTGCCCAATACATGCAACGTAATCTCGGGACGGGAACGCAGACGGATGTTTGCCCCTGTTTGCCCCAGGCCCTCACTGATGTAAAAGGGTCGACCATCCATCTCGTGAAGACCTTTCACGATATTCAGCTTAGGCAGTTTCCCCATCGTTGCGAGATGAAAGGGGCGAGGCCAATGGATCTGTCCTCCGTGAAAATGCCCTGACAACAAATAATCGTAAGCATACTCTTTCATGCGCAAAACGATATTAGGATCATGTGTTAAGACGAGCCTTGCTCCTGTCTCGGGTACACCGAAGAAAGACTTGGCCAGGTTGCTATGGCGCGTGCTGAAATCATCCACACCTATAATGTGCAGGGGCTGCCCCTTGTGATAGACAGTTTCATTTTCGTTAATAAGAACACGACAGCCAATACGTTCTAACTCTGATTTCAACTGTGCGAGCTTGAAAGGGGTAAGAACATAGTCGTGATTGCCAAAAACTACAAAAATTCCGAGTGCTGGCTGTAATTGCTGGAGGCATTGTACAAAAGCAACTGCCTTCGGAATGTTTATTTCACGGTCAAGCAAGTCACCAGTAATAGCAATCAGGTCTACCTGTCGCTGCGAAAAGTCAGCGACAATGCGCTGGGGCAGTACAGATAAGTTTTCCATGTGCAAATCAGACAAATGTAAGATGGAAACCGGCTCAAACTCATGCGGTTGTTGAAGGTGCCGGGATTTTTGTAAGGGTATCGCTACTTCTTTTATTTGAACATCAAATGTATTGCGATAGGCTCGAAAAAGCAACAAGGCGATAGCCCCAAGTAACATAAGCCAGAACATCATGGACAGCCATCTCCTTTGCAGTAGAGTACCGTCATTATACAAGAAAATGTTCGAAATCGAATAAGTAGGTTCTGGTAGGAGGAATTACTCGAAAAGTGTAGAAATATTATGAATGTTGTGTAGTGAGAAAAACGATGTTGAGTGGGAGAGTGAAGACATGAACGTGGAGAAAATTCCAGCAACGGAAGGCTCTTATAATCTGGAAAATTATGACGAAACATATGCGAGTTTTGATTGGTCGGATGTGGAGAAGCAATTCTCTTGGTATGAGACTGGGAAAGTGAACATGGTGTACGAAGCCATTGATCGACATCTCGCTACTGATCGGAAAGACAAAATCGCTTTGATGTACAGTAATGCGACGAGAGACGAGACTTATACTTTCGCGCAATTAAGCGAGTTATCCAATAAATTCGGAAATGTTTTGCGGAATCTGGGCATTGCGAAAGGGGACCGCGTATTCGTCTTTATGCCGCGTTCGCCCGAGCTTTATGTAAGCGTTTTAGGCACGATTAAGGTTGGTGCAATCGTAGGGCCGCTGTTCGAAGCGTTCATGGAAGCGGCTGTGCGTGATCGTTTGGAAAATAGCGAAGCCGTTGCGATTGTTACGACACCTGCACTCTTGCCACGCATTCCAGTAAGCGACCTGCCTGCATTAAAACACGTGATTGTTGTAGGGGCAGAAGAGGAGCTAAAAGAAGGTCACATCAGCTTTGAAAAAGCAATGGAAGAAGCCTCCACCGAGCTGGAAATCGAATGGGTTGATCGTGAGGATGGAATGATCCTGCATTACACCTCAGGCTCAACGGGCAAGCCAAAGGGTGTTCTGCATGTTCACAATGCCATGATCCAGCACTACCAAACTGGAAAATGGATTCTCGACTTGCAAGAGGATGATATTTATTGGTGCACAGCAGATCCAGGCTGGGTAACGGGTACTTCTTACGGCATTTTTTCTCCTTGGTTGAATGGAGCAACGATTGTCGTACGTGGCGGACGTTTTACTCCCGAAGACTGGTATAAAGTCATTGAGAAAAACAAAGTATCCATTTGGTTCAGTGCTCCGACTACGTTCCGCATGTTCATGGGGGCAGGGGATGAACTCGTCAAGCAATTTGACTTATCCAGTCTGCGTCACGTCCTGAGCGTTGGCGAACCACTCAATCCTGAAGTCGTTCACTGGGGTATGCGCGTATTCAATCAACGCATTCACGACAACTGGTGGATGACGGAAACAGGTGCGCAGCTGATTTCTAACTATCGCTGTATGGCGATCAAGCCTGGATCGATGGGTAAGCCGTTCCCAGGTATTTATGCAGCGATTATTGACGACCGTGGAAATGAGCTGCCACCGAATCGAATGGGGAATCTGGCTATCCGTACAGGTTGGCCATCCATGATGAGACAAATCTGGAACAACCCAGCGAAGTACGAAGAATACTTCAGCATCCCAGGCTGGTACGTGTCCGGGGATTCTGCATACAAGGATGAAGAAGGTTACTTCTGGTTCCAAGGCCGTATTGATGATGTGATCAATACTTCCGGTGAGCGAGTCGGTCCGTTTGAAGTAGAGAGCAAGCTCGTGGAGCATCCAGCAGTAGCGGAAGCAGGCGTCATTGGCAAACCAGATCCGGTACGTGGTGAGATTATCAAAGCGTTCATCTCGCTGCGAGCTGGCTATGAGCCAAGTGAAGCGTTGATGGATGAAATTCGCAAGTTTGTGAAAGAGGGGCTGGCTGCACATGCTGCTCCTCGTGAAATCGAATTCCGCGACAAGTTGCCAAAAACGCGTTCCGGAAAAATCATGCGCCGCGTCTTGAAAGCATGGGAATTAGGTCTACCGACGGGTGACCTGTCTACCATGGAAGATTAATCACAAGAAAACCCATCTCTCGAAAATGTCGGGAGATGGGTTTTTTTTGTTAGGAATGGCTATGTTGTTTATGATCATGCGCATGGTCGTGATCATGGTCATGGTTATGATCGTGGTTATGATCGTGGGAATCGGCTGTTGCCTGGCAATGTAAGTCACCGTGTGTAGTAGACGAGTTCTCAATCTGGATGGTAGCGTGTGTAATGCCGAATTCTTTTTCCATAAGGGCAAGCGCGTCATTTAACACAAGGTAGCTAGGCAAATCGTCCTCGACAACCAGATGGCAGGTCAGGGAATCAAATCCGGAAGTAACCGTCCAAATATGGAGGTCATGCACTTTGATAACTCCAGGCAGCTGACTGAGTCGCTCTTCTACTTTTGTCGTATCCAGCCGTGAAGGAGCGCCTTCCAGCAAAATATTGACGGATTCTTTCGTTACGCGCCATGCGCTCAGCATGATCAGGACTGCAACGACGATACTGATGATCGGGTCGGCAATGTACCAGTCAAAAGCCCACATCAGGATACCACCGACGATTGCACCGACAGAACCGAGAAGATCGCCGAGAACATGGAGATAGGCACTGCGTACATTGACGTTGTTCTTGGTGTCGCCACGCATGAGTACAAGGGCTGCCGCAATATTTGCCAAAAGACCTACGCTGGCGATGATGATCATGGAGCCGCTGGCAACCTCAGGCGGATTCCACATGCGTTGGAACCCTTCCCAGAAAATGAACAAGGAAATCAGTACAAGTGTCACACCATTGGTCAGTGCTGCCAAGATTTCAAAGCGTTTCATCCCGAAGGTTCTCTTGGCAGAAGGTGGCCGTGCAGCGAAATGAACCGCGATCAAGCTCAACAGAAGCGCTAATGCATCGCTTAACATATGCCCAGCATCAGAGAGTAACGCCAAACTATTGGTGAGGAAGCCCCCGATGGTTTCTACAACCAAAAATACAGCAATGATGAGGAAAGAAATGAGAAGAGCTCGTTTACTGGCTCCTTTTCCGTGGTGATGGTGATCGTGACCATCTCCATGATCGTGATGATGAAAGCCCATGATTGTGTCCTCCTTATCAAACGAATGATTTATAGATGCTCTGCTAAATAAAGCGCGTCATTCCCGACACCGCCCATAAGCGCTGATCCTCTTGTATGCTGCCAGGGTAGCCCGAGAAAGGATAGACCAGGAACTTTTGTTATCCCTCGTTGATGAATTGGTCGGCCATCGGAATCGAGCACGTTTGGAACGTTTAACCAATCGTAGTTCGGTCGAAAACCGGTAGCCCACAAAATGTTGTTGAACGTTGCTTTTGTTCCATCTGCAAAAGTAGCGGTATTTCCGTTCATCTGTACAGCTCGTGAAACCAATCGCAATGCTCCGATTCTGGACAATTCTTGGACCTGCTTTTTGTAACCGAATATCGGATCAGGTGATTGACTCAATTTTTGTCCAAGCCAGGTGGAGCGGGGGACATCAAGTAACCCGAATGCCCTCATGTAATCAAATATAGGTTTTCCAAAAATGAAGAGCGGCAAGTAAGAACGTGATTCTCCTTGAGAAAAAACAACGGGTCGATGAGCGGCAAGCTCTACTGCAATTTGAGCCCCAGAGTTGCCACTGCCCACGACGAGGACAGGACCGTCAAGGAGCTGGCTTTCATTTTTGTACTGCGCGGTGTGCCATTGACGAATGCTCGGGTCCAAGCTGTTTGCAATAGCCGGGATATAGGGTGTATGAAAGGGACCCGTAGCAATAACTACCTGGTTCGCGAAGAGCAAGCTGTCTCGTGTCCGAACCTGAAATCTAGATCCGGCACGGCTAAGTTCCAAAACAGTTGTTCCTAGCGTGATTGGCAATTCGAAATGTTTTGCGTACATTTCCAGATAGTCTGCTGCATCGTCTTTGTTTGGGAGTGTATGCGGCTTTCCTGGGAAAGCGAGACCAGGTAGATGATTATGTTTGCGTGGCGTGAAAAGCACGAGTGAATCGTACCGCTGCCGCCAACTATCACCGATCCTTTTGTTTTGCTCCAAGATGACAAAACGGCGATTTTTACGTTTAAGTGCATATCCGAGAGCAAGTCCTGCCTGCCCTCCTCCAATTACGATGACGTCATAGTCGTTCATGATTTGGGCCTTCTTTCGGTAAGGATTAACTAAATCATACCATATTCATTATTATATTCAAGTAATTATTTGAATGTTATTTTGAACATCAGCAAAAAAAGGCCGCCACTCATAGTGACGGACCTGCGTGTAGCCAGTGAATTTACGGTTTTGACTGCTTCAATTCGGCAGCATGCTCAATTCCACACATGATTAAATGACGGACATGATTATCATCGAGCGAGTAATAGACGAGCTTGCCATTTTTGCGGTACCGGGCCAGACCCATATTTTTTAACAAGCGCAGATGGTGAGAGGTATTAGGGATCGAACTATTGATGGTTGCTGCGACATCACAAACGCATAGCTCTCCTTCTAGAGCCAGCGCGTAAATGATTTTTGCTCGCGTATCGTCTGCGAGAGCCTTAAAGAGAGGAGCGACACCTTCCGTCTCCATCATTCTGGGGCGAAGCCTGTTTACTTTTTCTTCATCGATCGTCTGTACTTCACAAACCTCTAAATCAGTGGGAATGCGCTGAATGTCTTCGCTCATTTCATTCACCCCGACCCGTTCCATTTTTCACCATTATAAGACGGATACAGAGGGAAGGGAAGGCTGTACAACCTGTCCATTTTGCAAAAAAAAGTAAAAGGACAAGAAGGAAATATAGATGTCTATATATAAATAGGAATGATACCTATTTGCAAATGGAGAGGAGAGAACTCCCACTTGATTCTGAAGATTCGCCAGTTCCTCGTTGAAATAATCGGGGCGCTCCTGCTTGGACTAAGTGTCGTTTGGTTAACAATGGGCAGAGACAGCAGCTTGTTTTCCGGTTGGAGCATAGAGTGGTCCCCATTGTGGCTTGATGTGAAAACCTTTTTCCTTAGTATTTGGCTGGAAGCAATCCCGTTTGTCCTCTTGGGTGTATTCTTTTCTGCCTTTATCCAAACGTTTGTAACGGAAGAGCAGGTGAGGCGCTGGACACCGAAGCATCCGCTCGTGGCCCTGCCGTTTGCCGGGTTACTCGGGTTTTTATTCCCTGTATGTGAATGTGCCATTATCCCTGTGGTTCGTCGCTTGATCCAAAAAGGGATGCCGCTGTCAGTCGGGATTGTTTTCTTACTGGCGGGACCGATTGTGAATCCCGTAGTTTTGTCATCGACCTATGTCGCTTTCGCCCGTCAGCCGGAAATGGCTCTCTACCGGGGCGTTGCGGGATTCGTCGTTGCTCTCATTGTGGGCATGCTTGTCTTCCTGTTTGTCAAAAAAAATCCGATACGGCTCGGCATGGAATCACAAATCAATCATGAAGCCGACCATGTAAAAACGACGGGTGGCAAGCTGTCCTCGACATTTGCCCACGCGGTAGACGAATTTTTTGACATGGGAAAATATTTGTTGTTTGGTGCGTTTATCAGTGCGCTTTTACAGGTGTACATCAGCCGGGATACACTCATGGACATCGGTCAAACGCCGCTCACCTCCAATTTAGTCATGATGGGGATGGCGTATTTGTTTTCGCTTTGTTCAGAGGCAGATGCGTTTATTGCTGCTTCCTTTGCCAATACGTTTTCAAGCAGCTCGTTGCTCGCATTTCTGGTTTTCGGGCCCATGCTCGATTTAAAAACGACGCTGATGCTATTTGGAACGTTTCGATTTGGTTTTGTTGTCAAGCTGGTCGTGGCTATTACGCTTTTAGTCATTTGCATCACCATGCTCATGCCGATGTAAGGAGGAAAATATGGATCAGAACAAATTGAAGCGTCATCATATCATGCGCAGTCTGATATTAGCGGGCATTACAGCGTTGTTGGCCTATTTGATCCTGTCGGAAACGCTCAGTCACTATCTCGCACCGCGATTACACATGTTTAGCTATGTCACGCTCGTCATCATGGGCCTTTTGACAATTGTCAGCATTCGGCAAATTTTTGTAGGTAGTAGTGTGTACGATTGCGATTGTGAGGAGCAGCATAAAGTTCCGCGTACACCTATGGGCTCCTTTTTGGTTTACAGCTTGTTTGTACTCCCAATCGTGATGGGATTTGTCATGCCGGATAAAATTCTTGGCAGTGATGTAGCGGAGAAGCGGGGAATCACACTTCTCAGCAACGATGTACGAAAGCTGGCGGATGTTACGGCAAACGCGAATGCGACAGAGAATGTGGAGCAAACAGCAGAGGTAAAAAAGGATGCCGATCCAATCGTAGAACCACAGCCAGAGGATACCAATCAAGGAGCAACACCCCCAGTGCAAGCGACAAGCGACGAACAATTGCGGCAGCGATTCTCAAACGGGGGATTTGGTGACTTTTACGCGGATATCGCCGTCTTTTTACATAAACAGCCAGTGATTGAACTGAATGACAAAGTGTTCCTGGATGGACTCACCACGATGGAGCTGTATGCAAAAGAATTTGCTGGAAAAGAGCTTGAGACGATGGGCTTTGTATATCGGCAGCCTGATTTTACGAAGCAACAGTTTGTCGTGGCGCGTTTTTCCGTCACCTGCTGTACAGCAGATTCCAGTGTGTATGGTGTTTTGGTGGAAAAGGAGGACGCGAACAAATGGGCAAAAGACAGCTGGGTAAAAGTTCGCGGCAAGCTCGAGCTGCGTCAAGTAGACGGATACGACATGCTCGTTCTCAAAGCCTCTCAGGTTGAAGCCGTCTCTGCACCGAAAGATCCTTATGTGTATTATAGCTTTGAATCAGTACCAGGCAGTTAAAAGTGGGGGAAACCAAAATGATCGTGCGACTAGATTTACAGGATGAACAAACGGTACAAAAACTTTGGAACATGCAGCAAAGAGCCTATCGTATAGAGGCAGAGCTAATTGGTACGGAAGATATTCCACCCCTGAAAGAATCGGTAGAACAACTGAGGATATGTGGAGAAACGTTTTATGGCTACATAGAGGAAGGCGAGATGGCAGGGGCAGTTTCTTTTTTGATCGAGGGAGAAACGTTGGATATTCATCGAATGATTGTAGATCCTGTTCATTTTCGCAAGGGAATCGCGAGTCAATTGCTTGCCTCTGTCCACGAGCATGATTGCAGCAAGCTAGTCGTCGCGACTGGTTCCATGAATGAACCGGCCGTTCGGTTGTATGAAAGACATGGATTTACCTTGACCGTTCAAAAAGAAGTGAAGCCGGGTCTGCGGCTGTCTTTTTTCGAGAAGACACTTCGTCCATGAAAAGGCGAAAGCCCGCCCCGATAACATGGGAGAGATAGAGTTACACAAAACAACCCGGAGAACGGTCACTTTTTCAAGTGTCTGTTTCCGGGTTTTCATTCTTTTTAAAGCATACGCTTATTTGGTTTCATCTGTTTCTTTCTGTTGGTCTTCATAAAACCAGAGAGGATCATCGCAATCCTCATCACCATTGTAGTTGATTAAGATTTCTTCACCCGCTTGAATGTCTGTATACGCATAAAAATCAAACGTGTGGTTATCGAAGTTAATCTCATACGTGGCATTTGGCGTGTAGGAGTGGTTAAATAGCATGCCATAGCCTAACAAGAAAGCTGTATGATTGGCACCGTACTCAAATGCATAATCCGCGAGCAAGGTTTTCTCGATATGCTCATGCTCTTCGTTCAAATAGGGCAGCACGGGCGCTTCATGAATCAGGTCGCCTTTTCGGATATCTTGCGTTGCAAATACACCTCTATTTAATTCTCCATTGCTTAGTTTGGAGGTCTTGATTTCGATCATGCGGATCACCTGCATTTCTTAGGTCTGTGGAAAACGTATCTTTCTAAGGATGACAGTTGATCGAGCAGAAAGCAATGTTTTTTATTTGATGACCAAATGATGGCGAACCGCATAAGCAGCGAGCTGGACGCGATTAGCCAATTGCAGCTTCTCGAGAATGTTTTTTAAGTGGTTTTTCACCGTGTTTTCTGCGATGATCAGCGCTTCGCTTATTTCCCGATTCGTTTTTCCTGCTCCCACATACATGACAATCTCTCGCTCTCGCGGGGTCAGAACATCTGGTACCATTTCATCCGTCGCCTCTTCTTGACGGAAGCGGTACATGAGCCGGGTTGCCATTTCGCGTGTCAATTCACTGTCCTCGCCGAGCAAGGCATGCAAGTAGTTAATCCAGTCGTCAGGCTCTAAATTTTTCAGCAAGTAACCTTGGGCGCCGAACTGAATGGCCGTGATCAGGTCAGCAACGTCATCGGAGACGCTGAGAATGACGACTTTGATGTGCGGGTATGCTTTCTTGACCTCGCGGGTCGCTTCGAGTCCGCTCCATTTCGGCATGTTGATGTCCATGAGCACAAGGTCAGGTTGTATTTGTCCGCATAAGAGAAAAGCTTCCTCGCCATTTTGCGCTTCTCCGATGACTTCAAAAGAGGGATCGGGATCAAGCAGGCTGCGAATGGCCATACGAGCCATCGGGTGGTCGTCGGCGATCAATACACGGTATGCGTTCATTGTATTTTTCCTCCTGAATGAGAAGATAAGCGGATGATTGTACCGCCTGCCGGTCGTAACTGAATGTCGATGGATGCGTTCAACTGGCGCGCTCGCTCGCGCATCATGGACAAACCGTATTTTTTCGTATCGGGAGAAGGGTTGGAGATCCCAATGCCATCGTCCTCAACGGCGAGAACCCAGCCAGTTGTTTCATTCGTCGTGAGGTGAATCCACGAATGCTTGGACTGAGAGTGCTTGCGAATATTGGCAAAAGCTTCCTGAATGATCCCGAACAGTTGTACTTCTGCGGCGGGAGTAAAAAATCCGTCGTTGACATGCAATTCGCTGACAACGTCGATTCCAGATAAAGCGCTCCATTGCGCCAGCCATTTCTCAAGGCGTTGATCCAGACTGCCTTCTTCTGGCAATGAGCGCAAGTTAAAAATAGCTTGGCGTACATGATTGTCGATGGCAGAAACAGCGACCCGGGCATCGTCCAATTGTCCCTGCTTGAGCTTTACGTTGAGGAAGAACAGAGACTGCGCAATCCCGTCGTGCAATTCGCGGGCAAGGCGTTCCCGTTCTTCATAAACAGCGCGACGAGCTTGTTCCTCGACAATTCGTGCATTCATTTGTTTGAGGGTGTGAAACATCCAAGTGGCGAATAAAAAAGAGAGAAAGAGCGTTAAGAGGGTAATGTATACATTTCCCGCTTCCATAGACATGTAGGGGAGTAAAAAGTCATGACGGATGAATTCGAAGCCCCCGATGATAATGGTTGGAATGAGAAAGGTTAACCAATAAAAGATACGATATGACATGGAAGGTCCCCTTTTCATACAGTTGGCAAACATTCCTTTAGTATACCGAATGGGACGAGCGGATGGTATACTCAGGTGAGAAAAGGTGGAAAGCAGGAGGGAATATCATGAGCACGATTGCGAAAGCATTGACCATAGCGGGTTCAGATAGCGGTGGGGGAGCTGGGATTCAGGCAGACCTGAAAACCTTCCATCAACTCGGTGTGTACGGAATGAGTGCGATCACAGCAATCACGGCACAAAATACATTGGGTGTAGCAGGTGTTTATCCGTTGCCGACAGAGGCGGTTGCACAGCAAATGCATGAGGTGCTGCTTGATCTAGGCGCTGATGCGGCGAAAACGGGCATGCTGTTTAACGCTGATATTATTCGTGCTGTTGCGGAAGAGGTCAAAGCATTTGGCCTGAAAAAGCTGGTGGTAGACCCGGTAATGATTGCCAAGGGAGGGTCAAAGCTACTGCTGGATGAGGCAATCGTTGCATTGAAAAAAGAGTTGTTGCCTCTCGCGGAAGTCGTCACACCTAACTTGCCGGAAGCAGAATGCTTGACTGGAATGAGAATTGAAACGACGGAAGAGATGCGCGAAGGGGCGAAAGCGATACATGCGTTAGGCGCCCGCAATGTCCTAATGAAGGGTGGACATATGCAAGGGGACGTAGTCGTGGACATTTTGTTTGACGGTACAGCATTCCATGAACTGTCCCATGAGCGCATCCATACACGTCATACCCACGGAACAGGTTGTACATTCTCAGCGGCCCTTACAGCAGAGTTAGCAAAAAATACACCGCTCATCACTGCGGTTGAAAAAGCAAATCGCTTTATTTTCGAAGCAATTAAGACAGCTCCGCAAATAGGTGGCGGGCATGGGCCGACCAATCACTGGGCGGTTGTAGATTAATTCGGTGAACCCAAAAATGAATGCCCCACAGCGATGCCATACAAGCGGATCACTGATGGGGCATTTTTTATTTGATTTCTACAGAGAATGTACCTTGAAGTCGTTCAGGATAGCTGGACAAAGGAAAAGAATAGTGAGTAGGCGTGCCTTTGTTTGTTTTTCGTTTGAGTAGCACGGAATAGTTTTGGATGGATGCATCCTCTGTGGAATAGGTGCTTCCTTGCACATAATCATATTCATTTCCGCGGTTGTCCGTCATGTTATACCCAAGAGAGATATGAGAGTGATTATCTTGGGGCGGCACCTTTAAAGAGAAGTCCATGCCCACCACATCATCGACTTGACGCAGCGCCGTTAGTTTTAGGCGATCATCCGGTACTTCTGTGAGTGTACCTGTCTTCGCATCAATCACGATTTGCAATTGATCTTTGTCCAAAGCTCGAATGCCATCTGTTTTCAGGTAGAGCTTTTCTGGTTCCACAAAATAGATGCTCTCTAGATGGTATATCCTTCCGTTTTCTCCGTTATCACGAACAGGAACGCCATTCCCCCAAAAAGCAAACGTTTGCCCTTGTTCATCCTCAAGTCTTAATTTATCAAAATCAAAGACATGCTTTTTATTGGCCGGGTCAAATCGGATACTCACTTCTGTTTGTGTAGGAAAGACTGCAATTTGTTCAATCGTAAACCGCTGTCCGTCAACCGTGACTTCCTTCATCACCGGATACACTTTTTTCTCAAAAGTCTTGTACTTGCTTTTGTCGACCACAAAGTCAATCGATAGGGGAGTAGCTTGTTTGATATGATCGATTTCCAGCGTGACTTTTGCTGTCATTACATCAGGTATTTCGGTAGCTTCGTTGATGACAATATCAATACGGTTTCGGATCACAGGGTCTTCGCTGCCCATGCCGGACCAGGAAACACCGTGCTCCCACTCCTTTCCAGAGTGATCGAACAACTCGATTTTGTGAAGGGCTACTTCTTTATCAGGGAGATCATTCTTCAGTGTATAGAAGAGGAGCATCCGTTTTTCATCTGCTAATACCTGATCAATCGTAAAAGTGACACCCTCAAGTGAACCACTGGCGCCAATATTTTGGACAAGATTGTGTTCTGCTGCCTTTTGCAAGCCTTTATCATCCCGAAGAAACTCAACGATCTTCTCCATCCCTGGAATCGAGCTGACATAAGCGGCAACAGCAGGTGAAAGGCGAACGGAAAAAATAAACACGAAAATGAACAGACAAGCAACCAGACTAGAACCAATGCGAATCCACCGATTGCGGCTCCGATTTTGACGCAGCTCTTTTGCCTGTTCCATCCCATTCCGAATGTATTGATCAATCTCAGCGGGAATCATGAATGGACCCGCATTCTTTTTTTCATTCTCAAGCATAATGCTCACCAGCCTTTCCCGAGATCTTTGCGGAGTGCCCCCAAAGCTTTGTGTAGCCATGTTTTGATCGTGCCTTCCGGATGACCGAGTACCTCTGCAATATCGCGTATCGTCCGATCTTCAAAATATTTCAAAATAATGATGTGACGATAATTTGGATTGAGACGACCGAGAGCCTCTTCGATTTGAATACGCTCGACATTTTGATCATCCATAGGAATACTTGCACGACTTTCGACGTCCTCTTCCATGGGATCCAAGATGATCCGTTTTCGGCGCTTTTGCTCATCCAGACAAATATGAATAAGGATGCGAGTCAGCCATGTACGAAAATACGCAGGCTGTTTCAATCGTGCCAGCTTGAGATAGGAACGGCACGTCGCTTCCTGAATGGCCTCTAATGCATCTGTCTCGTTACGAAGAAAGGCGTAGGCGATTTTATACAGTTGTTCTTTATGAAGGCTGACGAGTTGAAAAAAGGCATCATCATCCCCATCTTTTGCGCATGAAACGAGCTGTTCCAGATTCACTTTTTCCCCTCCTCTAGCATTAGACGGCGCAGGTGCCAAAACGGTTTTCATTAATTGCCAGCCAAGCTGTTTTTTTGAACCAATCGCCTGTCCACTGCTTACTGTAAAAGAAAGAAGTGTGTAAGGATGGGGTGCAGGTGCATGTGGATCAAATGGGTTACGATTCATGAATCGTATGGCCTCCCGCGGATTGCTCAGGAATGTCGGCGTTATTTAGAAATGAAAGGAATTCGAGTCAGGCTTTTGTCCAGACAGACCAAAAAAGCAGGACATGTCTATACACTGCAAGTACCGCTCGCTCAACAGGAGCAAGCAAAGGCGCTGTTACGCGATTTTAAGAACACCCTAAAATAACGGGGCACAGCCATACTTCCCCTTACGTCCAGTCGAATGGCACGGGCATACTAGATGAAGGGGGATGATAGCTATGGGAACGACCCTTTTAGAAAGACCTGAAAAGACGGAGCAGAAAGGCAGCAAGCTGTTTGTTCCGGATTATATTTTCGTCGAGCCAAATGCACTGAACTATCCTCTTGGTCAAGAGCTGTATCGCCGTTTTCAAAAGGAAGGAATCCCGATGCAGATGACGACCAGCCATAATCAGGTCCGTGGCATCCCTGGGGATACAGAAGTAGAGAAATATCGGAATGCGAAGCGGACCTTGGTCATTGGGGTACGCAAAACATTGAAGTTCGAGACCTCCAAGCCTTCCGCAGAATATGCCATTCCTCTGGCTACGGGATGTGCTGCCCACTGTCACTATTGCTATTTGAACACAAATATCGGGACAAAGCCGTATGTTCGGGTGTACGTCAATACAGATGAGATTCTAGCGAAGGCCGAGAAGTACATCCAAGAACGCCCGGGTGAAATCACTCGTTTTGAGGCAGCCTGTACATCCGATCCGGTTAGTATTGAGCATCTTACGGGCAATCTGAAACGAGCGATTGAGTTTATGGGCCAGCAGGAGTTTGGGCGGCTGCGCTTCGTGACCAAGTTTCATCACGTGGATTCCTTGCTGGATGCTAAGCACAACAAGCATACCCGATTTCGCTTCAGCATGAATGCTGACTATGTCATCAAAAATTTCGAACCAGGCACCTCCAGCTTTGATCAGCGACTAGAGGCAGCAGGGAAGGTAGCCAAGGCCGGTTATCCACTCGGCTTTATTTTAGCGCCTTTGTATTGGTTTGACGGATGGGAAGCGGGGTATACCGATTTGCTGGAAAGACTGCGTTCGCAGTTGGTTCCCGAAGCGATGGAGGATTTGACGTTCGAGCTAATCCAGCACCGTTTTACCAAGATCGCTAAAAGCTTGATCCTCCAGCGCTATCCAAAAACGAAGTTGGAGATGAAGGAAGAGGAGCGCAAGTACAAATGGGGGAAATACGGGAAAGGGAAGTATGTCTATCCCGATATTCAAGCAAAGGCGTTGCAGGCCCATTTGGAAAGTGAAATTGCCCGACTGTTTCCGCAAGCTCGCGTTGAATATTTTACGTAAAAACAAGACTGCTCTTGATGAAGAGCAGTTTTTCTTTTAGCAAAAAAGAGTACCAAATGATACCAAACGACACGGTGTGAATGTTTTCGACAAACGCTTACATACATGCTACAATACGGAGTGCTCTCATTTTCTTGAAAGGAATCGAAGCATACATGAAGTCCATATTGATTACCGTTGAGGGACCTATTGGTATTGGGAAAACCTCTTTATCGCGGGAACTAAGCCGTGCATGCAACTTGCAGCTACTGGAAGAAATCGTCTACGAAAACCCGTTCCTGGGTAAATTTTATGAAAATATTGCCGAATGGAGCTTTCAACTCGAGATGTTTTTCCTCTGCAATCGTTACAAGCAGTTGCAGGATATTCATTCACAGTTCCTGAATCAAGGAATTTCCGTTGTTTCTGATTACAATATTTTCAAAAATACGATTTTTGCCAAACGAACGTTACAAGAAGATAACCTGCCAAAGTACCTCAAAATTTATGATATCCTAACAGAGGATTTGCCTCAGGCCCATTTGGTGATCTACATGACAGCTTCGATTGAGACCGTGATGAAGCGGATTGCGATGCGCGATCGCGAAATGGAGCGCAGCATGGATGTCACCTATATGGAGAACCTGATTGCTGATTACAACGAGTTTATGGAAGCGTTTGAAAAGCATCATCCGGATACGCCTGTCATCAAATTCGATTGTGACGATTTGGATTTCGTACATAGACCAGAAGATTTGAAGGTTGTACTGGATCGAATTGCACCACGGATTCAAGAGTTGATGGGACAAGAAGGTTAGGGAACAAAGGAAAAGTAAGCATGGGGATAAGGAGTTGCGTACATGTCGAGGTTTCAAAACAGCACGCTTCGTGAAAAATACGGGATACCGAGCAACGCAGTGATTACGATCGGGGGGACAGTAGGGGTAGGAAAATCCACCTTTACGCATGCCTTGGCAGATCAGCTCGGATTTCGTGTGTCCGTAGAAAAGGTTGATAATAACCCGTATTTGGGCCGTTACTATAACGATTTATCGCGTTGGGGCTTCCATTTGCAAATTTTCTTTTTGGCAGAACGCTTTAAGGAACAAAAACGGATGTTTGATTATGGCGGCGGCTTTGTCCAAGATCGCTCCATTTATGAGGATACCGGGATTTTTGCCCGTATGCTGTACGAGCAAGGCAACATGACAGAAGAAGATTACCGCACTTATACAGAACTTTTTGAAGCGATGGTCATGACGCCTTACTTCCCGCATCCGGATATTTTGATCTACTTAGAGGGAAGCTTCGATGATATTATTGACCGCGTAAAAGAGCGCGGGCGTCCGATGGAGCAACAAACGCCAGTAGATTACTGGCAGGATTTGTTTGGTCGCTATGATAGCTGGATTGCCTCCTTTACTTCCTGTCCGATTTTGCGGGTCAATATCAACGAATACGATGTTGTGGATGACCCATCCTCGGTAGAAAGCATTATTGCTCGGGCTGCTGAAAAAATTCGAATTGGACGAGCTACCCGCTTTTCATCATAAAAACCCTTTACAATAACAGAGCACCCCTGCATTTTGCCGGTAAGAGGCGGAAGCAGGGGTGCTTTGTTTTTATTTGGTGCGATATCCTTCCAAGAGTAGGGTTATCGCTGCTGAAATTTCCTCAAGGGACTTTTCGTGATCAGGCGTCTCCGAAATCCAGAGCACCGCTTCGTTCATCGCACCAGACAGCAAATGCGTCAGAGCATCGATAGAAACGGGTCGTAGGTATCCTTGCTCCTGCATCGTTTGAAGCTGCTCCCTGAGATGCCGCATGGAGTTTTCCTCGTCCATTCGGCGCCACGTTTCCCACCCGATGACAGAAGGGCCATCGATAAGCAAAATCCGCTTGTTGCGATGTTCGACGGCTGAGGAGACAAAGGCCAGGCAACCCAAGATCAATTGTTGCCAAAGATCCTCACTTTTCGCAGCTTCAGCTTCTACGCGCTCTCCGATTTCTTGTTGGACAGAAGCCAATACTGCCTCAAATAATCCTTCTTTGCTCCCAAAGTTATGGTACAGTGCGCCACGGGTCACCCCGGCTTGTTTCACGATGTCTTCCATGGCGGCATCCGCGTAGCCTTGCCTGGAGAACATCTCTCTTGCCACTTCGATCAGTTTTTGCATCGTCTGCTGTTTTTGCTCTGCTTTGGACATCTTCATGCTATGCGATCTCCTTACTTATTTCATGCCAGATTATACAGGGTCAACATAACTTTCAGCAAATGCTTCAGAGGGCGGGATTACTTTTATGATATCAAGTAAAATGCCGTTCGGATCGGATGTAATAAAATGCCGCTGACCAAATTCTTCGTCTTTTATGTCGAGATGGAGAGGAAGACCTGCTTTCACTATAAGTCTTTCGTATTCAGCATCAACATCATCGACTTCGAAATTAAGGATAAGACCACCTTCTACTGGCTTTCGGAAATCCTGTGGAATCGTGTTGTGTGAAGGATCTAAGATGGCTAGCTCAAATGCCGGAGTGCTGCTCTGATTTTGCAAGCTCACATACCAGTCTGCTTCGAAAACCATTTCAAATCCAAAGTGCTCGCGATAAAACTTCGAGCTAGCCGCAACTTGTTCTGTCAAAATGACAGGATAAAAGCTGTTCACTTTCATTATGGATCTCTCCCTCACAAGTGGATGACGTCAATTTAACATACATACAGTATGTATGTAAAGTAATTTCTATATTTTTCAACAAAGCTTTCGTACACTTTGCCACACGCAAATCGGCTACGGATAAACCCCGCTGTGGTATAATAAGAACATCTTGGAATTAAAGGGGCTCAGACATGGCAGAAGAATGGTTTGAACGCAGCTTTCGCGAAGATTATGTGCTTGTGTATCGTCATAGGGACGATTCGGCAGCAGATGGAGAGATCGCTAATCTGTTGGAAAGATTGCCGGTAAAGGACACAGGACGCGTACTTGATCTTTGCTGCGGGAGCGGGCGTCATTCGCGTGCGCTGGCTCGCCGGGGGTATGAAGTAGTTGGTGTGGATTTGTCGCCTGTTCTTTTACAGTTAGCCGAGGAACAAAACACCTATCCACAGCTAAGTTTTGCCCGCTGTGACATGCGCGACATTCCGTTTCGCGAAGAATTTGATATCGTGGTGAATTTGTTTACCAGCTTTGGTTATTTCTCCACAGATGAAGAAAATGCTAACGTTATTCGTAACATGGCACAAGCACTCAAAACAAAAGGTGAAGTGGTCATCGATTTCTTAAATGCAGCGTACGTCATCGATAATCTCGTGCCGCACTCTACGAAGGAAGTCAGTGGGATGTTGATTAAAGAAGAACGCTGGATCCAGGATGGGTTTGTGAAAAAGCGGATACTGATTTCCGACGAGTCGTCGAATGAACCGCGTGAGTATATGGAGCAGGTTCGCTTGTTTTCTGCCCAGCAAATGATTGCGATGCTGACAGAGGCTGGATTCGAAAAAATTCAAGTATTTGGAAATTATCAATTTGAAGAATATGTGGCGGATGAATCACCTCGTATGATTTTTTATGCCGTAAAGCAATAGGGTGCGGATAACCTGTACGTCTCGTGAATATGATGGTGTAACAACCATTCATCGGGTAAAAGGGGGCATTGCTAAAATGAGCAAGCTGTCTTTAGAACAGGTCAAATTGTATCTGAGCAAAGTACCTGGCTGGAAGCTGGTAGAAGACCGAATGGCACTATCACGCACATACCACTGTCGTGACTTTTCCACTGCGATCAGTTTCGTCAACCGTGTGGCAGAGATGCTTGAGCATGACAATCAGCACGTGGAAATTCATTTGGCAGGTGGAACGGTCACGTTTATGTTAGCCACCCGCGAGGCAAAAGGTTTAACCGGTAAAGATTTTGCGTTAGCCCAGACCATTAGCAAAGTAAGCTAACAGGCAGAAGAGAAATAGCCGCTTCCCACAGCGAAGCGGTATTTCTTTTTGGCTTTTTAAGAGCTACTTTGTTATGATGGGCAGTATGAACCATTTCGGAGGGATTACAAGATGGACATTCAGCAACACGAGCAATTGATTCAACTGTTGGCGGAGTATAAAAATCAAAAGGCTTCCGTAGCTTTTACCCAATGGGATACTGATAGTGAAGAAGAGGAAGAGGTAACACAATTCCAAGCCGAGCTCCTCGAAGTCAAGCTGACTGACAACGAATTTGAGGAAAAAGATCTCCTGCTCGTGTTTACGACAGCAGAGGGAGAAGAAATGGAAATCCTGATGGAAATTCCAGGTGATGAAGTGGATTTGGCTAGCTATGAGGAAGGCCATTTGCGTATTTTTGGAACAGAATCGGAGATTGTTTTGCAAAAATGAAAACGAAGCGAGCTTTTCGTTATGTAGGTACGCCCGATCCCATGTCTGATAAAGAGGCGTACCACTGCGAAAAATATATAAAGAAAAACAAGCATTCCTTGGTGAGAGCGGGACAATATTTGGTTGATGTTACAGCCCTCCAGGCCTTGTTTCACTTGGACTGTTGGAATTGCAGGACGGTTCATCGCGAGACCTGCTGTGAGGGTGGACAGCCTTACGCCGTAGAAGAGTGGCAGATTCCAATCATGGAGGGGGAGATCCCCTCTATCTCTGCTGGACTCCAAGATAGGTCTGAACGCAATCATTGGCTTCTTCATGGGGTTTGGGATCGTAATGAGCCGCCAGGAACTATTCGCATGCGACATGGCAATTGTTTGTTTTATCAAGAAAACAATGGGCGCTACGGCTGTGCGATTCATGCTTATGCCGAGCAGGCTGGTCGTGAAGTTGAGCCGCTCAAGCCATTTAGCTGTCAACTGTATCCAATCGATTTGATTGATACAGGGGAAGGGATCCTGCTAACGGCGGTTACCAACGAAACGTCCTCCTTTTCCAGATGGGGTACGGATTATTTGGAGCAGTTTTACTGTGCCAGTCCGGCCCGCCGAAAGCTTGCCACGCACATAGATGACAAGTTGTTTGCTTTAGACGGCTATCGCCCAGCCTATGAGTGGAATCTCCCTTTGTTACGTTACATTTTGCAAGAAGATGCAGAAAGAATAGAAGGCATGCTTGCGAGCAGCTATCAATTGGAACGTTGAATGCCTTGTGATATGATGATGTATGCATCAAGTAGATTGATAAAGGAGCAACAGCGATGAACGTCAAGACAACTCAAGAATCTCGTACAATTCAGGCATCACTGGTTCAGCCATCTGATACGAATTACCATGGAACTATTTTTGGTGGTACGATGATGGCTTATATAGATGAGGTAGCTGCAATCGCTGCGATGCGACATTCGCGTCGCCCTGTTGTGACAGCATCAATTGACTCGATTGACTTTCTTGCTCCCGTCAAAATGGGGCATTCTATCTGCCTGGAAGCGTTTGTTTCGTCAACAGGTAGAACATCTATGGAGATTTTCGTAAAAGTCATCTCGGAAAATCTCCAGACCGGCAAGCGCATTTTGACCGCGACATCATTTCTCACCTTTGTTGCCCTAGATGAGGAAGGGAATCCGACTGATGTGCCAGCCATTGCCCCTGAAACAGAGGAAGAAGAGAGATTGATGGCAACTGCGGATGAGCGCAAGAAAATGCGCAAAGAACGAAAAGGGAATCTGCAAGATTTTGTGAGTCAATTGAACATCGAGAAAATCATATAATTTTTTTTAGTCTTCACCCTGAACGAACATTCGTTCAGGGGATTCTCGTTTATCCATAATGAGGAGGAATCGGGCAATGAAGTACCGCAGATTAGGAAAAACGGATCTGAACGTATCCGTAATTGGTGTAGGTACGTGGCAATTTGGCGGGGAGTGGGGAATGGATTTCTCGCAAGAAGCTGTTGACCAGATTCTCGACAAAGCAAAAGATCTCGGCATCAACTTGATTGATACAGCGGAATGCTACGGAGATCATCTGTCCGAACAGCTTATCGGAGGATATTTGAAAAAAAGCCGCCGGGAAGACTGGATTGTGGCGACGAAATTCGGGCATCATTTTCATGACAAATTTTCTCGAACCAATCATTACGGAGCAAGTGAAGTTCAGCAGCAATTAGAAAAATCGCTGCAAGCCTTGCAAACCGACTATATTGACTTGTACCAATTCCACTCGGGACCTGACGAGGCATTTGATAATGATGGCTTGTGGACTTACCTCGACAAACAGGTGCAGGCAGGAACGATCCGTCATCTCGGCCTCTCGATTGCGAAAAACGACAACATGCATCAAACATCTGCCGCTACTTCGGTGAATGCAAAAGCAATCCAAGTGGTGTACAATCGTTTGGATCAAAAGCCGGAAGAAGCTGTTTTTGCTTCTTGCCAGCAGCAAGATTTGGGTGTGCTGGCGCGCGTTCCGTTGGCGAGTGGTTATTTGAGCGGAAAGTATAAGCCGGGTTCTGTATTCGGTGGAAACGATGTGCGACATCGACACGATCAGGAGCATGTCAACAAGCTGTTGCTCCAAGTAGAAGAAATCAAGAAAAATGAAGTTCCAGAAGGAATGAATATG
The DNA here is from genome assembly GCF_013284285.1 of Brevibacillus sp. HB1.4B. NCBI lineage: Bacteria > Bacillati > Bacillota > Bacilli > Caryophanales > Paenibacillaceae > Brevibacillus > Brevibacillus sp. HB1.4B. The sequence continues at coordinate 64,098 of NZ_JABSUT010000016.1, forward strand.
GCGCAATGGGCATTGGCGTGGTGCCTCAAGCATCCGGCAGTCACCACTGTGATCCCAGGCAGCAAGAGTCCATCACAGGTAGAGGCAAATGCCAAAGCGGCTGACTATGTGAGCGATGAGCATCCACTAGCGACGTCGAAATAAAAAGGATATGTGCCATGACAACTTCCAAAAAAACGGTAAGGACTTGCGCGAATGGTCATTCATACATGAAAAGCAGTGATTGTCCGACTTGTCCACTCTGTGAGCAAGAACGCAAACCGGACACAGGATTTCTTTCTCTGCTCTCGGCACCAGCTAGAAGGGTTCTGGAACAAAATGGAATCAAAACTTTGGAACAGCTCGCTAGTTACAGCGAAAAAGAGATCCTGAAATTTCATGGGATGGGGCCAGCATCTATGCCGAAACTTCGGACAGCATTGAACGAAAAGGGATTGTCATTCAAGAACGAATAATTGGGCACAGCGAATAAAAAAAGGAGGAGCCGCGGTAGGACAGCGACTTCTCCTTTTCCTTTTAATCTAAAAAGCGGGATCTGATCTGTGGGGTAGGAAGCATGCATTGTTCTGCTTTGCCCATCCACCGATAGCGATTTCTCGCGACCCAATCATAAATCGGATTGCGGACAGGTCTCGGGATGAGCCGAGCTACGTTTGACAGCAGAGGCCATCCACCTTGAAGCTTGCGGCCAACATGCAAGATCGCATCCGATTTTGTATATAGCTGTCCGTTGGCGATAAAGACCACGGATGACATGTCTTTTTCCTGATAGTTGTAATGAGACAAAATTTCCTGCGCTCTCTGTGACTGCAAGGAAGCAAAGTGAATGTGTCCATGCGGATCACGCTTCAAAATAAACTGCACAGCACCGTGGCACAGATGACAAACCCCATCAAACAGCAACAGGTACTCAGGATGGTCCAGTTCTCTGCCTGCTTTCATGAGACAGCCCTCCATACATCTAGTGGTTTGACTACATGCTTATCCTTAGCTCCATTCTAGCAGAGAAAGACAATGGTTCCTATACACGAACGATTATTCCGTTACAAATGCGAGTGTGCCTTGTTGGATCAGCTCTTCTGCCTTTACGAGATCAGGATGCATTTCTCGGTCTTCATGCAGGCGGGGAATCACCCGACGCAATTGCTCATAGGCTCGCGCTGTACCTGTCCCGAGATCTCCCGAGCCAAAATCGATAGCTTGAGCTGCTGCCAAATATTCAATGGCAAGCACCTTGGTGACATTCGATACGATTGTACGAAGCTTGCGAGCAGAAGTCGTTCCCATGCTGACATGGTCCTCCTGATTGGCAGATGACGGAATCGAATCGACTGATGCGGGATGGCAGAGCACTTTGTTTTCAGAAACGATGGAAGCGGCTACATATTGTGTAATCATAAATCCAGAATGGAGTCCGCCATTTTCGGTTAAGAATCCGGGAAGACCACTTAGCTGCGGATTGACAAGACGTTCTGTGCGTCTTTCGGAAATATTTGCAAGCTCAGCCATGGCAATGGCAAGAAAATCAGCTGCGAATGCCATTGGCTGACCATGGAAATTTCCGCCGGAGATAACGTCGCCTGTTTCTGTAAAAAGGATAGGGTTATCAGTGACGCTATTGCATTCGCGTGTAACCGTGGTCCATACATACTCCAGCGTATCACGAGTTGCACCATGTACTTGAGGGAGGCAACGAAGGCTATATGGATCTTGGACACGTAGCTCACCCTGCGCAGTTGTACGTTTGCTGCCGGATAAGTGCTGGAGCAAGCGCTTTGCTGATTCCTGCTGTCCTGGATGCGGGCGGACGAGATGGAGCTGGGGATCAAAGGCTTTTGGAATTCCGCGCAGCGCTTCAATCGTCATGGCCGCAATCAATTCAGCGCTTTCAAGCAGAACTCGCGAATCATACAAGGCGAGGCAAAGCTGTGCAGTCATTGCCTGTGTACCGTTAATCAGAGCCAGACCTTCTTTTGCCTCCAGTCGAATTGGGGAGAGACCTACTTCACTCAGTGCTTCTTTTCCGGATAGTCGCTTGCCATTGACGAGCGCTTCACCTTTGCCGAGCATAACCAGTACCATATGAGCGAGAGGGGCTAAGTCGCCGCTTGCACCAAGGGAACCTTGTTGAGGAATAATCGGATGAACCCCTCGATTGCATAGTTCTACAAGCTGAAGCAATGTCTCTTCCCGAATTCCCGAATAACCCTTTGCTAACGCATTGATGCGTAAAGCCATCATCGCACGGACAACTTCAACGGCATAAGGGTCCCCCATCCCGCAAGCATGACTCATAATCAAATTTTCTTGCAGCTTGCTTACGTCCTCATCGTGGATCATGACATCGGAGAATTTTCCGAAGCCAGTGGTGATTCCGTATACGACTTCCTGCTGCGATACCATTCTCTCCACCATGGCACGTGAGTCACGAACACGATTCAATGCTTCTTCGGTCAATTGGATGTGGGTGGCGCTTCTTGCGATGGAAACAACATCTTCGATACGTAATTGATCCCCATCTACTTTTACAACATTTGCTTGCTGATTCATCTGTAATTTCCTCCTTTAGCAGAGCAGAGAACGAAAAGAGCGAGGGGTTAGGATATCATATCCTAACCCCTCGCTCGAGAGCATGTATGTGATTGGATGAAAACGTGCAAGCCTGCATTCGTGGCGGCATACGTTCTTCCTCACTTTCGTTCATGTGCAACTGTCTGATTATTTTAGCTATTGCTATCATTGTATCAAATGCCTACGTGCAGTCAAGATGATCTTGTCACGGCGACTTCCCTAGAGTGTAAAAAACGGGCTTAGTCCTTTTTTTCAAACTGGGCGAGAGTCGTCTCTCGAGTTGGATAAATGTCATACCATGTACTGTGTTATTTCATCCGAAAGGACGTGTAGTTTCCGTGGAAAAGCGACGTAAGATGCCGCCTATGCCTACCGCACTCCCAAGGCGTCCTAAAGAAATGCCGAAACCGCCTTCTTCAGCGATGCCATTGCCGTCTCCATCGATGCCGTCACCTATGAAGCCTTCTCCTGAAAAGCCCAAGTCGGAAAGTCCAATCAATCCGAATCATTCTATTCCTGCGCGCCCAATGCCGCAAAAACCGATCATGCCTGCTCCCAATCTGGCTAACCCGAACGTGCCGAACGTAATGCCGCCAAATCGGATGCCAGCGAATCCAATGCCACCAAATCTCAAGCCGCCAAATCCAATGCCGCCAAATCCGATGCCACCAAACCTCAAACCGTCGAATCCAATGCCAATGCCACCGAACCGGATGCCGGCAAACCCTATGCCGGCAAACCCTATGCCTAACGCTTCACCGAATGTCAGGCCAAATGAGAGCCCAAACATGAGGCCAAATGTAAGACCCAATGTGAGACCAAACGTGCGACCGAATGAGAGTCCAAACATGAGACCGAATGTCAGGCCGAACGTCCGGCCAAACGAAAGTCCAAACATGAGGCCAAATGTCGGACCGAACGTAAGGCCGAATGTCAGACCAAATGTGCGGCCGAATGAAAGTCCAAACATGATGCCAAATCTAAGACCGAATATCAGACCAAATATTAGACCGAATGAAAGTCCAAACATGATGCCAAATCTAAGACCAAATATTAGACCAAATATTAGACCGAATGTCAGGCCGAATGCGCGACCGAATGAGAACATAGGAAGGGATCTGGAGCTGTACCTGTTTAAATTCCAGTTCCATATGGACCGGATGCAGTATTTCCACCACAAATGCGATGAGCATCGTGAAAATCGCCGCAAATACATGGAATACCGCAGACATTACAAACATCATGAACGGAGAATGCATCATTATCATGACCGTTGCCAATTATGGAATGACGGTAGCAGTTCCTTTGGTCGAGGCTCATCATCTTCGAGTGGCGGTAGCTCTTCCTCCGGATACAATTGCCGACAGAGAAGGGGTCATAGACGAGGGCGTGGGTGTGACTGCGGATGTTCATTTTGAACGCACGAGGAAGGACGCCAGCTAATTAAGCGGCGTCCTTTTCCATACTCAATTCGTAAATGCTTCAACAGCGACTCCTTTTTTCTTTAACTCGCGCCTTAAAGTAAGCAAGGCATCATCTTTGTTTTTGCATTCCAATATGATGTCCACATTGTAATCCGCCAGCGCACTGACAAATGTCAGGAACGCCTCGGGATCAATATCGTCTGCATGAGCGCGAAAGTCATTTGCTGACTTAGGCGAGGACATGTGCATCTTCGGTGTGCGCTCTCCCCAGGTTTGAATAATGCGTGGAAGGAATTCCGCCCAATCTTCGCCATCAGAATGGCAGTTGTGATGGTGAATATCGAGCACCATCGGCACACCGATCCGTTCGCACAGCTCCAGTACCTCGCGCATGGTAAAAGACATGTCATCGTTTTCCACGACTAAGCGACGTTTGACGTTTTCAGGAAGCAGCTCGAAGTTGGATGCAAAACGATCGAGAGAAGAGGCTTTGTCTTCGTATACTCCTCCCACGTGCGTCACCAAGACGGAATTATCGTCGAGCCCCAGTAAATCAAACACTTTTGCATGGTAGGAAAAATCAGCAATCGTCGATTCCAGCACAGAAGGCTTGTCGCTGTTCAATATGCTGTAATGTCCGGGATGAGCTGTCAAACGAATGCCATGATTGCGGATATATTTCCCTGCTTTTTGGAAGTCCCATGCGAATTCTTTTGCCCAATCCCATTCAGCTGCAACTGGATGAGTAGCGAGTGGAACAAATTCAGAAGGAAGTCGATACAAAAAGATATGATTTTCAACATTATAAGCAAGCAAATCCATTAAATTGAAAAAGTTTGCCTGCATAACTTGCCGCAGCTTTTTTAACCGAGCTTGGGGATCTAATTTATTTACTTGGGCAACCGTCGTTTTTTTGTTTGGATTGTTCTTCGTCTTTACACTGATGCAGGCATAGCCCATACGGATCAAGGAAATCTCCCTCCTTTGCAGCAGCATTCCTTTGTAGTATCTCCAAAAGGGGAACGTCGTCGGCTTCTTGCCAGAGAATTATAAAACGGATAAGATGGGAGAATGTCACAGGTACGCCAATTAACTTTCCGTGAAAGCGCGGACGTTCCTTGTGAGTAAACTTCGGTAGAGGTTTTTGAAGGAGAATGTAATGAATAGTCTTGACCAATCCTATAGTATGACTCTGGTTTTTCTCTCCTATTTTATTTCAGCAATGGCGTCATACACAGCATTAGATCTAGGCGCACGTCTCCATTTTGCAAAAGGCAGGGGACGTGTGTTTTGGTTATGTGCTGGAGCCGTCTCCATGGGGCTTGGTATTTGGGCTATGCATTTTGTTGCCATGCTTGCCTTGCATCTTCCGATTGCCGTCCAATATGATAACCTGATTGTATTTTTCTCGATTGTTTTGGCCGTTTTATCATCAGCGCTTACATTATGGATCGTGAGCGAGCAGTCCATGTCCAAAACGAGGGTAGTAACAGGATCGGTTGTCATTGGGTCTGGTATCGCCGGAATGCATTATACAGGGATGGCAGCGATGATGATGAACGCCATTATTCTGTACGATTGGCTATGGTTTACCATATCTATTTTCGTTGCCATCTTGGTTTCGATGGTTGCGTTGATTCTTACGTTTCAATTGCGTTCGGTGGACCCAGTAAAAGGTCTCTGGCGTAAAATTATTGCAGGGCTGTTGATGGGGGCAGCCATTACCGGTATGCATTACATTGGTATGTACGCCACCACATTCGTCGCTCACGAGCACATGACAATCGCAGTGATCTCGCATGATGATTCGGGCCTGATCGCTACTATGATTGGCATTGTCATCGTAATGATTCTGGTCGTGACATTGGCTTCTGTATACGTGGACAAGCAATTCGCAGGGAAGAGCTTGCGCGTGCTAGAAAGTGATCAACGCTATAAATCGCTATTTGAGCACAATTACGACGGGGTGATCTTTTACTCGATCGATGGTAGCCAAAGCGTCATGAATCCTGCGGCAATGCGATTGACAAAGGAACGGAGCTTGCCTCTCGAAAAATTAATGAAGATGTGTGCTTCTAAAGATGCCGAGCTCATATCGACAAACTTTACAAATGCAGTGCAAGGTGAGGCGCACAACTACGAGATCACCTTGACCACGAGCGAGGGTCGTCAGCTTCATCTGAACATGACCCATACCCCCGTGTTTGTCGATCAGCAGATTACGGGTGTCTTTATGATTGTGAGAGACATTACCAATAAGAAAGAATACGAGACAAAAATCAATTATCTCGCTTTTCACGATTCGTTGACTGGTTTGCCGAATCGCCGTTTTGTCGAACAGCAACTGGATCAGGCGATCATGGAGGCACAAAAAAAGGATCAGCAAGTATACGTGTTGTTTCTGGATCTCGACCATTTCAAGCTGGTAAACGATTCCTTGGGGCATGATTTTGGTGACCTGTTACTTCAGGAAGCCTCCTTGCGTTTGCAGGATTGTGTGGGCAAAAAAGGAACGGTGAGCAGGCTTGGCGGAGACGAATTCATGGTGATTCTAACGGATGTCATGGAAAAAGAAGTTTCATCCATAGCGAATGAAATCAACCAAAGGATTGAACAGGCATTTTTTATCCATGGGCACGAGCTGTACATAACGACGAGTATCGGGATTTCTCGATATCCAGAAGATGGGCAAGACAGAGGTGTCTTGATGCGTAATGCAGATGCGGCAATGTATGCAGCCAAAGACAAAGGGAAGAACAGTTTCCACCTGTACGTACCGAATCTGGAACAAGCAGTGAATGACAAAATGAATATTCAAAATGAATTGAATCGCGCTTTGGCTAGGAAAGAATTTTTATTGCATTACCAGCCACAGGTATGTGCCAAATCAGGCGCAATCGTTGGTGTAGAAGCGTTGATTCGTTGGAATCATCCTGAACGAGGATTGCTTTTGCCAGACCAATTCATCTCTGTAGCAGAAGAAACCGGGTTGATCGTACCGATTGGAGAATGGGTGCTGCGGACGGCCTGCAAACAGAACAAACAATGGCAAGAGCAGGGACTCATGTCGCTTCGGGTAGCCGTTAATCTATCTGCGCGTCAATTTCTCAAACAAGACTTTACCCAGATGGTCGCTGAGATTCTACACCAGACAGGGTTGGCACCGGAATACTTGGAGCTGGAAATCACAGAAAGCAGCATGATCGACGTCCAACGCGCCACACAGGCATTGAAGGAACTGAAGCAATTAGGGGTGCACGTTGCGATTGACGATTTTGGAACGGGCTACAGTTCTCTCTACTATCTGAAAGAATTTCCGTTGAATCGTTTGAAAATAGATCGCTCGTTTGTGCGCGACATGATCGGACACCCTTCCAATCAGGCCATCGTATCCACGATTATTTCCATGGCGCATCATTTGCAACTGCGTGTGATCGCGGAAGGGGTCGAGACAAAGGAGGAGCTTGCGTTTTTGCAGGAGCATCTGTGTGAAGAAGTTCAAGGCTATTTATTCAGCAGACCGTTATCGAGTGAAGACGTAGCCTTTTATTTGCAAGCCCAAAAAGGCGCTAGTTAAACAAGAGGAGCAGCTCTCATGAGTTGCTCTTTTGTTTTGCATTTGCCAGCCAAATGAGGTGGTATAGCTGTCAAATTGGCACGTAAAATGTACTATTCCTGCTAACTTGTCAAGGAATTGCATCTAGGACGAAAGGAGGGAGAGAATGCTGGCTCTAGGTGTCGTCTTATTGCTGTTTACCATTGGAGTTGCGATTGCCATTGGGTATCGGGCAAACGAAAGCGTCCGGCAATTTGATGAAAGCGCGCATGAAAGCTTTATCGGTTCCCAAGCAGAGAAGGGAAGGGAGGGATAACGAAATGCGGCAGGAAAAAGAACAGCAATTACTCGAGGACAAGAGAGACCTGAACAAGTTTGGTTATGCGCAGGAATTACTGAGGGATATGGGTGGCTTTTCGAACTTTGCGATCTCATTTTCGATTATCTCTATTTTGACAGGTGCAGTATCCTTGTACGGGCACGGATTACTGTATGGCGGTTCTGGCATGATGGGCTTCGGATGGACCTTGGTAGCGTTATTTGTCATCCTGATTGCAGCATCGATGTCTGAACTCGCATCAGCGATCCCTACAGCTGGAGCGCTGTATCACTGGGCAGCCATTTTAGGTAGCAAACGGTGGGGGTGGTACACAGCGTGGATCAATCTCATTGGCCAAATCGGGATAGTCGCAGGTATTGACTATTCGTTCTCTTTGTTTGCGGACCCACTGCTAGCGAGTGCGTTTGGTTATACCTCAACAGAAACAACCACGTTAATCCTGTTCGGGATCACACTCCTTTTGCACGGTACGTTTAACCACATTGGAATTCGACTCGTGGCCCGGTTAAATGACTTCTCCGCTTGGTACCATATTGGCGTCGTCGTCATACTCGTCGGAAGTCTCGTCTTTTTTTCCCGTCATGATTTGCAACCGCTTGATTACCTCTTTCAGGTCGGTCAAACCTTTTCTGACAAGCCGTACGCGATTGCTTTTTTAATTGGGTTGTTACAAGCGCAGTGGACGTTTACTGGCTATGATGCATCTGCGCATACGATTGAAGAAACGATTAATCCGCGGGTTCGTGCTGCTTGGGGGATTTATACGTCTGTGGCCTTTTCCTTTATTTTTGGATTTATCATGCTTGCTTTTGTCACCTTATCCATCAAAAACGCAGCGGCTGCGAGTGAAGCGGAAAATGCATTTATTTACGTGATTAGCGAGGCATTAGGAGGTACATTTGGTTCAGTGGTGTTGTGGCTGGTTACCTTTGCGATGTGGTTCTGTGGCTTGGCGTCCATTACTTCCTTCTCGCGAATGTTGTATGCGTTTTCACGTGACAAAGGAATGCCGTGGAGCCACCAGTGGGCGGAAATATCGACCAAGTACAGAACGCCAGCAAAAGCAATTTGGCTGGTTATCATTCTTTCCTTTGCGCTTGCCTTGTTCGATTACATCGTGAAAAGCATCAATCCGAATACGACGTATACCACTTTGGCATTTCTTACGGCGGTAAGTGTCGTTGGGCTTTATGTCGCCTACGGAATCCCCTTGTACCTCAAGCTCCGGGCGGAATCGCGAGGACTATTTCAACGGAAGCATTACGGTCCCTGGCATTTGGGGAACTGGAGTAAACCCATTAATGTGCTGAGCTTGATTTGGATCCTCTTCATCTCGATTATGATGGTGATTCCACCCAATCAAACAGCTGGGTATGCCTTGATAGCCATGTTTTTGGTGCTTCTGATCATGGATTTGGCTTATTACCGGAAGCATTTCAAAGGCCCGCAAGCTGCGCTGGGCAATTCGGAGGAAGACATTAAACGTCAGGAAGCGAAATTTCGGGACTCCTAATGGAAAAGAAGTTGGCAGAGCCTCCCTTATGTCAGTATTGGCATAAGGGCTTTTTTTCGTAGAAGGTGATTTTGCATAACGAATGGCAGAGGACGAAAAGCTAACAGTAGGAAGGAAATAGAAATACATATGGGAGGAACGCGATGAAAAGAATGAGATGGGTGTTGCTTGCAATGGGAATCGCGCTGATGGCTCACGCAACGACGAGTTTGGTTCCACAGGTGAGTGGATATGGCGGATATGTGCGTGAAGGAAATACCTCGAATCGGTATGAAGTCGCGGGTATTACAAATGCAGGCGCATTCGAATCCTTTTATGGAAAACTTCAAGAGGCGGTCAAAAAAAATGACAAGACAGAAGTAGCCAAGCATATCAGGTATCCACTGCGTGTGAACAAAGACGGAAAAAGCCATTTTATCCGAGATGAACAGCAATTTTTGGAAGAGTATGATCGAATCATGACGGGGAAGGTAAAGGAAGCGTTTTTACAGCAAAAGGTAACAGATACGTTTGTCAATGATCAAGGCGTGATGGTAGGGAATGGAGAAATGTGGCTGGGACAATTTTCGAATCGCTTTGTCGTTTTTGCAGTAAATGTAGAATAGGACAAGGGCTTTTCTCTAGAAAAGCTCCCACTCTAACAGAGCAAATGTTTTTATTGTTACAAATAGTATATTTTACATGGACATTATCGGTGGAAAATTCTAAAATAACAAATAAATAGACAGTTACAGATGTAGATTCGACAGCTTTGTCCTTGTGGAATGGACATTTGTTATTTTCATCGTTCCGTGATAGAATTCACAAAACGATATTTTTTTTAGTTAAACTTAACTGATTCGGAAGATTTTGAGGAAGAAAGCAGAAAAAGGAGTGATCGTGTGAGTTTGGAAACGAAGAAATGGGCGGATGAAGTAGCTGAGCAGGTAGTCTCATGGCGAAGATATCTCCATCAGCATCCAGAATTGTCGTTTGAAGAGGAGAAGACGTCTCAATTTATTTACGAAACGTTGGAATCTTTCGGGAATTTAGAGCTTTCGCGGCCAACTAAAACGAGTGTCGTCGCTCGACTGATCGGATCACAGCCAGGAAAAGTTCTTGGCATTCGTGCTGACATTGATGCGCTCCCCATCCATGAAGAAAATGATGTGCCATATGCATCAGGAAAAGCTGGCGTGATGCACGCGTGCGGACATGACGGTCATACAGCGATGCTGTTGGGAGCCGCAAAAATTTTGTCCCAGTACAAGGATCAAATTAAAGGCGAGGTTCGTTTCTTCTTCCAGCATGCCGAGGAGCTGCCGCCAGGTGGTGCTGCTGAAATCGTAAGAGCTGGTGCAGCAGACGGACTGGATTCGATTATCGGCATTCATTTGGCATCGTACATGCCTGTCGGGAAATTCGGTGTACTTTACGGGGCACTTACTTCATCGACAGATCGCTTCGATATCAAGATTCAAGGCAAAGGCGGGCACTCCTCGCAACCGGAAGCATCGGTTGACCCGATCGTCATTGGGGCACAGGTTATTACTGGCCTGCAACAAATTGTATCCCGCAATGTCAGTGCGTTGGACAAGGTCGTTATTTCGGTGACGATGCTGAATGCAGGGACAGCTTATAACATCATTCCGGATTCGATGACACTGACAGGCTCCACGCGATGTTTCGATGCGGAGATTCGCAAAAATATTCCGATGTGGATTGAACGAATTGTCAAAGGAATTACGGAAGCGCATGGCGCAAGTTATGAATTGACGTTCTCACATGGCTACACATCGGTTGTCAACGACAAGCAGGTGACGAAGCTGATGGAGGATACGATCCGCGAGCGTTGGGGAGAAGAAGAGATTATTTACATTGATCCTTTGATGCCGGGTGAAGATTTCTCTGAGTATTTGAAAAAAGCTCCAGGCTGTTTTATTCAATTGGGTGCTGGCAATCCAGACAAAGGCTTTACGTATCCGCACCATCATCCACGTTTTGATTTTGATGAGGATGCAATGGTACGCGGCGTGGAATTGTTTGTTCGGGCAGCTCAAAAAGTCGTCATGGAGTAGAGCGAGATAGAGTGAGGGGGATGTTGTATGGCAGAGGGACGCGTCAATGAGTACAAGCTGCATTTTATCGTACTTGTTCTCGTCGCATTGACAGAATTTATCGGGACAAAGAAAATCAGTATTGGCATCGGGGTTATCGCTCTGTTTCCGATGCTCTACGCCCTTGTTTTAGGCGGGGCAATCAGCTGGCCAAAGTTTAAATTTTTGAGCGAAAAAGAAATGAACGTCGCAGCCAATATTTTGGGTGTTTCGTTCTTGATCTTTATTGCGAAGCTGGGAGCCAATATCGGTCCTGAGCTGCCTAAGCTACTTGGTTCTGGTGTATCTTTGATTGTTCAAGAGATGGGACACATTGTAGGGACAATCGCATTTGGTTTGCCAGTCGCATTGTGGCTGGGTCTGAAGCGTGAAGCAATTGGGGCTACTTATTCTCTCGACCGTGAGCCAAACTTGGCGATTATCGTGGAAAAGTTTGGAGCAAACTCTGCCGAAGCTCGCGGCGCGTTGGGCGTATATATTTGCGGAACCTTGTTTGGTGCCATTTATATGTCAATTCTTGCAAGTATTTTAGGAAGCAGTGGGTTGTTTCACCCGATTTCTCTGGCGATGGGAGCCGCGGTTGGTTCCGGTAGTATGATGGCAGCAGCAACAGGCTCATTGGCTGTCATTTTCCCAGAAGCGCAAAAAGACATTGCCTTTTATTCTGGAGCGGCAAACTTGATGATGAGTATCGTCGGAACGTACGTATGTATCTTCTTCTCCTTGCCGGTCACACAAAAGCTGTACGCATGGCTTGAGCCTATTATTGGGCGCAAAGGTGCTTCTTCTGCAGCAGAAGGGGGGAGAAAAAGCGCATGAATCAAATCTTGACGATTTTTATCATTGGCTTCATTGCACTCATCGGTAACTGGATCGGTTATAAAGTACCATTCATGGAATCTTTGCCAGGTATTTTGCTCTTGGCGGTCATTACGTTAATCGGAATGGGCTTCACTCGCATTCTACCGTTCAAATCTCCCGTCATTGTATGGATCTCTTTGTTTGCGATGCTTGCGACATCCCCGTTTTTTCCAGGGAACGAATATACGGCTGCTGCGATTGCCAAGATCAATCTGCTCGCATTGGCCACGCCGATTCTCGCGTATGCAGGTCTATCACTCGGAAAAGACGTTCATCTATTCAAACAGCTTAGCTGGCGTATCGTAGTCGTGTCTCTCGTCGTCTTTACCGGCACGTTCCTCTTCGCTACGCTGTTTGCGGAGATTGTATTTAAGTTTCAAGGCAAATTTTAACGAAACTGTTTTTGTGTTAGGGCCTCCGTGTGCTTCCATATGCCATGGAGGTTCTTTTCACATACAACTGTGAGAGTCAGGAGTGGAGAGAGCATGATCATTGATGTGAGAAAGGTTACCTGGCAAAGGGATGAAACAACGATTCTGCGAGACATTGCCTGGCAAGTGCAAGACAAGGAGCATTGGTGTTTAGTCGGTTTAAACGGCTCTGGTAAAACCAGTCTGTTGAATATCATTTGTGGCTATGTGTGGCCGACAAAGGGAGAGGTCAGTGTATTAGGCAATCTTTACGGAACAGTCGACTTACGCGAGGTGCGCAAATCAATCGGCTGGGTAAGCACAGCACTGATGGCACAGCTTCACGAGCATGAAACCGCACTCCGTGTCGTCTTGAGTGGACGAGAAGCAACCATCGGCTTGTATTCCGTTCCAGAGGAGGCAGACGTAGAGAAAGCGTCGGATTTACTCGATACTTTTGGATGCCGTGCATTAAAAAACAGACGTTTTGCGGCTTTATCGCAAGGGGAGAGACAAAAAATACTGATTGCTCGTGCATTGATGGCTTCCCCTCGATTACTCATCCTAGACGAGCCTTGCACTGGACTGGACTTGCTTTCAAGAGAACAGCTGTTGGCCATGATCGAACAAATCGCCAAACAGCCAAACGGACCAACTCTCATTTATGTCACCCATCACATCGAAGAAATTTTGCCTTGCTTCACGCATACCTTGCTGCTAAAAGCGGGAGAAGTAGACCAGGCTGGAACAACAGATGAGGTCCTGACGGCAGAGCGTCTGACAAGCTTTTTCGGTGTACCTGTTCACATTCAACGCTCGCAAGGAAGATCTTGGGTAAGCTTAGGGGAAGAGGCGACAGTCTGATTGTGTCGGATAAGTTTGGGCACGAATCAGCACGGTTGTGCATGATTGTGTATAATAGCAATAAGAAATTGTATCTGGGAGGAGAGGAGAGATGGAGGCATGAACAATGTGATTGCACCAATCACAGACTCCACCTGGGCGATCATCACCTATGAGGAAGCGTGGAATAGCTTCGTAAACAGCTATGTGATCAAACAAGGGAATGCCTTTGTATTGATTGATTCTCACCAGCGCAAGCAACGCTCTTATTTTCAACAGGCGTTGGAAGAGATCGGGGTCAAGCCAGAGCGAACGGAATATGTCTACTTCACTCATCGACATGCTGATCATATTGGAAATGCCGATATGTTCCCTTCTCGAAACAATTGGATTCACCTCGACGATTATTACGGACTGGACGATTTTTCACAGACGCTATTCGGCCATACGTTTACAGGTAGTGGGGGAGATCTGCCTTCCCTGCGTTTCCGACAGCTTTCTTTTCATACAGAAGGCTCTGTTGCCTTCTTTGATCCCCAGACGAAAATTTGCTTTGTTGGCGATCATTTGTGCTTTGAAAACACAGAACTCGGTCAAATCGTTGGCGGAGAAGTGGACTGTCGGACAGCTTATCAAGAACACTTGAAGCAATGGGTAGCACGTGAACCAGAGCGAGCGGCGGAGTTTACGGAGGGCTTGGAGATTTTGCAGGATTGGCCCATTGAGTATTTAGCCACTGGTCATGGCCCTATTCTTCAAGGCGAAATTAAGGTGTTTTTGCAGGAACTCATTGCCATTGCACGTAGGTAATATGGATAAAAAAGACTTGTGCGCCTCAACAGGCTGACACAAGTCTTTTTTGTCCGATTTATTTTGAAGCAGGAAGTTCTGCTTTGTCCGTTTCTTTCTCTGTATCCTCTACTTTTTCAAATGCTTTGTCCAAAATTTGAACATTATGCTTTTTCTTCAATTCCTTGATCCACGTGCTCATGTTGGAGCGTTTGTTTTTATCTTTGACTTTCTCCGTTACCTTTGGACGTACTTCTTCCAACGTACCTTCGAGCTTTTCTTTGTTTTTCTCATAGTATTCCTTGATTTGCTCTTCCGTGATCGGGTAAGCTTTCTCGAACATCTTGTCCCTTAACAGGATCAAACGTGATCTCTCACGCAATTCATCTTCGGTAATTTCTTCTTCAGTCAAATACTCTTGGAATTTCTCAGGCCCCATTTTTTCTTTGATTGGGTTAATTTTTGCGTCCAGTTCCTGATCACTTACCGTGACTCCTTGTGCAACCGCTTCTTGTTTATATACTTCCTTTATGATGAGATCAGACATCACGCGTTTCCCAGCTTCTTTTTTCATAGCCTCGTATACTTGATCTTTGGAAATAGAGACTGTTCCTACTTTAGCCAGTGCCTCTGTAGAGGAAGAAGCAGAATCTTTTCCAGGTGTACAGCCCGCTACAGCGAGACCGAGTACAAGTGCTGAGACAGCAAGTATAGATACATTGAATTTTTTCATTAAAAATACCTCACTTTCATGATAGTTATACGACTGTGCATAGAGCAGCGTTACGGGGACAGGAAAATAAAAACCGCACACATAAAGCAATGTGCGGTCGTCAATCGATTAGCTGGCTTGTGTAGAGGCTTTTTTCCACTCTTCCAAGCGTTTTTCCAGTACGGTGTGATTCAGATGCAACAGACTGGCTGATTTGTCCATCAATTGCTTGAGATGGGAAAGGGCTCGCTCGTAATTTCCTTTGGCAGCTTCAATCTCTGCCAAGCAGAAGAGCTTCCAGTCTTTTGCCGATCGTTTGCTTGCGATCAGCTGGTAAGCTTCTATCGCACTCTCTACTTCACCCAGGCGGGCGTGTGAACAGGCAATAAGAGCTAAGGAATCAGTCATTCCCTGATCACGCTGGTAAATACGAAACGCCACTTCCAATGATTCGTTGTATCGTTCGGATGAATAGTAAACGATCGCCAGGTTGTAAAACAAGTAGTGAATCATCGCTTGATTGAATAACGTTGGTCGTTCTTTGCAAACGTTGATTCCTTGAACGATATATTTTTCGGCCATTTCATAATTGCCAAGCATGATCTCATGTGTTGATTTATCCAGCATAGCGACAGCACGGGAACGGTTCTTCCGATAGGAAGCCTCCAGCCAGCGCAATCGAATATTCAAACGCCGTTTGAATAGATTGGCCATGTACTGAAAGCGGAAGGGCCAGTGCAGGCGAAAAAACATAACCAACAGCACAGCCGCAATCCCTGCCAGCGTTGATGTCAAATTAAAACTCAAATACTCCACGTAGTGACACCCTCTCTATTTACGCTGCATCTATTACCCCATCTTAGCACAGAACCTGTCCGCATGACAGAGCATTACCGCTATTTCGTCAATGGCAAGATATTCTCTTTTTTGGGGGTAGAGAGCTGCTGTGTTTTGACGTAATCGTCAGAAACGGTATAGAGTGTGTCGCCAATCGTGAGTATCCGTTTAATGTTACTGGAGCTGTCGTACCAGCCTTCGCCTGCTTTCGCGACATCTTCCTTCGACAGATGGGTGATCTGATCTGTCAGTTGAAATCCTTTTTGCAGATCGAGCTGATATACATAGGCACCTTGGAAAGTAAAGTGGCCATACTCGCGCATATCGTTTTTGGCTTTTTGTTCAGCTGTCCGTTCGTGGACGGATACAGGAAAAGCTAGCAGATTTTTTTCTTTGGAGAACAGCAGAGCCTTGTGATTGCGCAATAGCTCGGAGTCTGTTCCTCTGTCCCCGATAACAGTCTTGAACTTTTCCTTCGGTTTCGTTACATCACTGACGTCAAAGAGGGCAATTTTCATCCCTTGGTAGTACGCCCAGTCTTTATCAGATTCTGCTTCTTTGCCAAAACCGATGATATGGTTTTCATCATACGGGTGTAAATAGTCGCTGTAACCTGGAATTTTGAGGGCACCTAGTACGCTTGGAGCAGAAGGCTTCTTCAGATCGAGAACAAACAGCGGGTCGACTTTTTTGAAGGTCACCATGTAGGCACGATCTCCCATGAAACGGACAGAGTAAATGCGTTCTCCTGGAGCGATGCCTTCCAGCTTGCCAAATACCTCGAGTTTGTTGTCGAGAACATACAAGTTGTTTTTTGACGTAAGCTCATCGTCTCGCCACATGTTCCCGCTCGTGGTGGCGATTCGGAAATAACCGTCGTTTTCATCCATAGAAAACTGGTTCAGAATGCGTCCAGGCACCGACCCTTTTCCCGTATACCGAATGTCTCCCTTGTTCATGGCAAAACGATAAATGGTTGTATCAGACTCGATGGGAGGTGCAATCAAAGGAGTTGTCGCTCCTTTTTGCTTAACCGCTACTGGCTGAGCACTGTTCTGGGTGACGGCTACATATAGATTTTTGGTGGATGCATAGATGTTCTCGCCAGCACCAAGATACGTATTCAATGACATCTTTTGTTTTGCATCATCCAGATTCACGCCGGCGACGATCAAATACTCTGGACGAAAGTGATCCGGGAAGTAACGAATCTCGCTGTAGGGAATGGTTTGGTATTGGTTATGATGGACGCTGTCTTTATACGTTGGACCTGGCACTTCTGCTTTCTCTTGCATAATACGATACGTATCCATGTAATGGTTGGCTGTCACGTACAAGCTCGCGCCGATTTTGCGGGACGACATGTACTGGCCTTCTAGCTCCAGTTGACGAATGAGCCGAGGCTGTTTTTTGTCCGTAATATCGTAGATCATGGTTTTCACGGATTGCATTCCTTGGTATCGGGGGATGCCTCTTTTGGAAGCAGGACCTGGAGGATAGGAGATGGTCTCATCCGCTTGCCCGATTACGATGAGTCTACGATCGTCTACGTACATTTCTTGTGGTACGAATTTTCCATTGTCATAGCTGATACGGCTTGCGACCTTCATCTCGGTGGCTGGATACGCTTTGATGATGCGTACTTCATTTTGCGTAGATTGATAAAGATAAGTTCCATCTGACTTTACGATATCTGCTTCATCGACGCCCTGCACTTGTGTGTTCGTTGTGGAAAAATCACCGCGAACAGCGCCACCGGAAGTGTCCGCTACTTTGTTGGCTGTGCTAGGTGCTGCTACTGGCATAGCGGCAGTCGTTTCCATGGTGGCGTAATGGTAGCTGTCCAGGTCTGATGACTGCATGAGCTTTTTTAGCTCCGCATAGGAACCGACTACTGGCAACTCTTCTGTAGATGCGGCTTGAACGGTTGGCTCCGCTACTGTACCTGTTGCGAACAGGAAGGGTATAGCGGTCACCACCATCATGGAGGCGAGAAGCCCGGCAAATGTTCTTTTCATTTTGATCCCCCTCATATCTGCTTCTTGCCAAAATTTGTTGTCGGTAATAAGACGAAGCACGATTACGGAATGTTTCACGCACTCTTTGGACAGCAATCTACGGACAGGTGGGGGAGCGTGTGCTATAATAATAGGCGGTTTATGCTACCATTTACACCACTACGTCAAAAGGGGCGTCATAGATGGAAAACTTGAAGCAAAGCATTCTGGAACTCATCACGGATACTTCTACGAATCTACCACCAGACGTGCGTCGTGCCGTCAATGCAGCTAAAGTGAAAGAGGATCTTGGCACTCGTGCAGCGCTGTCTTTGTCTACGATTGCGGAAAACGTCGTCATGGCAGAAGAAAATGTTTCTCCGATCTGTCAAGATACGGGGATGCCAACTTTCGAAGTAAGAACTCCGGTTGGAGTAAACCAGCTGATCATTAAACAAGCCATCAAAGAAATGATTGCAGAAGCAACCAAAACAGGTAAGCTGCGTTCCAACTCCGTAGATTCCTTGACGGGTGAAAATACAGGGGACAACCTCGGACCAGGTACTCCTGTCATTCACTTCGAGCAATGGGAAGAGGATGAAATCGAAATCAAGCTGATTCTCAAAGGCGGCGGCTGTGAGAACAAGAACATCCAATACTCCCTGCCCTGTGAGCTCGAAGGTCTGGGCAAAGTGGGCCGTAATCTGGATGGTATTCGCAAGTGCATTTTGCACGCAGTATACCAAGCACAAGGACAAGGCTGTAGTGCCGGCTTCATCGGCGTAGGAATCGGTGGCGATCGCACCTCCGGTTATGCACTGGCGAAGCATCAATTGTTCCGCAAAGTAGAAGATGTCAATCCAAACGCTGATTTGGCTGCATTGGAAGACTACATCATGGAAACCGCAAACCAACTCGGAATCGGAACGATGGGCTTTGGTGGAAACGCGACTCTGCTCGGCTGTAAAATCGGCGTGGAAAACCGCCTGCCAGCAAGCTTCTTCGTATCCGTTGCCTACAACTGCTGGGCCTTCCGACGTCAAGGTGTTCGCCTGAACCCGGAGACTGGCGAAATCCTTCGTTATCTGTATAAAGATGAAGAAGTGGCGATGGACTTGACGCCAGTAGCAGCTGCGGACGAAACAGACGATGAGCCTCGTGAAGTTGTTCTGCAAGCGCCGATCACGGAAGAACAAATCCGCAGCCTGAAAGTGGGCGATGTGGTTATCATCAACGGAGAAATGCACACAGGACGCGACGCGCTGCACAGCTACCTGATGGATCATGACTGTCCAGTGGACCTGAATGGTGGCATCATCTACCATTGCGGTCCAGTTATGATGAAGGATCATGAGGGTGAGTGGCATGTAAAAGCGGCTGGTCCGACGACTTCCATCCGTGAGGAGCCTTACCAAGGCGAAATCATCAAGAAATTCGGAATCCGCGCCGTTATCGGAAAAGGCGGAATGGGTGCAAAAACACTGAAAGCATTGAATGAGCATGGAGCTGTTTACCTCAATGCAATTGGTGGGGCAGCACAATACTACGCACGCTGCATCAAAAAAGTAAACGGTGTTGACTTCATGGAATTCGGTATTCCAGAAGCAATGTGGCACTTGAATGTAAAAGGCTTCGCGGCAATCGTAACGATGGATGCGCATGGCAACAGCTTGCATGCGGATGTCGAGAAAACGTCTGCAGAGAGACTGGCTCAATTTGCTGCACCTGTATTTAAATAAGGGATAAAAGGAAAACCTCTGGCGCACTTC
>NZ_JABSUT010000017.1:0-79756 GCF_013284285.1 Brevibacillus sp. HB1.4B
CTTCTGTGTAGCCGGAGGTTTTTTTATTTTTTACAAGGCCAAGAAACAAGGAGGAAAAGGTTGGATGCATGATGAACTTTCGAGGGACTAACCAGGATTGCGGACAGATGGATTTTCATTTTTGACAGGGGGGACAGAAATGAAATGGTTGATTGCTGATCGCGTTATTATCGGAGATGGAGAGCATGTAATCGAACAAGGCGTTGTTGGGATGGATGAGCGAGGAAAAATTGTCGCAGTGGGGACAGAATCAGAGCTTACGGATTCCATTTCGGAAGGAGAGGTAAAGCGGTACAGCGGATGCTCCATTTTGCCAGGCTTAATCGATTTACATGTTCATATCGGGTATTGGTGGAGTAAACCAGACTCCGCTGAGTATCGCAACAACGATGGACTGGTGGCTTTACTTGCGACAGCGAACTTGAAAGAGGCACTTTCCTTGGGGGTTACGACGATCCGCGATGTAGCAGCACCAGATGGATTGTGCAGTACGCTGAAGTTGGCGGCCAAGAACAAATTCATTGTTTCCCCTCGTCTTTTTCAGGTCAACCAAGGGATTATTATGACCGGGGGGCACGGTTGGCAATTAGAGGGTGCCTTGCGAGAAGCAAATGGTCCGTGGGAAGTGCGGACAGCCGTGCGTGAACAAGTGAGAGCAGGAGCCGACTGGATCAAGCTCATGACGAGTCACCGTACACCAACGCCGGAGTTCACGCAAGAGGAGCTGGATGCGGCGGTTGATGAATCGCATCGTTTGGGACGGAAATGCTGTGTGCATGCCTCGATCCAACCTGCGATCCAGATGGCGATTGATGCGGGATTTGATACGATCGAGCATGCGACGTTTATGACCGTCGAACAGGCAGAACAGATGAAAGAAAAAGGACTGGTATGGGTACCGACCATGGTCACCTTTTTCCAGATTGCTGATTATTACAAACATATTTGGAATGAGCAACAACAGGCGAATCAAGGCATATTGAGCGAAGGGCTTATCGAGCAGGGAGCCTTTTTCATCGAATCGGAAAAGGCGTACCGGGAGAACTTCGTGCAATTGATAAATACAGGCGTAAAGATCGCTACGGGTACGGATATCGTATTGGAAGGCTATCCGATTACCCCTGTGGCAGAAGAGATCAAGCTGATGGTGGAGCTAGGAATGGAGCCAATTCGTGCGATCCAGGCTGCTACCCAAAACGCTGCTGAGGTGCTGGACCAAGGGAACAAGATCGGTACGTTAGCGCCAGGTTATTTTGCAGATTTGCTTGTGGTAAAAGGGGATCCACTACAAGAGATTGAGGTATTGAAGCAAGTGGAAGAAGTGTTTCTTGAAGGTGTGACTGTCTATTCCAAGTGTTGATGGGACTGAGCCTTGTTCTTTCAGGTTTGTAACGGCGTTTGTACTGGGTGTTTGACTATTCTTTGCGAAAATGGGTATTGGTTTATTGCGCGTGTACCAGGGCGGGCATAGGTTAATAACGAATGATCACAGAAAAAAAGGAGTGAGATTCGTGAACTATGTAGTCCGTTCGGGGGATACGTTAAACAGCATTGCGGCTCGTTTTGGTGTATCCGTTCAGGAATTGATCCGCGTGAATAATATCGCCTATCCCTACTACATTTACGTTGGTCAAAATTTGTATATCCCGATTACTCCGACTCCGACACCAGCTCCTGGTGGGGATGTCGAGCGTCGTTTGAATCGACTGGAGAATCGAGTAGATGCGCTTCGCGAAGATTTTCGCAGGCTGGATAATCGAGTAGATCGGTTGGAGAACCGTGTCACTCGTCTAGAGCGGGCCATTACGCCGACACAACCTCCGCGCCCACGTCCGACCGGCACGCCTCGCCCACGCTAAGCAGCCGGATAGAGGGCCGAATAATTTTCCACACATCCTATTTCCTCTTCGCCTGATCCTGCATAAAGTGATACGAGAGGATTAAGAGGAGGTGCGGCCATGCTAGGGTTAAATGGAAAAAACGTCCGACACCATTTCATGGGCGTCTATGGAAAAGTGGTGCAGATTCGGGAACTGGTGGATGTGATCGACCAAGTTTTTGACTCTGTAAACAAAGTGGGCAACATAGGAAAGGCGATGCTTGGACCTCGTAAGGCAAGTGCCAAAAAGCTCGACAAGCTGAGATGAATGGAAAAACAAGAAAACCGCGTCCATAATGGAGGCGGTTTTTATTTATGATTTATTCGTAGTTCTTAGGGGCAGACTCTATCATCAGAATAACTCATCAGAAAGAAAAAGTCTACTATTTTTCTAAAAATTCCCTTATATTTTTGGAGCTGTTATCAACTGACTTCAAAAAAGGGGAGTGATGGAGTTGAAAAAGGAAAAGCGTCGCGTAGGATTGGTTACGAGTGGAGTGCTGATGGGGCTAATCTTGTCATCGTTGGATCAGACGATTGTATCAACAGCCATGCCGACAATTACCAAAGAGCTGGGAGGTCTTTCTCTTTATAGCTGGGTGTTCGCCATTTATATGCTCACATCGACCACGAGCATGCCCATCTATGGGAAAATGGCGGACTTGTTTGGACCGAGAAAAATGTATGTGATCGGTTTGTTTCTGTTTCTTGTGGGATCTCTCCTGTGCGGCATGGCTAATTCCATGACGGGTCTTATTGCCGCGAGAGGAGTTCAAGGGTTGGGCGCTGGGGCATTAATGCCGGTTGCGTTCATCATTGTGGGTGAACTGTATCCACCCGAAAAGAGAGGCAAATTTCAAGGACTTTTCGGAGCTGTCTTTGCCATGACGAGTATACTTGGTCCCTCGTTGGGAGGAATTCTCGTGGAGCATCTGCTGTGGGGATGGATCTTTTTTATAAACCTTCCTATCGGTATCACTGCTTTATTGATCATTGCTCTAGCCTTTCGTGACCAGCGGCACTATGATAAGAAGCCCGTGATTGATTGGTATGGGGCGACTAGCTTGAGTGCAGCCATCATTTTCATCCTGCTGTCCCTTATTATGGAGGGGAGGGAATACAAGATCGGGTTAGGGGGAGCGGGTATCTTCCTTCTCGGTTTGTTCATCTGGATTGAAACCAAAGCAAAGGAGCCCCTGCTTCCGCTTTCCCTATTTCGCATTCCGGTCATCGGATATGGCAATCTCGTAGGATTCTTTGTGAGTGCCGCTTTGTTCGGTGCCATCGCCTATATCCCTCTGTTCGTTCAAGGGGTACGCGGTGCGAGTCCCTCAGAAGCTGGATTCCTTTTAGTGCCACTCATGCTGTCCGCAGCGATTTCTTCGACGGGTGGGGGAAGATGGATGGAAAAAGCTTCATTTCGGGCGATTTTGATTCCCAGCTTACTCATCATGGCGACCGGCTTTTTCCTTCTGAGCACGATTGATGGAGAGACAACCAACACACAACTCGTTAGCTACATGATTGTCACAGGTTTAGGCATGGGGGCAATCTATCCGGCACTTGGTACAGCCGCACACAGCGCTGTAAAACCGCAAGATCGGGGCATTGCTATGTCGACATCGCAATTATTTCGTTCCATTGGGGGGACGATTGGAATCAGTGTGTTTGGGACCATTGTAGAATGGCGAATGCGGGCAGGAATGATGTTTAGTGAAGCTATGCACGGTGTCTTTGTCACTGGATTGATTTTAATTGGAATCAGTTTGATAGCCAGTGTTCTAATCGGCAATACTCGATTGCTCGACAAAGAACCCCGCCATTCGCATAACTCAAATAGCGGGGTTCCCAAACAATAGGATCACGGTTTTTTATTCATGCCTTCCATTGCCATCCGAACCATTTCTCTGACCATACTGCCGCCTAAGCGTCCTCCGATTCGACCGGCATCGTGAGAGGTTAATTGTCCATTGTAGCCGGGCTGCAATGGAACATGAATTTCTTCTGCGACCTCGAATTTTGCTTGCGCGGGATCAGCAACGTGTGCAACCTGCGCTTTTAGGGCGTCCAGTCCTTTTCTCGCCTCGGGGACGAGTGGGCGTTTGCGTCTGCTCATGGTAGATCACCTCACGCCCTAGTGTGCCCAATTAGACGAGTGCTTTGCGCAGAGTGAAATCAGTCTCCTGATAGTAAGTATTAGCAACGAGCAGGTTAGGTCCTGCACATCCTGCAGCAGGGCAAAAGCAATTGATCTTCTGATTCAGCGTGTGTTCTTGCCATTTTCCAAACATCGACTGGAGCTGGTCGGTTTGAATATTGCCCAATGGCTCTACATCCCCGAAATCGGTCACGATGACATCGCCAGTGAAAATGTTGATGTTAAGACGATTGCGACCATCAGGATCATTGCGAGTCGTCACATTTTTCGCTGAGCGTAGTCTGCTGATCAATTCCCTGTCGGCCGCTTCAGAACTACAAGCGAAAAACGGAAGCGTCCCGAAAAGCATCCACAAATCTTCATTGCGTACATCGAGCATCCGATGAATGGCTTGACGAAGCTCATCGAGTGAAAGTACATCCAGATCACGGGCAAAATCACTCGCGTACATCGGGTGTACCTCATGTCGCTTGCTGCCCATCTCCTGAATCTGACGATGGAGGGTATCGAGCTTTGTCCATGTGCGATGATTCAGCATCGTTTCGGCTGAGACAAATACACCAGCTTCCGAGAGCTTGCGAGCATTTTCCATCATCTCTTGAAACTGTGCTTCCGCTCTTTTGATTGAAACCGGCTGCCGTGCTTTTGCGTAAACAATATCATGGAATTCTTCGGGAGTAGACCAGTTCCATGAAATATGCATGACGTCGATGTATGGCAGGATCAACTCATACCGAGAAAACGGCATGGACATGTTGGAGTTGATTTGCGTCCGCAGTCCACGATCTGCTGCATATTGTAGAATAGGCGCGATCACAGTTTTCACGGTGCGCTCGCTGTACATCGGTTCTCCGCCTGTTATACTGATAGTAAGCAGGTCTTTTGCTTCATCGAGACGACGGAGTATGAGATCGACAGGGAGAGCGGGATCGTCTTTGTATCGCAATGTATCACCAACCGCGCAATGCTCACAGCGGAGATTGCACAGATTCGTTACAGTAAACTCGACGCTGGTAAGTTTATAGGCGGGGGGTGTCGCATTGAACAACGGCTCCCATGGATCGTGTAAAGGTGTTAATGATGTAGTTGGAACCATGCGGATCAATTGTGGAAACCTCCTTCATTCTGCGTACAACTCAACCTATTATAACGACATTAGGGCGGAAGGAGAATAGCTAACGAGATGATTATGGGGATGTCTTTTGGACGCGGTGTGCTTTTTCATGATCGAAATGTGCTGGCTTGCGCGGAAGTAAAAGACGGCGTGATTCATATGTGGGCGGAAAAAATCACATTGAAAACGATTGGGAAGCTCTGGTATCGAATATTTTTCTCCTTTCCGTGGTACTATCAATTGTTTCACCTCCTCCTTGCTGGTTATGTACTGGCAGCGATCGTGAAGCCTGACTGGGCCATCATCGATCCGATGTGGGTAGCTGTATACATCGCAGGCTTTCACTTCGTTTTTCCGAGAATGATGAAAAAATTTCACGGTGCGGAACATAAAGTGTTTAGCTATGGCGGTAAGAAGTCGCTAGCAGCACTGAAAGAGATTCAACGGGCAGATATCGTGAATGACGGTTGCTCGACGAATCTGGTCGTGTGGTTTTTTACGGGGTTCATTTTGTCCGTATTCTTTTTACCTTTAGAATGGAGTGTCGCATGCGGGGTAGCAGGACTGCTTGTGGGCATGCTCGGGGATCGCTACGTGCGTAAATATTTCGGTTTTCTTTACAAGCTATCGGCTTTCTTTCAAAAATACAGCACGACCAAAGAACCGGATCAGCTTCATTTAGAGACAGCGATCCGCTCGTATATGCTATTTGAGCACATTCGCGAAGTGGATCGATTGCAAAATGCTTCGTAAGGAAAAAGCGGTGTTTCCACTATGGATACGCCGCTTTTTTTGTTCCACGCGCAGGTTGGTTGTGACGTTGAATCCTGAAAAGTATTTTGGTAATATTTGCTCAACTCATCCCATTTCCTTTGAAAAGGGATCGAGGAATATGAGATGAGGAGAGCTGAGACGAGATGAGAAAAGAACAGGATGTAGGGGTATACGAGCAAATGGGAGTGGCAATGACATGTCGTTCCTATCAAGAGTATGTGGATATGTTTTCACTTTCAGACGAAATCTTGGCGATGGGACCGATCCTGGATGTCGGTGCAGGAGCGTCCTCTTTTACAGCGGAGGCATGCCAACATGGACGAGAGGCAATCGCAGTCGATCCGCTTTATGAAATGAAGCCTGAAGAGATTTATACGAAGGGGAAGCGAGAGATCGAGGAATCGACGCAAAAGCTGGCTGGTATCGCACACACCCTTCATTGGGAATATTACGGCTCGCTTGGCCAGCATCATCAAAACAGAGAAAGGTCACTGGAGCAATTCATTGCCGCGTATCGTGCCGATGAAGGCATCGGTAAAAGCTACTTCGCAGGCTTGTTACCGGAATTGCCTTTTGCAGACGATCACTTTTCACTGGTGCTTGGCAGTCACTTCTTGTTTTTGTACCAGCAACAGTTCGATGAGCAATTTCACTTGAACGCGATCAAAGAATTGCTGCGAATTTGTCAGCCTGGCGGTCGAATCAGACTCTATCCGTTAATCGGATTGGATCGCAAACCATATAGCAAACTGCCACAGCTCATGGAAGAAATACAACGGTTCGGTCACACAGCCAGTCTGGAACCGACGAACTTTCGGTTTTTAGTGGGCGCTACGCATTATTTGGAAATTCGTAAATCATAAAAAACAGGGAGGATAGAAGGTGCATTTGCGCCCTCGACCTCCCTGTTCCTTTTCCTATTCCCGTTCTAGCGGGCTTTCTTCCAGTTGGCGATACATCTTTCCTTTATCTACATACGATTGGCGAATGCGTACGAATTCTTTCAAGTCTGCCTCGTTAAGTTCGCGTTTTACTTTCGCTGGATTGCCGACAACAAGCGAGCGGGGAGGCACCTTCATGCCTGGAGGAACGAGTGCACCCGCAGCAACCATGGCTTCTTCCCCGATTTCCGCACGATCCAAAACAATCGCACCCATTCCAATCAATGCACCGCGTCGTACCACGCAGCTATGTAGAACGGCATTATGTCCAACGGTCACCTCGTCTTCGAGGATCAACGGGTTGTTCGGACTTTGATGCAGGGTGCTGTTGTCTTGCACACTGACGCGTTTTCCAATGACAGTCGGAGCGATGTCCCCGCGGATCACGGTGTTATACCAAATAGAAGAATCCTCACCGATTTCGACATCGCCAGAAACGACGGAGCCTTTTGCCAGGAAAACAGTAGGGTGAATCTTTGGTTTGATGTTTTCAAATGATAAGAGCAGCATAGTAACCTCCTAATCAATGAGTAAGCGAGCAATCTGTTTGCATCGGGCGCGGATGGAAAATGGAGAAGCGGCCAGTTGCAGGATCGCAGTCGATGACTGTCCCGGAGAGCTTGTCTATCTCATGCGTTTGATAAAAGAAATGAATCCCACTAATATCTTGGACAATATCGTATTTGTCCGCTTCCGTAATGGCGATGCTATATGTATAGCTACCACAACCCGTCGTAGTCGGGACGAGTCTGATTCCGAGCTGTTCAGCATCCGCTTCTTCCGCGATCATTTGTGCAAGACGTACTGCTGCAGTTGGAGTAATGGTTATCATCGTCCTACCTCCTTGTAGCCATTTCTATTGTACTACAAATGGAGCTTCCAAATCCTGCTTGTTGACCATGCATGAGGCATGTGATAGAGTAAATGTTACTGATTCTGATGTGCAGGAAATGTGGGTAGTCGCTGCCGCAATCGTTTCGACGATTGGCGGTAGAGGAAAGTCCAGGCTCGCCCAGGCTGAGATGCCTGGAGTGTTCGTACCTGGTGCAAGCCAGGGCAGTGAGGTGCAAACCTTGCTGACGGCGTGGAAAGGGCTCTCTCTGAGGCCCGAGTACGCTGAAAGTGCCACAGAAACGTAGCTTTTCTGGCGACAGAAAAGATGGAACGCGGTAAACCCTGCGAGCGAGAAACCCAAATTAGGTAGGGGAACCGTCCTGAAGGAATCAAACGGAAAGGACGGATGGTATCTTCGGATGCCATAGATAGATGGCTACCACTCTTGGTGCGAGGGATTGCCCCGCTTGAAGCACGGGAGAGACAGAACCTGGCTTATAGCATTTCCTGCTGGAATGAAATGTAAAACCACCTGAGATCTCAGGTGGTTTTTTTACGTTCTGCGAAATATCGTGAACCCGCTACCTATCCATGTTTGAAGAACAGTGGAATGATTTACCGTGAACAAGCTCTGAAACTTTTTCGGAAATCTTGTCGTCTAAA
Organism: Brevibacillus sp. HB1.4B; assembly: GCF_013284285.1. NCBI lineage: Bacteria > Bacillati > Bacillota > Bacilli > Caryophanales > Paenibacillaceae > Brevibacillus > Brevibacillus sp. HB1.4B. The sequence goes on from NZ_JABSUT010000017.1 coordinate 8,364, forward strand.
AAGAGCATTCGGCCGAAGAAAACAGTTCTACTGCGGACAATTCCATCATTTCTTCAAATGGGAGTGTCTGCTGGAGAGAATGAACTGATAAAACTGTTACATTGATGGAGGGGTTTATTTTGCAAAAAGAAAAGAATCGAGCAAGTAAGGATTTTAAAAAATTATTGGCGACAGCTGTTCTGGCTGGATCGCTTGCGTTGCCGGGTACCGGATTGGCTGCTACGGCACTGCCATTCTCTGATATCGGAGGAAACGTAAATAAAGACGCGATTCTGACATTGAATTATGCTGGTGTGTTAAAAGGGTATACCGATGGCACGTTCAAGCCGAATAAAGAAGTGACGAGAGCGGAGTTCGCCAAAGTTGCGGTGTTGGCACTCGGGTACACAGATGCACAAGCAAAGCTCTTGCAAGGAAAGACAGCCTTTAAAGACCTGCCTGCAGATCACTGGGCGACAGGCTATATCAATCTAGCCGTATCGCAAGGCATCATCAAGGGCTATCCGGATGGTACATTCAAACCTAACAACAACGTAAAAATTGCGGAAGCACTGACCGTATACGTTCAAGGCTTGAAGATCGACGTTCGTCCATCAGCTTCAAGCGAGTGGTACATCCCGTACTTACTGGAAGCAGACAGAGCTGGTATTTACGATGCAAAAGAAACACCGACAGCAGCAGCTCCGCGTGATATTGTGGCAAAGTATACAGATAAGTTTATGGAAACACCTGTATACGCAAGCGGCGCTTACTATGACAAAGATGGCAATGCAAAAGGAACCATTCAGAAGCTGCCAGTAGTAAAGGGTGCAGTTGCTTCGTATGACAAGTCTGACAAAAAGCTGAAACTAGTCGGACAAAACAAAGAAATCGAAATAGCTGATTCCGCGCAAGTATACGGCAATCTGGTCGTAGGCGCGCAGGTGGAATACATTGCGAAAAACGGCCGAGTGGCGTTCCTCACCGTTGTTACTTCTGACTCCGAAATCGTCGAAGGAATCGTGAAGACTGGCCTTAATTTTACAACGGCTGTAGGCGATGAGAAGAAATTCAAGGCAATCGTTAATGGAAGAGAAGTCGTTTTGGAAGTAGAAGATGGCGTAAATGTAAGCCGCTCTCACATCGGCCAAAAGTTTGTGGCAGTCGTCGGCGACAATGGCAAGATCAAGTCCATCACGATTAGCGACAACACGACAAAAGGAATTGTGGAAAAAGTATCTTCCGTGAGCGGTTCCAACTCGAAGAATGAACTAAGAGTAGACGGTACGACCTATGTTCTGGATTCCAAAGCAACGATCAAAGGCAAGGCGCATCCAGAAGCAAAAGAAACAAGTGCTTCGTTCTCTGACATCGAAAAAGATGACTTAGTCGAGCTGACACTCAACGTGGACGGCAAAGTATCTGAGCTTGTTTACACAAAGCTGAGCCTCACGGATACTATCACCGTTGATACAGACAAGAACCGGATTCGCGTTGGCAGCGTTAATTACGAGGTGCATGAAGATACCGAGTTGTTCGTAGACGAAGACGAAGTAGATGAACTAGATGAGTTGACGAGCGGTCAAATTGCAGTTCTTACGTTTGACAAGAATGGAAATCTGATCAAAGTAGAGCAGGGTGTAGGTGCAGCTACGAACAAGCTGGTCTCAGACACAACCGCATATCAAGCAGGAAAACTGGCAACTGTGAAAATCGACGGGAAAACCTACGACATCTTGACCAATGCGAAGCTGACTGTAGATGGCAGCTCCGTATCTCCAACGACGATTAAAACCGATCAGTTTAATGACCACCGTATCCTTACGTGGAAATACAACGTCGGCACGAATGACATTGTGGAGCTGACATTGGAAAAGCAAACCGTAAAAGGCTACGTGACGAAAAAATCCGGTTCCAAAATTACCGTGAACGGGAAAGTGTATGAGCTCTTGTCCGGCGTCACGATTGACAGCGATGCAGCATCCAACGACACCGAGTACACGCTGACACTCAATAACGCTGGCAAAGTAAAGGCCGTTACAGGTGCGCCTAGGAAAGTAAGCGGCGTGGTTGATTCTGTTGAGGTTCGAAACGATGACGGCAAGGTGACTTCCGCGAAAGTTGAGGTTAACGGCAAGACGTACGATGTAACGGATGAGGATGCGATTGAAGACGTCGATCAATTTGAGTACGTGACATTGACCCTTGATCGTGACGGCGATGTCATTGCTGCTTCCGTCAGTGGAAAGCTGGCGAAGGAAAACGTGAGTTTCGTCGGAATTGAATCCCGTGTGAACAAAGACAAATACGTATTCTTCAATGATGTATCGACGAGCTTGAAGATGACAGAAGACGCGAAGATCAAATACTACAACGGTAATGACTTGAAAGAAAGCGATCTTTCCTCCAAGGATAAAGTGGATTTGTGGACAAACGATCAAGGTTACGTATATGTGATTGTCGTAGCCAAACGATAAGAAAATAAAAAAGGCGATCTCTTGCTCGATTCGAGAAGGGGTCGCCTTTTCATTTGTAGGATAGTCTTTAGTAAGTATTTAATTGAAAAACATTTTCAATTAAAAGAGGATGTGATATATTCAAATTGTTTCGCGCAAAACAAAAAAACAAGGAGTGGTTCTCATGCGATTCGATTATGAAGTGATTATTGTTGGCGGTGGACCAGTTGGAATGATGCTGGCTGCAGAGCTGGCGTTGGCCAAAGTGAAGGTATGCGTGCTTGAGCGCTTAAGGGAAACAACCCCTTATTCACGGGCGCTCACTTTACATCCACGCACACTGGAAATCCTGGATATGCGCGGGTTGAAAACGAAATTACTTGATAAAGGAAAGCCGATTACGACAGGGCATTTTGCAGCACTGGATACACGCTTGGATTTTTCTGTCTTAGATTCTTCCTCCAACTACACACTGATTATTCCCCAACATGACACGGAGAAGGTACTAGAGGAGTGGGCAAAAAGCCTTGGGGTGGAAATACGCAGGGAAGAGGAGGTAGTGGCCGTACACCAAGATCAGCATGGGGTTGAGGTTGAGGCTGTCGGTCCGAATGGAAAGGTTGTGCTGACGGCACTCTATGTGGTCGGTGCAGACGGTGCTGCCAGCATTGTCCGCAAGCAGGCAGGCATTCCGTTTATCGGTAAGAATGCGACTTTTACGGCTATGCAAGGGGATGTCGTTTTGAAAAATCCGCCGGAATCAGGAATTCCTTCCTACTTTAATGAGCAAGGTTTGGTCATGATTGTACCCTTGCCAGCAGGGATGCATCGGGTGGTGTTGATCGATCCGGAGCGAATGGCAGTGCCAAAGGAAGAACCAGTTTCATTGGAGGAACTGCGTGCTAGTTTACTGCGTATTCTTGGAGACGATTTGGGGATTTCCGATCCGTTTTGGATGACTCGTTTTGGCAATGCGACCTTGCAGGCTCAGCGTTATCGGGAGGGACGAATTTTCCTGGCGGGAGATGCAGCGCATATTCATTTTCCAGCTGGTGGACAGGGGATGAACGTTGGTCTGCAAGAAGCAATCAACCTAGGTTGGAAGCTGGCGGCCCAATTAAAAGGCTGGGCACCGGATTGGCTGTTGGACAGCTATCATATGGAGCGTTTCCCCATCAATACTGAATTGCTAACAAATACACAGGTGCAATCGCTGCTGTTCGGTAGTTCGGAATTCTCTCCATCCGTCATAGCTTTGAGGAATATGCTGTCCAACCTGCTGCAAATACCTGAGGCAAATTATCGGCTGGCTACCCAAATCTCTGCCTTCCATGTCCAGTATGAACCGAATGGAGAGACGCAGCCGCATGTATTGAACGGTCGACGTTTTACAGAGCTGAATCTGCATCTGGAGAACGGTGAGTGCCAGAATGCATACGAGCTTTTTCATTCTGGTTCATTCCTCTTGCTACATTTTGACTCGGATGAACGATTGGACGCTGCTTTAGATTGGTCGAAATACAAGCATGTCCATGTAGTTCGCGCGTCGCTTGCTAAGGGGGCTGCTGATTGGCTTGACGTGCATACAGCGTTGATTCGACCGGATGGATATATCGCATGGGCAGTTTCCCAGGAGGAGTCTAATCCGATGGAAGCGATTCGGAAAGGAGTCATCCACTGGTGCGGACATGATTGATTGCAACAGGATTGTTTCGTGCAAAACAAAATGAAATTGTTTTTCTCGAAACAATCAGTGTATAATGGAGAGGAGATGGTTATCTAGGAGACATGATATGCAAAGCACAGAGCTTTCCAAGCAGAGGATCATACAGCTTTATATTCAGCTAGTCACGCAGCAAGAGCTGCGAGAAAGCAAATTGACTGCGCGAATGGCAGAAGAGATGCAGATGCTGGAATCCGAGATGGGGATGAAGCTAAACCTTACGCTATCTGAAATTCATTTCATTGCTTGTATCGGGGATCATGGTCCCATCAATGTCACCACGATTTCGGAAAAAGTCAACTTAACGAAAGGGTCCATAACCCGAATTAGCAAGAAGCTATGGAAGCTTGATTTCATTAAAAGGCAACAGCTGGTTGATAATAAGAAAGAAGTGTACTATCGGCTAACGGCAAAGGGACAAAAGCTGTATAAGATTCATCACCGGATGCATCAGGACATTGAACAGCGATTTATGCGCTTTCTGGATAAATACACACCTGAGCAATTAGCATTTTCCCGCGAACTGCTGGAAGACTTGCTGGATTGGGATTTCTAAACTCGTAGACAAAAGGGGCGCCATCACACTGATGGGGCCCTTTTCATTGTTCTCGGGGGCCTCTTGACAACTGAAACGGTTTGTCTCGTTGATCTAGTAACATAGGTTCAAGAAACATAATTATCACCAAGAATAATCATAAAGATAGGCTACGTTTATTTTTGAAAGCTGGGATGGACCCTAATGCGTGCAGTTCAGGACAACCGTTTAGAATTTGTACAGCTATTATTGGATTACGGAGCCGATCCGATACTTGCAACACAGTATGCTCCTAAACACCCAACCAAGTTGGGGACCCCAATCGCAGAGGCAAGAATGTTGGGGAATCGTGAAATGATTGCATTACTAGAAGCATATATCCAGGATTAGAACAGCGTTTGTTAAAGCGTAGAAATAGGGTTCAGGCTATTATTCTGGAAATCATTAGCCTGATAACGTATAATTTCCATATTATAGTTCTATAGTTCTCATACTTTTTACACTTCAAATCAAACAGCAACGGAGAATGTGATAATGAAAAAAGTAGCAGGAATCACGCTTATGGTAGCGTTGCTAGGTTTCAATGCATACCTGTGGCCAACGTTGATTAAAGAAGTAAAAGCCGATCAGAAAAACGCGAAGAATGTCCAAAAAGCACCGCAAACGGCTTCGGCTTCGCATTTGTCAGTTTCGACTCCGGTTATGGATTTAGCCAATCAAGGGACGAGGCCACCCAATGTATCGGCGTATCCGGTTGAACAACCAGTAGTTCAGTCAACCCCATCAGAGTTGGTAGCAAGCATGCCTGGCACAGAAGCGAAAAAGCAGTCATCGACAAAGGCCGTACAGACGGCATCAAAAAAGCAACCAAAGAAAACGGTCAAAAAGCCTTCCAAATCATCGAGACAATCGGATGGTCCAGACGTTCAGATGACCTTTACAGTTGAACCAACTAGGATACATTATGAAGAGACGACCTATACAACGACGAGCAGCTACGGCGGTGGGTCGTTCAATATGCCCCTCCAATATAATCCGTATAGGGGAAAATTCGAAGAACCATTCAAAATTACTCGAGACAACATATATCCTGATACTCCGACGTTGGACGAACACAAACAGAGACTTGGTATTCCAGTGACTATTGAACCGTATGTACCTCCTGTAAAAAAGGATCAACAACGACTCGCACCGCAGTCGTATCCAAGAAGATAGCGTAAATTTGTGTCGCTGTACTTTTATTCAACCGCTAACTGTGGGGGACCGATAGTGATCCCTCGATAAGACATTAAACTATTCCGACAAGGTACCTTTTCGGAATAGTTTTTTTAGACAAAAGGAAGATCATAGTAAAATAAGTCTACACCTTCCTTATATACAAAAGTGTTTTGTAAATTAACCTTCTTTGTATGGAATGAAGCGATGCTTGTTCTTTTCTTGTCACCAGTAGCACTTGATTTAGGGGGACATGTTAGTAACGGAATAGCTGCCTTGATTGCCGTGGGTATTTGGATGCTTTCTCTGCTATTGGCCACGATTTTAGAAAAACATAAGCTGAACGGCCCATTAGAAATCGTAATGAGACGATTGGTAAATAAAAATCAGTAACTTCTCATTCAGCAGGGGTAGTACCTTCTTTTTTCAATCGATTATAATAGCGTAAAAAGCTAGTTACAGTTATGAGAAAGAGGGAACCTCCATGACTTATACGACCCAGGAAAACGGAGTTTTTCCAGCAGTCTGTTCACTTGATTGCCCGGACCAATGTGGATTGCTCCTTCATAAAAAAGAGGGGAAAATCGTCAAAATTGAAGGGGACCCGAACCATCCGGTGACGAAGGGGAATATTTGCAACAAAGTCCGCAACATGACAGAGCGCATTTACGATCCCAAGAGACTCACCCATCCGTTGAAGCGTATTGGCAAAAAAGGGAGCGGGGAGTTTGTTCGAATCAGTTGGGAGGAAGCCATCACTACCATAACCGAACGCTGGCGTGACTTGATCGACTCAGACGGTCCCGAGAGTATTTTGCCTTATAGCTTTTACGGAAACATGGGGCGGATTAGTGTGGAAGGAATGGATCGCCGTTTTTTCCATCGTATGGGGGCTAGTCAACTTGATCGTACGATATGCAACAGTGCAGGGGCTGTAGGGTACAGCTACACGATGGGCGGAGCCTTTGGAACAGATCCGGAAGACACCGTTCATACCAAGCTGTTCATCATGTGGGGGATCAATACGGTTAGCACCAACATGCATCAAGTGGTGCTTGCGGAACAGGCTCGAAAAAATGGGGCGAAAATCGTCGTGATTGATGTCCATAAAAATCAGACGGGTCGATGGGCTGATTGGTTTATCCCGATTTTACCCGGAACAGACACAGCTTTGGCTTTGGGTATCATGCATGTGCTTTTTGCTGAAAACTTGGTGGATTCAGCCTTTATGGAGAAGTATACGGTAGGACATGAAGAGCTCAGGGAGCATGTACAGACGTACGATCCTGCTACCGTATCAGCCATAACGGGTGTCCCTATCGACGATATTTACAAATTGGCGAGAATGTATGGCACGACATCCCCCTCCTTTGTTCGCATTGGAAATGGCATTCAGCATCACGACAATGGTGGAATGTGTGTAAGGACGATTGCTTGTCTTCCGGCCCTGACAGGGCAGTGGCTTGTCAAAGGCGGTGGGGCCAATAAAGGGAACAAAGGTTTCCTGGAGCACAACAAGCTTGCCGTGCAGCGACCAGATTTGTTGGCAAATAAACAGACGAGAGTCATCAACATGAATGAACTTGGAAAGGCGTTGCTCGATACAGATCCACCGGTGAAATCGCTCTTCGTCTATACGAGTAATCCAGCCATTGTCGCACCGGAGGGAAACAAAGTGCGGCAAGGCCTGGCAAGAGAGGACTTGTTTACGGTCGTACATGACTTATTTTTGACGGAGACGGCTCTTTATGCCGATATCGTTTTGCCATCGACATCTTCTTATGAAAATACTGATTTTTACACGTCGTATTGGCATCATTACATTCAACTTCAGCAGCCGGTGATCGCCCCATTTGGAGAGAGCAAGTCCAACACGGATGTTTTCCGCTTGCTGGCTGCTGCCATGGGATATGACGAATCTGTTTTTCAAGACAGTGACACAGAGATGGTCAGACAGGCGTTGGTAGGGCACGGCAATCCGCATCTGGAAGGAATCACATATGAAACGTTGGTCGAAAAACAATATGCCAAAGCCAATATGGAACCTTTCTTTTTGGAACACCTTCCCACCCCAAGTGGAAAAATTGAGCTTTACTCGCAAGCAATGGCAAAACGAGGGCTGCCCCCATTACCTACGTACACGCCATTGGTGAATGATGGGGATTTCCCGTATTTATTTGTCCCAGGGCCCAATCACAATTATTTGAACTCCACGTTCTCGAATAATGAAAAACATAAGAAGATGGAAAAAATACCTCGTTTACACATGAATGTGGCGGATGCTGGTGCTCTAGACATTTGTGATGGAGATACGGTCCGCATATGGAATGAGCGGGGAGAGTGCGAGCTCGTAGCGGCTGTGGGTGAAAATGTTCTCTCGGGTGTCGTCGTGAGCCAAGGCTTATGGGCAGACAACGAAGGTCCGAAGCATTATGTAAATGCCCTCACACCGGACCGAATCGCGGATATGGGCGGAGGCGCGACGTTTTTCTCTGGACGTGTTGATGTGGAAAAGATTATTCGATAAAAGCAGCGAGTGCCCGACTGTAGCAGGGCACTCGCTGCTCCATTTTTTCGTGAATGTAGCGGAACACTAACAGGGGAGGAAGTTTCTTTATGCTTGATTCCAATCAAATAAAGCGGCTGATTAAAGAACGTTCAGAACTTCACCTGAATGATCCGAAAGTAAATGAATTTTGGGGAAAGTTGACTGAAATACTGAGTGCCAATGTTCTAGAAACCATCAAGTTCTTCGATACTTGCACAGAGCAAGAAGCGTATTGGCTTAGTGAAATTTTTGAGGATATCTCAGCAAGAGTTAACAGTCAGGATTTTATCGAATGCATAAAGAGAGTGGACAGAAAATATCCAGAGTTACTGCTTGCAAAAGATATTAAGGTAGCTGAGGAGTTTATGGCCCCCAACCTATGAAATTTTAGAAGCGCCAAACAAACCATAAAAAAAGTGTCCTTACTGCACATGGCAGAGGGACACTTTCTCCTATCACTTACAGGACAAAGCTGACGACGACACCAGACAAAAGACTAACCAGCGTGGCACCAAACAACAGCTTCAACCCAAAGCGAGCAACTACATTGGATTGTTTCTCATTCAGACCTTTCACCGCACCAGCGATAATGCCGATGGAGGAGAAGTTCGCGAACGAAACGAGGAAGACAGAGAGAATTCCTACTGTACGTGGACTCAGTTCAGATACGACTTTGCCCAGCTCGATCATCGCTACAAACTCGTTCGTTACGAGCTTCGTCGCCATGATACTACCAGCCGTCATCGCTTCCGCAAAAGGAATGCCCATCAGGATGGCAAAAGGAGCGAAGACGAAGCCGAGCATTTCTTGGAACGTCCAGCCGAAAATCATGCCGAACAAGCTATTCACAGCCGCGATCAAGGCAACAAAACCGAGCAGCATTGCGCCCACGACTACTGCTACCTTAAAGCCATCCATGATGTACTCGACGAGCATTTCGAAAAAGGACTGCTTTTCATTGCTTTGAATCTCCAGTAAATCTTCTTCTTCGTTCACTGTATAAGGGTTGATTATCGAAGCGATAATAAAGCCGCCAAACAGATTCAAGAACAGGGCCGTGACGACGTACTTCGGCTCAATCATCGTCATGTACGCACCGACAATCGACATCGAAACAGTAGACATGGCTGATGCGCACAGCGTATACAGACGATGCTCTGGCAAGGAACCGAGCTGTTTTTTTACAGTGATGAAAACTTCATTTTGGCCGACAATAGCGGAAGCGACAGCGTTGTATGACTCCAGTCTACCCATGCCGTTGATTTTGCTCAGTACAAAGCCAATTGCCTTCATGATAATCGGCAAAATCTTGAAGTGTCGCAAAATACCGATGAGGACGGAAATGAAGACGATTGGGAGCAATACACCAAGGAAAAAGGACATTTGTCCGTCGTTTGCCAGATTACCAAATACGAAATTGATTCCTTCCGCAGCAAAGGCAAGAAGCTTTTCAAACGATTTGGAAATGGCTGAAACGAATATAAACCCAAACTTGGTGTGCAGAAGAAGAAAGGCAAGCAAAAATTGCAGAGCAATCATGACGATGATCGGTTTGTATTTGACCTGTTTACGTCCATTGCTCCCTAATAATGCTAACCCAATCACGATGAGTAAGCCAGCGATGGGAATGATGAAATTCATTACAACCTCCAAGAAATTAAATAGTGCTAAACTTAAAAGGCAAAAAAACGCACTCCCCGAACAAGAGAAGTGAAAGCGGTTTATATTCTATCATCTCAATAATATGATTGCAATTTATATGTATGTTCAGAATTGTTGTCCATTGTGTTTAGAACGCTGAAATCGGGCGTACTAGCATAAGCCCACCACCATACGGTTTATGGAGGAGGTGAAATCCTTGGATGAGTTGCAGAGGCTCAAGCAGTTTATCACTTCAGCAGAGCATGTCTGGACTCAGATCGCGAATTCGCCGAGAGGAAAGCCTGTTTATACCGTAAACGGTGTGGATTACACCCCATTGCCCGAAAAATACAACACCAAACGAAAAATCTCCCGTATTTTCCGCCGGTATTGGGGAAAGCAATTGACGGAAGTGATGATTCGGAATCTCCATTTGCGGATACTAAAAGGTAAGCTCTGTGTTCCTTATCGTGAAATCCCACCTTTTCCTGCAACTGTGTTGTCGTTGCAGATAAAAGTGAATCTGCCGGATCATCGGACCGTAGCTGCGATACTGAGCGGGGGAGGGAGAAAAACAAGAGTGGACTACCGTTTGATCCGAGTCGGCGCAACCAAAACGTTCACGATCATGAAACGCTCAGGCGAGCAGTTTGATCTGAGATATCAATCACTTGCTACCATTCCCCTCAACCCGAAACCACAATCGGCACCTAGAACCAAGCAACGGGGAAGAACCAAAAAGTAACGAAAAGCTCCTCAATTCCCCCGAATCATAAGGGGCGAGGAGCTTTTGGTATTTAGGCTCGAATGGAAACACGGTACTCCCGTAGCCAATAATCCAGCTGGCCGAGATAGGCGAACAACTGAGGTGTACTCATGAGCTGACCGAAAAACGGAATGCTCGAAGCCTGTGCATCTGACTCGGCAATTTTTCGAATCGTTGGAACATCTACCAGTTGAAGCAGTGGAGAGGAAGAGTCGTTTACTATATCCAGCAGCCAAGAGCGAACGGCTTCCGTATAGGCGGGATTATGTGTTTTCGGGTACGGGCTTTTCTTGCGATACAAAACCTCATCAGGCAAGATTCCTTCCATAGCTTTTCGCAAAATTCCTTTTTCCCGATTCCCGTGCGTCTTCATATCCCATGGGATGTTCCAGACGTATTCCACGATACGGTGATCACAGAACGGGACGCGCGCTTCCAGACTGGCCGCCATACTCATTCGGTCTTTGCGATCCAACAGTGTGTTCATGAACCACGTAATATTCAAATAAAACATTTCCCGTCGGCGAGCTTCGAGAGGGTCTTCGCCTGGGAGATGTGGGACTTCATCGAGAGATTCCTCATATCGCATGGCAACGTATTCCTCAGGTTTGACCCAATCACGAAGATCAGGTGAAAGCCAGGAAGCACGTTCTTTCGTCGCTCTCGACCAAGGGAACGTTCCGGCATTCAGCAGTTCCTCGCGATGAAACCACGGATATCCGCCAAATACTTCATCTGCGCATTCTCCAGAGAGGACGACGGTCGTCTCTTTTTTTATTTCGCGGCAAAACAGGTAGAGGGACGCATCCACATCAGCCATCCCCGGCAAGTCGCGGGCGAGTGTCGCTGTTTTCAGGGATTCAATCAAATCGTCTGTGTCGAACTCAATCGTGTGATGCTGGGTTCCGAGAAACTTTGTAACGAGTTGCACATAAGGTTCATCCTCATTTGGTTGAAAAGCACTCGCCTTGAAATGCTTTCGGTTGTCTACGTAATCAATGGAGTAGCTGTGCAGGGTTCCGCGGCCTGTTTTTTGAAAATGATCTGCCGCAACAGCTGTAATAATGCTCGAGTCTAACCCACCTGACAAAAGGGTCGATACGGGAACATCCGCAACTAATTGGCGCTCAATCGAATCCGTGACTAACTCCCTGACACGTTCAGCAGTTGTCGCTAGGTCATCCGTATGTGGATGGCTTTCGAGCTGCCAGTAACGTTTTTGCTTGAGGCTATCACGCGTTACCAACAGATAGGAGCCGGGCCGAACCTCGTGTACGTTGTGAAAAACACCATGGCCAGGTGTACGAGCGGGACTGATTCCGAAAACCTCCGCCAAGCCTTCACGAGAGAGCTCTGGTTTGACTTCGGGGTGAGCAAGCAAGGCTTTTAGCTCGGAGGCGAGCAGAAATGAACTGCCTCTTTGCGCATAAAACAGCGGCTTAACCCCCATCCGGTCACGGCCGACAAACAATCTTTGTTCGCGTTCGTCCCAGATCGCAAATGCAAAGATACCGTTTAGCTTTGACAGACAGTCTGGGCCCCACTCCAAATACGTGTGCAAAAGTACCTCCGTATCCGAGTGAGATTGAAAGGTATGTCCGCAAGCAAGCAGCTCTGCTCGCAAATCCTCGGTATTATACAATTCACCATTGTAAATCATGGTGCAGGCATGTTCGTTTTTGAGAGCCGACATAGGCTGCTGTCCGCCAGCAGGGTCTACGACCACAAGTCGACGATGACCAAGGGCCGCACGAGGAGTCAGCCAAAAGCCTTCTGCATCAGGGCCTCGATCCTTGAGACATTGGGTCATTTTTTGCAGCACATTACGTTCACCAGATAAGTCCTTTTCCCAATCAATCCATCCTACAATTCCACACATGGTATGATCACCCTTCTCCTGAAGCATTGCACACACAGCGTATGCAATCAGCCTAGCGAGGTTGTCTGTCCAGCAGGGAAATGAGGATAATATGCGGAATTTATAGAAGATTTAAACTAAGGGAGGCTACGGTGGACAATCTCACGTTATTGCTCATTGAAAGAATGGGCATTCTTTTGACGCTAGCATTTATTTTGACAAGGACACCGTTGTTTCGCCAGCTTTTAGACCGTGAATTGCACGTAGGGACGTCAATCGCATTTTCGGTTATGTTCGGATTGTTTGGGATTGCAGGTACATATGCAGGAGTGGTCGTGCAAGGGGAGAACTATCTCCCTGCTTTTTGGATTTTTCGTTTGTCGTATGACGAAATGATCGCCAATTCTACTTTGGTAGGGGTCGTCATTGGAGGTTTGCTCGGAGGGCCTCTCGTTGGCCTGGGGGCAGGTGTCATTGCTGGGCTTCATGTCTTTCAATTGGGAGGATTCGCCGCAGCACCGATGGGCTTGTCGATCCCGATCACGGGGTTGCTGGCAGGATACGTCGCACGTTTTTTCTCACAGGAGCGGGTTATTTCTCCGTCCAAAGCCATGTTCATCGGCATGTTCGCGCCGATTATTCAGATGTCGCTTTTATTGATCATGGCAGCTCCGCCCGAGTTGGCGCGAACCATGGTTAATGTGATTGGGATTCCGATGGTGCTGACGAACAGTGTTTCGATTGCGATTTTTACGACGATGATACGGGTTGCCTTGCAAGAGGCAGAACGTTCGGCTGCCATTGAGGCGGAGCGTTCCTTTACGATAGCGGAAAGAATTTTGCCACACCTGAAAAGGGGGCTTACCCCGCAAACGGCTCAGTCAGCAGCCCTCGTCTTACAAAAAGAAACGAAAGCAGCAGCCGTTGCGGTAACCGATCGAGAACAGCTTCTTGCGCACGTTGGAGTGGGGGCAGATCATCATCATCCGGGAGAAGCACTTAATAGTGAGCTCGATAAGCGGGCTCTGTATAGCGGTGGAATCGATAAGGGATTCACGCGAGAGAGCGTAGGGTGCAAGCGCAAAAATTGTAACCTGCATGCAGCGATTCTCGTGCCGATTAAAGAGGGGGACAGCGTCGTCGGTCTGATCAAACTCTATTATCGGAGGCCACAACAAATAGGAAAAGTCCAGGAAGCACTAGCTAAAGGGCTTGGCAACCTAATCTCCAATCAATTGACCCTATCTCTCACGGAGCAAATGAAAGGTTTAATGAAGGATGCAGAGTTGCGGATGCTACAGGCACAGATTCATCCTCACTTTTTGTTCAACACATTGAATTCAATTGTGACCTTGATACGAATTGATCCGCAGCTAGCCCGGCATATGACCATTCAGCTTGGTGTGTTCATGCGATTCAACCTGAAGCTCACAGCGAGTCCGCTTGTCACTGTGAGACAGGAGTTGGATCACCTACATGCTTATTTGGAAATTATCAAAATCAGATTTTCCGAGCAATTCGCCGTTCGCACGATCATTGATGCGGGGGTAGAGGAAGCTCTTATTCCTCCTGGTACGTTGCAGCCGTTATTTGAGAATTGCATTCAGCATGGTGTTCGCGACATCACGAACGGCGGTGAGATCATACTCCATGTGAAACGGCAGGATGTGCACGTTGTTTTTCAAATCGAAGATAATGGCGAAGGCTTTCCTGACAACTTGCTGCCAGTTCTGGGAAAGGTGCCAATGGAGAGTAAGGAGGGCAACGGAATTGGCATTCATAATGTCAACCAACGTCTGATCAGCTTGTGTGGACAAGATGCCCAACTTCATTTTGCCAATAAACAAGAAGGCGGCAGTACGATTACCTTTACCATTCCAATGACAACAGAGGTGAGTGCCTGATGCCAATACGCGTCATGATTGCAGAAGACGAGCGACTAGCACGCGAAGAACTGAGCTATTTATTGCTACAAGAAGGAGACGTAGAATTGTTGCCCTATGCCACCAACGGGCGAGAGCTGTTGGAAATGGTCGATGTGCACGAACCGGATGTCGTCTTCCTAGATATGAAAATGCCTGAGCTGGAAGGAGCGCAGGCAGCAAGAATGCTCGCATCACGCAAGCAGCATCCCCTCATCGTTTTTTGTACCGCGTATGAGGAATTTGCCATCGATGCGTTTAAGCTGTACGCCGTCGATTATTTGTTGAAGCCTACGGAGCCCAAGCGCCTGGTAGAAACGATGCAACGAATACGCGAGCGTCTGGTCAAACCGAAAGCAGAGCCTGTCCAGACAAAACGAACCAAGCTGTTGGTAGAAGACAATAGCAGATTAGTGGTCATTGATCCAGCGACGATTGTATATGCAGTGCGGGAGGAGCGATATGTGCAAATCGTCACCCAAACGGCTACGTACTCGACGCGGATGACCCTGACACAACTGGCGGATAAGCTTTTCGCATACGACTTTTTCCGTACTCACAAGAGCTATTTGGTCAATCTTCAATTTGTGAGCGAGCTCGAACCATGGTTCAACGGTGCTTACAACCTGATTTTGAAGGGAGAAGGAAGACCGCGTATTCCCGTATCTCGGACCTCTGCCAAGGATTTGCTCAAACGTCTTGAGGAGTAAGCCTGATGATCAATCGTTTGCAGATCGTGGCTAAAAATCTGCCACTGACACACTCTCCCCGACATCTTACGCAGAAAAATACACGGTTAGAAAAGGATTCTCTACAATGTAGGAAGCGCTTACATTTTTGTAGATGAGGGGGAGGTTCCCATGGGCAAATCCGCTTCGGCAAAAAAAGCCGAGGATCAAAAGAAGGATGCTGTTGATTATGCAAAAGTGATTCAGTCAGCCACTTTCAAAGAGCTCTTAAGAAGAAAAAAAGCGTTTATTTTGCCATCTTCTATTTTTTTCTTCGTGTTTTACTTTACCCTTCCGATTTTAACCTCTTACTTCACCGTACTGAACCAACCAGCGTTTGGAGCCATTTCGTGGGCGTGGGTATTTGCCTTTGCTCAGTTCGTTATGACATGGGGTCTCTGTATTCTGTACACCAGGCGGGCAGAGCAGTTTGATCAACTCGTTGAGAAAATCAAACAAGAGGCAGGTGGAAGGGGCTAATGAACGTTACTGCATTTTTACTCTTTCTCGGCATTGTTCTTTTGACACTTGTCATCACCTTTTACGCTTCGAAAAAGACGAACACGACTAGTGAGTTTTATACCGCTGGAGGAGGCTTGACGGGTTGGCAAAACGGCCTCGCGATTGCGGGAGATTACATGTCCGCTGCTTCCTTCCTGGGAATTGCCGGGATGATTGCGTTGAGTGGGTTTGATGGCTTTTTCTACAGTATCGGCTTTCTTGTCGCGTATCTCGTTGTGCTCTACTTGGTAGCAGAGCCTTTGCGTAATTTAGGAAAATACACGATGGCAGATATGATAGCCGCGCGTTTTGACAATAAAAAGGTTCGTGGTGTTGCCGCTCTCAATTCGATTGCGATCTCGATTTTTTATATGATCGCGCAATTGGTCGGAGCAGGGGCCTTGATCAAGCTGCTCTTGGGGCTGGATTACACGACATCTGTTTTGATCGTAGGGGCATTGATGACGATCTACGTCGTGTTCGGCGGGATGACGGCAACCTCCTGGGTGCAGATCGTCAAAGCGGTTTTGTTGATGGTCGGGACATTCATTATCTCTATGATGGTTTTTGCCAAATTCGATTTTAATCTCTTGAAAATGTTCGAGCAAATGAAGACGGTGACCCCATTAGGAGAGCAATTCCTCAATCCTGGCAACAAGTTTAAAGTGGGGCTCGATACCCTTTCACTGAATCTCGCGCTTGTGCTCGGAACAGCTGGATTGCCGCATATTTTGATTCGTTTCTTCACCGTAAAAGATGCGACGACAGCTCGCAAATCGGTTGTGTACGCGACGTGGATCATTGGTGCCTTCTATGTCATGACGATCTTCCTTGGCTTCGGAGCGGCAGCGTTTGTAGGAGCGGGGAATATGGACCCCGCAGGTAACATGGGAGCTCCACTGCTAGCGCAAGCACTAGGTGGTAACTTCTTGTTTGCCTTCGTATCGGCGGTTGCCTTCGCTACCATTCTCGCGGTAGTGGCTGGGCTGGTGCTGACTGCCGCTTCTGCCTTTGCGCACGACTTTTACGGACACGTATTACGACAAGGAAAAGCAACAGAAAAGGAGCAAATGAAGATGGCCAAATGGGCGTCAATCGGTGTCGCGATTGTCTCCATCTTGCTTGCCTTGTTTGCGCAAAATCTGAACGTGGCTTTCCTTGTTGCGCTGGCTTTCGCAGTAGCGGCGAGTGCAAATCTACCAGTGATTTTGTTCACGATCTTCTGGAAAAGGTTCAATACGGCAGGAGCAATCAGCGGGATGCTCGTTGGTTTGTTCAGCTCTCTCATTCTGGTTGCGTTGAGTCCGAACGTTTGGAATCCTGTAGCTGGAAAAGCCATTTTGGTCGGCGAAGCGCTGTTCCCGTTACCGAATCCGGGCATTGTCTCGATCCCTTTAGGGTTTTTGGCAGCATGGATCGGAACCTTGATGTCCAGCTCCCGTGATGATAAGAAGTACGATGAAATTTTGGTGAAAGCGAATACAGGAATGAAAGATTCAGCGTAGAAACAGTAATCGTAGGAAGCTCATGCCACGAAGAGAAGGCTGGGGTTAACCCCTGGTCTTTTTTTCATTTTTGCAAGAAGGGAGAGGTATTGTCCGTGACGACGATCATCTTTTTCCTTGCCGTCATTATCGGAACGATGGCGATCACTTATTCAGCTGCCAAACAGACGGGGACGACGAAAGACTTTTATGCAGCAGGAAATCGCTTAAACGGGTTGCAAAATGGCATTGCCATTGCGGGCGATTACATGAGTGCTGCCTCGTTTTTGGGGATTGCAGGAACGATTGCGATGTACGGCTTTGACGGGTTCGTGTATGCGATAGGTTTTTTTGTCTCTTATCTGATTATTTTGTTTTTAGTCGCGGAGCCGTTGCATAATTTGGGGCGCTATACGTTGGCAGACGCGATTGCCGTCAGGTTTGACAGTCTTTGGCTGCGTGGCGTTGTTGCCTGTACGACTCTATTAATTACGATTTTTTACATGCTGGCGCAATTAGTTGGGGCAGGTGCCCTCATTCATTATTTATTGGGAGTGCGTTACGATGCGGCTGTCCTCGTTGTCGGGAGCCTGATGACATTTTACGTCGTGTTCGGCGGGATGGTGGCGACCTCGTGGGTTCAGATTATTAAAGCGATTTTGCTCCTGACAGGGACATTGATCCTAAGTCTGATCGTGTTTGCCCGTTTTGATTGGAGCTTCTCCGAGATGTTTTCACATGTGAGTACGATTACACCTCTTCAGGAACAGTTCTTACAGCCGGGTAATCAACTTCATGATCCGCTGGAAACGATCTCCCTGCATCTGGCTTTGATTCTCGGTACCGCCGGACTCCCCCATATTATCTCCCGGTTATTCACAGTCAAGGACGCAAAGACGACACGTAATTCGATTTACACCGCTACGTGGGTGATCGGCGCCTTTTATTTGATGACGATTTTTCTCGGCTTCGGGGCGAGCACGTTTGTAGGCTACGAGGCATTGAAAAATGTGGGCTTCGGGGGGAATCTGACCGTTACGCTCTTGGCGGATGCTCTCGGTGGAGAGTTTTTGATGGCGTACATTGCTGCCGTTGCCTTCGCGACGATATTGGCAGTCGTGACAGGACTCGTGCTCTCTGCCTCTTCTGCGTTTGCGCATGACGTCTACAGTCATCTGATCAGACGAGGGGTGGCATCGGAAAAAGAACAGGTCACCATGGCAAAGCTTTCGTCAGTGGCAGTGGGCGTGATCTCCATTTGGTTGGCTATCGGTGCAGAAAAAATGAATGTGGCAATTCTCGTTGCGCTGACGTTTGCTGTAGCAGCATCATCCAATTTGCCACTGCTGTTGTTTACGTTGTATTGGAAGCGTTTTACCGTGCGAGGAGCCATTTGTGGCGTCCTGACTGGGTTAACGGCATCAGTGGTACTGGTCATTTTAGGACCGACTGTTATGCATCCCCTCACCGGACTTATCCGTGCGGAGCCACTTTTTCCACTGACGAATCCTGGATTGGTCTCCATACCACTCGGCTTTTTAGGAGCTGTGCTCGGAACAATACTGGATCGGCCTGATCCTGATGCGGAGATGAAGTATCAACGCGTACTGTTTCAGGCGTTGACGGGAATCCGAGTTCCACCTGCGAAGAAACCGAAACAAGAATCTGCATAAAGCCTCTTCGCGTGCCCCACTCTAGGAGTAGAAGGAGGAGGGGGTAAGGTGGGTACGAGGAAAGAGTCAGACGTTGTATCACATGACCAGCCAGATGTCTATGAGCGCGCAAGGCTGGCACTGGATGATCTGATTGGAGAGCTATGTGAAGCACTGGAAGAGGAAGAGACCGAATCCTATAAGCGAAAAGGCTATGAAATGATCGGGAGCTACTTTCGAGAGCCGGTCAATACCGGGGAATTAACCTTGATCTATGCCGTGGTGCTTGCCGATATCCTCTATAAGCTGGAGTTGACGCAACAAGAGGAAAATGTAGCAATGGTCCGTGATGAGTACAGCATGATGAAAAAAGACGATTGAGTGGCGACCCCGTTTGAGGGTCGTTTTTTGATGGGCACGATCCCGCCCTGCATGTTTCATTGGGCAACCATTCATACTACGGGTAGACGAAATCAAAATGGGTGATTGATATGGAAAAGGTCGGGCTCGTTTTGCAGGGAGGGGGAAGCCGTGGGATTTATACCGCTGGCGTTCTGGATTACTTCATGGAGCAGGAGCTATACATCCCGTATGTGGTTGCCGTGTCAGCAGGTGCGTGCAATGGAGCGGCATACTTGGCGAGGCAGAGCGGATTGGGCAAGATTTATCATACGAAATACATTCGCGATCCCCGATACTTTCACTATAAAAATTTGATCATGAAGCGCTCGCTATTTGGCATGGATTTTATTTTCAATGAGATGCCCTACAAGCTGGAGCCGTTCGCCATTGATCGGTTTCGCGAAGCGAAGGAACAATTTGTCGTCGTCACAACGGATTGCGGGTCAGGAGAAGCCGTTTACTTTACGAAAGACGACTGTGAGGATATTTTCCATGTGATTCGGGCTTCGTGCAGTCTTCCGTTTCTATCACCCCAGGTTACGATCAACGGACGTAAGCTATGGGATGGTGGCATCGTGCATCCGGTCCCTTTCATGAAGTCCATACTTGATGGCAATCAAAAGCATATTATTGTGCTTACTTCTTCTTGTCCTCCGGGTGAGTGGATGCGACAGCTATGGCGTGTCGAGCGTCTTTTTTCCAGAAGTACGCGCTTGTGCCAAGCATTCATTCGTCATTTTCGTATCTATTACGAGACGATTGAAAAGGTCAAAGAGATGCAGAAGGAAGGCAAAGCGTTTGTCATCGCACCACCAGTGGGTACCATTCTACGAGGTTTTGAACGTCAAGAGGAGAAGCTGGAGCATTATTACAGACAAGGCTACCAGGATGCTCGTACCCAATTTTCTGGACTTTGTACATGGCTTGGTCTTGGCAGGAACAGGTGAAATATGAGAAGGCATCTGGTATTACGGATGTTTTTTCGGCAAAATCATGCGAAACAGGTTTTTCCAAAGCGAAGATAGGGAAGAAGCATCAGGGGAGGATGGAATCAGGAGGAAAGACCCCATGAAATATGTGAATGTAGACCTAGTAGAGCCAGGAGATGTTTTGGCTCGAAGCATTTATACAAGTGAAGGCTTAACGCTCTTGCATGCAGGTGTCCAGCTGACAGTCGGAATGATTAATAAATTGCGTCGGTTTGGCGTCACGATGTTAAGTATCAAAGACCCGCTGCTTGATGAAGTGAAGGAGCAGGAGGTCATCACAGAGACCACTCGGAAGGACGCCATCCGCAATCTGTCGCAAACGATTTCGTGTGTGCAGACTGGAAAAAATTTTGATGTTCGCGGCATTCAAAAATCAGTGGGAAGTATCATCGACGAAACCTTGAGAAATCGTCGCGTGCTCTTGAATCTAGGAGAAATTCGCACGACCGACAACGCTATGTACATTCATTCCTTGAATGTGTGCATGATGGCAACAGTAATGGGCGTAGGATTAGGCTATAATACGGCTCAACTAAAAGAGCTCGCCATCGGAGCGCTCTTGCATGACATTGGAAAGCTGTCAGTCGACAAGGAAGCTCCAGCCTACAAAAAGAACAGCAAGACCAATCATCATACGTGGCTGGGCTTTGATCTGTTGCGAAAAAAACATGAGATGAGCATTGTCTCCGCTCACGTCCCTTTGCAGCATCATGAATGGGTGGATGGTAGTGGGCAGCCACGAGGCCTGACTGGCGATGAGATTCATGATTTCGCCAAGATTGTTGCGATTTGTAACTACTACGATAATCTCATCTCTCCTTTTTCAGAGGAAGAAGAGACGTTGCCTGCGTATGAGGCTTGCGAAAAAGTTATGGGGCTCGCGGAGAAACGTTTTGATCATAAAATGGTCATTCACTTTTTGCGCTCGATTGCTATGTACCCGACAGGAACCTCGCTGAAGCTGTCGACAGGAGAGATCGGTGTGATCATTGACCAAAATAGAGGCTTACCTTCGCGCCCAGTCGTTCGGGTCATTCGAAGAGACCAGCAGGCGAATCGGCGGATGGTGGATGATCATGAGATCACGGACATTGATTTGAGTGAAAAGCCTACTATTTTTATCACAGCTGTCATGGACTAGGGCCTGGAAAGAATAGGACTCCCTATCAGGGAATATCCCTACCAAGATCAGGGAAAACCCCTACATACACGTAGGGCTCACAGGGCTACAATGGACTCAAGGCAGATGGATACATAGAGCTACACTACATTTGCCAGATGAAAAAGAGGAAGGACGTGTCATTATGTCCCGTATTCTAGTCCCTGTCGATTTCTCAGCGCAGTCCATTCAGGCGGTCCGCTTCGCGCTGGCCTACGCCAAAAATAAGCATGATATCACATTGCTTCATGCTATCTCACCGTTCCCTTCACGCAATGTTGTCAGAAGGTTGGGACGAGATGTTGTAGAAGATTATCAATTGGATGAAGCAAGAGATGATCTCAAAAAATTCCTGTCGATCGTAGAAGAAGCCGGTATTACGTATGAACTGGAGATTGAGTTCGGAGAGCCGCATGAAGTCATTGCAAAGCACGCTGCGAATGACTATGCTGCCATCGTAATGGGAACACATGGCTACGGCCGTATTACAGGCTTCCTGTTGCAAAGTGTCAGCTATCCGACACTCCACGATGTCAAAGTTCCGGTCTTCCTCATTGCGGAGGAGACAGATGATAGCCGCTTCCCTTGGAATAAAGTACTCATTGCAGTAGATGGCTCCGATCATTCGATGGAAGCTGCGAAAAAAGCCGTCGAGATGGGGCAGCACCTCCCGGATGTATCGTTTACACTCTTGTCCGTTGTCATCCCACCAGTCACATACGCAGGTGTGTATGGCGTAGGCTGGGATAACATGAATACACTCGAAGGTTGGGGACGTGAAACGTTAAAACCTTGCGAGGAGATGCTTGCAGCTGCCTCAATCCCGTTTGAAAGCAAGGTCGTGGTTGGAGATCCAGCTACTGTGATCCGCCAGACGGCTGAAGAAATCGACGCTGGACTGGTTGTGCTCGGTCATCATGGCCAAGGTGCAGTGGCAGGTACGCTACTTGGCAGTGTTACATTTAAAACGATTCATCGTACGAAAACACCACTCCTCATTGTGAAAACATAGCATTATTTTAGAAAAAGCTGTCCGCTTGGTGGACAGCTTTTTTGCTTGGGCGCATTCTCTTACGATAGAGTTTACGCTTGTTTGTGTTCGAGAAGATGGTTTGCTCCATCTGGTGTAACTTCGGCCGAATCCCACTTGATTCGTGTACATCCCCATGCAGCGAGCAGAAGGATGACAGATGCGATCAGAAATACCGTAATCAACGAAGTCATCTGCATGAGCGGACCTGCAACAAAGGAACCGATCATCATGAGTCCGACCATGAGCGGTGAAATCGTTCCATTCACTCGTCCGATATACGCTTCATCCACGAGCTTGATCATGAACATACCGATCACGATCTGTAAAAATGCCATCCCAATTCCAGTGAAAAAGCGCATCGCTGCGGTGACGTATACCCAAACAGAGAGAACTTCTACCGCGACGGAAAGAGCGAAGAAAATCAATCCACCTGTAATGACCCAACGACCATTCAGGCGATCCAGGTAAATGGAAGCCAAAATACCGCCCAACAGCATACCCAATCCGTCTAATGCGGTAAACCATTGAATGGCTTCCTTGGAGAGTAATAGACGATCCGTGATAACAAATACCTCCAGCGAATTGATAAGACCCGAGGATAGTCCCAGACACGCAAAGGTAACGGCAAGCCCGCGTAAGGCTGGGCGCTTTTTTACATAGGCAAAACCTGCTTTAATCTCAGAAAGGAGAGTTCCGTCTTCCTCTGTTGCACTGGCAGTTGAGGTAGGGAGTGTCAAAAGGATCAGTGCCGAGACGAAGAAGAGGCCGGCCATCGTTAACAGGGAAGGGTAGATGCCCCAATGTTCAAAGAAGAAGGTACCGACGATTGGGCCAACCAGAAGAAAAATTGAACCCGTACTTTGTGAAATAGACACAGCTGCTGCAACTTGCTCATCAGGAATATGACGCTTCATCATCTTGGCAGAGGAAGGCTGGGAGAACTGCGACACGACAGCTGAGATAAATGTCGCAAAGAATACAGCGATCCACATCCCTTGCCAGAGCAAATACACGATGACTAAAACAGAGAGGGCGCTCAACAGGTTCCCGGCTATCATCGTTCGCTTCGGATTCCAGCGATCAGCTAATGCTCCGCCAATAATCGAAAAAACCAAGATCGGCGCAAGTTCGATAGCGGTCAAAAGCGATACGGCAGTTGGATTGTTGCCGCTCGTCTCCATCACATAGTAGAGCAAGGCCATGTTTCGGATCCATATACCGATATTTTCTAATGTATCACTGATAAAGACAGTGAGAAAAACTTTGTTTCCCCAAAGACCTTTCATAGGTCATTTCACTCCCAAAAAGTTATACCGAACGTCCGGTCTAATAAAAGTTGAAAAAAATGCTACTTGGCAGCAATGCCATGCAGCAAAACGTCAATGCTCCTTTTCAGCAGAGCATAAAGACGCTCGTCTTCCATTTGATAACCCACGTTAATGATTCCGTTCATCAGCCCTTCCAGTATCATCGCCATTTCTTCGGGATCGCATGGGGCGAACTCGCCTCGGTCGATTCCTTCTTGGAAGAGGGAAGTATAGAGGGTATACGTGGAGCCGAGCATTTCTAGCACTTGTTCCAAAATGACTGGATCTGCTAGCTGGCTACCGGAGAACTCTTCGCCCGCTTTTTTTAGAGGGTGGGACAAATAATCCTCCAAGAAAAAAACAGCTAAGCCGTACAGTTTATCGATAGATGTCTCGAATTCTTTTTCTTTTTCCTGCCACAGATATTCCCATTCGTTGTACTGTTTTTCAAGCAAATACAGGAACAACTGCTCCTTGTTTTTGAAGTGGTAATAGAGGCTGCCCTTACTCGCTCCAGTTGCTTGGCAAATGTCCTCAATGGAAGTGGCTGAATAGCCTTTCTGAGAAAATAACTCGGTGGCTTTCTCTACGATATGTTGCTTGGTTTTCTCCCCATCGAGACGACGCTTTGACATTTTACAAATGCTCCTTCTCCTAGACTGAACGTTCGGTTTAGTTTTAGTTTATTCGATTTGACAGGGAAGCGCAAGTATTCGATTGAGAAGAAGAGACAGAGGGAAAAATGATAGAGGTATTTCAAAAAGTCGTCTTTTGATCACGGAGTCGTCCTGAAAGTCTATTCGGCGTCGAAAGAGGTGTTCACCTTCAAAGTCCGGTGCTCATGTAGGTTCCCTACATTCCGCTCCTCCTTTTTCAGGTTCACACCACTTTCTTGGTGCTGAAAAGACGACTTTTTGAACAAGCAATGAAAGGAAGCGAGAGAAGGGCGGGATTACCTTGCAAATCGGTTGTCATGTCAGTATTCGTCATGGGTATGAGGAGGCAGCGAGAACTGCATACAAAGAAGGAGCGTTATCCTTTCAATTTTTCCCGAAAAGCCCGCGAAGCCTAGGTGTCAAGCAATTCGATGCCCGGGACGCAGAGCGATGTCGCGCTTTTTGTCAGCAAAACGGCATGCTGTCGATTGCCCATACGCCATACCCGGTGAATCTTTGCGTCGAGGAGCAGGAGCTTTTCGCTGTTACAGTGGGCTCCGTACGAAATGACCTTGAAATTGCCGAAGCTTGTGGAGCGTTGGGCGTGGTCGTTCATTTTGGCCAGTATAAAGGCGCTGATGTACTTACCGGTTACAAAATCATGATCCAGATGGTCAATCAAATACTGGATGGCTGGGATGGAAAGGCCCAGCTGTTAATCGAAAACAATGCAGGACAAGGCAATCGCATGGGCACAACAATTGAAGAGCTCACGCAGGTTCGACAATTGTTTGCTGAGCCACAGAAGGTAGGCTTTTGCCTGGATACGTGTCATGCATTTGCCAGTGGATTGTGGAAAGGGAATGATTGGGGGGAAGTAGCCGATCGGATGCGAGAGCTCGATTATTTTACGAGCTTGCGTGCCGTTCATCTGAACGATTCCGTTTATCCGAGTGGTTCCTTTCGAGACCGACATGCTTCCATCGGAAAAGGGATGATTGGTGATGCAGCCATTGCGGCTTTCTTACAAACACCCGAATTGCAAGGACTTCCCATCGTTCTGGAAACGGCGAGAGGCTCAGAAGGAGTCCATAGCGAAGAAATCAAACATGTTCGTCTACTTAGAGACAATTGGCAGGGCTGACCATGTTGTGGTAGAGTGTGAAATGATGTGTTCAACACGGGAGGGGTACCTATGAAAAAGCGTATTAAGGTGACGATTGCGGATTTTACTCATCTTACAGAAAACTTGAATAACCCGGAGGAGCTCGCTCTGTACGAAGCGGCGAACGGAAATACATACGATGCTGAAATCGAGCATGATGGATATGCGATTGTGGATGTGACAGACGAGGATTACATCGAGCTGGCTCCGGGAGAGTATCAGCTGATGATCGAGGAGTGGACAAACGCCGGACAAATCGGCGAGTGGACACTGCAAACCATGTCTGACCCAGCAGATGACAAGGCTTTGCTGTACCGCACAGTGGACAAGGCTGGAACAGAAATCCAAGCACCGCAATCACTGCCGAAGCAAGTCGTCGAGCTGGTTGCCAATACGTGGTTTGGCAAAAAAGCAAAGAAGATTGAAGAGTAATCCAAGAATGAAAAGGAGCGCTGCGAGATAGCGCTCCTTTTTTATATACCAATCTAAAAAGATAAAGATGATCATTTTTAAAGGTATCGATGAACCAACAATGCTGGTGAGAAGAAAAAGCGCAGGACTCGCAGACCTTGACAACGCCTACCCAGTCGGAACTTAAAAAAGGGGACCACGCTTGTCGAACACTTCTTCCTTGGGAATCTTCCGTCCGTAGGGTGGCTTTGGCTCGACGGTCCCCTTTTTTAAGTGGAGACGGACAGTCAATCCCGCTTGAGGGCGTGTCAGAGTCGAAGAGAACTGCGCTTTTTCTTCTCCTCCACTATGTTGACTCAGTGTTTAACTAAGTTTCCCAATCACTCATCCTCAAAATCAAGTTGAATCCCATACTTTTTAATCCGACGCATGAGAAGAGACTGGGTAATGCCGAGGGCCGCTGCTGTTTTGCGAGTCGTTTTATGCGTGCGCAATGCTTGCAGAATAAATTCCATCTCAATTTTCTCCATCCGCTCTGTAAGAGAAAGAGAACCGAGTGAAAGAATCCCTTCCTCCAGCTCACGAATACTCCGCAGTTCTTCTGGCAAATCACTGACTTGGATTTCATCCAGCTTGGACGTAATCACGATCCGCTCTACCAAATTTTCCAACTCCCGCACATTCCCAGGCCATTCGTATTGATGCAAAACATCCAGCGCTTCCGGGGAAAAACGACGTTTCTGGTTATGCTTGCTATTGAATCGCTGTAAATTGTGGTGGAGTAAAGGGAAAATATCGTCCTTTCTCTCCCGTAATGGCGGAACATTGATTGGCAAAATATTTAGGCGATAGTACAGGTCGTGCCTGAATTTGCCCAACCGCACGAGTTCCTGAAGGTTGGCATTCGTTGCCGTTATGATGCGGATGTCAGCTGTGTATGTTTTGGTGCCGCCGATCGGCATAAATGTTTTGTTTTGCAAAAGCAGCAATAATTTCGATTGCAAGTGGTAGGGAAGCTCGCTGATTTCATCCAAGAAAAGCGTCCCTTTGTCCGCCATTTTCACTAATCCGATTTTCCCCGAGTGACTCGCCCCCGTAAATGCCCCTTTGTGGTAGCCGAACAGCTCTGACTCGATCAAGGTTTCGGGAATGGCGCTACAGTTGACGTGGACGAACGGCCCGCTTCTTCGTCCGCTCAACTGGTGGATTTGCTCCGCAAGATAGCTTTTTCCTACGCCTGTTTCACCCGTAATAAACACAGTTGTGTCGACAGGGGCTGCTTTTTTCATTAATTCCAACAGGGCGAGATAGGAACGACTGTTGCCAATCATGGTTTGAGAAGAGCTCTGGCTCGCTTCCCACTTCATGAGCTGAATCTCTTCGCTGTACCGCTTAAGCAAAGCGACCGTCTCTTCCAGCTGCGAACTGGCACGGGCTGCCTCTGTGATATCACGTGAGTGGGAAACGATCAGCTCCGGTCTCCCATCCTCATCCGGGATGATATGCCCGGTCACCAGGAACTTCCCTTTACTATTGACGAGTTGAATGGTTGTGGTCGGTTTTCCCGTTTCTAAAACCAAGCGGGTAACTGAAGGACTGAAAATCCCCATTTCTTCGAGGTCGGATACGTTTTGCCCGATGAGTTCGGCTTTTGGTAGACCACACAGGTTTTCACTGGCATTGTTTAACCATAAAGTAGTTCCCTGCGCATCAGCAATGAATATGCCATCTGCCAGTGTGTTCAGGATGTCAATAAAACGATCAACAGAAGACAATGCTAGTATCTCCGCAGCTTTTTCCATGTTGAGTAGCTCCCCGGTTTTTCAACTGATTGTACAAGATCAAATTGATCGTTGTATAGTGAATCGAAATTAAAAATAGTTGAGTCGAAATAGATTCAAGCGAAAAGTTAGACTTTTCCTACTTTTCGATTCGAAAGTGAATCTACTTCGACTCAACCGGAAAGGAATGCTTTTAGCTTGATTGCGTTTTCTTGCCCTTTTAAGGCTTGGCACAAGAATTGCTATTACATAGTTAGACGTAAGCGATTGACCCAAGAATAAGAGATAAGGAAAAGCATGCGATGTTATCAAAACTGGTGACGCACGAACAAGCAGTGGAGCATGTTCTGGATGGCACCCGGCTGATGTATGGCGGATTCGGCACGATTGGTTCCCCAGCACACTTGATTGATGCGATCTTGCACAAAGGCGTGCAAAACTTGACACTCATCGGAATTGATGCGGGGTATCCGGAAATCGGAATCGGAAAGCTGATTAGTCATGGACGGGTGAGGCGGCTGATAACCACACATATTGGCTCCAATCCCGAAGCAGGTCAACGAATGATGGACGGGATGCTGGAAGTGACATTTTGTCCACAAGGAATTTTCGCAGAAAAGATTCGGGCAGGAGGTGTTGGCATTCCGGGAATCGTTGTAGATGCGCATGTGAGAGGAGAGCGAATGGAAGGAGCAGAGCCATTTGCTTTTGCCGGAAGAACTTGTCAGATTGAAGCTGCCCTTACAGCGGAGGTAGGGATCGTCTATGCGAAACAGGCGGATACTTACGGAAACCTCATTTATGACAAGGCGGCAAGAAATCTGAATCCGCTAGTAGCGATGGCCGCAGATATCACGATCGCTGAGGTGGAGGAGATCGTTCCGGCAGGAGAGCTGGACCCGGATAAAATCGTGACGCCTGGCATTTTTGTGGATTATATCGTGGTAAGTGGCGGAGGGAACAGCTAATGGGGTTGGAAGTGGATCAGCGAAATATGGTTGCATGGCGTGCAGCCAAAGAGGTCGCTCCCGGAATGGCAGTGAACTTGGGGATTGGGATACCTGAGCTCGTCGCTGATTTTATCCCGCATGAATGGCAAGTCATGTTTCACTCGGTGAATGGAATCTTGGGAGTCGGACCTACGCCGTTAAAGGGAGAAGAGGACCAGCATATTTCCAACGCAGGTGGAGCACCTGTTACCGTAGTACCGGGGGCATCGTATTTCGACAGCACCATAGCGTATGGCATGATCCGAAGAAGAAAGCTGGATGCAGCGTTTATCGGGGCTTTGCAGGTGAATCGCCGAGGAGATCTGGCAAACTGGATTGTTCCTGGCTCACGCGTTCACGGAATTGGTGGAGGAGCAGAGCTAGCCTATTACGCGAAGAAAGTAATCGTGCTCATGAGCCATGTCAATCAGACAGGGGAGCCCAAAATTCGCAGGGAGTGCACGTTGCCACTGACAGCGAAGGGCTGCGTTGATCTCATTATCACCGAGAGGGCCGTTATCGAGGTCACGCAAAGAGGCTTGCTTTTGACAGAGGTCATGTACCCGTACACCTTGGAAAATGTCATCACGCATACCGGAGCACCTCTAATGATTTCAGAAAATTTACAAATAGTAGAGTAATGAGAATTGTAAGCGTGAACATAAAGAATTGGGGGATGGAACAGATGAAAAAAACATGGAAAACAATCGCAGGAGTCGTATTTTCGTTGTCACTACTTGTAAGCGGATGTAGCCAAGGCGCTTCCACAAACAGTGCGGGAGGTCAAGCGGGTGGGGCTACTGCTGGAAATGCATCGTCCATGACAAAAGAGGCAGGCGTATTTGTATACGCGGCATCAGGTGAATATCAGCCATTCAGCTACTTCAAGGATGGTCAATTGACCGGCTTTGATGTCGAGATCGGTAATGAGATCGCCAAGCGCTTGGGGCTTGAGCCAAAGCCAGTCACGTCGCCTTTTTCCGGTATTATCGCAGGGGTAAAGGAAGGACGCTACGATGCGGCGATTGCCAGCCATGCGATTACAGAAGAGCGGAAGCAGCAGGTTGATTTCGCAGACCCGTACTACTTGTCCGGTGGTCAACTGTTCGTTCGCCCGGATGGGACCATTAGCACGCTGGAAGGATTAAAAGGCAAGGAAGTGGCAGTTGCACTCGGCACTACACATGAAAAGATGGCGCGGGAGTATACGGATAACATCAAAACGTATGACAGTGATGTAACGGCTCTGCGTGCCTTGGAGCAGGGAAAACATGATGTCGTGATTACAGATAGCGTCGTAGGGGAGATTGCCATTGGGCAAGGCTTGAAGCTCAAGAAAAGCGGGTCGCCACTCTCGGAAGTCAAGCATGGAATCGCAGTGCGCAAAGGAAATACGGAATTGCTGAACAAGATCAACGAAGTGCTCAAGCAAATGATGGAAGATGGTACCTACGTCAAATTGAGCGAAAAGTATTTTAATCGCGACATCAGCAAAGCCGAATAGTGAGTTGGTATAACAAGTATATTCCATTACGAGTGAGGGGTGGCATCAAGTGCCCAGTTTTGCCCATCTGACAGAAGAGTTTTTCCGGACATTGCCGTTTTTTTGGAAGCCGTTGCTGCTGACATTTCAGTTGACGATCGCTTCTGTTATCGTAGGCTCGATTATCGGATTGTTTGTCGCTTTGTTAAAGGTATCCAAGCTTCCAGTTGCACGTTTCGTAGCCAATGCGTACATCATGATCATTCGCGGGACACCGCTGATCGTGCAAATATTCGTCTTGTATTTCGGCTTTTACAAAATCATTGACCTCGGTCAATTTTGGTCAGCAGCGCTCGCTCTGGCGATTCACAGCGGAGCCTATATCGCAGAGATTTTCCGGGGTGCTATTCAGTCGATTGATAAAGGACAAATGGAGGCAGGGCTGTCTTTGGGCATGTCCACTCGTCAGACCATGCGTCGAATCATTTTTCCGCAAGCGATGAAAAGATCGATCCCGCCGCTTGGTAACCAGTTTATTTTGTCTTTGAAGGAATCGTCTCTGGCCGCTTTCATTGCCATGGATGAGTTGTTCTCACTGGCCCGCCGCTTGTCTGCGGAAACGTTTGACGA
Organism: Brevibacillus sp. HB1.4B; assembly: GCF_013284285.1. Classification (NCBI taxonomy): domain Bacteria; kingdom Bacillati; phylum Bacillota; class Bacilli; order Caryophanales; family Paenibacillaceae; genus Brevibacillus; species Brevibacillus sp. HB1.4B. Next base: position 39,377 of record NZ_JABSUT010000017.1, read on the forward strand.
AATGACGTACTTTTTGATTGTGGCGCTTTATTACTTGGTCATTGTCATGGTGTTTACGTTTGTGGTCCACATCATGGAGAAGCGTCTGGCCAAAGGAGAGGCGTAAAGCGGAGGGGAAAGACGATGGAAAAGCAAAGAGAAATGATACGCGTGCAAAATTTGAAGAAAAGCTTCGGAAAAGTGGAAGTTCTCAAGGATGTTACCTTGCAAGTCGGAAAGGGCGAGGTCGTCGTCTTGATCGGTGCCAGTGGATCGGGGAAAAGCACATTGATTCGATGCATTAATTTTCTGGAGATCAAGGACGGCGGAGAGATCTATATCGAAGGGAAAAGCATCGACCCGAAAAAAGATGAATTGACCAAAGTACGGCAAAAGGTAGGCATGGTGTTCCAGCACTTCAATCTGTTTCCGCATAAAACGGTACTGGAAAACATCATGGAGGCACCGCTGATTGCTAAGAAAGCGGACAAGGAAGAAACGAAGCAGGAAGCGCTCCGGCTGCTGCAAAAGGTAGGTCTTTCTGAAAAAGCAGACGCCTACCCGTCCAGCCTCTCCGGTGGACAAAAGCAACGCGTGGCAATTGCTCGTTCGCTGGCGATGAAGCCTGAGATCATGCTTTTCGACGAACCAACCTCAGCGCTTGACCCAGAGCTGGTAGGGGAAGTGCTAGAGACAATGAAGCAGCTCGCGCAAGAAGGAATGACGATGATTATTGTGACGCACGAAATGGGGTTCGCCAAGGAAGTGGCCGATTGGGTTGCGTTTATGAATCAAGGCAAGATCATCGAGATGGCTAGACCCCAAGAAATTTTCAACAACCCGAAAGAAGAGCGCACGAGAGAATTTTTGAACCGTGTACTGTAATGACAGAAAACGAAAGGGAGCTGTGGCATGAAAGATGTGGTCATAGTCGCGGGTGTGCGCAGTGCAGTGGGTGCATTCGGGAAGAGCCTACGTGACGTACCGGCAACAGAGCTGGGGCGGCAAGTGTTGGAAGGCTTGATGAATAAGGTTGATTTGCCGAAGGAACAAGTCAATGAAGTGATTTTTGGCAATGGTTACGTACATGGGGGAGGACTCAATGCTGCACGTATCAGCTCGCAGCTGGCGGGATTTCCACGCAATGTCTATGGTCACATCGTCATCAAAGCATGTGGTTCAGGATTGAAGGCGATTGGCAACGGTGCGCTAGCCATAGCAGCAGGTCAAGAGGATGTGGTGATTGCGGGGGGAGTGGAGTCCATGAGCAATGTTCCCTACCTCGTGAAGAACCGCTGGGGCAGCAAATTTGGCAATTTGTCCATGGAGGACGCTCTCTTATCCGATGGCTTGATCTGCTCGTTGACTGGTGAGCATATGGGCATGACCGCAGAACGGCTGGCTGTACAGTACGGTATTTCCCGTGAGGAGCAGGATCGTTATGCCTACGAGAGTCACGTAAGAGCAGCGGCAGCAATCGAAGCGGGTACGTTCGAGAGTGAGATCGTACCGATTGAAATCAAGGATCGCAAAGGCACCCGCGTATTTGCGCAAGATGAATCCGTTCGCCATGATATCAAGCTGGAAGAGCTGGCTAAGCTGAAAAGTGTTTTTCAAAATGAAGGAACCATCACTGCCGGAAATGCGTGTCCGATGAATGACGGCGCAGCCGCTGTATTGATGATGTCTCGTGAAAAGGCGGAGGAAGCGGGTTTGACTCCGCTCGTGAAAATCAAGGCTTTTGCAAGCGCAGGCGTCGAACCTGGGGTGATGGGAATCGGACCAGTGCCCGCCACGCAGAAGGTTCTGGAGAAAGCGGGATTGACGCAGGGTGACATTGGACTCATCGAATTGAACGAGGCATTTGCCGCCCAGGCTTTGTCTGTAATCAAATGCCTGGAGCTGGACACGAGCAAGGTGAATGTCAATGGAGGCGCGATTGCCTTGGGTCACCCTGTGGGAGCTACTGGTGCTAAACTGACAGTGACGTTGATGAACGAAATGATGCGCAGACGAGAGAAGTATGGCATGGTGACGCTATGCATGGCAGGTGGCATGGGGATGTCAGTGATCTATGAAAATTTGACGATGTAAAATTCTCATGTGCATATGAAAAAGCCCCGAACATTGATATGTCGGGGCTTTTTGCCATGAAAGTGTGATCGCTTATTAGGGGACCTATTGTTCGTGTAAGTATTTTCGCAATGTGGCCGCTACTTCTGTTGGGTTTTCCAGCTGTACAATGACATGCTGATATTTAACATGACCCTCTACTTCTAGAATCAACAACGAATCAGTCTGGGCAAAAGAAAGGAAGTACCATTCATTTCCATGCTGAAAGCTTCCTTCATATATGTTCAATGGAGCTATAGACGTCCCTGGCATGCGCAACATCCATTTTGGCGGAACAAAAGAACCGACCTCGACATGCTTGATCGATTGATACGGTAACGTGATGGTGCTCTTCAAGGCTAAGAAGGTATGCAAGCCAGTGAGACGCAAGGTAAAATCCGTCTTTCCAAAATGTACACGTCTTCCCATCGTTGATCACCTCATTCATCTGCCATCGTTTCATTATCTCACAGATGAATGATGATGACACGGGACTATCAAAAAAGCCGGAGCTTCCCCGCAAGAGGAAGGCAACCGGCTTTTCGTATTCTTTCTTACATTTCTTCTGGAGCAGCCAAACCGAGCAGACGCAGACCTTCCTTTAGTACAGCAACGACTGCTGCTACGAGCTGGAGACGGGATGCTTTCACATCTTCTTCTTCAGCCAGGATGCGTACATTCGCATAGAACTTGTTGAACGTTTGCGCTAGGTCGATTACATACTTGCCGATTTGCGACGGATCGAAGTTATCGGCAGCACGTTCGATTACCTCTGGGAACGCGTTCAAGAGGGTAATCACTGCCCAAGCCTCTTTGCTGTCAAGTGCACCGGAAGCCAGGTTCACTGTCGTTGCTGGCTGGTAGCCACCTCTGCGCAAGAGTGAGCATGCACGAGCGTGTGCGTATTGCACGTATGGTCCTGTTTCCCCTTCGAAGGTCAGCATCTCTTCCCAGGAGAAGTTGACATCATTCAGGCGGAAGTTTTTCAAGTCATGGAAAATAACTGCGCCTACCCCGACTTGACGAGCCACCTCTTCTTTATTGGATAACGTAGGGTTTTTCTCTTCGATGACTTTTTGGACATCAGAAATGGCCTGTGCCAACACTTCTTCCAAGAGAACCACTTTCCCTTTACGCGTGGACATTTTCTTGCCGTCCTTGAGCATCATGCCGAATGGGATGTGGTGCATATTTGCGGACCAAGCATAGCCCATTTTTTCCAACACTTTATAGAGCTGCTGGAAGTGGAGGCGTTGCTCGTTCCCTACGACATAGAGTGCTTTTGCAAAATCGTACGATTCGTGGCGGAAGAGGGCAGCAGCCAAATCACGCGTAGCGTACAGGGTAGCGCCGTCTGATTTTTTGATCAGGCATGGCGGCATGTTGTATTCATCGAGGTTCACGACCATCGCACCGTCGGATTCAGTCAAGAGACCTTTTTCCTCGAGCAACGTAACAACGCGATCCATTTTGTCGTTGTAGAATGCTTCACCGTGTGTGGAGTCGAAGGCTACGTTCATCAGGTCGTAGATCTTCATGAATTCCTTGAGGGACTCATCACGGAACCATTTCCACAGATGCTGTGCTTCTTCGTCGCCATCCTCGAGCTTTTTGAACCATTCACGGCCTTGGTCTTCCAGCGTAGAATCGTTTTCGACTTCTTCGTGGAAGCGAACGTAGAGGCTGAGCAGCTCCTTGATTGGTTCTGCTTTTACCTTTGCTTCGTCACCCCAGAGGCGGTACGCAACGATCAGTTTACCGAACTGCGTACCCCAGTCACCCAAGTGATTGATGCGCACTGGCTCGTAGCCTTGCTTTTCCATGATGTTGGCAATCGCGTTTCCGATTACAGTAGAGCGCAGATGCCCCATGGAAAACGGCTTGGCGATATTCGGTGAGGAGAGGTCGATTGGTACTTTGCGTCCTTGACCGACATTGCTGCTTCCATATGTGCTGCCTTGCGTAATGATGGTTCCGATTACTTGCTCTGCCACATTTTCTTGGTCCAGGAACAGGTTCACATACGGTCCAACTGCTTGTGATTCACGCAATGGTGCACCGGAGAGCTGTCCAGCCAGCTCTGCTGCGATCATCGGTGGGGCTTTGCGCAATGCTTTTGCCAATTGGAAGCAAGGGAAGGCCACATCGCCCATTGCAGGGTTTGGTGGTGTTTCCAGCATGCCGTATACGGCTTCTTTTGTCAGTGTGTCTACGCCCATCGAGGAGAGCGTAGCGGCAATCTTTTCAGCGACTTGGTGTTTGTAGCTCATCTAAAATTTCTACTCCTTTCAAATAAAAAAACCTCTACGTCTCCTGTGAAAAAGAGACGAGAGGTTATACTCCCGCGGTGCCACTCTTGTTGTTTTTCCCTTCCAGTAAACTTGGAAGACAAAAACCGCTTGACCTGCTGTAACGGGCAGTCCCGGCATAGCCCTACACGATCCGTTGCCCATATTGACTGGCGTAGGATGTTCAGGCCGCATCTCCGAGGGGCGTTTCCTCACATGGTTTGGCATCGGGCTCACACCGTCCCCGACTCGCTACAGCCTCGCACAAGGAGTACTTTCCTCATCAACGATTCGTTTGTTTCTCTAGAATTATAGCTGTTTTAACCGTCAGGATGCAACTCACTGTTCCGGTTTTTGCAAAATCTTATCTAATTCCGCGAAATATTGTTTGGTCAGCTCTTCTCTTTCTTCCGCGCTGAGGTTATCCGCGTTCATCATTTGCTCTTTGTACTGTTCCAGCTTTTCGAGCATGGCCAGCTCGGCAGCAGCGGCATCGTCCAGATCGTAATTTTCCGATGGATCGAACGGGATCAATCGATTGTCATTCCCACTGCGCAAATAAGCGGAGCGCCAGTTCTCCGGAAACTGGTAAGGCTGTTCGCCAAACATAATCGCTAAAATATCGTCGGATTCAATCGGCAGGAAGTGATCGTAATCGTCTCTTCTGCCTCCCTCGGACAAGTTAATGTGGGACAAAAAATAGTGGAGATAATGTTCCCCAGTTTCGGTATTCTTAACGATGGAATACGTTTCAAATTCGGATTTGGATAGTTCTTTTATGGTCTCTAAACAGGACAGAAATTTGTCTTTTTCACGTGCTTGCAAGTCAGCCATGTCATCTCGTTCCTTTCGCTCTACAATAAGCCTCATGATAGCAAAAGCAATGTGCTCTGACAATGAAAGCAACGCAACGGAGTGCAGCAGTGGAAGCAGGGAAAAGGATGATTGATAAAACAATTGGATAATCTTGTCACAAAAATAAGCCAGCTGGATCAAATACATATCAACACGAAACAAGGAGGTGAACAGCGCGTGAATGCAAGTGCCAAAAGTAGCGAAGCGGACTGGACGCTGCAACTGACCAACGAGGAGAAGCTGACGAGACTCATGAGCGAGTACGGAGACAACATCGTGCAGCTCGCCTACTTGATCGTCAAGGACCGGGGAATCGCGGAAGACATTACCCAGGAAGTGTTCCTGAAGGCGTATCGGGGTCTGGATCAGTTCCGCCATCAGAGTAGCGTAAAAACGTGGCTTTACCGAATTGCGATCAACGAGTCCCGCAAATATTTGCGTTCGTGGTCCTTTCGCCAGATTTTTTCTACATACCTCTCCAAAGAGGAAGCACCCCCGGAGAAGGCCGACACCGCAAACGTTGAAGCGGCAGTCATCGGACGAATGAGCAAGGTACAGGTAGCGGAGCAGGTGATGAAGCTCTCGCCGCTGTACCGAAAAGTCATGGTACTTCATTACTATGAAGATTTGTCGATAAGAGAGATTGCGCAAGTGTTGGATATTTCAGAAGATGCCGTACGAACCCAATTGTCACGGGCCCGAAAACATTTTAAGGCATTGTGTGAAAAGGAGGGATTGGAATGGATGTAGATAAGCAAATTCGCGAAGTGGTACGGAGTGCAAGTGAGAAATCTGTGGAGGAAGTGAGGTTTACAAAAGAAATGGAATCGCGGATCAGAGATGCGATTGCACGAGATAAACACAAGAATCGGAACAGGATATTCATGGCTGGCTCCTTGGTAGCTTGCTTGGCGGTAACAGCCGTGGGCTTGCAGCAACAAGGTTGGTTTTCACAGATGCCCAGTGGAAAAAATGTAACGAATGCGGTCGCAACGACTGCAAGGGATAAAAAGAAAACGGAGGCCAATCAGAACAACGTAAAGGTGTCGCCGGAAGAGGCTGTTTTACCATTGAAAAAGGTGATTCCAGCTTTGAGCAAGATGACAATCAGGGTGGATCGTACAAGCCATGGAATCAGTGACTTAATGTTACTGGAAGGCGATAATGCGCGTGCCAATGTTGCTTATGATATACAGACAGGACAAATTGAGAGCTTTACAATTGATGGTGATCGAGGAGAACAGAAGGAAGAGAAATTGCCATCAGCCAAGACTGCGGAGAAAGCAGCAAGCGCATTTCTTCAAGCTTTTTTGGAGGAGGAAAGTAAGACCTATCAGCTCGTCGAGACTCAGATCTATACGGACGAGTATAAGGTAAAAGGCCCATGGATGAGCGTGAATTATCAACGTATGGAAAACGGCCAGCCCGTTCCGTTCGACGTATTGTCGGTTGGAATTGACGAACGTGAGCAAGTCGCGTTTTTCGGGCGATTGAATACGAGTGAACAAGCTTTTTTCACCAAGCTGACAGATACCGTGCCCGATTTGAACCCCTCCCTTCTTCTTTTGGATAAAGAAAAGAACCACGATGGCATGTCATTCATCTTGGGGAAAACGAACAAAGAGGGGCATAAAGTTTCTCTTGTGATCACTGGCAATGGTCAAGCATTGGAATGGTATAGCCTTCTGTTGAAGGATGAAAAGGAAGCAGCGAGCCAGAAAAGAGCAGAAGGAGCAAAAGCATTGGAGCAAGAGCGACAGTTCCTGAACAAGCTGCTCGGGGCTGATAGCGAGAACTATCGGTTGTTGGACGCCAACCATCCGGGATTGTACCTGAGATACTATAACGGGATGCCGGTGTTGTCTGATGAAATAAGCATCGAAACAACCGACTCTGGCCACCTCGAATATTTCAGTAAGGACCTCGAATCATTTGAGCCGTCGCAGTACCCGGATGTATCGACTGCTGTGTCAGAAGAGGTAGCCATCAAAGAGCTGAGCGAGCATATGAAGCTTCGGTACGTGCAGAATCCGAGAATACAGCCACAATCAAAACAAGGGGATATGTGGCAGCCCATTCTGGAGTACACACCAGCTGTTTCCTTCATGCAAAGAGGACGTGAAGATGGTCAGGAGTGGTATATCGACGCGACAAATGGCAAGACGGTGTATGGAACGGGAGATAACGGGCTTGCTTATGATCAGTTGAATACGAAGGAAGCCCATCCGATCGAATCTCCAAAGGAATACGTCAAGGTTCGCTCCAAGGATGAGGCAAAAGCGTTGCTTCAAGCGGAATTCGGCATACAAGTGGATGACTCGACCTATAGAGAGAGTAACCGTGACGGACGCAAGGAATACGCCTGGAATGATAAAAATGACAAGTATATCGGCGTAGAAGTCCTTGCAGAAACAGGCAGTGTCGTCGGGCTGGGAACACCTCGTTCCGATACAGCAGTGACTGTCAAACGCGAGCAAGCGGAAGAGGCTGCACTTGCCTTTCTGCCTAAATACGTTGATCCAGGCATAAAAGAAGTGCAATTGGCACAAGTCATACAGCCAGGCGAAACGAATCCTGTGTCATCGGGCGAATGGGAATTCAGATATCTCATGAGCAAGGATGGCATTCCAGTACAGGATCGCGGGCAAAAAGCGGCTTATTCAGTAACAGTCGATCCGTCTTCTGGCAAAGTGACAAAGTTTGAAAACTACAGAGAGACGCACGAGTTGGTGGAGCTTCCAGCATCCGACGAGATCGTCTCGAAAGACAAGGCTGTTGAGGCGTATTTACGCGTCATGCCTTTAAAGCTGGTCTATTTGAGGAGAGATGTGGATGGGCAAAAATTAGCTCAACCAAAGCTGGCGTATGTGCCGTGGAGTGACGAAAAGCTGGCGCTCAAATATATTACTCTGGATGCCGTGACAGGCAAGATCATCACCAAATAACAAGAAAAAAAGGCTATCCCGCAGCCATTCCTGATGGCTTTTGGGATAGCCTTTTTTAAACACTTATCTAACAGTCGTCACACGAACACCCAATAATTACCAACAGGATAAACAGCACGAGCACGATTGCGAAGCAGTCACCGAAGAATCCGTTTCCGCAGAATGATGTACTCATCTTTGTTTCCCCTCCTTTCCGTTATACTCCAGTCTATACACGAATGCGGATATTGGACTGGGCGGATGCCCAGCTTAGGCAAAAATGGGCGCGTAAGAGGAGAGGCTCAGTAAAAAATAGACAATTCACAATTGACGGGGAGACAAAGGTGGTGTTAAGATACTTGCAAACATTCAAGACATTTCGCAAAACAACTAAATGACAAGTGTACGACTCTTATCCAGAGAGGCAGAGGGACTGGCCTGATGAAGCCTCGGCAACCGGTAAAAATCCGGTGCCAATTCCAGCAAAGCTACGTGCTTTGAAAGATAAGAGGATGTCTCAGGCGTTTTCGTATCTGCTGACAAATCCTCTTCTTTCAAAGAAGAGGATTTTTTTATTTACCCAATTACGGAGAATAAGCCGATGCAAGGTAGAAAAGGGGCACGTCAATGAAACCAACTTTTCGCGAACAACTTTCCCGGAAAATTCTGATTCTGGACGGTGCAATGGGCACCATGCTTCAACAGGCAAACCTGACTGCTGATGATTTCGGCGGTGAAGCCTATGATGGCTGTAATGAACTCCTGAACCTGACCAGACCAGATGTGATCCGTTCCATTCACGAGAAATATTTAGCGGCGGGCGCAGACATCGTCGAGACAAATACATTTGGTGCTGCTTCCATCGTTTTGGCTGAGTACGATGTGCCAGAAAAAGACCTTGAGATCAATATAGCCGCAGCCCGCTTGGCCAGAGAAGCGGTGGATGCCTATTCTACGGAGGAGTGGCCGCGTTTTGTAGCAGGTGCAATGGGACCTACGACCAAAACCCTTGCGTTGACAGGCGGTGTCACTTTCGAAGAACTGGTCGAGGCGTATTATCGTCAGGCAAAAGGTCTGATTCTTGGCGGCTCCGATGTTCTTCTATTGGAAACCTCGCAAGACACGTTAAACGTCAAGGCTGGCGGAATCGGGATTCGCAAAGCTTTTGAAGAGCTTGGACAGGAGCTCCCGGTGATGCTGTCAGGTACGATTGAGCCGATGGGCACAACGCTGGCTGGCCAAAACATCGAGGCGTTTTACATCTCCTTAGAGCATTTACAGCCAGTCTCCATTGGTCTGAACTGTGCGACAGGACCAGAGTTTATGCGTGATCATCTGCGGACACTGTCAGGAATTGCCCAATGTGCGGTTAGCTGTTATCCGAACGCAGGCTTGCCAGACGAGAACGGCCATTACCATGAAACGCCACAGGGACTTGCTTCGAAAATGCGGGCATTCGCTGATCAGGGCTGGATAAACGTCGCTGGCGGTTGCTGCGGAACAACGCCTGACCATATTCAAGCGATGGCAGAAGCATTGAAAGACTGCAAGCCGCGCAGTGCAGCTGTGGAACCGCTGAGCGCAGTCTCCGGGATCGAGGTTGTTTACGTCGAAGATGACAATCGTCCCTTGCTAGTAGGGGAGAGGACCAATGTCATCGGTTCCAAAAAATTCCGTGAAATGATTGCAGCTGGTCATTATGAAGAAGCATCTGATATTGCCCGAGCACAAGTGAAGCGCGGCGCACATGTCATCGATATATGCTTGGCTGACCCCGACCGTGATGAATACGAAGATATGGAAAAATTCCTACAGTTCATCGTGAAAAAAGTAAAAGCGCCCCTCATGATCGATTCGACAGATGCCAAGGTCATGGAGCTGGGACTTCGCTATTCGCAAGGGAAGGCCATCCTCAACTCGATTAACTTGGAAGACGGCTTGGAGCGATTTGAGGAAGTGGTTCCACTTATTCACAAGTTCGGTGCCTCCGTTGTCGTTGGAACGATTGAGGAAGCGGGTATGGCTATCACTCGCGAAAAGAAGCTGGAGGTCGCGCAACGCTCGTACGACATTCTTGTCAACCAGTATGGCATAAAGCCACAGGATATTATATTCGATCCACTCGTCTTTCCAGTAGGGACAGGGGATGAACAATACATCGGCTCTGCCAAGGAAACCGTAGAAGGAATTCGTTTGATTAAACAGGTAATGCCTGCTTGCAAGACGATCCTAGGTGTCAGTAACGTTTCCTTCGGCTTGCCTCCTGCGGGTCGGGAAGTACTGAATGCGGTCTTCTTGTACCACACAACTCTCGCAGGGCTTGATTACGCCATCGTCAACACGGAAAAGCTGGAGCGCTACGCTTCGATTCCAGAAGACGAGAGAAAGCTGGCAGAAGCTCTTCTATTCGAGACAAATGATGAGACATTGGCGGCCTTTACCGAATTTTATCGCCAAAAGAAAAAGGAAGTCAGTGTGGAAGTCTCCTCGTTAACGCTCGAAGAACGCTTGGCCCGTTATGTAGTCGAAGGCTCCAAGGATGGCCTGGTGGAAGACCTAAAGCTGGCTCTGGAAAAATACACACCGCTCGAGATCATCAACGGTCCGCTGATGGCTGGGATGGAAGAGGTCGGTCGCCTGTTCAACGGCAACCAGTTGATCGTGGCAGAAGTGTTGCAGAGTGCGGAAGTCATGAAGGCATCCGTATCGTTTCTGGAGCCATTCATGGAAAAAAGCGACGCTGCTGCAAAGGGGAAAATCTTGCTGGCGACCGTTAAAGGCGATGTGCACGACATCGGAAAAAACTTGGTGGAAATTATTTTGTCAAACAATGGCTACAATGTCGTGAACCTGGGGATCAAGGTACCACCAGAGCAACTGATTGCCGCATGCAGAGAAGAAAAGCCGGATGCCATCGGTCTGTCTGGACTCTTGGTAAAATCCGCACAGCAAATGGTCATTACAGCACAAGACCTGCGTGATGCAGGCATTGATATCCCGATGATGGTTGGCGGTGCGGCGTTGACGCGCAAGTTCACATCGAACCGGATCGCACCGGAATACCGTGGAATTGTTTTATACGCAAAAGATGCCATGGATGGTCTGGATCTCGTAAATCGTCTGCAAAATCCGGAAGAACGTGATCGCTTGGTAGAGGAACAGCAACATCTCCTGGAAGCAGTTGCAACGGCTCAACCTGTTATCGAGGAGAAAAAAGCACCTTTGCCAGCTCGCTCAGCCGTCAGCAGAACGGTTCCGATCCACCTGCCACCAGATTGTGAACGACATGTTCTGCGACAATACCCGCTCAGCCATCTGCAACCGTATTTGAACCTGCGGATGCTCCTCGGAAAACACCTCGGTGTTCGCGGAAATGTAGATAGATTGATAGAGGCAGGCGACGAGAAGGTACTGGAACTGTACGGCATTGTGGAAGAGCTATTAAATGAAGCGAAGCAAAAAGGAACCATTACGACACACGGCGTGTATCAGTTCTTCCCGGCTCAGTCAGATGGCAACGATATTTTGGTTTATGATCCAAAAGACCACAGCAAGCTGCTGGAGCGCTTCTCGTTCCCGCGTCAGCTGGAAGAACCTCATCTTTGCCTGTCCGACTTCTTGCGACCAGTGGAGAGCAAGGAAATGGATTATGTCGGATTCCTGACCGTAACGGCTGGGGGAGGGATTCGCGAAAAATCTACAGAGCTAAAAGAGCGTGGTGACTACTTGCGCTCTCATGTCCTCCAATCCTTGGCATTGGAGCTGGCAGAGGCATTTGCAGAGCGAATTCACCACGTCATGCGCGACGTGTGGGGCATTCCTGATCCGGTTGAGATGACGATGCTCGAGCGCTTTGGTGCTAGATATCAGGGCATTCGTGTCTCCTTCGGTTACCCTGCTTGCCCGAACCTGGAAGATCAGGCGCAGTTGTTCCGTCTGTTGCGTCCAGAGGATATCGGCGTTCAGCTGACAGAGGGATTCATGATGGAGCCAGAAGCTTCCGTATCGGCGATGGTATTTGCACATCCTGAAGCACGTTATTTCAACGCAGGTCCGTCTATTTTTGAAGTGTAAGGAAAGTAGTAAAGATAAATGAAACGGGGAGAGAAGGGATTGAGTTGACGACGAGAAAGAAAGATTTACGAGCCTATTTGAAAGACCACCTGCTAGTCGGAGATGGTGCGATGGCGACCCAGCTGCACGGGCTGGGCGTCCCGGTTGGCGTCAGCTTTGAAGAGCTGTGTTTATCCAACCCGCGTTTGGTACATGAAGTTCATACGTCTTACTATCAGGCCGGTGCACGTTTCCTAGAGACAAATACGTATTCTGCCAACCGAGATGCATTGAGCCGTTACGGTCTGGAGCATAAGGTAGCGCGGATTAACCGGCTAGCAGTCGCCATTGCACGGGAAGCCGCACAGGATGATGCTTATGTGGCTGGGAGCATCGGATCGATTTTGGCTGGACGGGTGAAGAAAAAGGTTTTGGACGAATACCGTGACCAGTATGAGGAACAGGCGATTGCTCTGTTGCATGCTGGCGTAGATGGACTGATTCTGGAGACGTTCGTGGACTTGGAGGAGCTGCTTCTGGCGATCGAGGTAATCCGTCCGCTCACAGATGTCCCTGTAATCGCGCAGTTAGCCACTCTGGAAGTAGGACGCACACGTGATGGCTACGCTTTGACAGATGCTTTTTCCGAGCTAAAAGCCGCAGGAGCTGACGTGATCGGACTAAACTGTCGCCTTGGTCCCGCTGAATTGCTACGCTCGTTTGAAAATACAGTGATTCCAGAAGATGCACTTTTATCCGTATTCCCGAATGCGGGGCGTCTGGGGATGACTGACGGCGAATACGCTTTTAAATCATCACCTGAATATTTTGGACAGAGTGCGCTTCGCTTGCGTGAGCAGGGGGTACGGTTGATTGGCGGATGCTGCGGAACCACACCTGCACATGTGAAGGCGATTGCGGATGCACTTGAGTCACTTGAGCCGCAAGCGCGTGTGAACCCGACCATCGTAGCAGGTGATCGTCCTTCGATTTCTGTGCAAAACACGAGGGAGAGGGAGAAACCAAGCATTGTCGAGCGCGTAAAAACAGCAACGACGATCATTGTCGAGTTTGATCCACCGCGTGATCTGGATGCAGACCAGTTTCTCCATGGATGCTGCGAGCTGCACAAGGCAGGAGCGGACGCCATTACGTTGGCGGATAACTCGTTGGCGACAGTGCGGATGAGCAACATGGCTCTCGGAGCACTCATGAAGAGCAGACATGGAATCGATCCGCTCTTACACATCGCTTGCCGGGACCGTAATCTCATTGGGCAGCAATCGCACTTAATGGGGCTGCACGCTTTGGGGATCGACCAAATATTGGTGATTACTGGGGATCCATCGCGCTTTGGGGATTTGCCAGGTGCCAGCTCGGTATTTGATGTGACCTCTTTTGATCTGATTCGCATGGTGAAGCAGTTGAACGAAGGCGTTTCGTTCTCAGGACGTCCGTTAAAGCAAAAAGCCCAGTTCATCGTGGGCGCAGCCTTTAATCCGAATGTCCGAAATATGGATGCTGCCGTTGCCCGCTTGGAAAAAAAGGTCGAGGCAGGCGCGGACTACATTATGACACAACCTGTGTACGATGCTGAGTCCATCCGGAATGTATACGAGGCGACGAAGCATATCGGCATTCCTGTCTTTATCGGGATCATGCCGTTGACCAGCTCGCGCAATGCGGAGTTCCTGCATAATGAAGTGCCAGGAATCAAGCTATCGACAGAAGCTCTGGAACGGATGAAAAAGGTACAGGGAGAGGCCGCCCGACAGGAAGGGATCGCAATCGCGAAGGAATTGGTCGACACGGCCGTTCGTTACTTCAATGGCATCTATCTGATTACACCCTTCAATTATTACGAGATGGCGGCAGAGCTCATTCAATACACGCGCCAGCAAAGCTCATTAGTGAAGCTGGCTCAGACTTAGCGGTATACATCAGTAAAATAGGGAAGGCCTATGTGTATAGACAGGCTATAGCCTTGCGTCTAATATACATGGGCCTTCATCTCGTCTAACATATAGGCGGTCTTGAGAGCTTCCCGATTGCAAAACTGTTGAATCTCAGCAAGGCTCATCTGGGCATACAGCTTCTTGCGTAAGAAACGTTCAATGATATGTGGGAATGCGAGATCGACAAAGAGCAAATGCAGTTGCTCAATCGATAGGGGATTTTCTTGGAGATAGCCACTCAATATATGAGAGAACCATTCTTCGTTCCACTGCTCATTTTTTCGCATCGCAAGGGATAGAACACGGGCAATGTCTTTGGACGGAAAATCGTAACGAACATCCTCCCAGTCAATGATTGCAATTCTTTGATTACTGACGAGCAAATTCCCATTGTTAAAATCTCCATGACAGAGATAGTGATTGCTTAGGGGTTCCTTTTTCCATTTCGAGAAGTATGGAGAGGATATCAAATGTTCCTTGGCTGTGATCCCGGCTTGTTTAAAAAAAGGAAGATAATCCGCGAGCGCAGTGTATTTTTGATCATTCTTCCCAGCGTGTCGAAGCTCCCACTTCTCAATGGCAGCTAAATCTGTTTTGTACTCCACGGACCATTTTTCTGCGCCATTGTAAAGGATGCCATGGTTGGAGGAAAAACCGAGCGACCTCGCATGAAATTTGCCTAATACCATGCCGATCCGTTCCATTCGAATAGGGGAGTTATACGCAATATTTGGCCAGGATAGCCTTTGGTGCAGAACGAAAAGATTTTCTTTATGAGTGATGTAACGCTTATTATTTTTGGTTCGTTGAATGTCGGGGATGAGTACGCCGTTTTTGCGCAAATACGCTTCTGCATTCAGAATGAAATGTAAACGTTCCTTTTGCAGAGGGAAAGCTTTTCCGATGAATTTGCCATTGGTTGTTTCCAAGTAAATGACGAATGATTTGGATGTATCCCGAATGGTTTTGTGATGCAGAACGGTCATGTCGTATCTGTTCTGGATTTTTTTGATGAGGTCGTCCACTACTGATGCCCCTCCTTGCGTACAGAGCTACAAGTATTGTATGGAAGAAGAGGAGTGGTTGACACGAAAGGATCTACTTAGGCGCGGGAAGAGGGTGCCAATTCATCTCGCGTAAAAAATGACTCAGCTCACTAAACTTGGCGATTCGTTCCTCACGTGTAAAAGATGCGTTAGCCCCACTGGTAGACGGGACGACAAACACATAGCTGCCAGACCAATCTTCTGTCCCAAAGTACCTGATTGGCTGAAGCCCCAGTGAAATGGCTTCTTTTTTTTGTCCAGTCGCGTGACGAAAAGCAGTAATGCCGTTAAAACAAATGACACGAGGCCGGTAAGTCTGGATCATTTGGACGAACAGCTCTGCCCCTGTGGCATAATCCTCGTTGCGCAGGTCTGTTGCGGAGCGGGTAGGGCGTGATACCAGATCGGTAATACCGTAGTTGTAGTCTAAGAGGGTAGCGGTTTCCTCGGGCAAGAGCTTGTGAGGTGTCAGGCCGCCTTCGTACAATCCACGCCAAAACAGGTTGGCTGGATTGGCGTAGTGGAAACCCGTCGTAGCTGATATACGCCCTGGATTGATACCGCAAAATAAGACCGCCAAATCGCGGCGAATGTATGTGGGCAACCATTTTTCTGTGAACTCGACCAAAAGCGAACCCCTCCTGTTTACCACATTGTAGCACATCAGTGAGCGCTTTCAGAAAGGAGCAAAAAAAGCTGCCAGATTCGGCAGCTTCAGGTTATATTCGATCAAGTATTGGATCTTATAACTGGGGAAGCGGATACGGCAGCACTTGCTGTGGCTCATTGAACGTGAATTGATCCATTTCATTTCGGACGTATCTTTTCGTCTCGAATGGAACGACTTCTTGTTCTTCGTTACCCCACAACCAATTCGACAGCATTTGTATCATAAGGATACCCTCCACTTTGTGGAAATGTTTTACATGTTCATCATACTCCAGTTGAGGGCATTTTTGGTTGGGCAGGTGTGAATAAGGCGTGAAGAAATCGTGGATAGAACGTGAACAAAAAGGAAGCGATTTCACAGGGCTTCGAAAAAAAGCGTAAAGAAATCCGCCTGTACGAACGGACTCTTTTCGCTTTTTTGCCGTGCCATTTCTATGGATTGGTGGACCACAGTCCAGCGGATTTTACGAAGATGCGTTTGTTCAGCTTCAGCTGGCTAACCACGAACTCAGCAATATCCTCAGGTTGCATGGTCTTTTCAGGATTTCCGTCGGTCAGACCCAAGTCAATAGCCATATCGGTTGCTACTGTGCTAGGCGTAAGCGCCGTTACGCGAATGTTGTGTTTGCGCACTTCGAGAGCCAACGATTCAGTCAGACCAAGAACACCAAACTTGGATGCACTATACGCGCTGGTGACAGGAGCTCCTTTTTGTCCAGCAGTGGAGGAGATGTTGATAATGTCACCGGAGTTTTGGTCAATCATGCCAGGGAGTACAGCGCGAGTGACGTAGTACACACCCATCAGATTGACTTGGATGATTTGTTCCCATTCGCTCGTTTCAAGCTCCAGGAATTTACCGAATTTAGCGACGCCTGCATTGTTGAGCAGAATATCAATGTGACCCAGTTCATTTTTGATAGAGGTAACGGCTGTCGTGACGTCATCATAGTTGGAAACGTCTGCTGTGGCAATCGCGACCTTCACGCCGAATGCTTCTATTTCCTTGGCTACTTGCTTCAAATTTTCCTCAGAGCGAGCCAAGAGTCCAAGATTCACGCCTTCTTTTGCCAAAGCAATTGCAGTAGCGCGACCAATGCCTTTACCTGCTCCTGTAATGATTGCGGTTTTTCCTTTTAGATCGATAGCCAATCGATAACACTCCTTTTTCAAGACAATAGGAATCTCATGTATATTGTGCAGTGTACTAGCATTTATCCTCGAGGGGAAGGATGCACTTTTATGTACGTAGGTTACGAAAAGTAACTTTGCAAAATAAAAATGTCCTCCCTGAGCAGGGAGAACATTGGATAGCAAGGGGATAACTGCTTACAGCTTGTATACGTCTGTGTATTTTTTCTCAAGGTAATTCATCAAGTAAGTCGCATTTGTACCTTCGCCTGTAATCGCTTGAACGAGTTCACGAGGGCTCTTCATTTTACCGTACTGATGGATTTTTTCCTTGAGCCACTCACGGATTGGAGCGAAATCGCCTTTTGCGATCAGTTCTTCGTAGCCGTTGATCTCACTCTCCATAACGTGGACGAATTGTGCCGCATACACATTACCCAGCGAGTAAGTAGGGAAGTAGCCGATCATTCCACCTGACCAGTGTACATCCTGAAGCACACCCAGTGCATCTGTCGGTGGCTCGACACCCAGGTATTCTTTCATTTTTTCGTTCCAAATTTTTGGCAGATCAGCCACTTGAATGGTTTGATTGATCAAGCCTTTCTCGATTTCGTAGCGGATCATGACATGCAGGTTGTACGTCAACTCATCTGCTTCCGTACGGATAAAGGAAGGAGTAACAGCGTTAACCGCACGATGCAGGTCTTCTACGGACACACCTTCGAATTGAGTAGGGAACGCTTTTTGCAAGTCCGCGAAAAAGTGATTCCAGAACGGCAGACTGCGTCCGACCATGTTTTCCCAGTAGCGGGATTGAGATTCGTGAATCCCCATGGAGGTACCATCGCACAGAGGAGTGAACAGCAGGTCAGGATTGATGTTCTGCTCGTACATCGCGTGGCCAGCCTCGTGAATACAACTGAAGAGCGCAGAGTTGAAATCATTTTCAGCGTAGCGCGTCGTAATGCGGACATCACCAGGATTGAAGGTGGTGCAGAACGGATGCGCACTGCGATCCATGCGGCCAGACTTGAAGTCGTACCCGATTTTCTCGAGGATATAACGGCTGAATGCTTCTTGGTCTGCCACAGGGAAGTTTTTCGTCAAAAATGATGTATTTGGTTTGTTCGGGGAGTCGGCGATTGCTTTTACCAGCTTGACAGTTTTCTCGCGCAAGGTGGCGAAGATCGGATCGAGCTGGTCGACAGTCATGCCAGGCTCATACATGTCCAAGAGGGTGTTGTACTTGTTTTTACCGTCATGACCCCAATACTCGATGAACTCGAGCTGGAAGTTCACGATTTTCTCGAGGTACGGTTGGAACATGGAAAAATCGTTGTTGGCACGAGCTTCTTCCCACACCGTTTCTGCTTTGGCGGTCAGCACGACGTACTCCTGATGCCTGTCAGCAGGTATTTTCTTGTTGCGGTCAAATTCCTTTTTGCATTCCAGCACACTGTGACGGGTAATTTCATCCAATGTTTCGAGGACAGATGGCTCACTCAGCTCCGTCAAAAGCGCTTCCATTTCTTTAGACGTCGCCAGCTTGAATTGCTCGCCAGCCAAAGTCCCGATGATTTCAGAACGGGCATCCATTCCATTGCGAGGCGCTTGTGTAGCCTTGTCCCAATAAAGAACGTTCAGTGCTTGCGTGTAGCTGGTTATTTTCTTCACATAGTCACGGAATTCGGCCGTACGTGTTTCCACAGTCGTTGACATAGGATTCCTCCTGTAAAATTGTAATATTCTGGTAATTAATATGTAAGTCATGCAGTCAAAAAATTTTTACTACTGAATATTATAACGGTTTAATGAAAAATTACTAGGTGGATGCGACAAGCATTTGTCGGTATAATCGTAGAGGAAACAAATGAGTTACTTATTTGCGATGACAGGAGAATGAAGATGAGTCAATCCAATCCCCAATGGGAAAATGAGATAGCAAAACGCCGTACCTTCGCCATCATCTCCCACCCGGATGCGGGTAAAACGACAATGACGGAAAAGCTGCTCTACTACGGCGGAGCCATCCGTGAAGCAGGGATGGTCAAAGGGCGCAAAAATTCCAAGCACGCTACCTCCGACTGGATGGAGATCGAGAAAAAGCGTGGAATCTCCGTAACGTCCAGTGCGATGGATTTCGAATACAACGGACACCACATCAACATTTTGGATACACCTGGTCACCAGGACTTCAGTGAAGATACGTACCGTACGCTGACGGCTGCTGACGCTGCTGTGATGATTATCGACGTAGCAAAAGGGGTAGAGGCACAGACGATCAAGCTGTTCAAGGTCTGTCGGATGCGGGGTATTCCGATCTTTACGTTCGTGAACAAGCTGGACCGTCACGGTAAAGATCCATTCGAGCTCTTGGAAGAAATTGAGCGCGTACTGGGTATTCGTTCTTATCCGATGAACTGGCCGATTGGGATGGGCAGCTATTTCAGCGGTGTATTTGACCGCATGAAGTCTCGTGTCGAGCTGTATCAAAACAATACACAGCACGAGGATATTTCCTTTTTCCCTGTAGAAGGAGCAGAAGATCCACTAATCGGTGATCGTGTCGGTCAAGAACTGTGGCAGCAATTGCAGGACGAAATCTCCCTGCTGGATGTTGCGGGAGATGAATACGATCCTGAACTGATCAACAAAGGACAACTGACACCTGTTTTCTTCGGTAGTGCCATCAACAACTTCGGTGTACAAACATTCCTGGATAACTTCCTGCAAATGGCGCCAGCACCTTCTGCGAAGAAAAGTACAGAAGGCTTGATCGATCCGTATACGAACGCGTTCTCCGGCTTCATTTTCAAAATCCAAGCCAATATGAATCCAGCTCACCGAGATCGCATCGCTTTCTTGCGTATTTGCTCCGGAAAGTTTGAGCGGGGAATGTCAGTCAAGCACGTCCGTCTTGGCAAAGACATCAAATTGGCGCAGCCAGTACAGTTTATGGCACAGGACCGCGAAATAGTCGACGAATCGTTCGCGGGAGATGTCATCGGTCTTTTTGACCCGGGCATTTTCCAGATCGGTGATACACTCTGTGTTGGAAAAACGTTTGAGTACGAAGAAATGCCGCACTTCTCGCCAGAGTTTTTCTCCAAGGTGATGGTGAAGGACGCGATGAAGCACAAGCAATTCCAAAAAGGGATCATGCAGTTGACCGAGGAAGGAACGGTGCAGTTATTCCGTACCCATCCGATGGAAGAGCTGATTCTTGGTGTGGTAGGTGTGCTGCAGTTCGAGGTACTGGAATACCGTTTGAAAGCCGAGTACGGGGTAGACATCATGTTGACTCGTATGCCGTATCAAATCGCTCGCTGGCTCGAAGGGGAGAAAGCAGACCTCGATGCTGTGAAGAATCGAACTGTTTCCGACCGTTATGGCCGTCCCGTTATGCTGTTTGAGAGCGAGTACCAGCTGCGTGTTGCGATGGATAAGTACTCGAATATCAAGTTCCACGAGAGTTCTCTTGGTTTGAAATCCGTTCATTCTTAATTGAAAAAGAAATGCAGGGCCTCCCGATTACGGTGAGGCCCTCTTTGCAGTTGCCTGTCTTGCACGACATTTACTTTGGCACAGGCGACACAGGTATCCACTTGTTGGAGTACAACGAATACGGATGTTCAAAGAAAATAAAGTAGTAGACTGAGAAAATATAGTAGTAGACTGGCGATGCTTCATTACGCTATCAGGTACGTTAGGTCAATGAAACAGAGGCAGTCTAGGACTTTATTTTCGTGTCCTGGACTGCCTCTGACTCTTTTAGGTGGCTACGACACCGGGGCAGTTTAACCAGTTCACGGAGGGGATTTTTTATGCTACCAAAGAACGGAAAAGCCAAAGGGGCTGCCTCGCTGTACAAACAAATACGCGGGTATGGAAGCTTGCGGCTCAAGCACAAACAGATGATTGTCCTCGCATGACGTGTGACATATTATCCTCCGCAATTCTATATAACATGTCAGCGATTTCCTTCATCTGCGCATTGGCGAACAACCGACGAAACATTGTGGCAGCTCGCTGGCCCGAAGGCGCATAGAGACACAACCTTTTGGAAACAGTAATGCCATGTGCTGAACCACGGTTCGATGCCAAGCGGATGAGTTTTCTGGAACAATGACATTGGAATACATAACATTTGCAAATTCCCTGATTATTGTCAAATTCCATAGATGTTGCGTTTGTAGGGGACAAATGGGAGGAGTGAAGGTTACCTTCTGGGAAGAGCACTATCCGTTCTGGAGCAAAGGTATTACGCTCGATAAAACAGATCATCGATATATGCCTAAAGCGTGGAAAACAGCATCGAAATCAGTGTAAATGCTGTTAAAGAGTAAACTAATGATGGTCCCGATTCCGTCATGCACAGAATTCAACGCTAAACATTTATCAGAGTAACAACTCTGTGGAAAATATGTTTTCGCAGTGACTTGCGGGAAATGACAGAGGAGGTTTCTGCAAAGCCTGACCCGCAAGCTGCGCTGACTTGCGGGTCAGGTTGTTTTCGATACGGAGTGATTAACATAAGTGAAAAGGTGGTAATAGGAGTATGAGAACATCGAGTAGGAACAACAGACGCTGGCAAAAGCCGGCGCTGGCATTTTTGGTGCTTGTCGCTTCCGTTGCTCTAGTTGTGCTTCTGCGCCAGGGGGGCTTGGCGCCGCAAAATCGACTAAGCCTGCCCGAACCAGACCGGAACACTCCTGGAGACGTGACGCTGATGGCGGACACGGTCCGTATTCATGACATCCAAGGTGCGGCTCACCGATCGCCGCTTGAAGGGGCCGCGGTGAGCAACGTGGAAGGTATCGTGACAGCAGTGGTGAAGGACGGCAACAGCGTAACAGGCTTTTACATGCAGGACACCCAGCCGGACAGTGATCCCCGCACGTCGGAAGGGATCTTTGTCTATGAACCAAATGTCCAGGTGAACGAGGGAGACAGGGTAAAGGTATCGGGCACCGTGAAGGAATACGTGAGCAGGAACAGGCAAGCGACGGATCTCACACTGACCGAGATTGATGCGTCGGCGATCAGCGTCACGGAGAATGGCCAGCCTCTTCCAGCACCTCTTGTTCTGGGTGAAGGAGCGTACCGCTACCCCTCGACCGTGATTGATAATGACAGATTTGCCCGTTTTGATCCCGAAGAAGACGGAATCGATTTCTGGGAAAGCGTGGAAGGGATGCTGGTGCAGGTAAAAAACCCGCGAGTGGTGGGGGAATCGAAGAGATTTACCGACCCTCCCAGTGTGGAGTTTGTCATCATTGACGACCAGGCGAATCCGGGAAAGGTACGTACCCCATCAGGAGGCATCATCATTGCGGAAGACAACTACAATCCGGAGCGCATAACCGTTGCCAACAAACTGGCGGGAGAGGCGCCTATCGCAAAAGTTGGCGACAAGCTGGCAGAACCAGTTGTGGGTGTGATCGATTACAGCATTGCCAACTACAAGCTTTACAACACCAAGCCGCTGCAGCTGATCGACGGAGGATACCGACCGTTTGAGACAACGATAGAACCCGCGGCAGATCAATTGACGATCGCGTCCTATAACATCGAGAATTTTTCAAGGGTCTCCGATTTGGAAAAGGTGAAGCGAATCTCCGCCTCTTTGGTGCACAACCTGAAGAAGCCCGACATCGTCGGAGTGATTGAGATGCAGGACAATGACGGTCCGGCGGACACAGGCGTGACGGATGCCAGACTGTCCGCACAGGTGTTGATCGATGAAGTGTCCCGGCAAGGAGGCCCCGCCTACCGCTATGTGGACATCGCTCCCGTGAACAACAACGACGGAGGACAGAAGGGGGGCAACATCCGCGTCGGATTCCTTTACAATCCCGAGCGTGTCCGTCTGGCGGACCGTCCTGCTGGGAATGCAAATACCGCCGTCCATGTAGTAACACAGCAAGGCGTAGCCCATCTATCCCACAATCCAGGACGAATTGACCCGGGCAACGCGGCGTTCGAAAAAAGCCGCAAGCCGCTCGCCGCTGAGTTTTTGTTCCGCGGCAAACAGGTGATCGTGATTGCCAACCACTTCAATTCCAAAGGAGGAGATAGCGGCCTTTTCGGTTCCCAACAGCCCCCTGTGCTGACCAGCGAGGCGCAACGTGTGAAAATCGCCCAGGAGGTGAATGGATTCGTCAGGGAAATCCACGCTGCCGACCCGGACGCCAACGTGGTGGTACTTGGGGACCTGAACGACTTCTCCTTCTCCAAGCCGATCCTTACACTAAAGGAAGAAGTACTGGTCAACATGGTGGAACAACTGCCTGCAAGGGAGCAATACACCTACGTGTACGATGGCAACTCGCAGGCCCTGGACCACATCCTCGTCAGCCGTCATCTGGCCGACAACGCGAAGGTTGATATCGTAAACATCAACTCCGAATTTACGGAAGAGCACGGACGGGCAAGCGACCACGACCCTGTCCTGGTTAAGATTGACCTGCCCCACTGAATCTAAGATATTCCGGATAAAGGCCGTCCTTGTTCATTGAATGTAAGAATAGAGTAGGCGCATGCACATACATGCGCCTACTACTTGAGGTCTCTGCCTTGTTTGACAGGGTCATCCGGCTATCCGTCCCCTCTTAATCGATTGAGCGGGCTAGGATTTGCGAACAGGTAAATATGCTTTTGGAATTTTACAGGCGACACTGTAAGCGGGATTGAACACGTTGGCCACCTCATATTCGACGACTTGGCCGAGCAGCAGGCTTGCTTCATTTACAGAGAGCCCATAGTCTTCAACTAGCAAGGAGAGCATTTCAGTAGTTGCGTGCTGAAGCGCTTGTTCGAGCGGTCTGACGTTGCCGATGCAAGACAAGTGAGTGTCAGACTCTACCCTAGGCCATTTTATCGTCTTGCCCTTATGCACATGGACGGAAAAACGGACGTCTAACGATATTTCTATACCCGTGCCGACAATTTCGCCGCATCCCTGTGTCGCATGTCCATCGCCAAGATGAAAAAGCGCGCCTTCCGCAAACACTGGAAAATAGACAGAGACACCGGCAACTAACGCTTTGTAGTCCATATTACCGCCGTAATTGCCGCTTGTCGCCGCTGATATGGCCTGACCTTGGGAAGGGGCTACGCCGAAACAGCCGAGAAACGGACGAATCGGCAGGTTCAGGTATTCTAAACCAGGTGTCGGCTTCTCTAACCGCGCTATACCCTGCGCAGCATCCACCTGCCAGCGGACTATTTCCAGAGTGGGCAATGTTGTAGCTGTCAGCGGATCGACTACGTTAGGCGCAAGCACATTGCATGTCCATCCCCAGTCCCGGTTTGGCGTCATCGATTCCAGCTTAACCTCCAACACATCACCGGGTTGTGCGCCTTCCACGTAGAAGGGACCCGTCATCGGATTTCCTCTGGGGGCAACGCTTTCTCCCATGTGATCCCATCCTCTTGCATCGATGGTAGAGGTGCTAACCGTGTCGCCGTCGTTTATAACCAGCGCCGGTTCATAAGAGCCGATATTGTTGTAATACAGTTGCGGTTGAAACGTATGTATGGCCATTTCATTCACTGCCTTTCCTGGAATGTTTAAAGTCAAATATCTGAATATTTGTCTATCATAATTCTCAGTACGGAGGATAAAATCCCTTTTGGTATCTTTTCTAAGTTTTCTCGATGTAATATTGACTAGTGTCTAATACTTTATTTTCTTTTGACAACGGACGTCTGATCCATTTCACCAATTCCACGACTCATTTAGACAGTATGGACTAGAACTCGATGGCAAAAAACTTGACTTCCTCCGTATTATTCGGAAGGGTAATCATCCCTTTATCTTGCAGGCCGATTTTCTTTAAAAGATTGGCAGAAGATGTATTATCGGGGTTAGTGATTGCTACGATGCGCTTTAAGCCGACAACTTCTTTTCCGTGGGTAAGAACGGCAGAGGCTGCCTCATACGCGTAGCCTTTGCCCCAGTATGCGGGCAGAAAGGCAAAGCCGATATCGACATCCTCCAACGAATCCCTCTTGATCAGTCCACATAAACCGATCGGAACATTTCCTTCCTTCAGCTCTGCCAAATACAGACCAAAGCCATGACTCGCATACATCGCGACAGCACCATTCAAAATATAGTTGCGGGCGTCTTCTGGCGTACGAAGACCACGATCGCCAATAAATCGAATCCAAGAAGGCTCATTCATCAGTTTCAAGACAAAATTAGCGTCTTCGGCAGTTTGCCAGCGGAGGATGAGACGATCTGTTTCTAGCACTTTCAAAGGAACGACACCAGCCTTTTCTTTTTTCATTTATCCGATGATTTGCAGCTCTTTGGGAAAAGACGTCAATACTTCTACGCCATCCTTCGTGACGAGCACATTGTCTTCAATGCGAATGCCACCGATCTTCGTGTTATAAATGCCCGGTTCAATCGTGAAAACCATGCCTGGGATGAGGTCTCCAACTGCCTGGCTGTGAACGTACGGGGCCTCATGAAGCTCCAATCCGATTCCGTGCCCTACACGATTGATGAAAAATTCTCCATAGCCCCGGTCTGCAATGACACCTCGTGCAGCTAGGTCAACCTCTGCGATCAGAGCGCCTGGTCGAACGGCTTGTATCCCAGCCAGATTCGCTTGCAAGACCGTATCGTACATGTCAAGCAATTCTGCACCCAGTTGACCAACTGCAAAAGTACGAGTCAGGTCTGATACATACCCATCGACATACACCCCTGCGTCAATCAACAAAACTTCACCCGCCTGAATCACACGTGTCCCCGGGTCACCATGGGGCAGTGCTGATTTTTCTCCAGCTAGTACAATCGTTGAAAAGGATGGGCCTTGGGCTTTTAGCTTTTTCATCTGGTATTCCAGCTCTGCGACGACGTCCAGTTCCGTCATCCCTATGGATATCAGAGGAAGCGTACGGCGTAGGGATTCCTCCATCACCCAAATAGCTCGCTTGATAGTCGCGATTTCAGATGCATCCTTAGCCACACGTATATTGCCCAGCAATTCTCCGACATCCACTGCTTCTGTAGCTTGCACGATCGATACGAGTGCCTCATATGTTTTCGCTGTCAAATGGTTCTTCTCCACACCAATGTGAGAGAGGGGAGTCGGCAGCAAATGCTGAAGCACAGTTAGTGCATTCTGTGAATCGTCATGGGTGTATGTCATAATGGCAGGACAAGCCTCCCGTGCTTTTTCATCGTCCAGAAGTGGAACGAAGAGGAAGGGGGACTCGCCTCTCACCAAAACGAGGCCCATAAAACGTTCATGTGGCTCTGTCAAAAATCCGGTAAAGTAATACACGTTTTTCGGATGCGTAATAATCAACGCGTCCAGTTTCCTGCTTTCCATATACGCGTGCAGCTTTTCCAGTCTTTCTTGCATCCAGATCACCCTTTTTTATTGGTAGACAATGTTAGGTTCTAAAAATGACAGGCGTCAAAACGGACAGAATCTCGGCTTCTTCAACAGTGGAAGGATTGTACCACGTATGAAGGAGAGAGGAAGGGAAGTGGATCGTGTCTCCTTGTTCGAGATGGTATTCTGTTCCGTCGACGACGATGGTGACACATCCTTTTACGACGTAATAAAACTCTTCACCGGGATGCTGAAAGGCGACATGCTTCATCTGTCCGGGTGGCAACACGTTGAGGAGAGGTTCAAGCGCCCTATCGGGGAAATTCCCACCGATTCGAACGTACTTCACAGGTGAACCTTCAATCTGCAACGTTTGACGCTTTTCAATGGGAGTGTGGTACGTGATATCTTTTTCTACTTCAAAGAAGTACGTAATGGGGACACCGAGGCATTCCGCAATTTTTTGCAGAGAAGTAATCGCGAGCGAACTGTTACCACGCTCTACTTGTGATAAGAAACTGACGGAGAATCCTGATTTCTCACTTAAATCCTTTAAAGTAAGCTCCTGCTGTATACGAAGCGTTCGTATTTTTTTGTAAACGTGCTCCAAAAAGTCACCTCCTGACCAAAAACAATTACGGTATTACAGTAAATATTACGGTAATACGAAAATAAATGCTACATTTATTCCGAATTTTCTCTATTCTTTTCTTATCCTACTTGTACCATTCCCTTCATATACTGGGACAAAGATAGGCCGTTAGAGAGGAAGGGAATGCTTTGAGGGCTCTCCTGTTAGTGGTTTTGTTTCTTGTTGCCTTTGACATGCACGCGCAGACGCCACTTCTTGCGCCGTATTTAAACGTATTGGGTGTATCCGCTGCGATGATCGGCTTCGTGCTCGGCGGATATGCGATCAGCAATTTGACAGGCAATCTGCTCGCAGGACCTTTTCTCGATCGCTATCCGAAAAAATGGTTTATCGCAGGTGGATTGATTTTGGCTGGTGTGATGCTGATTGGCCAAGGCATCGTGCAAAATACCGCAGGCTTTTTTACCTTTCGGCTGATGCTCGGGTTTTTGATGGCGTTTGTATCCCCTGCTTGTTCTGCCTTGCTCGGAGAAACAGGGAAGACGGCACTTGAGCAGGGCGAAATCATGGGTAAAAAGGGATTGGTCCTTACCTCGGCAGGTATCGTATCCCCGGCAGTCGGTAGCTTTTTGGCGGTGCAGTTCGGCTATGGTCAATCATTCGTGATTCTCGGCTACATGATGATCATTGCTGGCGTTTTCGCTTGGATGATGTTGCCCCAAAGAGTAGAGGGAAGCACGCCGTCCACGCCACGGATCAAAGGTGGGGGCAAGCAGAGCCTTACCGCTATCCTGGAAAATCGCATGCTGTACCCTGCGTTTCTTGGGGGATTTGCGATCATTTACGCCCAAGGAACAATCATCTATGAAGTGCCTTTGCTCATCCAAAAACAAGGGCTGTCCCCCGCAGTTACTGGCATATTGTTCAGTTTGAAAGGCTTGGGGGCACTAGCGATTCTGTGCCAGTTTTGGCTGCATCGCGTCCCCGTAGAGACGAGAACGTTTGCTGGATTGGGTGTGCTTAGCCTTCTTCTGTACGCCCTCGCAATCGGCTTGGCGATTCCGATTCACGTCATGATGTTTTTCTTCGGGGCGTGCTTTGGGATGCTGTTCCCAGCTTTTGCGACCATTTTGACGGTACATTCACCCCGAGAGCAATACGGGAGTGTGTTTAGTATTTACTCAGCGGTATTGTCGATCGGAGCGGTATTGAGCCCAATATTGGCAGGCCTGCTGGGGAATTGGCACCATTCCTACTTCATTGCGTTTTTTGTAACAGCTGGCGTGTGTCTGATCGGGGGACTACATCGATTCTTGTTAAGCGGGGTTCCACGCTAAGCGGATTAAAAATAGAGAGTAGAAGGACTTTCTGCTTAGTAAGCAGGGGGTCTTTTTTCGTTTCCATAAACAAAAAGTTGAGCATCGTGCCATAATCCGCTATAATACCCATTGTGTTTTTGATAATTATTCTCAGTGAAAATGTGGTCGAGTTGGCAATTGCCGCTGCTTGATGGCATGACGCAGATGGAGGAATACACCAATGAAGAAAACAGCCAAACTTTCGATAGCCAGTGTCGTATTGGCAAGCCTAGTTACAATCGTGAGCGCTTGTTCTGGCCAGCCGAACGCAGCGAATCCAGAGACTCAAGCGGGTGACAGTCAGACTGCGACACCGGGGGCTGAAGCTCCACGAGTACTGAAGGATGCGATGGGAAATGAAGTAACAGTCCCAACCCAACCGAAGCGCGTGATCGCTTCTTATCTGGAGGATCATTTAGTAGCGTTGGGAGTGAAGCCAGTTGCCCAATGGTCTGTAGGAAACAGCGAGGTACAGGGCTACCTGCAAAAGGAGCTGGCGGGTATTCCAGCGATTCCTTATGATCTGCCACCAGAAGTTGTGATGAGCCACAGTCCTGACCTGATTATTTTGGATAGCGCGACCTTGATCCAAGGCGACAAGTATAGTCAGTACGAAAAAATTGCGCCAACCTATACAATCGGAAAAGAAAAGAACAGCGATTGGCGCAAAGAACTCCTGACAGTAGGAGAAGTCCTTAACAAGGGGGAAGAAGCGAAGAAAGTGCTGGCGAATTATGAGACATTTGCAGCCGAATCCAAACAAAAGTTGCAGCAAGCGATCGGAGAAAAATCAGCGGCAGCACTGTGGATGACGGGGAAAAATGTGTACGTAGCACGTCAGGACTTGTCTAGCGGCGATGTGCTCTACAAGGACCTCGGCTTTAAGGTTCCTACCATCGTTCAGGAAATCTCCAAGTCAGGAGAAGCAAACTGGAATTCGATTTCCATGGAGAAATTGGCTGAACTCGATGCCGAGTACTTGTTTATCGTAAACAGTAATCCGACTGGTTTGGAACAGCTGCAAAAGGACCCCGTATGGGCGAATATCCCTGCTGTGAAGAATGGAAATGCCTATACATTTGCGAAAGATTCCAGTTGGCTGTACACAGGCGTCATTGCTAACCGCCAAATGATTGAGAATGTACTGAGCAACGTAGTCAAATAAGAAGAAAAAGCCTATCCACCCTTTGTCGTTTCGTGCGAAAGAGTGGATAGGCTTTTTATATGTGTCTCTTGCTATCATGGGACTGGGATCTTCTGGATTTTACGTGCTTCAATTCTGCCACGATAATAAAGCTCACGATGACAAGTAAAAACCACGAGCTGATTTTACTGAGATGCACGAGCTCCCAGCCTGCTCTTTGATTCGGATAATTCCAAGCACCGAGGAACGTCGCTATATTTTCCGCAATCCAAATGAAAAAACCGATCAAAAAGTAACCAAGAGGGATGGGCATGAAAAATCGCTCGTTCGCGACGCTAAAATAAACACGGGTTTTCCAGAAGACAATGAAAATAGCTGCCATCAGCACCCAACGCAAATCCCAAATATAATGGTGGGTGAAAAAGTTCAGATAGATCATGGCGCCCAAAATGGTGGCGATAATCTGATGCGGCCAGCCAGAGAGAGAGACCTCTAGTCGGCGCCAAGCTTGACATAAGTAGCTCGCGACACTGGCGTACATGAACCCACTGTAAAGAGGAACGCCAAACACCTTGCTGTACGCATCTTCTGGATAGCTCCAAGATCCCATATGCACCTTGAATATTTCCAAGCACAGCCCGATCACGTGAAAGACCGTGATGACCTTCAATTCGTCCCGAGACTCCAAGCCACTTTTCACCATGAAGATTTGGAAGAGTAGGCAAAGCAAAAGCAGGAGGTCATACCTCGGCAAACCAGGAATGGTGACGAATTTGGATAAGGCCAGCGAAGCAAAAATAAAGACCGGAAACAAGCATGACATGGCTTCTTGATAGCCGAAATGAAGCAATAAACGAATATATCGTATCATTTGTCTGTCCTTTACGTTCTGAAAGTAGTTTCAGAGAGTTAATCCGTAAGCACAAACCGCACCAGTCTATTGATCGCGGAAGGCAGCACGCTTACGTGGCCCTCATCTTCGAATTTGATGTAGCTCACTTGAATACCTTTGGTAGCGAGTGGTTTCATGCGCTCGACGACCCGTTGTGCACCCTCGACCATGAAGGAGAGTTCATCACCGCCAACAATGACAAGAAGCTTTACTTCGTGTTCCCCTTTCCATTGGGCAATGAAGCGCTCTTGCTCCCTCATTACCTCGTCATTGCCCCACCAAACGGAAGGACTGCCTGATATGACGTGAGAGAATAGCTTCGGACGCGAGAACATCGTATACAGTGTGAAATGGCCGCCTAAGGAGTGGCCGAAAATCGCCTGTTTGTTCGGATTTATTTGCCACTCGGAAGAAATAGCTGGCATTAGCTGCTGTTCAAGGAAATCGAGGAACAAATCAACTCCGCCATACTCTGGCCAAGACTGCCCGTTTGGTCGGTCAGGAAGCGTAGCTGCGTCCACAGGCATGGTCAGATCATAACACCGGCGGTCCATGTCAAATGGCAGACGTGATGGATAGCCGATTCCTACAACAATGGCTGGGTTGAAGCCCTTGGGCTTACGGGTTTGGACCTTCACTGTCTCGGCAATCGTTCCGAACATCGCATCGCCATCCACGGCATAAATAACCGCATACCCTTCAGGAGGGGCCTCAGCTTCCGGAATCGCAATCATAATCCGATAGTCACGACCTTGGCTTGATTGCAGTGTCCACTCTACACAATTACTAGGGGAGTAGCCGTTTTTCTCTATGATTCTCATTTTGCAATCAATCCTTTCACATCGTCAATGACTTTCATATGTGCGATCAGACCACCACTTAACCAGTGATCTCCCTCAACTTTAAACGTACGACCGTTCTTCACAGCCTCCATGCTTTTCCAAACAGCACTCTCTGTCAAGTCTTTCTCAAACGCATCCCCCGTACCAGCGTCATTGATGAGGAAAATATAGTCCGCATCCAAATCAGGTAAGCTCTCTAGTGATAAATTAATGTCACCGCTGGATACGACCTGGCTTGGCAAAAAGCCCAGTTCTTTGGTAAGTACGTATCCACTGAAGAAATCGTATTTGATGAAGAACATCCCTCTGCCATTGAAGCGAATGATTGCGGCTTTTTTGCCTTGGATATGAGGGGCCAACTCCTTTTTGGCTGACTCGACATGCTCCTTATATGTCTGCAAAGCTTTTTCAGCTTCCGTCGACTTGCCCAACAGATCGCCAACCACGCGTACGGAAGATTCAAGATCAGAATTTGCCTGTTTGAACACATATGTCGGAGCAATCATCTTATATTTATCGTACACGCCGCTTTCGATATGGTTGGCATTGTGCAAGAGGATGAGATCTGGCTCATGGGCCATAACAGCTTCCGGCTCTGGAGGCAATCCACCTGCGAAGGTAATGGACGGCACATCTTTTAGCTTATCTTGCAAATACATTTTTGGTCTTGAGCCCGTTGACCACTGCACGACCGGAGCAACGCCTAATGCGACCAATGTATCTTCCAGATTGGGAGCGAATATTTTGGCAGGTGCGGCAGGCAATGTCACCTCGTTACCCATTTCATCTTTTAGTACCCGCGGGTAGGCAGGCTGATCAGATGAGCTCTTTGCCGATCCTTCGACGCTCCCAGTCGCGGACGAATCGACCTTCTGCGTCACTGCCTCACTGCTTGCATTGCTCCCGCAGCCTGCCGTAAGTCCAGCAACGAGCATCGTCGTGGTCAGCATCAGGGCAAGGCTAGTTTTCTTTGTCATACAAGTGGAATCCCCTCTCGTTGATAATGTTTCTCACTGAAAAACATTATAATTCACACAAGAAAGGGGCTCCATGGACAACACCTTGAATCGCATTTGGACTTTTCCCCGTTACCATCAGTAGCATTTCATCCAGCATCCGATTCATGGCAACGGGTGAATACTCGTACCACGGATTAGAAGGCAAGGAATAGAGATACCCATCTTGAACAGCGCGAAGTCCTCTCCAAAGCGAATGATGCTGTAGCGTCAGCCAGTTTATACGTGTCGACTCATCCAGACAAACGAACAACAGGATTCGCTCCGGGTCTAAGCTCACTAGCTGCTCAAGCGTAATTGGCCGATTGCAAGGTTCCGTTTCTTCTTCCACAAGAGAAAGCTGCAAATCATCGCACAGAAGCTCCTTCATCCCCTTGTTGTTGTAGAGATGGATGCCATCCCGATATAGTCGAATGATCGCAAATTTATCTTGTTTGAGCACGGGCTGCAGGTCTGCGCGAACGGCAGCAGCCTTCGCTTCATAAAAAGCAATCCAGGAGTCACAAGCTGCTTCTTTGCCCGTGTAACTGGCAACTTCACGTAATCGTTCTCTCCAGCCAGAAGATTGGAGGGTCAAGACGACTATGCCATGTGCAGACAAGCGTTGCCTAGTAGTTTCGGGAAGTTCTATGTGGCTGATGACAATATCAGGCTTGGCAGCCAGAAGCATCATTTCCTGATCGTCATCGTTCCATGGTGTTTCGACCGCTTTTAGATGAACCGCAATCCGTTGCTGATACTGCTGATAGTAATAGGGGGTCCACTTCGCATCCAAAGGAGCAGCGACTGGTATAATCCCAAGTACCATTAGATGTCCCAGTAGGGAAGGGGTGTAGACGGCAACTTTGCGCTCGGAAACTCTTTCATACGAGGAGGGGGATACACCCACTTCCTTCTTGAACTTCCGACTAAAGTAAAACTCATCGCTATACCCGATTGTTTTCGCAATCTCCCGCAGCTTCATATCCGTCTCGCGTAACAATCGCTTGGCGTGATTGATACGCAGACTCGTTACATAGTCCATGACACTTTGCCCGTAAGCCTTCTTGAACGAATCACCAAAATAGCTCGAACTTAAGTTCGCCATCGCTGCCAACGTAGTTACGTTTAACGGACGATCGAAGTTACAGATTATATAGGCGCGGACCTCGTCTAGTGACATTTGACGACTAGGCTTGTATGCTTCGTTATGTTTCATGAAACCATCCACCTTTTCAGGCAAGTATGCATTTTGATGATAATGATAATTATTATCTATGAATGATAGCGAAAATGATAGAGGCAGAAAAAATAAGGCGACCGCTCCCCAGTATCGTAGGGAGGCGATCGCCGCCATTCCATTTTTGGAATTACTCTTCACCGGTAGCAACCGGATTTTCCTCGTACGAGCTCCAATCACTCCAGCTGCCCAAATACAATTTCACATCTGTTCGACCAGCAGCATGGAAAGCAAGCAGATTGGAGCAAGCTGTCACGCCTGAGCCGCAATAGACGATCAATTCTTTGTCAGCGTAAGGAACGAGACGCTTTTGCAGCTCGTCTGCCGGAAGCATCGTCTGATCAGCAGCGAGGTTGTCCTTATAAAAGAAATTGTGCGCCCCGGGTATGTGACCTGCTTTTGCGTCGATCGGTTCATTCTCACCGCGGTAGCGTTCTGGCGCACGAGAATCGAGTAATACAGTATGTTCGCTGCGTTTTTTGACACCTTCCATGTCAACCAGCATGTCGTGACGGACATGGGGGACGAACTCTCGAGCTTGTACAGCAGTAGGTACTTCTGCTGTTACCTCATAACCAGCCTTTTTCCAAGCAGCGTATCCGCCGTCGAGTACAGCTACCCGATCGTGA
The DNA here is from genome assembly GCF_013284285.1 of Brevibacillus sp. HB1.4B. Lineage (NCBI taxonomy): Bacteria > Bacillati > Bacillota > Bacilli > Caryophanales > Paenibacillaceae > Brevibacillus > Brevibacillus sp. HB1.4B. The sequence goes on from NZ_JABSUT010000017.1 coordinate 73,437, forward strand.
CCAAGGTATCGCAGCAGCCACCATAGACGTCCTGCCATCGCCATTTCCTGATCATCATAGGCGATGACAGTCGTGTTGGCATCAATTCCCGCATTTGAAAAATGGGCAGCTAACAGATCTGGATCTGGTAGAGGATGACGTCCACCATGCTCGCTTTTGGAACCAGAAAGGTCACGGTTCAGATGAAAGTAGAGGGCTTGCGGGATATGATCTTTCCCGTATTCCTCTGCACCTGCTTCAGAAGCACTTAAAGCAAAACGACAATCGACGATCACCATATTTTCATCGTTAAGATGATCCTTGAGCCATTGAGGTGTGACAAGTGCTTGCATGAATCTCCCTACTTTCTCTTTTTTTTCTTCATCATAGCAGATGGCACCCCAATCAGGTACAATAATTACGGTAGGTGGTTAGGGGAGAGGAGAAGAGAGATGAAGCGTTTCATTCGCTATTTTTTAGAGGGGTTATTGTTTGTCATTCCTTTGGCAGTGACGATTTATATTTTGTACTGGATTTTCACGACAGTGGATAGCTGGTTCTATAAGCTGGTCCACAATTGGTTTAACCTCCAAATTCCAGGACTGGGCTTCCTCTTAACCATACTCGGCATCACGATTGTAGGCTTCCTTGCATCCAATGTGCTGACACGCGGAGTGCTTTCGCTCGTGTCCACTGTTTTCGAGAAAGTGCCGTTTATCAAACTCATTTATACATCCATTAAGGATTTGATCGGAGCGTTTGTAGGGGAGAAGAAGAGCTTCGACAAGCCGGTGCTCGTGACGCTATCTAAGGATGGAAATGCGAAGGCAATTGGGTTTATTACAAAGGAAAGCCTCGATTCTTTCGGTCTCACAGACCACGTAGCGGTCTATTTGCCACAGTCGTACAATTTTGCAGGAAATCTCCTGTTGTTCCCGAGCGATCAGGTACAACTGCTTGATACGGAGAGCTCAGAAATCATGGCATTCCTGGTATCGGGTGGGGTATCCGGAGGGCCGCAAAACGTAAACAAAAGAAGCAGCGATGCTTAAATAATGCAAACCTCCAGCGCCACGAGTCTTGTGGTTTTGGAGGTTTGTTGCTTGTTTTGGGACCTTTAGAACAGTTGTTTTAAAAAACTACGTTCAACATTTTACACACAAAAAAAGACACTCAAACGAATTTGAGTGCCTTCTCATTTCCATGGCATTAGCTGCTAAAAAATCCACTATGGCTAGAATATTTGCGATGATAGTGACGATGACCGTATGTTCGATGCCCCATCTTCCAAAAAGGGCGATATCGGTAATCACTGCTGCTGTACTTGTGATAGCCACGTCCGGTCATTTTCCACAAGAACCGGGCGCCTTTCTTAAAGAGGACCGCCACTATGACAATCGCAACGATCAAGATAACGAAACCGATCCCCAAAATCGTGAGTAGGACTGACATCCACATCGTCTCCTTGCCAAAAAGGTATTACCCTTTTTTACGGATCACGCCACAGGAAGTTTCAATTATCCCTCGGCATTCAAATATTTCTCATAGGGAGTGTAGTCGATTTCTTTGGATTTCAGGTGAGCAATGAGCCATTTGTGGTCACGCTTGGGGGTTGCTACGATGTACCCCTTTACAATCAAATCTGTTGTAATTCTGGTTGCTTTCTCTTCCAGCGCGATCTGGCCGATTCTCGCTGCAATGGAACGTCTCGCAACATCACGAAACAACTGTGGCACAGGATCAACCAATTCATTGAGCAAGGTCAGACCCTCATCTGTCCAGAGTGCACGTGTCTGATCAATGTAATGATCTTGCCAATCCAAGTCAGATTTTCCGTCTTGCTTGGGCATGGACTTGAGAAATTTGCGGAACATGAAGTACCCGCCAATCGCCATAAGACTTACGAGAACAATGGTCCAGCCAACGATAAACAGGGAAAACCCTGTAGACATTTCACCCATACCTTGTACACCTCATTACCAATATCCATTCACTAGTAAAAATTGTACCTTATTTTGGTTCGGGCAACAAACTTTTTGTGCGTTTGGCTATCCTTGGGTTTGCTCTTCCCAAGAACACATACAATTTAGTATGATTAGAATTAATCTTTATTGGGAGTTGACGCTCATGTTCAAGCTTGGACAACGCGTCGTCATTGTTGCCGACTCCTTCGAGCAAGGTTTGCCTTTGGGTGAATACGGTTACCTGATTGCTCGTGACCGCAATCCGGACAGCGCATTTTCCTGGGTTTTACGCATACCGAAAATTGATAAGCATATCGCTGTTGTAGAAGAGGATATCGCCTTGGAGGAGCAATTGCTGGAGGAAGAAGCCAATCGCATCTCGCATGAGGCTTTACTTGATTTTGCATTGGCGACAAGGAACGAAGCACTGTTTCGACAACTGATGGGCATGGAAGATGCAGAAGAGGCAAATGACGAACCCGCGAAGGAATCAATGGAGGAATTTATCCGTAAAGTAAATATCAAAGCATGGATCTAATTGGCGGTTTTCCTTGTGTGGAGAATTTGAAACTTTTGTGAGGAAATGAAAGCGAGGCTGTTTCATGTCTGAATTTGTGACGTTTACCAATGAGTTTGGTCAAACCATCGATATGTCCCGAGAGGACTACCAGAAAACAATCATTCCGCAAAATCTGGATAAGTACTGGGATGAAAAAGATAAGCTTCGCGATTTTGCGATGGAGTTGGTGAAGGGTCAATTTCATGAGCAAGCCGCTGTCGCTGCTGACAGGCTTCTCGAATTATACGGTCCAATCGAGTCTGCTCTCATTTTCCGTGCAGTCGTTCATATGCAGGCGAGAGAATTTGAAAGCGCTAAAAAAATCCTGACAGATTGTCTGGAACGATTCCCGTCATCGGGTACGGCTTGCACCAATTTGGCAAAGATTTTCGCGTTTGAGGGAGATGAGCCAAAAGCATTCGAGACCCTACATACTGGTCTGCACAAAGACCCGAATCAAGAAAATGGCTTGAATATGTTTGTCGAGAGCTTCGTGCAAAGAGGGAAAAAGGATGAACTGAAAGGGCAGCTAGAGGCGCTGGCAAGTAAAGAAGGCGCTTGGAGACCACAGCTGCAGCTGGCTCGTCTGGCTTTGACGGAGGAGGACCTCCTGAATGCGATGAAATGGTACACGGTAGCGATTGAAGGAGCGAAAGACCGCTTTGAGGTCGTCATGACTGTGACAGGTGAATTGGGACAAGCGGGTTATGTCTATCAGTTGATTCAGATTTGTGAAAAGTTCTGGACGCCGCATTTCCCGTATCCGTATGCTGGCTTCAACTATGCCAACGCTCTGTTGGCAACCGATCAAATGGAAAAGGCAATCGGCATTCTGCGTAGCATGCAAGAGCATTTGCCAGATAACTACAAGCCTATGGTCGATCACTTCCTGAATCGAGTACCTGGAGCGCTCGAAGTGGAAGCAGCCGCCCAACAGAAGGTCGTCGAGAGCCACATGGACGATCCGACAGCGAAGAAGAGCAAGTGGAAGTTTTGGAAGTAAATCGATAGCTAGAGCGCCCGGCATTTCGCTGTCGGGCGTTTTTCTGTAAAAGGGGGACTGTGGGATGCTGCATCATGTGGAAGTGTACGTCTCCAATTTGGCACGCTCCAAAGATTTTTGGGGATGGTTGCTGGAGGATGAGCTGGGCTATGTGCGATATCAAGAATGGGCCAGTGGGGTAAGCTGGAAACAGAATGGTACCTATCTGGTATTCGTTCAGGCCGAAGAGCGATTCCTCGATACCCCGTATCATCGGTGTCGAGTCGGTTTGAATCATCTGGCATTTTACGCACGGGATCGAGAACATGTGGAAAAGCTGCGGGAGGAAGCTGCTCGTCGCGGTATCTCTTTGCTCTATCAGGATCGGCATCCGCATGCTGGAGGCGAGGGACATTATGCTTTGTTTTTTGAGGACCCAGATAGAATTAAGGTCGAGATCGTGGCCCCTTAACCTCGTAAGAACCTATTGATCCATGAAAAAACGGTGTAATCATCCCCGGTAGATGGTTGGCACCGTTTTTTAGAAGCCATCTATTTGAACTGGCTGGTGAGCCGCCGCTCTATATAGGCTACGCCTTGATACATCACGGTAGCGATGACCGCGATAATGGCTAAGCTCATCATGACCAGGGTGAAATTAAATACTTGGAAGCCGTATATGATCAAATACCCCAAGCCTTGCTGGGATACGAGAAACTCTCCGACGATGACGCCCACCCACGAAAGTCCGACATTCACTTTCAGCGTTGCGAGAAGGGTTGGGATGGTAGCTGGCAAAATGACGAGCGTGAAGATTTGCCGTTTGCTCCCTCCAAGTGTTTGCACGACTTTGACGTAATTTTGATTGACTTCTTTGAAGCTGGTGTAGACGTTGATCGTGGTGATGATGACCGAGATCGCGCACCCCATGGCTATGACGGAGAGCAAACCTGGACCAAAGCCAACGATGAAAACCGGACCGAGGGCTACCTTTGGCATACTGTTGGCAATAACCAGATAAGGCTCTAGTACGCGGGAGAGAAAAGGGGACCACCATATAATCGTTGCCATGACGGTTCCCAGAATCGTGCCTAAGAGAAAGCCGATAATCGTTTCCCATACGGTCAAGCCGACATGCGGGAGAAGACTGCCATCTTGCAGCTGTAGCCAAAATTGAGCCCAAATCTTGGAGGGATAGCTGAAGATGAGTGCATTAATGGTGTTTGTTCGAGCCAAGAGCTCCCATAAGCCGAGAAAAACGAGAAAGAGGAACAGTTGTGTGGCAAAGACGGAAAAGCTCATACGCTTTTCAAGCTGCAAGTAGCGACGATGGACGGATTCAATTTCCTTTGGCTGCATCAGACACTACCTCCATCTCTTTCCACACGCGATGGAACAAGTCTTGGAATTCATCATGATTTCTGGCGTCGAACGGCAGAGCATCCCGGATCGGGTTGGGTACGACAATCTCGCTGTTGATGCGTCCCGGGTTGCGTGAAAAGATATAAACGCGATCGCCCATCGCGATCGATTCCGAGAGATCATGTGTCACAAGGACTGCCGTTTTTTTATGCCGGCGTAGTGTTGAAAAGATCAAGTCTTCGAGCTTGAGTTTGGTTTGGTAGTCTAATGCAGAAAATGGTTCGTCAAGCAACAGCACATCAGGTTGACAGGCGAGTGTGCGGACGAGTGCAACCCGTTGTCGCATGCCGCCTGACAGCTGTAGGGGAGAGGATTTGCGCACATCAGACAGTTCCATTTCATCCAGCAGATGCAGGGCGTACTCTTCTGTTTCCTTGGAGCGGATGCCTTGGATATCGAGTCCGAGAAACACGTTATCTTCGATGGAGCGCCAATTGAACAAATAATCTTGCTGAAGCATGTAGCCAACTTGCCTAGACGTTCCGCTGACTTCTCTTCCGTCGATCCACACCTTACCTGCTGTCGGCTTCTCAAGCCCTGCAATAAGGGAGAGCAACGTCGTCTTTCCACAACCGCTGGGACCAACCAGACAAATGAAATCGCCTTCCTCCACGCGCAGGTTAATGTCTTGGACCGCCATGAACGCCCTGGTCGTGGATAAATAAAGATGGGTCACGTGGCCGAGTTCTATTTTTGCCGGCGTAGAAGAAATCTGCTTCATGACGGCCTATTTCCCTTCCTTGGATTGGGTAGCAAATGTGGTGTTTACCAGCTTGGTGTAATCAGCACGTTGTTTTAACTCACCAGCGGAATCCATAATATCTTGTAGCTGGTTCCATTCCTTTTCGTCTAGGATGGGATCGGTAGCATAGGAGCCCTGCTCCAAGTAACGCTGTACAGCGATTTCCAGAATCTTTGGATCGATTTGCTCGAAGTACTTGCCAATCACATCAGCAGTTTCTTTTGCGCTGTGGCTGGCAACCCACTGTTGCCCTTTGTAGACCGCATTGGTAAACTTTTGAATAGCTGCTGCGTTGCTGTCGATATAGCTTTGTTTTGTCATAAAGGCTGTGTAAGGAACAGTTCCGCTCTCTTTGCCAAAAGAGGCGACGACATGGCCGATTCCTTCCTGTTCAAAGCGGGAGGCTTCCGGTTCAAACAGCTGTACATACGCTCCGGTACCAGATGCGAAGGAAGACGCAATATTTTTGAATTCGATATTCTGAATGAGTTCCAGGTCGCCTTGCGGATTGATATTGTGCTTTTTGAGTACATACTCGCCGACCATTTGCGGCATGCCGCCTTTACGTTGGCCCAAGAAGACACTGCCCTTTAGTTTGTCGAAAGTAAAGTCATCCATTTTGTCGCGGGAAACAAGGAAGGTACCGTCCGTCTGCGTGAGCTGTGCAAAGTT